>JAKIML020000086.1 GCA_022702935.2 Bacillota bacterium | reverse complement strand
CAATTCAGCAGGAGCTCGATATTGGGCTCAAAGCGTACCTTTTCATAAAGGATGCTGTCCCAGATGCTATAATTGCGCTTGGGATTGCGATACATGTTCTCCAGCAGCAATTCCTCCATAATACCTGTTTCCTGCAAATCGCGGACACGAGTACCGGCCCCGCTTATCCACATACGGATTTCTGAGCTGGCATTGCCGCCTAACACTGGACGATCATGCATTAATACAACCCTGGCACCATTTCTTGCGGCAGCAAGGGCTGCACAGATGCCGCCTATACCGCCTCCGATTACACAAATATCCGTCACATGCTCTACTGTCTTTAAAGCGTTCATTATTAAATCCATCCTTGACAATCCCGGGATTTATTTTATAGTTAGACTATAACATCCCTTAATCTGAATAAAATCATTGTGTGTGACGTATAATCTTCGAATCTGTGATATTGCGGGAGGAAACATGGAAAATTATCTTCAGGAGCACAAGGCAGCACGTTACCATCCCCATTCAGTTACTCTTCCAGGGCTCAAAAAGTACACCAATCGCTATGGTTGGGATGATTTTTACATAGGAAGACATCTGATTTTTTCCCATCGCTTGAATTCTTATGATATAACAGCCTTTCCAGAGAAGCTGCATACCCATAACTTTTTTGAAATGGATGTCTATGAACTTGGCAATATTTCTTATATTGCTGAAGACCATGAGATCTTCCCCAAAAAGGGGGATATTATCATTTTCCCTCCGGGAGTCTTTCACACCGGAAAGTTATCAGAAAAAAGCAAATATGAACGTTATGTGCTGTATTTCAGTACCGATATCTTTAATTTTCTCAGCCACGACAGTCTGCCCATGCTGTTCAGAAGCAAGCATGCAAGCTGCCGAACCGTAGCACCCGAGAGAAAGTGTGAGCTTTTCTATCTTCTCGAAAAAATCGAATATACATTGCGGCAGGAACAAGCCGAATCGGGGATGCTTGCCTTTGCTTATATCATGCAGCTCATCAATCTTGTGAGCCAGCATACGACGGTCAGTGAAGACAGTATATCGGCCATACCCGATAACATCTTGAAGATTAAAACTTATGTGGATGAGAATTTCAATGCCTTAAACACCACGGCGGAGGTTGCTGATCATTTCTTTTACAGCCGTGAATATGTATCACGCATGTTCAAGCAGTGCTTTAACATCAATCTGTCCGAATATCTGGTCAGTAAAAAGATAAGCTGCGCCAAAAAAGCTCTGGAGGAAGGAAAAAGTGTTAACTATGCCTTTGATTTTGCAGGCTATCACAGTATGTCCTCCTTTGTCAATACCTTTAAGGCGCATACCGGCATGACGCCGTCAGAGTATCGGGCACTTCACAAGCCTAAGAAAAAAGCGCAGCATCACGCCTTACGCATTGACCTATAAGCAAGAAGGCGGCACAGGGGAGTATCTTTTGTGTAACTCCAATAAACGCTTCTTACTTAAGGCACCTGTATAGCTTGGTCTTTGTCCACGCCTTAATTAAGCAGATTTCCGCAAATGAGCACGAAGCCAATATTTCCTTTTCATGCTGCCAGCATAATGGCGCATCAACATGCAAACTTGCAAAGGGCATATTTTCTTTTTTGTATATCTCCTCTGCCTCTTGGCGGAGGAGTTCCTCTTCGTCTGAATCTGCTGCCATCGAATCTCCATGAATAAATACGCCATGGTCCTTTAAGCATCTATGTATTTTTCTGTATAGCTCCATTTTTTGTTCAGCATTAAAATGATGCATGGTATAGCAGGAAAGAACAATATCATATTCGTTCTCACCAAAATCCAGGTCCAAAATGGATGCACAGACAGTGGTCAGTTGAAGACCCTCAAACAGTTTTTTCTGCTTCAGGACATCAAGCATTTTATGTGAAATGTCAACGCCAACAACATAAGACGGATGCTTTATTCTTTCTATCTCTAAGCCGCTTCCGCAACCCAGCACCAATATTTTGTCCTTAAGGATGCATTGATTAATTGCATGTTCTACTGCGTCATAAAATTCGCTCAAGCCCATTTTCTGTATAAATAATTCATCATGCAGTATGGCTTGTTCATCAAAATACTCATTGATTGTTTTCATCATGACTCTCCTATACCTATTTACTGATAAACCTTTGAATATTCTTGATAATCAGGGAAGTGGTTCCGTCATAGTTGGTGATGAACTCCACCACGTCTTTGTTTTTGTACAATTCCATGGGTATACTCAGCTCAATTCCGTTGTCTGTCTTAATCTTATGCTTGCTCAGCCTGTTCTCGGCCTTCTGGCTGGTGATCCTTATTCTTTCAGGTACCCCGGCCTGTTTAATCTCGCTGATATATTCCTCCTTGATTTCGGGTTTGCTTTCAAAGACACTGTGGGCCACTTTCTCCACATCAATCTCATTATCGTCTTCCACCAGTTCATGCAGCACTGTTTTGACCCTGGAAGCAGTTTCAAAGCTATCATCAAAGTATTTCTTGCCGATTCTGGCTGCCACAGTGTTGACAATTTTCAGGCTTTCCTTCTGAGAGTAATGGGTTGAACAGCCCAGGAACATTTTAGAGAAGTAAAAGGTCTTCTCACCATTAATCTCATAGGGTTTCTCTGCCACCTTGACGGATTTGTCCTCAAAGCGGATGAGGGCACCTTCATCATTCTTCTGGCTTTCAGAGGCAAACAGCACCTTATGGGTGATAATCTGATTGTCTATGCCCTGCTCATTATAATTCACAAAATGGGTATAGCCCTCCTTATAGTTGAACTTGATGAGGGCCAGGTATTCCTGTGCATCAATGGTGACCATGGCCACCAGAAGATCGGCATTGGGAATGGTAATGTTGGATACCATGATTTTGTGTAATCGCTGAGCAATATCGATGCTCACTCCCAGGAAATTCTCCCCATCCTGTATGGATTCAGCAAAGGCATGGAAGGGCGAGTCCTGAAATAAGCTGGCATCCCGTGTGCCATCATCGGTTATCAGCTTCTCTATATGTCTGGCAATATAGTTGGCGATGCCTTCATTAAGCTCCAGCTCACTTTGCGAAAAGACAGGCTGCGGGCTGTTGTTGTCCAAAATATGCAATATGGCTTTATTGATCCTGATCTCCACGTTAATCCCCTTTTTCTCTTACGTTGGTATGCCTTTCAGCCTTCCTATTCTAGCATAAAGAAAGAGTTGCAGGAAAGTAGGCGTACTGCAGCCAAAATGTACGTTAATGTCCTAATTTTCACTAGGCGGGGATAAGAATTTGCTGTATGATGGATTTAGTAATCCCTGGAAAATAAATCTATATTAAATTAAAGGAGTTAATAAAAATGGCTGAGGTCGTAAAGTTTGAGATTGTGGATTTGCCCAGGCTCTATCTGGTGGGCAAGGAAGTACGTTATCATGTTGAAACCCCTATGAAGGATCCCAACCGCATTCCTTCCTTTTGGCAGCAATGCTTCGCTGATGGCACCTTTTCGACCCTGGAAACGCAATCCCATTTGCTTTACGACCATGCCTATGTCGGCCTCCTGATAGACTATGACTTGTGCTGGGGCGGCTTTTCATACCTTTGCGGAATGCTGTTCAAAGAAGGCGTTACCGTTCCAGAGGGCTTTTCAATCCGCGAAATCGGCGGAGAAAAAGTGGGCTGGTGCCGGATCAAGGGCAAGGTGCCCGAGATTTATGCCAATCCCCATACCCTGACTGAAAAGGCCATCCAGAATGCCGGCCATACCCCCAACGGCTGGGTTTGGAAAATGGAACTGCATGGTCAGCATCCCGATGAAAACGGAGATGTTGTTCTTGATTTTGTCATTCCCCTGGTTCCCTCCTATGAAAGCATTGGAAACAGGATTGTTTCGGCCTACATTGCCACCTATCCTATTTTTAAGCCCATGATGAACTGCGGCGCCAGTGAAGACTCCCAGAGGGAAATGTACGATTTTCTCTATGAGAGCATGCACATCATCAATGACGATTTATCTTTAATTGATGACGAGCATCAACACGACGACTGTTATCAGTTCTTCGAACTGAATTATGACAGGCCCGGGCTCATCGAAAAAATGCAGGAGAGCCGCAAGAAGTTCTTTGACTTTTATGAGTTCTTTTTCAAGCTGGGCGTACATGGAGAACCTGTTGATGATAAGCTCCTAATCTCAAAAAAGGCTATGCGCATCTCCAAAAAGCACAGGGACAGGCTGCCACGCTTTGGGCTTCATTGCGAAGAAAGCAGGACGGCTATGTACTGACCCATGAGAAATACAAGAAACTATTCCCTGCCTGGAAGCTTCACAGCAGCATTCCGGCCGACAACAGAACAAAGCACAACAGAATGACCGCCTTTCTCCATGGCAGCTTTAACGGCAAGCAGTATTCGGCCGCCGAGCTGTTCAGCCGGGTGAGCCGCGCCCAGGATATTGAAGAGCTCGAGAACTACTTTATAGCCAAGGGATATCATTGTGAATATAACGAATGGCAGGTGACCTATGAGAAGGAGTACCCCAAAAAGCAAAAGGCCCTGATGCGCGTCCAGTATGATTGGCGGCGACAAAACCCATTGCTGTTTGTGTTTTAATCCCCCCGCTTCAGCGAGGTCATCAAAACTTACGACCAAATGGATGATGCGCTTAAGGAGTTGGTTTTTTACAGAACCAAAACCTGTGATGGCTGCGGGTACTGCGTACAGACCGATAAGACCGGCAAGAGCCCTATACTATCTTTGATGCTGGAGTATGACAGCGTCAAACTGATGAAGTGTCCCCTGTTTCCTGCCCTGCATTGGAACAAACCTACGCCGGCCATGCAGCATTTGGTTAAAAAACTCTTTGATTATTCCGAGGCTTGCGGGTCCTGATCCAGAAGGGCTTCCATCCGCTCCCGGGTTTCATGGGAAAGCGCATCCTTTATATGATGGCGGTTTGGGGCCTGATGTTCCTTATAGGCTTCCATGACGCCTTCGTTGATCCTGTCCACCTCAAGCTTAAGCTCCCGGGCCGACAGGACGCCGCAGCCCGAGCCTCGGATGATCATCTGCTGAAGTCCGTCGGAGGTGGCCACCGTAATCTGGTACTTCTTCTGGTTGTCATGGGCAAACTTCTCTATGTATTGATCCGCTGTCTGGGCCTCCCGGGTATAGACCACATGAATATTATGGTAGTCCAGAATCTCCTCCCGATGTCTTTGGATGCGGTAGGCGTCAAAGACCACGATGATCTGGCATTTCCGGACCCCCTGGTATTTGCTCAGCTCGTCTAGCAAGCGGCCGCGGGCACCGTCCATATTGTCCTCCGCCAGGGTCTTAAGCTCGGGCCATGCAAAAATGATATTATAGCCGTCCACCAGCAAATACTCTTCCTTTGGCTCCACGGGCTTTATGGGGGTATGGGTGGGCTTGTAGAAGCTTTCGGCGGCTGACCTTCTCTTTTGCCAGGTTCCCTTCTTGCCCTGGTTGGCATAATAGGTCTGATTAAGGATACGATCCACTTCTTCGGGGTCCAGCCAATGCTCTCCCGAAGTGGATGGCTTATGGGAAAGGGTCTCCTGCTCCTGGGCTTCCCGGGTCATCAGATAGCTCTCAAGATGCATATACTGCTTAACCTCGTACCAGGGCACCAGGAATCCTGCGCCATTGGCACAGAACACTGAGCCCGTAGGGTTCTCAGAGTCTCGCTCCGAATCATAACCTATGGCCTCAATGACCTCCTGGGCAATATGACAGGGCTCATAACCCTTTATACTGCAGAACAGCCGCCCCAGACCCTTGGTATAGGCCGTCACCTCTTTTTGATAGTTCCGCATGGTGACCACGGGAGCGCTGCCCACAAGCACCGCCATATCCCCCTCTACATGGGTGAGATGGCATGTCCCATGCATTTTCTCAATATCGGTCATGGCCCGGCCCACCATTTTCTCGGGCAATTCCAACTGAAAGCTGTACCAGGGCTCCAAAAGTATGGACTCGGCTTCCTTCAAACCCTGGCGCACGGCCCGGTAGGTGGCTTCCCGGAAATCCCCGCCCTCGGTGTGTTTGTTGTGGGCTCTGCCCGATACCAGGGTGATTTTCATATCGGTGATGGGCGAACCGGTGAGGACGCCCTTATGTTCCTTCTCCCTAAGATGGGTCAGAATAAGATTCTTCCAGTTTTTGCCCAGCACGTCGTCGCTTAAGTCCACCCCAAACTTTAAGCCGCTACCCCGCTCTCCGGGCTCCAACAGAAGATGAACCTCGGCATAATGGCGCAGGGGCTCAAAATGGCCCACGCCCTCCACCGTGCTGGCGATGGTCTCCTTATAGACAATGCTGCCCGAGTCAAAGGCCACATCAATACCGAATCGGCTTTTAATAAGGCTTTGCAGAATTTCAATCTGCACCTCGCCCATAATCTGAACCTGGATTTCCTTCAGTTCCTCATTCCACAGGATATGGAGCTCCGGATCCTCTTCTTCTATCAGTCGGAGTTTGGGCATCATAACCCGGGGATCACAGCCCTCGGGCAGAATAATTCTGTAGGATAAAACAGGCTCCAGCAGGGGCTTCCTTGAATCCTGCTCAACACCCAGACCCTCTCCCGGCCTGGTTTGGGTAAGTCCCGTTACGGCGCATACCGTACCAGCTTCCGCCTCATTGACGGCTTCAAACTTTTGGCCTGAATAAAGGCGGATCTGATGGACCTTTTCCTCCCAGCTCCCATTGGTGAGCACATCCCGCACCTTCAATAAACCGCCGGTTATCTTCATATAAGTGAGCCGGTTTCCCTGATCGTCCCGGGCAATTTTAAACACCTTGGCGCCAAAAGCATCGGGGTAGGTTGGCTTAAGGGTATGGTATTCAAGACCCTGAAGGAGATTCTCCACCCCTTCCAGTCTCAGAGCGGAGCCAAAGTAGCAGGGAAAGACCTTGCGATCTCGGATGGCTTTGTCAATAAGCCCTTTATCATAGCTTCCCTTTTCCAGATAGGCCTCCATCAGCCCCTCATCACATAGGGCAAGCTGCTCCTTAAAGTCTTGGGTCTCCCCCTGTCCAAAATCAATGCAGCCATCCCCCAGCTTCTTTTTAAGCTCTTCCATAAGGCGTTCCTTATCGGTGCCATTTTGATCCATCTTATTGATGAAAATGAAGACAGGTATCCCATAAAAGGCCAATAAACGCCACAAGGTCTGGGTATAGCCCTGCACGCCGTCAGCGCCGCTGACCACCAAAAGCCCATAATCCAGAACCTGAAGTGTGCGCTCCATCTCGGTGGAGAAATCCACATGACCCGGGGTATCCAGCAGGGTAAACTGTGTGTCTCCCACTTCAAACATGGCCTGCTTAGAGAATATGGTAATCCCTCTGGCCCGCTCCAGTTCCTGATGATCCAGGTAAGCGTCCTTGTTGTCCACCCTGCCCAATTTTCGTATTTTTCCGCTTAAGTAAAGCAAACTCTCTGACAATGTGGTTTTACCTGCATCCACATGTGCCAGAATCCCAATGACTATTTTCTTCATTCTCTAAAACCCTTCGCTGTCCGCCACATTATTGAGCCACAACCACCAATGCATAGGATTCGGCAGGGACATAGGCATCCTTGCGGAAACTCCCGTAAAAGGCGATATTCTTAAAGCCGGTTGCATCCAGCAAAGCCTTCAATTCATCGGACCTTAAGGGATAGAGGGCAACATGGTTTTCCAGCACCATTCCGTCCACCGATAAAATGGTCTTAAAATCAACACTGTGCCTTTCGGGGGAGTAATCGTAGTATCGTTCAAAGGTTAATTGCTTCTCCGGGTTATGAATGGGCGGAAGCTGCCTGACACCCTTGTCCAGGATCCTGTCATAGTTAATGATTTGAAGAATGAGCTTTCCCTCCGGCTTTAGCTTGCTCCTGCAGGATGTAAGGAAGTCTTCCATCTCATCCAGGCTGCTTAGATGAACCAGGGAGTTGCCGATACAGAAGATCACATCAAAGGTTCCGGGAAGCTCATGGATATCCAGCATGTTAAGAACCCGGGAATCTATCTTTCTGTCCTTCTCTTTAAGGCTTTGAATCATGAGGGCATCCAAGTCAATGGCTGTGACATTATAGCCCATATCGCTTAAGTGCTTTGCATACCCGCCGCTTCCACAAGCCACATCAAGAATAATCTTGGGCGGTTCTTTTGCGCATTCCTGTATGAGCTTAAGCTGTGCTTCCCCAATAGGAAAAATATCGTCATAGTATTTTGCAATGGTAGTATAGAAATTGGTCATATCCCTGCCTCTTTCCTGTTTTAGATGGCCACAATAACCTTTTGCACGAAAAATCGTGTTATGGTTCCACAATTCGATGACTATGTATATTATATCTCAGGAAAGCCAGGTCGAGTAGAAAAAGAAACAGAGACTGTGCCAAAGGTGCTGAATTTCAGCCATTGGGACAGTCCCTGCTTAGTTTTCTGTGTCCTGTTTTTAATCCTCAGTCGGGATTAAGAATCAGCCTTCAGTAATTTGAGGCTTTGAAAAAATTGCCAGTAGGCCTCCGAGGATCAAGATAAAAGTAAAAATAAATGCGCTGGGGGATAAAATTCCGGGGATGACACCTGTGAGGAGAATAATGCCACCGGCTAATTTGGTACCGATTTTCTTTGCAAGGAACACGATTACTAAAGCAATAATGCCGCATGCAATCAAAACAAAGGCTGTCGTCTTCAGAGTATTGATTTCCTTGAGGGAATCTGCAACAGCGGAACTTGATGAAGCAAATTCGCTGAGGGTCTCAATCTCATCCTTGTAAGCGTTATAATCAGACAGCCATTTTATCCCGAGGCCTATACTGGCCAAAATACCTATGATTACAATAATAGTAACCGCTTTTTTCATCTTAAGAATCCACCTTTCCTTTATAATCCCATTGGTCTTCATTACTGATTATTCCGATAATGCACCAAGGTCACCGATTAAAGCAGTGGCAATAGCATCATCATTCTCGATCTGCCATATTTTCTTATCCTGATTCTTTGTCAGCTTGAGCTCAATCTCACTGGTTGTGGTGGGGGCATCGGCAGCCGAGACTTTATCCTCAAGATACTTCATGGACATTTGGTTTATTTCTTCATCAGACATCTCTCCCCCGGCGTTCATCATCATCTCAAAGAGATCGGTAAACATGTTTTCCATGATGGCCATCATGTCTACATTGGTAATCTTGACTTTGGCTGTTGCCGAGTCGCCCTTTTCTTCAACAGAAAGGATTTCATACTTCACCTTTGAGAACATGAGCTTAGTGACCTTTTCCTGATCCTCATCCTCAAACTCAAAGGGTGAAGAAGAGGATTTCATGTAAGTATTAGCCGTTTTAAAGTCAGCTTTTTGAATGGAATCAAAAAAAGTCTTCAAGGATTCTTCGGCCTTTGGGAACTTTGAACCGGAGCATGCCGCTAAGGAGAACAAGAGCGTCATGGTGATAAAGAGGAGCAAGTACTTTTTGAATCTGTTGTGTTTCATCATTTTTCAAACCACCTTTTACTTGAATAATTTTTTCTTAAGGTAAGAACTCTCACTAATCATAGCGAAATTTATCACCATTTGTTGCTCATTGTAGAAATTTAAAGGTTTTTTTGTAGTAAACTAAGAAAAAGAGGCATTCCTCAGGCAAGGACACTACCTCAACAGGCTAAAGGCTTATTGATAAACATCAATAGCGTTATGGAAAAGGTTTGATGGGTATGCTCGATGTGGAGGGTTCCATTGTATTTTTCCAGGACAGCGTTGACATTGCTGAGCCCGAACCCGTGATTATCTTTATCCTCGTGAAGGGTAACCAATCGTTGGTTCTCGTATTTGAGTTCTCCATTAAAGGGATTGGTCATAGTGATTAAAAGCCTACCCTTGGTATAGCTGACTTTCAGGTCTATGGTTCTGTCTCCGTCTACCTTGCTGGCGGCTTGAATGGCATTGTCAATGATATTCCCCAGGATGGTTGTCATATCATAGGGATCCACCTGAAGGTTTTCGGGAATGCTCAGTTCGGCGTTCATGAGCACATTATGCTTTTCGGCCTCCTGTATTTTGTAGTTGATAAAGCTGTCAATCTCCAGGTTTCCGGAGTAACTGAATGTTTTAGCGCTTTGATAATTATTGATTATTCTGGTGATATACTCCAGGGCCTTCTGTTGCTCATTGATTTGGATTAGGGATGATATGACCGATAAATGATTCTTATAATCATGCTTCTCAGCGTTTCGTTCCTTCAGAGATTTCTCCATGAATTCAAATTGTTTGATATAGTACTCTTTTTGCTTGGAAAGCATGAACTGCTTGCAAATCAATATTACTGTCAACTTTCATAAATTTAAGCAGGCCCAGAAAAGCACAGACCGCCAAAGACATCTTAGCTATGGTGAGCCACCATACAGGGATGGCATTGATATCTCTGTCGAAGATAATGAAAAGTATATGTTCAATGCATGACAAGGCCAAACAGTACAGGTTCACCGTCAAAACCCGCTTGTAAAAATTGGCCTTATAGTTGAACGCTAATAGTATGCAGGCAGCAACACTTAAGAGCAGAATACTGCAGATATTGTTTACAAAGATATAGAACAGAAGCAACAGCACACAATAGGTTATCAATGATGCCAAGGTGAGCGTTCTATTCACCTTAGGCTTCCTGAATGTTTCCGTCAAGTAACTATAGTAGATAAAGCAACTTGGGACTAATAGTAAAAGAATGGCATACTCGCTTTGCAAAAACTGAATCATTTATTCTCCCTTTTCTATCCTAATCTGAACATCACGCATGGCTTTTCTTCGTGATTGGCTTATGGGCAGCGCCGTCCTGTCCGACATAATGACCTTCTCATAATAGAATTCAATAATGTGGTTATAATTCACCAAATAGGATTTATGGATGTAAAAAAACTGATACGCATGCAGCTCTTCATAGATATCCTCAAGGGAACCGTAAAAGATGGCCGTATCCCGGACAGTCTTCATCCTGACCTGCCGATTGAGGCTCTCAAAGTACAGAATATCCTTGACGAGTATCTTCTTGATGTTCTTCCCCTGCTTATAGGTAAAATACTGGTGTTTCTTATTGGATAGCTCCATCCCTTTTCTGAACACCTGGATAACCTTCTGATAATCCAGCGGTTTTACCAGAAAGTTCAAAGGTCGCGTATTAAACAGATCAATGGCGTAGCTCTGTTTGCCGGAGATATACACAATTTGCATGGTTTCGTTTCTCAGTTCATCCCGTATTCTCTCACCCACTTGAATGCCATTTTCCTGCTTGAATTCAATGTCCAGAAACAGAATGTCATAATCGACTCCATCAAGAAGAAATCTATACAGCTCTTCTGCAGAGAAATAAATGTCGATGGTCATTTCAACATGGGCCGCTTCTCTATAGTCCAGAAGGATCTTTTCAATTTGTGCGCAAATGGCTATCTCATCATCACAGATTGCTATTCTATACATCTTCTTTCTCTTTCCAAAATGCATCCAGTTAGTCAATTTTTCGATAAATTATAACATACCAAGCTAATAAATGAAAATTTATATTTGAAAAAATACAAAGCATGTCCTCCCCCCCTGTACATTGATATTTCTTTGACAAAGTAATATGATTAAATTGCCTTAAAAAAGCAAATAGGCCATGGTGTTCTCATTTTCTTATCAGATGAGAACATCATGGCCTTCTGTTAACTGTCAATCATAGGATAACCCTTTTTACTGTACTGTCTTTCTGGGCTTTCTGAAGAATACGCCAATGAACATGATTACCGCAAAGACAATCAGATAGTATACAACGGCCATCTTATGGGCCAGGCATGCGGCTACCACCATGAAGATACAGCCGGCGATGGACAAAATGGGCATTACAAATCGCTTAAAGCCGCTTAAATCCTTTTCCTTGATTATCAACATGAGGAAGATGGGAATATAGGCGCCGTACAAGGTCACAATGGGCAGCTCGGAGGTATCAAAGCAGAAGGGACCGAACCAGGGCTCGGTGAGATTGGCCCCGTAGAAGTAAAGCAGCCAGAATGCGCAGAGGAAAAGACCAAAGACCGACGAGTTGGTGGGCATATTGGTGACCTTATCCACCTGTTTGAAGGCCTCGGGATTCGGTCCTCTGTTTCTGGCAGCCAGGGCATACATGCCCCGGGTGGTGCCCACCATCAGACCGTTAAGGGTTCCCAAACAGGAAATGATGACGAATACAAAAATCAGGGAGCCCCAGACTGAGCCGAAGATATTCTGGAAGGCCATTTTTGCACCTGCCTGGCCGCTTTCCATCAAAGCCTCGGTGCTTACGGCACCGGCCAGACCAATGTAATAGAAGATATAGACAAAAACCACAATGAGTGAACCCAGAATCAAGGCTCTGGGCAGGTTCTTCTTGGAATCCCTCAGCTCTGCATTGATGGAGGTGGCAATAATCCAGCCCTCATACGCAAAGGCCACGGCGACAATGGAAGCAAAAAGACCTCCACCCACGCCAACGCTGCTGTCAACCACCTTGGTAAAGTTGTCTGCCGTTATTCCGGTGGCAAGCCCCACCACAGTTCCCACCACAGCCATGAGCATTAAGGGGATGAGCTTTATCACAGTGGTTGAAACCTGGAACTTGCCCGCAACTATGGGAGAAAGGGCGTTGATGGCATAGCTTCCGACTAAGTAGAAACAGGCAATGGTCATACAGGACCCGCCGGTAATATCCCAGCCTAGGAGCACACAGGTATAGCGGGCCGAAACCCAGGCCAGTACGGAGGTTATGGTGGGGTTATAAATGGTGGCGATAAACCAACCCACATAATAGCCATAGCCGTCGCTTACAGCGGCTTCGGCGTAATCCACCAGACCGTTGACCTTCTCATATTTGGTCGCCATGGTAGCAAAGGTATAGCTGCAAACAATCATAATGAGTCCCACAATGCCCCATGCGGCAATGCCCAGCGGCATATTTCCGCCGGTGGCCTTAAGGACAATCTCGGCCTTAAAGAAGACACCGCTTCCTATAACAATTCCCACGACCATGGCAATGGCCATGGCAAGACCGTACTTTTTCTTTAATCCGTTTTCCATGCATCCACCTCGATGTTGTAATTTTATTCTATTGTACTATAGACCAGCCAATTTCATCAATGTAAATCAACCAATTTCAGGCAGCATTCCAAATTCTTTAATAGCACGGATTTTCATAGTAAAAGGCACCGAACCTTTATGGTCCGGTGCCTGTCTTGGCATAGCATCTGGCTATACCACATTGAGCCTGTATTTTCTCAGGATGTTTTTGATGTTTTCTATGGATTCCTTCTCCGGGGGCTGTGTATCGCCCAGCTCGTAGTTCAGGTTAAGCTGCTTCCATTTATACTCCCCCATTTTGTGGAAGGGCAGGATTTCAACCCGCTTTATGACGGTAAACCTTGAGAGGTATTGGGCCATGCGCTCAATATCTTCCTCATTCTCGGTGATGCCGGGCACCACCACATGCCGAATCCATACGTCCTTCCCGGTCTGCTCCAGGTAATTAAGAAGGGTTAAGGCATCCTCGTTGCCCTTTCCTGTGAGATCCGCGCACTTGATGGTATCAATGGACTTTATGTCCAGCAGCACAAGATCCACTGCATCAACGGCCTCCTTGCAGATGCTCAAGGCTATGGCCCCCGAAGTGTCCACCGCGGTATGAATACCATGGCGCTTGCACTCCCTGAAAAGCTCGGCCGCAAACTTGGCCTGGAGAAGGGGTTCTCCCCCTGACAGGGTTACGCCCCCGGTCTTAATGTAGTTCCTGTATCTCAGGATATCCTCCATAAGCTCGTCTACAGAAACCTTTCTTCCGGCGTTAATCTGCCAGGAGTCCGGGTTATGGCAAAACTTGCATCTTAAAGGACAACCCTGAAGAAATATTACATAGCGGATGCCTGGTCCGTCCAGGGTGCCGCAGGTCTCGATTGAATGAACATAGCCTTCCATTTTGCCACTCCCCTTTCCTATGGATGCGATGGATGAAGTTATCAGAATCTCTCATGGAATGTCCTGTTGATGACATCCAACTGCTGTTCTCTGGTGAGCTTGATGAAGTTGACGGCATAACCCGATACTCGGATGGTAAGCTGAGGATACTTTTCGGGATGGTCCATGGCATCCATGAGAACATCCTTGTTCAGTACATTGACATTGATATGATGCCCACAGTCGCTGAAATATCCATCCATAAGATTAACCAGATTCTCCACTCTCTCCTCCTGCACCTTGCCCAGGGCTCCGGGCACAATGGAGAAGGTGTAGGAAATGCCATCCTCGCTGTAATCATAGGGCAGCTTGGCCACCGAGGCCATGGAGGCGATACAGCCCTTGGTATCCCGCTTATGCATGGGGTTTGCACCCGGTGCAAAGGGTTCGCCATACTTCCTCCCGTCAGGAGTATTCCCGGTTTTCTTGCCGTAGACCACATTGGAGGTGATGGTCAGGATGGACAAAGTAGGCTTGCTGTCCCTGTAGGTCTTATGCTTGCTCAGCTTGGTCATGAACTTCTTGACCAGCTCCACGGCCATATCATCCACTCTGGGGTCGTTATTGCCGAACATGGGGAACTCTCCCTCGATGGTATAGTCCACCACAAGCCCGTTTTCATTTCGGATGGGCTTGACCTTGGCGTATTTGATAGCCGACAGGGAGTCCACCACCACCGAAAGTCCTGCAATACCGCAGGCAGAGGTTCTGAGGATCTCCTCATCGTGGAGGGCCATTTCAATGCGCTCATAGCAGTATTTATCATGCATGTAGTGAATGATATTAAGGGTATTGATGTAGAGCTTGGACAGCCAGTCAAGGGTGGCATCAAACCGCTCCATAACCTCATCATAGTTCAGGTACTCGGAGGTGATGGGCGCCAGGGCAGGACCCACCTGCTCTCCGTAAATCTCATCCTTGCCGCCGTTGATGGCATAGAGCAGGGCCTTGGCAAGGTTGGCACGGGCTCCGAAGAACTGCATCTGCTTGCCGATTCTCATGGCCGATACGCAGCAGGCAATACCATAGTCGTCGCCAAACTTCTCCCGCATCAGATCGTCATTCTCATACTGGATGGAGGAGGTTTCTACTGAAAGCCTTGCACAGAACTTCTTAAAGTTCTCGGGCAGCTTGGGCGACCACAGCACCGTCATATTGGGTTCGGGGGCAGGCCCCAGGTTGACCAGGGTATGCAGGAAACGATAGGTCATCTTGGTCACCATATGACGTCCGTCCAGGCCAATACCGCCCAGGGACTCGGTGATCCAGGTGGGATCCCCGGAGAACAATTCGTCGTAAGAAGGGGTTCTTAAGAAACGAACCATTCTGAGCTTCATGACAAAGTGATCAATGAATTCCTGGATCTCCGCCTCGGTATACTTACCCTCAGCCAGATCCTTCTCGGCATAGACATCCAGGAAGGTGGAGACTCTGCCAAGGCTCATGGCCGCGCCATTCTGCTCCTTAACGGCAGCCAGGTAGGCAAAGTAGAGCCATTGTACAGCCTCCTTGGTGTCGGCTGCGGGTCTGCTGATATCAAAGCCATAGCTTAAGGCCATGTTTTTCAGCTCGTTGAGGGCCTTGATCTGCTCGCTGATTTCCTCGCGCTGCCGAATAACCGGGGTGATCATAATATCAAAGACATAATTGTTGAGGGCCTCTTTTTTCTTCTCTATCAGGTAATCCACGCCATAGAGGGGAACCCGGCGATAGTCGCCGATGATTCTGCCTCTGCCGTAAGCATCGGGCAGCCCCGTAATGATGCCCGTATGACGGGCCTTTTTCATTTCTTCGGTGTAAGCATCAAATACGCCGTCATTATGGGTCTTTCTGTACTTAAAGACCTTCTCCACCTCAGGATCCATGGGTCTGTTATAGGCCTTCAGCGAGGACCTTACCATTCTGATACCACCAAAAGGCATGATGGCTCTCTTTAAGGGCTCATCGGTCTGAAGGCCCACAATGGTTTCCAGTTCCTTCTGAATATAGCCGGGCTGGTGCGCATCAATGGTGGAAATGGTATGGGTATCAATATCCATGATCCCGCCTTTTGCGCGCTCCTCCTTCATCAGCTCCTTGACCTTGGCCCATAGCTCTTCAGTTCTCTTGGTGGGTCCCTCCAAAAAGCTGTCGTCCCCGTCATAGGGTGTATAGTTCTTCTGTATAAAATCTCTGACATCAATCTGTGTATTCCACTTGCCGGACTTAAAATTCTCTCTCATGCTATCTCCCCCTGTTTGCGGATTTATATTTATACACTATACAGATTCGGAAAACTGTTGTACAATAATGTTATGCAGGATTGAATACTGTATATTGTATACATTCTGTACCTTAAGTATAACCCATATCCCAAAAATATGCAACCCCTCACAGAAAAAAAGTTAGTCATAATTAACTTCCTGTTCAGACCCTTCCCTATGAAAACAGCACCCGCATTGCCTTTACTGGCACAGGTGCTGTTGATAAACTTTCCATTATCAGTTCAGAGTGAATTGATAAGCAAGAATGACGCAGGATATGACAGTCATCAGCGCATAGAGGCCCCTGTTCCAATCGAGAACCCTGCGACCACCGTAGGATTCAAAAGGATAGAACGGTATGGCTTTATAAATGAGGAACACGACACCCACAAGCGCTATGGCGCTGAAAAAGGTATATTGCTCTTGCATAAGCACCCCAGCCAGGGTAGCGATTATCATAAAAATCCATTCGCATAAAGCAACAATACCCATATCTCGCTTAAACCCATCAGTTTTTTCAAAGCGCGGAGGATACCAGTTCCCAATCATGGGGAACACGCCGCCAATGAAACCAATAACGGCGCATATAAAGGCACCGCCGCTATTAAGCCTATAATGCCATTTTTCCTTTGTCAGCAAGGTACCTATGTAACCCGCGGCTATGGCTCCCAAAAGCAGGGTAAGAACGGCAGCCAAGAACACAAAAAAGTTTGAGCGGGTACGGAATCCCGATAATAACAACAGGGCATTGGCCAATAGATAAAGGAGGATTTGCATGCCCGTTCCATGGCTTTTGGGCGCAACCTCGTCCTCCTTGACCGCCAAATACAGTTCCATGCCATTGCTGGCAAAAAACGGGGTAAAGAAATATATCTTCAGGGCCGTCAATAAGCCTAAGCGTCGTACTGTTTCCATAAGACTGACCCGCTGAACACCGTTATTGATAAACAACTGCCAGGAGCCCACATTATCATCCTTAACGGCTGCACAGACAGCGGTGCAGCCTTGCTCCCACAGATATTCGGTGGCTTTATTGATGAGCGCCTTTCCTATCCCCTTTCCCTGGTACTGTGGATGGGTAAACACGAAATCGTAATAGCCGACTTTGTGAGCGGCTGTTTCAATGTATTTTATCATCACACCCCCAACAATTTTTCCATCCATTTCGGCCACCAAGGCCTCCTTGGGGTTGCTGATAAAAAACTGTTCCATACCCTGAAAGGCCTTGCTGGCTAATTTTCTTACCTCTCGGGCCTCCGATGGATGCATTTTTCTGACAAATATCATAAAAACTCCTGCCATTCCTTCAAAGTTTATCGTCTATGCTTTGAGCATATAGTCTGCAATAGGGATAAGACTATTGTTTTCCTCGTGTTTTGCAGCCAACACACGGCTAAAGCCATAGCCATTATGCTTCAGTGCCTCATCCATGAAACACAGGAATATTCCCATATCCATAAAAGCATAATCCATACGCTTATCCTTGGGGATGAATATGAAATGACCCTTGGTTGAGCATGAGACTTTCAGCGAATCAGGGCTGCTGAAAACACGCCAGGGCTGAGTATTGAAGGCACTTGGCGCATATCGCACCGCCCTGGCCACATCCATCAGGTATTCCCCGGTCCAGATATCCTTGAGCTCCTTGCGCCTGGCCTTGGTGCAATCCTGCCTGAATTCGGATTCATGGGCCTTCCCCAATGCCAGCATGATGATGAAATCCAGTCCGTCAAGCTGCATTTCTCTGGGCTTTCCTGATCCATACCAACAGGTGCCTATGTTCTGGGAGGCCATCCATAGATCAAGCTGCTCCAGCACATAGCCGATGTTCATAAGGTAATTGTCCTTTTTTTCACTATAGGCTAAAAGGCAGTACTCTCCGCGCTTGCAGGTCGTATCCTCCCGTTTGACTATCCGAAGCTTTATTCTGATGTCATCCACCAGAGGCTCAATCCTTTGAAGCTGAGACTCAACCCGGGAAAGCTCCTCACTGGACAGTGAAAGTGAATCATCAAATTTCCTGAAGGATTTTCTCTTGAATATCATAGGATACAATCCATCCATTTATTTCCACCTCGCAAACCAAACTTACCTTAAAGATTACATGATTTTAAAATTTTATTCAAATTATTTCTTAGAAGTAAAATAGCGGTGCATCTATGACGATGCACCGCCTTTAAGTACGTATACCATTATTTTATTTAGCCTTCCCAGAAACGCCTGGCCAGAGCCACATATTCCTCAGGATGCTTCAGACTGAGTTCGCCGTGGACCATGGCAGGGGCATAATGAAGTTGGCTTCCTTTAATGGCCCTATGTAATCGCTCCGCCGACCTTTTTATGATCTTAATCTCCCTGTCGCCCGCAATAATAAGAACCTTGGCCTTTGTATCTGCAATGCTTGACTTCAGATCATAGTTTCCGTTGCTGAGGGTTATAGCAATCAGGGTTTGCTTGCTTATCCTGCTGCTGTCCCGATAATACAGCTCAAACATCTCGGGCGGAACGCCCAAACTCCGGGCCTGTATTTTGGAAAACCATCGTTGCTTTATGAGCCCAAAATACATCATATTAAGCGGCGCCATCAGCTTTGCCGTTTTAAGGGGCAGTACCAGCGCGCTTTCTATAATGGCATAATCAACAATGTCCTTTCTTTGGGACAGAATCTCTGTGACAATCTGTCCACCGAGAGAAAGTCCACCCAGGGCAAAGACCTTTCCATTGAGTTGGGTGTCAATATAGCTTATGACCTTGGAGGCCGAATCCTCTATACTGACAAAGGGCTGCTCAGCATCCTCCCCATGTCCGTCAATGATGGGTGTCACCACATGGAAATCATCCTCAAGGAGATTCGTTATTTTCTGCAGGGACCACCATGACAGTCCCCCGCCATGCAGCAGGATAATGGTGGGCAGACCCTTGTTGGGCGTCTCCTTAAACAGCATATTGACCTCCTCCAATATTCATTCTGTCAAGACAGTCATAGCTTCTACCCGATTTGATTCAGACGAATTCTGCGGGTCCATTGATACAGGATCACAGTCAGAAGTGCTACCACAGCGGTCAGCCCCAACAAAAACAGGCTATGCCATTGGACGGGCACCTTCTGAATCGCCAGTATTGGAATAATACCACTTGCAAAGCCCAAGAGCATGGTAAAGATGGTTGACTTGCTTTGCTTGACCACTGTTGTCTCCGATTCCCAATGGAACATGGGCATTTTGATATTGATAACCAGGCCCAGTACTGCCGTGAAGAAATGATAGACCAGGGGCAGGAAGATGAAGCATAGCAGTTGAAGGCCCGTGGGCTTAAGCCCGATGATGAGCAGTATGGTGGACAGGGCATAACAGGGCAGTGCAATGGTCAGATTCACCAAGAGCTTGCTTAAATAGACGCTCTCGGCCTCTACGGGCAGGGTCTGGGTAATCCACCAATGCTTTCCCTCTATGGATATGGCATTGGCGGTGGTGGGCGAAATGGCACCCAGCATGGCCATAATCAATGGAATAAAGGACAGCTCCATCCCCGGCGGAAGCGGCACTTCATTGAGAATCACCTCCATGCCAATGAAGGTAATTCCTCCCGCCATAAGCACCGAGAGCAGATAGCCAATGGAGGTATTGATCACATAAATGCTTGATGCAAAATAACGGCGCAGTTCTCTTCGGTATAAGGCACCAAGCACCGAGCGGCGGATTTGTGTCTCCATGACATAATTGCGTTTGGCCGCATGGCTGCCCAGAGCCGTGCAGATGGCTTTAAACTTCCAGCCAATGAGCAGGGCAATGACGCCAAAGAAGATGAGCGAGCCTCCCACAAAGATAAGCAGGCTGCCCCAGTTAGCCTCAACCACACCCTGTGCAAACCAGAGGGCGGGCGGATACATGCTTCCGGCTTGGGTAATGGCTCCGGAAATCATCTTAATAATATCCTGTTCAGTAACCCCTTCCCCCTGGGGGATGAGAAAGGGGAGTAAAAAGAAAGCAAACACCACAATAAAGCTAAAGAGAATGATGGCCACATTCTTATGCTTCATTCGGGAGGAAAGACCGTAGATAAGCGCACCTAAGATCATGGCAATGGTCATGGGAATCAAAGGCAGAATAAAAGCGCCCAACACCATGGTCAGATAAAAGACAAGACCGGGCTTTAAGTAAATACCGCTGACGATAACTCCCGGAACAAGCACAAGAAGGCTGAGGCCTGTGTTAAAAAGATAGACGGTCAGAAGGCGGCTGATAACAATGGCCGTGGGACTTACCGGAAGGACAATGGTGTTGTCATAGGTCTTAAGATTAAAGACCACCGGCCCTGCCCAGTAAATTGTGAAAAACAGTATGACCATGGTATTCACAAGAGCCAGATACAAGGGGATAATGTTCCCCGCTCCAATAGCCACAAAGCCATAGGCCAGGCCGCCGATATAAAAGCCCATGAGCAGGATGACGAAGGCATAGAGGCCGGCCATCAAAATCAGACGCCTTTTTTTCTTGACATCCCGACTATACCGTGCCTCGTTGATTCCGAACACATTTAAAAGCTGAACAGAGGAAAGCAGCTTAATCTGTCTCCACATGGGTGACCACCTCCATGAACAGGGATTCCAGGGATTTGTCCCGGATGAGCTCTTCGGTATTTCCAAAGGTCACCAGTTCACCGTTTTTGATGATGGCCACCTTGTTACAGAGTTTCTCGGCCACATCCAGCACATGGGTGGAAAAGAAGATGGCGCTTCCCTCCCGGCACAATTCCCGCATGGTCTCCTTCAGAATAACCGCAGCCTTGGGATCAAGGCCTACAAAGGGCTCATCCAGGATGAGCAGCCTGGGGCGGTGAAGCAGTGCCGAAATCAGCACCAGTTTCTGCCTCATGCCGTGGGAATAGGAGGAAATGAGATCCCCCAAGGCATTGGTAATTTCAAAGATATCTGCGTATTTCTTAATGGTATCGGTGCGCTGTTGGGCCGATACACCATAAATATCGCCAATAAAATTGAGGTATTGAATACCCGTTAAGTACTCATAAATATCGGGATTGTCGGGAATATAGGCCATTATGGATTTACAGAGAATGGGCTCCTTGACAATGGAATGTCCGTCAATCAAGATTTCGCCTTCCTCAAAGTCGAGAATACCTGCCACACATTTTAAGGTGGTAGTCTTTCCCGCGCCATTATGGCCGATGAAGCCATAGATATCTCCCGCCTCAACCTTCAGGGTGAGACTGGACACTGCTTTTTTGCCGCCACTGTAGGTTTTTGATAGGTTCCTGATCTCAAGCATACTCATTCTCCTTTTCTATCCATATTAACCGGTGCTGAGATGAACACAAGGTTCCTGGGCTTTCTCCCCTCACCCGGTTTATTGCGAATATAGCCATTGAACACCTCGCCTATCTTGCCAAGCATCTCCATGAATTCGCTGTCCGAGAGCATCAGGGTTGAGGACGAAACACTGAGCATGTCTTTGCGCATATCCACATCCTCCCTGGCAAAATAGGTCATGAAGGAGGCCATCACCGACATAAGGGTATAGGAAACAAGCTGAGCAATATCCTTTTGAGAAGGCTCACCAAGGGGCGATACCACAAGGGCATAGGTTTTCTGAACCGTTCCCCTCACTGCTTTTTCTTCAACCACCTCAATTAAGCCCGCATCCAGAAGCATCTTTATATGCCGATAAAGACTGGGCTTTGAGACATCCGACAGTTCTGTTGCAATATCATTAACGGTACCGGTTTTATTCAGTATCAGATATTGAGCAATTCTTTGATTCACCGGATTCATGATGATATCAACAAAGGATTTGTCCAAGGGCCATACCTCGCTTCCATTGTTCTCACTTATAATAATATTCTCATTTGTGATAATAGTCAAGATCAAAATTCGTTACTTCTACCAACAGACGCAATCCATATGGTATGATAAAATGTATATGAATTTATTGTTTTTTTGCATCAGCATGAAGTTTTATGTTAAATTCATATCAAAATGAGATAAAAGGTGAAGGTTATGTATAGTGTACAAGAGATTAAGTCCAATATTTATTGGGTAGGCGGCAGTGACAGACGTTTAGCGCTTTTCGAGAACCTTTTCCCATTGCCCAATGGTGTGGCCTACAACTCATATTTAATTCTGGATGAGAAAACCGCTTTGCTGGATACGGT
Organism: Bacillota bacterium; assembly: GCA_022702935.2. Taxonomy (GTDB): domain Bacteria; phylum Bacillota; class Clostridia; order DSM-8532; family DSM-8532; genus DTU059. Next base: position 36,813 of record JAKIML020000086.1, on the reverse strand, counting down.
GGACCGCTCCATCAGCCAGCAGTATTTTGAGAACATCGCCCATGTGCTGGGCGACCGCCAGCTTGATTATCTCATCGTCAATCATATGGAGCCCGACCACTGTGCCAATATTGAGGATATTGTACGCCGTTATCCCAATGTAAAACTGGTGGGAAATAAAAAGACCTTTCAATTCATGGAGCAATTCTATGAAATGGACATGACCTCCCATTACCTGGAGGTCAAGGAGGGGGATGAGCTTCCCTTAGGTCAGAGAACCCTGCGTTTCTATACCGCTCCCATGGTTCATTGGCCCGAAGTAATGGTGACCTATGAAATAAGCGACGGCATCTTGTTTTCCGCTGATGCCTTTGGTTCCTTTGGCGCTTTTTCGGGCAATATTTTTGCCGACGAAATTGATGAGTTTGACGTGGGCGAAGCCCGCCGCTATTATGCCAATATTGTGGGCCGCTATGGCGCTCAGGTTCAGGCCCTGTTTAAAAAGCTGGCCGGCCTTAAAATTAATATGATTTGCTCCTTGCATGGTCCTATCTGGCGCGGCGAGCAGATCTCCTTCATTTTGGATCTGTATGATAAATGGAGCCGATATGATCCTGAGAAAAAAGGCGTTGTGCTGGTATACGCTTCCATGTACGGCAATACCGAGAATGCCGTTCAGGTTCTTGCCAATAAGCTGGCTCAGCGCGGTGTTCGGGATATGCGCATGTATGATGTCTCCAAAACCCATGCTTCCTACATTATCTCGGATTTGTGGAAATACAGTCATATCGTCTTTGCCTCCCCCACCTACAACCTGCATCTGTACTTCAACATGGATGCCCTCTTGAAGGATATTGGGGTGCTGGGCTTGAAGAACCGCAAAGTATCGATACTGGGCAATCACACCTGGGCCAGTGCTGCCATGAAATCCATGAAGGAACAGATTGAAGCCATGCCCCAGATGGAGCTTCTGGGTGAGCCCATTGATCTTCGCTCCACCTTGAAGCCCGAAAGGGAGCCCGAGCTGGATAAGCTGGCCGATGTCATCGCTGCCTCAGTAAAGGAAGCCTAACTTGCATTAAGCAAAACAGGGGAACAAGCCTTAGCTTGTTCCCCTGTTTTATATATCATCCATTTTATTTAATCTGAATGCTTTTGATGGACTCAATTCTGATGAGCTTTTCGGTCTCGTTTTTATCCAGCTTCACAAGTACCCAGTCCTCATCCACATCTTCGATTAAGCAGGGCCTTGATGAAATCTCATAGTCATTGGCACTGCTCGTAAACTCAATCTTAACGTGCCTGCCGATGTTCTTGATCAGGATCTCCCGCAGTGAAGCATAATCAGAATGAATAATACCGTGTTCCTTTAAGGTACGTTTAAGCTTTTCCACCTGTCCCGACAGGCTGATGCACCAGAGCAGCGCTGCCGCTCCGAAAATCATTCCTAAAGTGTCCATGGGCTATTTGTCCTCCTTCACAAGCTTTATGGAGAGTACTGATGAAGCAGGCAAAAGCTTTGTCTCGGTTTTCTTGCCCTTGGGATACTCCACATTCATCCATTGCCCATCAAAGTCGGTGATAACACAGGTCACATTTGACAGATCATAATCAATAGCATCGTTATAGAATGAAAATCTAATCTTTTTGCCCTTCAGGCCGTAGAGAAGCCGGGTAATGGCGCTGCTTTTTTCCATTTTAGGCTGGGCAGCAGTGTAATTGTCATTGAGCAGGTAATCACAGCTCACTTCTAGTATCTCCGCCAAACGCACTATCTTGTCCATTTCGGGATAGGACTGATCCGATTCCCAACGGGATATGGATTGTCTGGTGACCGACATAAGATCGGCAAGCTGTTCCTGGGTCAGGTTTTTCTCTTTTCTGGCTTCTGCAATTTTTCTTCCTAAAGCCATGCTGCACCTCCATGCTTTAATAGCTCTATGATAAAACGATGATAGCCAAATCACAACCAAATTTGAATTTCTAAATGTAACATGCAGGTTGCATTACGTGTTACATGGCCTTTTTTTTCATAAAAACCTAAAAGACATCCCAGGTTTTGTGCCCGGAATGTCTTTGAATAAGAAAGCCACTGTTTCTCTATGCTTTTTGCTTTTCGGCCTGCCTTTTGATCATTTCAAAGGTTTCATTGCTGATAACATGCTCCATGCGGCAGGCATCCTTTTCTGCTATGGCCGCATCCACACCATTGCTCACCAGCCAGTTAAACAGGGTCATGTGCCTGTCATGAACCTTTGTGGCCACCTCAAGCCCCTTGGGCGTCAAGCGGATATAGCTGTCCTCATCCATCTCAATCATACCCAATTCACGAAGCTTTTTCATGGCAACACTGACACTGGGCTTGGACAGCCCCATTTCCATGACAATATCCTTAGAACGAACCGCCCCTGTTTTCTTGAACAAAAACAGAATGGTTTCAAGATAGTCCTCTGCTGACTGACGAACCTGCATAATTACCTCCCGAGTGGTACAACTATGCTTACATTGTACGATGAATCAACATATTTTTCAAATCATCCTGGCAGGCCTACCCAAAGGACTTTACCATCAATGGCAAAAATTACTTTAAGCTTCGGGACATAGGACAGCTCTTTGATTTCGGGGTATTCTGGGACGGGCAAATCAATTCCATTCATATCGACTCGACCACAATATATGTCGATGGAAGGGTTAAAGTTCAGTAATCTCGACCTTTGCGCCCAGACCTTCCAGCCTGCTTTTTATATCCAGAGCCTCTTCCATGGACTCGGTTTCTTTAATGAGGGACGGAGCATAATCCACCAGCTCCTTGGCCGCCTTCAGATCCAGGCCCAGAATGGCACGGATTTCCTTGATCACCTCAACCTTTTGGGAACCCGTCTCAATTAAGGTAACCTCTATTATTCCTATTCTATCGGCATCGCTGATTTCCGCGGCCCTTGGCATGATCCCCAGGTGTGTAACCTCACCAGTGGCAATCACCGCACCCGAATGACGCAGCTCGAAGGGGGTCCCCACTCTCATGGGCAGTATCTCATCCGTGATTATATCTGCCATCACAGTTCCGTCCTCCAAGGTTTTTGGATCACAATCAACAGTACTCGTGGTTTCGGTTGTGAAGAAATAGCACTGGCCCGTGAATTTCGATTCACCGAGCCATTTGTCATCAGTAAACCGAAGCTTTGCCATGAAACCATTAGTGGCTGACATATAGCCCTTTGCTGCAAGGACCTGCCCTCGTTGAATCTCATCCCGCTTAAGGTCACTCACCATAAGGCCTATGGAGTCTCCGGCCTCAGCTTTGTCCATGAGCTTACGGAACGCCTCAATGCCCCCGACCCTGGTGGTTTTCGTCTCGCCACCAAAGCCCACAAGCTCTACCTCAGCGCCTACCCATACGTAGCCGGAGAGTATGGTTCCTGTGACCACAGTGCCTCTTCCGGTGATCGTAAACACATCTTCAACCTGCATAAGAAAGTCTTCACTGACCAAATCCTCAGAAGGCATACTGACTACGCTTTCCTCGGAAGGTGCGGATTCAGAGGGGCTGGGTTCTGCCGTTTCAGCAGATTCTATCGGGGAATTCTCGGGTTCCTTGACCTGTTTTGTGACTGAAGGGGTCGCATCCAAATTGGCATCTTTCTCAACATCATTCTTTCCACAAGCGGATAAGGATAGCATCCCTAAAGCTATCACCAGTAAGACGGCTATTTTTGTCCTCATGCTGTTGCTCCTTTAAGTTTACTCAGAAGTTTTAAATTGTCGCTCTATTATATAACAAAATCTTCCTATGTTCCAGATAAAAACATACTATATTTAACTATATTACAACATTAAAAGCACTATTAATGCATTGTATCAACGTATCACCTGAATTGACACAAATTAGGCACCATGATAGAATAGGCCGACTGAGAGATTCTTATTTTGGGGAGGATACATAAAAATGCATACCATTTACGTCATTGGGGTCATGTTCGTCATGCCTGCTTTTTTCGTTATCCTTGAGTATCCTCCGATGTCGTATCGGCTGCTGCCATTGTCGTATGGGGAACCATGGTCAGAATCATAGCCAGCATCAGAAGAAAGCTCACGACCCGCTTCCCAGGATCAGAAAATGATACTGTTCTTGATTGCTTCATCAACAAAAATCACTCCTTATCATTGATATTTTGATTATTTTCTTGCCTTTTCCTGTCACTATGACGAATGCACAGCACCGTTATGACCACCGCTGCGCTGAAAGCCAGTATGCCAGTCATCACATAACCGCCTGCGTCCTCCGAAAGCAGGGTTGAGCCATAGAGGCCGGGAACATAGCCCACTCCCCCGCCAATAGCAGGGAGCATGCTAATAAGGCCGAAAATCAGTATAAAACTCGACACGGCCAGAAGGCTTATCACTCGCCGTTCATGCTTCCGGCGCAGTGCAGCCACACGATGTTCTACCTTTACTGCTCGCCTCTCAGTCTTGTCCAAGGATAACGCTCCTTTACCATATTGGTATTAAGGTCTCTCTATAGACTTAGATACAAAAAATAAAAAAACTCCCCACCAAAATCTATATTTCTACAAAAAAAGCTGCCTTTCGGCAGCCCACTGAGAATTTATATGTACTCATGTTATCTTTTTTCTGAACACCCTGGTGATTCCCACACCGCTAATGGTCGTAAGCACGGGGATGAGCAGGCCCACCGTCTGCGCAGTGCCCCCCACGCTCAAGAGCAGATAATAGATTGCATGAAAGGTAATGGCAATGCATAAAAGGCCAAAGGTACCAGATGCCTTCAGCCATGACCTTTTCCATACATAAAGAAGCCCGGAGCCCACAATGGCACCGCAGACAATATGCATGGCCCCCGTCCCAAAGCCGCGCATGAGAAAAAACAGGATATTGGATGAGTCGTTGTCAATGAGGTAGCAGATATTTTCAAAGGTCGCAAAGCCTGCTGCTACGAAGAGAAAAGCCTTCCTCGACTCTGTTTGCTTCGGTTCATAGACCAGAAGATAAAACAGCAGGGGCAGTAGCTTCATGGTATCCTCTATGACCGGCGTCAGCTCCACCGTTGCCTGTTTGATATCAGCGCCATATAGTCTGGCAAGAAAAGTGTTGATATAGGCCGACATAAGGCACATGCCCATTCCGGCAATGAAGAAGATGAAAGCAGAACGGTTGCGCTTCTCCGCGCATAAAACAGCAATGATCAACGGGGCAGTAATGCAGATAAAAACATTCTCGATATATATCATTTTGCCACCGCCCTTTTCAGTGCAGGAATTACAGTAAAGAAGGAGACGGTCTGGAGCATATCAAACCAAAAATAGGGGTTTGTCAGGCTACTTTCCTTCCAATAGCAGGAGGCTATCCAAAGACAATACTCCAGCAGGATTACTGCCAGAACTGCCATGTAAAAATACTGGCGTTCTTTCGTTTTCTGGTTTTGGCGACGAGCGAACAAAAGCCCGCGCAGAGCACAATAGCCGCATGCGCCCATGACGATGGCCCACAATGTATTTAAAAAATAATCGCCCCATTGGAAAAAGAAGATGCACATGATGGCGCAAAAGGCAGGCGCTGCCCATGCCATAACTTAATTAATGAGACAGGAGATTCTATATCAATTTCTTTAATTGGCCCACTATAGCTCTAAAAAACTGAAAAATTCCCCCGATGACCGCCACATAGCTTTTTTCCTGTACCGGGGCATAGCCAATCACCCATTCAAAGGGTGGTTTAACGCTCCCCCGAGGGTGTATGGGAATGGCCTTTTCTTCCCCAAAGGCGATCTGATCCCCGCCTGCCGGAGCATCCTTATGACCGCCGATTTCTCCGATAATAACGAAGCTTCCGTCAGGATACCGCTTTTCCATTTCTCTGGCGGTGTAATAGGGAATTCTATGGCCAGTATGCACATCAATAAAAAACCTGGTTTTCTCCACCTCTGGATATATCCGGTATATCATACCATCACCGTGTACCATTATAATCAAAAAATACCCTGAAAAAAGAGAAATGACGAAATTGGTAGTGTTTGATGCCGAAATTGGTATCTTTCTGATTTAATGACCGTCACGCTGCATAAAAAAATACCCTGCAAAATACTGCAGGGTGAAGGGAGTAGTACTTTATTCTTAAATGAATGATTTACTGCTTTTCTATATCACGATAAGCCAGTAAGTAATTGATGCCCGACACAATGAGGCCGCCTCCAATGAAATTTCCCATGCCTGAAACCGAAAGATTATAGAAAATATCCGCAGCAGTTAGCTCCGCGCCATAGAAAAGCGCTGCAAACAGATAATACATATTGGCGACAACGTGTTCGGTTCCGCTGATAACAAACACAGTAATGGCCAGCCACAGAACCACTATCTTGGTGTTCTCCTCCTTGCAGCTATAGGCAAGGCACACACCGGTGCAAACAATGATATTGCAGAGAATGGCACTGGGTAAGAGCTGACTCAGGGGCATATGTACTTTATGCATTGCCTTTTCAATGACCAGTTGAGCGGTGGCCCCGTCAAAAAGGCCCGAGGCGTTGGTGAGAAATGCCGCAAAAATAGCGCCCAGCAAGTTAGAAAGAATAATGATACATAGTATTCTGAAAGTTTTAGTAATCTTTGTGCGTCCCGCAAAAACTGCCGTCATAACCATACAGTCGCTGGTAAACAGTTCGGCCTGCATGAGAATAATGGCAATGATACCTACGGGAAAGACCAATGCTCCCAAAAAACTTCCTAAACCGGGGGTTGTAATACTTGCCGACAGCTTCAGGCTTCCTATGGCGCCGATGGCGATATACAAACCGGCCAGGAAGCCCTGCACAATCAATATCATATTTCGCTTATTGGCCTTGTGCTTGCTTTGATACAATACATACTCTGTCAATGCTTTGGGGCCTGAATGGATAACCATAATTAAATCCTTTCCTGGTTTCTGCGTTCTAAAGCTGCCGCTGAAAATGCAACGGGTTCCAAGGATTTAATCATAGCATATTTCAGACAATATGTATACAATATACTTTAAGTAATTTGCAAAAACTGCTTAAGACCTCTATTTCTCATGTCACATGGCAAATAGCTATATCACAAGAAAAGCGTTCAGTCTTTATCCTCCACCACTGCTATGCCGTCTATCTCAATTAAGAAGTTGGGATTGGCTAAACCTGCCACAAACAGGACAGTAATGATAGGAGGATTTTTCAGGTCTCCCATCACTTCTCTGAAAGCCCCCAGTCCAGCACGGGGATCACAACCCTGAACCATATAAATATTCATCTTTATAAGATCCTTTAAGGATGCCCCTTCAGAAGAAAGGATGACTTGAATATTTTCAAGGATCTGCTTGGTCTGAAGGGCTAAATCGTCCTTCCCTACAATCTCACCCTGCCTGTTGACGGCGTTTTGACCTCCAATATAAATGGTCTTGCTTCTGCCGCTTACTGTTATGGCCTGGCTAAAAACAGGCGACTTGAACAGGCCATCAGGATTTTTATGCTCCACGCTAAAGTTCCCCATACTAAACCTCCTCTGGAAAAATAAAGAATATAACGCAATTCTATATCTTTACCCCTAATGAAGCAAGAGCCATGGCCATTCAATATGACAGACCACCCTGGCACTTACCATGTGTAGATGCAGAGTTTTAACATTCCGGAGATTATAGCTTACGGCACATGCCTGTAGATTTGCTCGTAGGTGAAGAAGCCATCCTTTATCACCGTTTCTTCCATATTGTCCTTGGTAACCAGCAGGGGCTGGTATATTATACTGGGAATATTATAATTTCCGACTGACACTACAGTATCAGAGTTCACTTCCAGACCCTTGGCCATTTTTACGGCAATTTCCGCCGCACCTTCTGCCAGGATGTCTATGGGCTTATAGACCGTTGAGCCCTGAGTGCCCTCGACAATTCGCCGGCAGGCGCCCAGTTCCGCATCCTGTCCCGTCACAAATACCTTTCCGGCAAGCCTGTTTTCGCTTAAAGCGGTAATGGCGCCTTCAGCCAACTGATCATTGGCTGCAATGATAGCATCCACCTGCTCTCCGCTGTTGAGGATTTCACTCACATAGGCATAGGAGCCCTCGTCCCGCCAGGCATCAATCCAGGATTCACCCACAATTCGAATATCACCCTTGTCGATGGCTGGCTTAAGCACGCTGTAATAACCCTCATTGAGCATAATGGAGTTATTATCCCTCTGAGGTCCGTTCAAAATTAAATAATTCCCTTGGGGGACCTTGGCCATGGCCGATTCCCCCATGAGCCGTCCCACCTGGGTGTTATCAAAGGATATGTAAAAATCAATATCGCAATCTCGTATCATTCGATCATAGGCAATAACCTTAACCCCATGGCCATGGGCATATCTGACAAGGTCCTTAAGACTGTCCTTGTCGTAGGCCACAATCACCAGTACATCCACGCCCTGCTTGATCATCTCCATGCCGATTTCTTTTTGACGCTGACTATCCTCATAGGCATCCTTGACAATGACCTCGGCTCCCAGGTTTTCGGCCTTTGCCACAAAGATATCCCGATCCCGCTGCCACCGTTCAACTGTCATGGTCTCATAAATAAAGCCTATCTTCAGTACATTATCGTCCTGACGGGAAGCCTTGTCCGCGCCGCAGGCTCCTAAAAGCAGGACCAGTGTGACCAATGACAGGGCCGCCATTTTCCTCATAACAATCCTCCTGCACTCATTACTGGCTTTGCTTCTGATAATCGGTGGGGGATATGCCCACATGCTTTTTAAAGAGCTTGCTGAAGTAATTGGGATCGCTGTAGCCCGACATATAGCAGATTTCCTTGATTGAGAATTGTCCTTCCCTGATGAGTCTCTTGGCATGCTCAATCCGGACTGCGGTCAGCCGATCAATAAAATTCTCCCCTGTTTCATTCTTATACAGCCGGCTTAGGTATTGGGGACTGATATGCAGCTCTCTGGAGATTTCCTCCAGATTGATGTCCTGGTTAAAACGCTCGTTGATCAGGATATTGGTCTTCTCAACGATCTTCCCGATGTTACATTTCTTTCCGGTATTGATGGCACAGGCCATCTGCCGAATTTCCTCGGTACAGACCTGCTCAAATTCCTCGGCGGTTTTACACGCCAAAATCCTTTTCATGGCATGTCCGGGTTCAACATGACTCTGGACCCCGTTCTCGGTGGCCACCCGACGAACCGCCGCCATCATCTCAATGATGCGGTAGTGAATATTCTCCTGTTCAAAGAAGTTGGGGTATTTGCGAAAGATATCCGAGAGAATGGTCAGGCATTTCTGCACATCGCCATTTTCCAGACCAGCGATAAGCCTGTGCTCCTGGTTTACAATGTCATATCCCCCATCGTAAACATGGGGTGCCGCATCGTCGATATGAACGCATCTGCCGCCCTCGGTAAAGTTAAGGGCTCTTAAGGCTTCCTGATAGGAAATCATAATATCCTGATCCCGATGTATTCGGCCAATGCCCACTCTGAACTCCACCTTGTACTTTTCCTCAAGCTGGTGAAGGATTTCATCAATTATACTGATGGACTGTACCCTTTGGACATACAGATCATTGACATTTTGAGCCACATAGACCACCACCCTGTCCATCATCATGGGGCCTACAATGCACTGCCATCGGTGTTTCAGGCAGTCCTTGAAAAAGGTATAGATCTCCTGGATATCCAGGCTGGCTCTCAGCTTGACTTCACAACCTCCCCAGGGACCGGCTGTATTGAGCGTCAGTACAAAGATAAAGCCGGTCTCAGTATGGATATTGAAAAGTTCGCTTTTATACATACGGATATCGCTTTTGCGCATCTGGTTGAATAGCAGGGAATAGATAAAGCTATGCTCCACCGCCGAGATCATTTTTTCGAGCCTTTCCTTGGTCTCCAGCTCCAGGCAGTATTTGCGCCTTTCGTCATTGAGCTGGGCCAGTACCCTCTGCAGGGTATCCACCAGTCTTTCCTTTTTGACAGGCTTTGTCAGATATTCACTGACGCCCAGCTCCACGGCCTGTTTGGCATATTCAAAAAACTCATAAACCGAGACAATGACGATTTTTACGTCATTGTGTACCCTTTTAATCTCCTTGATCGCATCCAGGCCATTGATACCGGGCATTCTGATATCGGTCAGGATGATGTCGGGCTTGGTGGTCAGGGTCTTCTCAATGGCCTCCCTCCCCGATCGGGCCGTCTCGATAACCCTGAGATCACGAAACTCCTTCTCCACAATATGTCGCACCGATTCAATCATAATTTGCTCATCGTCACAGACTAACAGATTGTACATAAGGGTCACCACCTGTCATTGGAGTTTGTGTCTTTGAATCTATGGATACCAGAGCCGGTACAGGACAGGGAATCTTTAAGACTATCTCAGTGCCCCTGCCCGGCTCACTGTAAACCTCAATCACATCCTCATGGCAGAAGAACAGCTTAAGCCTTTGCACCACATTGTGCAGCCCTATTCCAGTCATATGCCCGGCCATCTCGTTTTCAGTACAAAGGCCTTCCAAAATCCTCTTTTTTGTCTCCTCATTCATCCCCACGCCATTGTCCTTAACACTGATTCGAGCCATGTTGCCCTCCTTGTACAGGGATATGGCAATATTGCCTCCCCGTTCCAGGTTCCCAAGGCCGTGGATGGTGGCGTTCTCCACCAGGGGCTGGATAATCAGCGGCGGCACCTCCAGCTCCAGGAGGCTCGGGTCAATATTGTAGGAGAATTGGATAATGTCCCCGAAGCGCACCGAGAAAAGGGCTTCATAAGCCTTCAGGGTATCCAGTTCATCCCTGAGCATTACCTTTCTGTCAAGGCTCTTGACATTGTATCTGAAGATCTTGGACATATTATCAAGAAAGGCCGAGGTTTTTTCGGCCCCTTCCATCATGGCAAGCTGGAGCCCTGCGTTGAGGGTATTAAAGAGAAAATGGGGATTAATCTGCATTTGCAGTGCCTTCATCTCGGCATCGGCCAGCAGAGATTGCATTCTCAAATTCTCTATCTGCTGTTCCAAAAGCTTTGACTCGGTATCGGCCTTGTTATGCAATTCTCTGATATAGTTTTTGATGCTGTGCTTCATTTCGTTGAAGGCATTGGCCATGATGCTCAGCTCATCCTGGGAGATGACCTCCACATCTTCCGCATCAAAATTACCCCTGGACATTTCTGCTGCCGAATTGGCCAGGGCAATAATGGGCTTGGTCATGTTATAGGTCAGATAGGCAAGAACCAGCACGTTGAGCAGAATCACCGATATGATGAGCACAAAATTGGCTGTTCTCAGCTTATTAAGGTGCTCGGACATATCCAGGTACTGGGTGGTATTGGAGTTCAATATATTCAGATTCAAACGGTCGGCATAAGTCCGTATATATTTGGAAATTCTGTTGGCCTCAGCATATCTGGCCATGTACTCATCGGCATTATCCATCCGCTTGGCTCTTACGGCCTCCTCGGTCTCCTGAAGAAAGGCCTCCACCATATAGGCAATGTCCTTGTAAATGAGATCATTCTGGCTGTATATGCCGCCCATGGCGTGAAACATACTCTGAGCCCTGTCCTGGAAGAGATCCTTATGTCTGTAATAGTTAAGCAGGCTTTCAGAATCGGCGGTCACCAGATAATTGGTCAGGTTGGTGCTGACCTGGTTCAAGTCATTGAGAAACCTTTTGAGCTCCACATTATCGGCAAACATATCATCCATTTTCTCGATGATATTGCTCGACAGGCCCAAAATAAAGATACTGGTGCTTCCTGCAAGAACCATGGTCAGAACAAAAACTGCAATAACCCTGGTTTTTATGCTGTTAAACATCTTTCCCCAGAATTTTCTCATGACATCTTCCCTTTTGATTATCCTACTCTATGTTGATAGCGGTATAGATATCGGCGGGAATATTGATATAGCTGGATTGAAAGGAGTCCGCAACGCTCCCTGCCAGCACCTCCACACTTTTAAACCCGGCGTTATAGCCATTTCTGTCCAGCACTCCGAACACAATTCCCTTTTTGATGTAATGCTTGATCTCATCGGTCAGGCCCGTTCCCACAACAACAACCTCACCCACCAGGTTGCGTTCCACAATAACCCGGGCTGCTGCCGCCGTGTCCTTGGCATTGGTGCAAAAGATGACATCCACATTGGGGTACTCGGCCAGAATGCACCTTGTCAAATCCTCGGCCCCTAAAAGATGGCTGTTTCTATACAGGGTTGTTATGAGATTGATTTTCTTCTCACTTTCCATGACACTGGCCATGCCGCTCATGAGTATGTCGTTCTGGGACACCATGGTCTTATCATCCGTGGCGCTCTCATGGGAAAGGATAACGGCCAGATTAACCGGTGAGGCTTTTGAGGATGCCTGAGAAATGAGCTTGGCCGCCTTCACACCGAAATCATAGAAGTTGGTGCCCACATAGGAAAGCCTTTGATTGTCAACAGACCCCACCATGCCCACCACAATATGAATTCCTGATTCAGCGGCTTTGTTGATGGCCTCCGAATAAGAAGAGGAATAGCCGCCGTTGACGATGATTCCATCTACTCTGGACTTATTGGCGATATGTATGTATTCCACGACCTGATCCATATCGAGGGGATCAGTGACAGAATTGTACTCGATGGCTGCGTGATAGACCTTTCCGGCCTCAATGACGCCTTCCTTAAAGCTCTGCCAGTAATCATCATCACCGGCATTAAGAACTAAGGAGAAATGATATTTGGGCTGTTCTCCGAAAATATTGTGGGTACTCTTGTCATAAACCTGATTGACCAGACCGAAATAGTATGCCGCCAGGCCAGCAGATGTGACCATGGTTATAAAGAGAAGGGCAAGTAAGGTCTTATACAACCACTTCATTCTGTTACCCTCCAAAACGGGACTGTACCTATCCATGTCAATCACATCCACTATACCACATCCACCAATCCATATCCAGTAAATCTTCCAAAGTGACAAAAATTAAGCAAAAATCACAAGGTGCATATGCCCTTGCGATTTTTATGAAAATTTCCCCATCTGAGGGGGAAATATTACCCCACTTTCGGGTTATCCGAGCCTTGATTTGGACTTGGAATACATATCAAAGGCCACTGCCAGCAGAACCACCAGGCCTTTGGCCACCGACTGCAAAAATACATCCAGACCTATCATGGACATGCCATTGTTCATAACACCCATGATAAAGGCGCCCACAACAGCTCCCCAGATGGTGCCTATGCCGCCGTATGCCGAAGCGCCGCCGATAAAGCAGGCACCAATGGCATCCAACTCAAAGTTTGCGCCCACATTGGGCGAGGCAGCCATGGATCTTCCTGCAGTGACCACGCCAGCAACACCCGCTAAGAGACCCATATTGGCATAGACCAGGAACATGATCCTTCGGGTATTGATTCCCGAAAGCTCCGCAGCCTTCAGATTTCCGCCCATAGCGTAGATATGTCTGCCGGGGATGGTCTTTGTGGCTATGAAGGTATAGATGGCATAGAGCGCCACCAGCAGAATCAGCATGATGGGCAGTCCTTCATCCATGGCCAGCCAGTAGGAAAACAGATTAATGACGATAAAGAAGGATACAGCCTTTGTTACCACCGACCAGAGCGGAGCCACTTCATAACCGCGCTTTTTCTTGCTCTTTCGGTTCAAGATAATGAACAGCACATAGAGGGTGGAAAGGGTGAGGCCCACCAACAGCATGGTCATATTCAGATACTCGGGCTTGTTTTGAAGCTTCAGCAAATCACCGATATGTAAAAAGTCAGGAACGGTTTGGGGTGCAATATCGGGAACAGAACCCGTGCCTATGGTTATGTAAAGACCTGTGAGGGGCAGGGTTTTTCCATCCAGTATGATATTATTAATGCCTCTGAAAATGAGCATACCCGCCAGAGTGGTAATGAACGGCGGAACCTTGACATAGGCGATCCAAAAGCCTTGCCATATACCAGCCAAAAGGCCTGTCAGAACACTGATCAGAATGGCCAGCCCTGTGGGAAGCCCCAGATTATAGGAAGTCAGACCCGACATGGCGCTGACCAGGGCCACCAGGGAACCCACCGAAAGATCCACATTACCACCTGTAAGGATGCAGAACATCATACCTATGGCAAGAATCAGCACATAGGCGTTCTGACGCACCAGCATGGACACATTGCGCGGCCAGATCAGTCTGCCGCCAGTGACCACGCCAAAGAAGATAACAATGACAACCAGGGCAAACAACATGCCATATTGTCGTATATTACGGTTCACAATATCCTTTATGTTATTCATATCCATTCCCCCTATCGTCCGCCTGAGCTTTTGATAATGGTGGACATGATATCCACCTGGGTCGCCTGGCTGGTTTCCATTTCTCCCACGACGCGACCTTCGTTCATAATATACAAGCGATCGGTCAACCCTAATATTTCAGGCAGCTCCGATGAGATCATGATGATGCATTTTCCTGCATCGGCCAGTTCCAGGATGATTTTATAAATCTCGTACTTGGCACCCACATCGATGCCCCGGGTAGGCTCATCCAGTATGAGGACATCGGGAGACGCGAATATCCACTTGCTGAGCACCACCTTCTGCTGATTGCCGCCCGACAGGTTTCCTGCCTTTTGAAAGACCCCTGAGGACTTAATACTGAATCGCTCCCGATAAGTCTTGCCTACCACGATTTCCTCATCCTCATTGATCACGCTGCCCCTGGTGATGGCTTTAAGATTGGCCAGGGTAATGTTCTTCTTGATGTCCATGATATGAACTAAACCGGCACCCTTTCGATCCTCGGTCACATAGGCAATGCCGTTGGCAATTGCCTGTCCGATATTGTTGAGGGTTATCTCCTTGCCGTCTTTGATGAGAGTGCCGCTGATCCGCTTGCCGTAAGCTCTGCCGAAGATGCTCATGGCAAGTTCGGTTCTGCCTGCGCCCATCAGGCCTGCAAGCCCCACTATCTCACCTTTCCGGAAATACATATTCACATTATGGATAACAACCCGTTCCTCATCGAGGGGGTCATGGACCGTCCAATTCTTAATCTCGAAGCCTATCCCACCTATCTTTGGCTCATGCTTGGGAAAACGGTCGGTCAGCTCACGGCCCACCATGCCCCTGATAATGCGGTTCTCACTGACGGGCTCGGTATTGTCCAGGGTTTCAATGGTTTTACCATCCCGCAGCACGGTGATGCTGTGGGCTATACTGATGACTTCATGGAGTTTATGGGAGATCATGATGCAGGTCAGCCCGTGTTCCTGGTTCAGCCGCTTCAGCAGGTCCAGAAGATGGTTGGAATCATCATCATTAAGGGCTGCCGTAGGCTCATCCAGAATGAGCAGCTCACAGTTTTTAGCTAAAGCTTTGGCTATCTCCACAAGCTGCTGCTTGCCCACACCCAAGTCCTTTATTCTGGTGGTGTGCTTATCCTTCAAGCCCACCTGCTTCATGAGGCGAATGGCCTCCCTGTTGGTCTCGTCCCAATCTATAACACCGTTTTTGGCTCGCTCATTGCCTAAGAAAATGTTCTCGGCAATGGACATGTAGGGACTGAGGGCCAGCTCCTGGTGGATGATGGCAATACCCGCCTCCTCGCTGTCGCGGATATGGCGAAACCGGCACTCCTTCCCTTTAAACAGGATACTGCCGGTATAGGAGCCATAGGGATAAATACCGCTTAAAACACTCATCAGAGTGGATTTACCGGCCCCGTTCTCCCCAACCAGCGCATGGATTTCACCCTTCTTAACCTTAAAATTAACATTGCTAAGAGCGGTGACACCAGGGAATTCCTTCGTAATATTAATCATTTCGAGGATATATTCCAGCATGGTCTGCTCCTTTTTCATCAACGCTTTGTTCAGGGATTTTGATCGGAGATGGCGGAAGCTACGCTGCCGCCATCTCCTGTTACATATTACTGAGCATCGGGAATATCCGAGAGCTTATAGTACTTGCTGTCCACCAAAAGCTCCTTCCAGTTATCCTTGTTTGCAAACTTAATTTCGCAGTTAAAGGAAGGCACATCAATGACACCATTGTTATAGGTTGCATTGGTGGGAACCTTCTGTCCGGAGAGGATAGCGTCGGTCATGGCAATAACCTGGTCGGCAAGTATTCTGGTATCCTTAAAGATGGACATGGATTGCTCGCCGCGAATGATCTGACCAACATTGATCTTGTCGCAGTCCTGTCCGGTGAGAATGGGGTAAGGCTTGGAGGCAGAGCCATATCCTGCGGACTTGAGGGAAGCAACGATACCCTGTGCAAGACTGTCATTGGGAGAGAGAACCACATCGATGGTATCGTCTGCATAATATGCTGTCAGAAGGTTATCCATTCTGTCCTGAGCGCCCTTGGACTCCCAGTTGGTGATAGCAATCTGTTCGGGGAATTGGGTCTGACCCGACTTAATGACGAGCACACCGCTGTCTATGTAAGGATTAAGAACATCCATAGCGCCCTGGTAGAACAGCTTGGCGTTGTTGTCACCGGGATCTCCGCCGAAGATTTCCATGGTGAAGGGTCCCTTTTCGCCCTTATCGAGCTGAAGGGCACTGACAATGAATTCACCCTGCATCTTGCCCACGCCGTAGTTGTCAAAGGTGGCATAGTAGTCGCACTTATCGGTATTTGTGATCAATCTGTCATAAGCAATGACGGGGATACCGGCTTTCTTGGCCTGCTCAAGCACGCCGCCCAGCGCGCCGCCGTCAATGGATGCAATAACGAGCACATCGCAGCCCATGGTGATCTGGTTCTCGATCTGGCTATTTTGCACATCCTGTTTGTTGTCGGCATACTGAAGGTCAACTCTGTAGCCCTTCTTCTCAAGAGCAGCCTTAACATTGGCGCCGTCCTCGTTCCATCTCTGAAGGGACTTGGTGGGCATGGTTACGCCAACGAGCTTGCCTGAACCCGAGGTAGACTGGGCCTGGCCGCATCCGGTGATAAGAACGGCCAGCATGGTCAGTATCAGTACCAACGCGATTGACTTTTTTACCATAAGCATTCCTCCAAAATATTAATTTTAACAATGCCATTCTATTTCAGAGGAGAGTAAACCAAAATAGAGATAATTATCGGATAAGGGTAATTTATTGGCCGGCTCAAAAACCTGTCCGACCGATCTGGAATTTTTTAAAGTTAAAAAATTCCATGGACATTCAGAAATAAAAAAGAACTGCCTCCAGTTTTAGTTCTGGGGACAGTTCTTTTTTCATCTCCTCATCCTCTTTCAAACATCCTGAGCAGCCGTAAATAATGGTTGGCTTCACGCAGCACATGATCCCCCAGTAAAGGAATGATGATGGACTTCACCTTGCATTCCAGTATGCCCTGGGTGCCCTGGGCTTTAAAGCTCCGAAGCTCCTCAGTGGCCTTCAGGCTTTGGGCTGTGACCTCGTCAAGAGGTGCTGTCAAATCCATGGCTGCCTTGGCCTTTACCGTTAATTGGTCAAACTCATTGCCAAAAAGGTTCGCCTGCTGGATCAGGTCGTTTTCGGATGGGTCAAGCAGCCCCCGAATAAACTTGGCATGTTCGGCCATCTGCCGGTTCCAGAAGAACTCCATCTCATAGGTTCTTCTCTCCAGGTTCAGCGCATCCCTGCTCTGAAGCCTTAAGAGTTGCTGGAGGTAGAGCTCTGCTTCACGGATGATATGGGTAATGAGCAAGGGGTAATTGACAGTGAACATCTTACAGGCCAACACATTGGTAAGAATGTTCTCCTTGAAGTGAATGAGGGATGTGGTAAGCCTTATGGCCCGCTGATTGAGCGCTGTCACCTGCCGTTCCAGCATGGCATGGGCTGGTATCCTGCCGCTGCCGTCCAGGCCCAATTCAGCCCGGGTCAGCTGGGTGGGTATTTGAATGCCCGTAAAGTAGGTGGTTGCCCGTTCAGCATTCAAGGTATACGGAGTGACTACCTCCCCTGACTGAAGGACCTCGGGATTGACCACACCATTAGAGATTTCCACAACTTGTCCCAAGAGTCTGTCAAATTCCCTGCGAAAAGCGTCTGCCTGCTGGGTAAAGCTGGCGTCCCTCGGCGTAAACCCCACCTCGAGGAAAAAGGAGTGCTCCTTCATAATTCTTGCGAAAAACAGATGCAGGCCCAAAGACTGTTTGACGAATTCAGTGTTTGAGAGCATGGCACATGCCCTCCTGTGAATAGATATACCGTTGCATTCTATGTTTTTGCCCCATGATTTGCCACCTTAGAGTGCCGGATAAAAACAGCATAAAAAATGCACCCCCCGGGGTGCATTTTTTCTTGTGTCTGAACAAAAAGCTTTTATATAACCAGGCTCATTTGGGGAAGGCCTTGAACAGCTCGCGCTTGGCTCCGCATACCGGGCAAGAATCCACGGTTTCACCGCTTTCGGTAAATCCGCAGACAGGGCATATATAGACGGTTTCATCCCCGATATCCTTGCCCTCCTTGGCCCTGGCCTGGGCATCCATGAACATTTTTGCATGGATTTTTTCAGCCTCCAGCGCATAGCGGAAGGACCTTTGCGCATCCTTTTCTTCCTGGAACTTAGCCGTTTCCAGATACACGGGATACATTTGCTCTATTTCATGGAGCTCACCATTGATCGCGCCCTGAAGGTTCTCCACCACATTGGTACGTCCAAAGACGGCCCCTGCTGTAACCGTGGCATCCCCCACCAAGTCCTTCATAACGTTGAAATGGTTGGTGGCATGGACCTGCTCGGCATAGGCAATGGCCTTAAAGAGTCTCCCGATGTTCGGATATCCGTCCTTTTCTGCTGCTTCTCCCCAGATAAGATACCTCATGTGCGCCGCACTCTCGCCGCCATAGGCCGATCTGAGAAAGTCCGCAGTCATTGCGTTTTTAACACCCATTTTGAAACACTCCTAATCCATAATTTACTGGATAGTATTGCCTTTCTCCATGGATTTATTCTTCTATTTTTGCCAAAACCGCTGTGGGCTTATTATTTCCCCTGAGCAATCCGGGCAAAGGCCTCTGCCCGCTTGGTCAGCTCATCCCAGTTTTTCTCTTCAATCAGGCGCTTCTCGGTGAGTCTTCCGCTGATACCGGCACCCACGAAGCCCAGGTCCAGGAACTGACCGAAATTCTCCTCGGTGATGCCGGCGGTGGCAATAAGCTTCACATGGCTGATGGGTGCCATGATGTCCTTGGCATAGCGCAAGCCCAGGGTGGCTGCCGGAAACAGCTTGACAAAATCAGCGCCGCAGTCATGGGCCTGGAGGATTTCGGAGGGTGTCATGGCGCCCGGAATGGAGACAAGGCCCTGCTGCTTTGTATACCGAATCACCTCGGGGTTGGTATTGGGTGAGATTATGTAAGCCGCACCGGCACCGTAGACCCATCCGAGGATTCGACAATCTTGTCGCTTTTTCTGCTCGAATGTCTACGGGTTTTCTTTACATAAAAAGTATCCGACTAAGAGGAGAATTTATTCAAATTGGACATTTTGAAGCGCGTCTATGGGTTAATCCGATAGACACCCTGATATTGAGGGCTCAACAATTGGGAAATTTTTCGCATGGCTGCGTCCACGCATTCCTGATCCGGATCCTCGCTGTCCGGGTTTTTAGGCTCAAGCTGAAAGGGCTGTCCGACTTTTACGCGCACATTGGCATGCTTAGGCGTTTCAAGCCCCATATCATTGGGGTTGATGGGCAGCATCTGTTCGGTGCCCTCAAGGGCAATGGGCACAATATCGGCCTTGGAAAGCCGCGCCAACAGTACGAATCCCTTTTTGCCCCGTATCATGGAACCTGTCCGGCTTCTGGTGCCTTCGGGGAAAATCAGGATCGACTCTCCCCTGTTAAGAACGGCCACGGCCTTTTTCAAAGCGTTCCTGTCAGCCGAATTGGGATTAATGATAATATGTTTGACAATCTTGAGGAAGACCGATGTGAAGGGATTCTCCTTCAGCTTTTTGCCTGCAATGAAGGTCACATTGTTCTTCTCCAGTATTTTATTAAGCACAATGCCGTCCACATTGCTCAAATGATTGGCAATAAAGATAGTGGGCTTGCCAATGCGCTCAGTAAGGCCTTCGGCACCTTCTACCTCCAGCTTGGCATACCTGGTCAGAATATAATCGGATGCCAGATGCCCGATAAACCGTATAACACCTTCCGGGAGTATATTGATAACCGGTGCCAGCACACGTATGATTTTCATAGACACCTCGATAAACGGACTGTTACTTTTAGGTGATCATCGGCCATGGAGCCGTAAATCCCTGTCCATGCCATAATCATCAAACATATTATAGCAAGGGTAAATCCATCCGTCCAATGAAAAGTGCAAAAATACACTCCCGGCCTGTAAAAGGTTAACGAGGCATCCACTCAGCTTCTTAAGATTTTCTCCATGGGCCTTCCCTTGGCCAGCTCGTCAATGAGCTTATCCAGCCATCTTATTTTCTGCATCAGCGGCTCCTGGATATCCTCCACACGATAGCCGCAAATAACACCGGTTATCTTATTGGCATTAGGATTCATCTGCGGGGCCTCCCGAAAAAAGGTTTCCAGGTCAACCTCCCTGTCAATTTGAACCTGCAGGCCCTGTTTATCATATCCAGTCAGCCAAAAGATGATTTCATCCACCTCGGCCTGGGTTCGGCCTTTCCGCTCCACTTTTTGGATATACAGCGGGTAAACGCTTGAAAAGCTCATTTTATATACTCTTTCGTTGCTTTTTATAAGGCATCACTCCTAGAATCGGCATCTGTTCCAGCCAGTTTGCTTTAGGACCTATTATATCATTTTACCTACACCAAAATACTCCTCGGCAATACCATCAAGTTGAGCGGCTATTTGCTTAAAATCGCAATATAAGTCCAATGTACGGACACTGATTTTATTGCCGCTCATCCGGTAGGTATAATTGGGAGTCACAGCTTCCTGAGTCTGAGCATAGAGCAGCATGCCTGAAACCTCATGAGGCTCCTGTTGCAGTTCTGCTTCCTTGTTCTTGACATAGGTGAATATTTGGTAAAGATTTCCAGAGTGGAGCTTTTGCACGTCATATTGTGTGCGTGTGGTCTTTTCATAGTATTTGGCATCAATGATCAATACCTTCTCCTGATAGGAAAGCATGATATCGGTCTGCATGAGACATAGTCAGGGGCCACACAGGTCTGTCCCGCATTGATAAACTTTCCCCAGGCAATACGCTTGCAGGCAATCTTAAGATTGGCATCCTCATGAACAATACAGGGACTTTTCCCGCCAAGCTCCAGGATAACGGGGGTCGAATGCTTTGCGGCAGCCTCCATGACAAACCTGCCCACCGCTACGCTGCCGGTGAAAAAGATGGTGTCATACTGCTCCTTGAGAAGTGCTTGACTTACCTCCGCATCCCCCTGGACCACAGCGATATGCTCCTCGGGGTACAGTTCTCTGATAAACCGCTCCAAGACCTCCGCAGTTCTCGGGGTCAGCTCTGAGGGCTTAAGCACAGCACAATTCCCCGCTGCAATGGCGCCAACCAGCGGGGCCATCAGGAGCTGGAACGGGTAATTCCAAGGGGCGATAATCAGGGCCACCCCATAGGGCTCTGAATAGATATAACTTCTTGAACCGATATGGGTCAGGGGTGTTTTCACGCGTCTGGGCCTGACCCAGGCACGAAGATGCCGTAAAGTAAAGCCTATCTCCTCCAGAACATAACCGATTTCTGTGGAGTAGGCTTCAAACTCCGACTTGTTCAGATCTGTTTTAAGGGCTTCAATAATCCTTTGTTCATGACTTCTAATGGCATCTCTCAGCTTGTGCAGGGCAGTAATGCGAAATTCTATATCCTTGGTTTTGCCCGTTTGAAAAAACTGTCGCTGCCGGCTGACAAGGGCATGGTATTCCTTCATGGTTGCTCACCTGTGGGTTCTTATACTTTAGCTTCTATCATAGCATAGCCCGGCGGCTTTTTAGTATTCCTTCTTATTCATGAAGGACACACTCCACAGATAGCATATGACAAAGGTTATAATGGATAATAGAAAGGCCGCGGCAACAAAAGTGCCTCCCGAGACCTGATCCAGGTTTTTAATCCAAGCCATTTTTTCAGGATCCGTATTTTTCAGCAAATTACTGCCCAAAACGGCCAATACGGCAAAGATACCGTAGATCATCAACAGAATAATGCGGCTTTTTTCAGCACCAAATTTTAACTGAAGGGCTATGAGTATGGAACAAACGATGATGAGCAGCGGAATAAACATGGCCGCGGTCATTAACTCTTCGCCCATGGACAGGGTTACGCCTCTGGTCCTGTTGGCGATAAAGTAGATTACAATCGCCATGACCCAACCGCATAGCGCACCAAGAAAGCAGAAGATATACTTGGCCTTGACATAGTCGCTGCGCTTAATGGGAAGCGACATTAAGAAGGGATAGCCATTGTCGGCCTCGTCAAAGCTAATGGTGCCTATGGACAGGACAGCAAACAGAAGGGGCAAATATCCCATAATAAAGCTGCCATCCATAGTAAAGCCCATGATAAGGGCAATGCCGAGAAAGAGAATAATAGACTGTTTTCTCTGCATGAGCAGACGCAAATCCTTAACGAATAGACCTGCCATTATCGTTTACCTCCTGTCAGCATTAGAATAAGATCATCGATTCTGCCGTTTTCCACCACAATCCCCGGATAATTCTCAACATAGTATTGCTTTTCATTGGTAAAACAGGCCAGACCATAGCTTTCCCGCTTTGTGGACAGCAAGTAGCGCTTATCCATTCTCGCGTAAAGGGCGTCATCCACCTTAAGAAGGGCGTAATTGCCCAGGATTTTGTCGGTATCCTCATGCAAGATGATTTTCCCATCGTGGATCAGGTAAATATCATCGCACAAGCCCTCCAGATCCGAAGAAATATGGGATGTAATAAGGATGGACCGCTCCTCATCCTCCGCAAGATAGGCGCGTATCATATCCAGAATTTCATTGCGCGCCTCCACATCCAGGCCCGCTGTGGGCTCGTCCAGAATAAGCAGCCTGGCCCCATGGCTTAAAGCCACCAACACGCGGATCTTGGCCTTCATACCCGTTGAGAAATCCTTCAGTCGCTTGTCCAGCGGCAGCCCAAGGTCCCCGCAGTTTTTTCTGAAGGCTGCCTCATCAAAGGCATGATACATTCTTTTAAGGATCTGTATTATGTCCTCCGTGTTTAAATAATTACTGAATCCAGAGTCTGAAAGGGCCACACCGATTTGCTCCTTATCCTTGCTTTCAAGCTTGTGGGCATCCTTTCCGAAAACAGTGATTTGGCCCTCATGGGGTTTAATAAGTCCTAATATGAGCTTAATGGTCGTGCTTTTCCCCGCACCGTTCTTACCCACAAGACCGGTCACTCTGCCCTTTGGAATTTCCATGGATATGTTCAGGGTAAAATCCCCATATCGCTTTACCAGGTTCTTGGCTGAAACCATAATCAATCCTCCAACATAATGTTCACAATCTCCCGGATCTCCTCATTGCTCATTCCTACTGCTCTGGCCTTTTGGATGGCATTGAAAAAATCATCCTCCACGGCCTTTTTTCTCGCTTCAAGAGCGAGCTGCCTGTCGGTAGGCGCAACAAAGGTCCCCTTGCCATGGACAGTGATAACAAAACCCTCTTCTTCGAGACAATCATAGGCCTTTTTCACAGTCAGCGCGCTGATCTTCAGTTCACTGGAAAGGGTTCGCACCGAAGGAAGGGCCTCATTGGCACTGAGCTTTCCGGTGAGGATCCCATTCTTTATTTGTTCCATGAGCTGCTCATAAATGGGCACCATGGAAGAGTTGTTGAGTATAATATGCATATCATACCTCCTCACAAACAGTATATAACAGCATATAACTGTTGTCAACTGTTATATGCTGTTTATCAGATAACAAAGGACCAAGGGATCCTTTATGAAGTTGTTCACTGCATCAGAAAGGATATGGGAAGGGTGTATTGATTGAAGTGTGCCCTGTCTTAGATTCTGCCAATCCCCAACCGATAGCCAAGATTAATGATGAAATTGATCAGAATATTGGTTCTGGAAACTTTCATTCTTCGGATAAATGAGCCCAGGGAAAAGAAGCCTCGCCGGAATCGCATGTATCCGTCAAACAGCTCCCAGGGCGTCATCTGCTTAGGTTGAAAAGCCACCTGTGTCTTGCTGTTATACATGCTCCAGTCCTCGCTGAGGAGTCTGCCCTCTTTCTTAAATTGCTGGTAAATGGGGGTACCGGGAAAGGGCGTCAATACACTTACTGTAGCGCCGTCAATACCAAGGGCTTCACAGGCTTTGAGGGTTTCATCGAAAACATCTCGGGTGTCGCTGTCAAAGCCGAAAACAATTCCTGCCTGAACCATTATCCCATGTTGGTGGATACGGTCAATGATTGCCTTATAATCCTCCACCCGGTTTATGCCTTTTCCGGCATCCTTAAGCGAGGCCTCTGAAAAGGATTCCAGGCCTATGAACAGGTACAAACATCCGGCTTTCCGGGCCAGGGAGAGAAGCACCTCATCCCGGCAATCACGCAGGGACACCTGGGCTGCCCACCGCCGCTTAAGGGGTATAAGCGCCTTAAGTAAAGCCTTGGCGTAATGCGCATCGGCAAAGAGATTGTCGTCCCAAAAAACAAAGAATCGTGAGGGCATACGCTGTATTTCTTCCATCACTTCTTCCACAGGACGCACACGGAAGCTGTCATGATATATCTGCTTGAGGTTGCAGTATCGGCATTGGTAGGGACAGCCCCGGGTGGCAAACACCGCTCCCTTCATCATAGGCCGGCGCTTGAGCAAATCCCAGCGTGGAGAAGGCAAACGGGCCAGCTCGAATGGGTTCTCGGACTGGTAAACAGCTTTGGGCAGCCCCTTTCGAAAATCCTCCAGGAATTGAGGCCAGGTCTTCTCTGCTTCCCCAATCACCAGATAATCGCAATGGTCCTTAACCTCCCCGGGCAGAAGGGTTGCATGGGGGCCGCCCATGACGACCTTAACCCCCTTGCGTCTGAATCTGGCGCTTATTTCATAGCAATGGGGCGCATTGGGTGTATTGACGGTAATGGCCACCAAATCAAAATCCTTGCCATAGGGGATGCGTTGGCAATACTCATCCACCAAGGTCAGGTGATAGTATTGCTCGTCAACGAAGGCCGCCAGATAAGGAATAGTTATCTGTGAAAAATTATTGAATTGAGCGCGCCGAAATCGGTTGATCTCGCGATTCTCGGGCTGAATCATAAGAAGGCGGATCATGGCTCTTTCCGATACTCCAGAATATCTCCGGGCTGGCAGTCCAGAGCCTCACAGAGCTTATCCAGGGTAGATAGCTTAAGGGCTTTTACTTTACCCGTCTTAATCATGGAAACATTGGCCATGGTGAAGCCGACCTTCTCCGCCAGCTCGGTCACGCTCATTTTGCGCTTTGCCAGCATCACATCCACATTGATGATGATCATAGCGTTCCCTCACTTTCCTCCTGCAGAACAGCGGCCTTGGTAATATAGCGGGATAGCACGGCGGCTAAAAGGGCGAGGGCCACAACAAAGATATCTCCGAGGATGCACACAAGCAACAGACCGGGATGATTCATGTTCAGCATGAACAGGACCACATTGCCCAGGAACACCAGGGCCGCATCAGCCATAAGCAAAATCGCACCCAGCCTGACCCACTTGGCTGTTATGTCGGTGAACACTGTTTCTTGAATGACCGCCCCCGACACCTTCCAGATATAAATGAGCACAGCAAAGCACGGCAGCGCAACCACCCAGGTAAAGATGAGCCAAGGCAAAAACCAATGGGTAAATTCCGGATTGGCACTGATGATACTCCGCCCCCAGATGGGTATGACATAGAAGCAAAGAAAGAGACCGCTTATAGCGACTGCAATGACTGAAATACGTATGAGATTCCCCAGATTCCTGGATGTCATAGAAAAAACCTCCCTATGTTATATCACTGACTATTTCTGCAATGAATATATCACGGGAGGGAAGAAATTTCAATAAAAATTTATCGTGTTACAATAAATTTTTATTGAGGTTCCTGGTCTATTGTCCAAATTGTTCAAAGGTTCTGAGGACAATGAGCACGGCCTGCTCTCTGGTGGTGGTGCCCTTGGGGTCTACAAAGCCCCTGTCATTGCCCTTAATGATCCCATTTCTATTCATGAACCTTACTGATTCCAGGGCCCAGCTTGAGATGAGGCTTTCATCCGCAAATCTTTCAGCCCTGGTGACGCTTTCTGCAACATCTGGCTTCAGGGCCTTAACTGCACGATGCATCATGGCGGCAACCTGCTCCCGGTTTGTCAAATCATTGGGCGCAAATTTCCCATTGCCAATCCCGTTGACGATCCCCAGCTTGTAGGCCTTAAGAATATCAGCATTGGTGGTATCACTAAACACCACGTTCAAGTCTGAAATATCTACAACACCTTTAACGCGTTCATACATGCGTATAATGACCTCACAGATCTCTTGTCGGGTAATGGGTGCATTCATCCTGGCACTGATGCTTGATGTGATAAAGCCGTATTGAGCCGCCCTATTAAGCTCGGGAATAGCCCACGAGCTTGCGTTTTCATACAGGGTGGACGAGGGTTTGAAGCTCTTGGCATTACGACCAATGGCCACTGTATTGGAATAGGATGAAATCATTTCCTTAGCTTTGTAGTCATCTGCAGCATCCATGTATCGCAGGACAAAGCGAATTCTGAAGTAAACAGTATTCTCAGAAAGCCACGCCGAATACTTCCGTCCGAAAGGTACGCCAAGGGTATTCCGGGATATGTATTCGTTGGCATAGCCATTCTCATCAAGATACAGGGTTGAGCGCGTGAGACCGATATATGGGTACTCCGAAAAGCCTCTATAGCCGTCATGCCAATCACCGTCATTGATTTTAAAGTCAATAATGGCATAGACATTAAAGAATTCCATGTCCGACAATGTCTTTATATCCTCAGGCTGTTTCCAGCGCAAGGTCAGCTCCTCATCCTCTATAACCACCGACAGATCCTGAACACTTCCAAGAGAGGACGGTGGATTGGGCAAGCTGTTACCATCGGTTAATGGTGCCGAATTTCCGCTTCCTGGGTTTTGCACCCCCAAGGATACGATATCGGAATACGCTGAGAATTCATTCACATAGCTGTACTGTTCCTGGTTCCAGTATTGATACACATAGTTAATTCTGATTTCCAGTTTGTTCTCTTTGAGCCAGTCGTTTATGGAAACATGATAGGGAATACTCACAAATAGCTTATCGAGAGTTGTCTGGGAGATATACACACCATTAGTATATATCAGTTGGCCCATAAAATTATGTTGACCCTCATGGTAGTCAAAGATGTCTACACCCTCGGTAACGGCATGTTCATAGTGCCAGGCCCCGCCATTAACCCTCCAGTCCACAAGGAACATGACCCAGCCTTCATAGTTATCATAGACGGATTGGGCAAACGCAATAACACTGGCTGGATTCTGCCAGCTTACATTAAACCGTGTTCCATCTACCTTAACAGTCACTTTTTCAGGGGCGGCAAGGGACGATTTGGCAGCCTGTGCCGGCACAGTCGGTGTCAGAGCAAAAAGAAGGGAAAGGATCAGGCATAGGGCAGCAAAGCTTTTGATTCGCATGAGAACCATCCTCACAAACTCTTATTATACCCATTTATCCCTAAACCTGATATGATGTGCTCTTTTTCTCTATACTATATCATCATTATAATATGCAAGGGCTAAACGCACAAGCATCGCCATCCAACCGATGCTTTTTATTATCCAAGAGCCACAAGCTATTCACCAAAGTAAAACAGGTCTTCAAACTTTTTGTCCAATGCGATACAGAGAATCAGCGCCAGCTTTGCGGTAGGATTAAATTGGCCTGTTTCAATGGAGCTGATGGTCTGTCGGGAAACCCCCACCATTTCCGCCAGTTCACCCTGGGAGAGATTCTTTTCAGCACGAGCTACCTTGAGGCGATTTTTGAGTACCAGTTCTTCCTTCATGGTCAATACCCCATTATGAATCTGATAAGTGCAAAAATGGCCACAGCAATGCTCAGTATTCCCAGAATGAGACAGTCGCGCCTTTTTGTCTTAATAAACCGATAAATGAATGTGGCAGAGCAGGATCCGCATACCACAACCGACAGATCCATCACGGTCTGTCCCCTGCTGTCTCTTATAAACGCAAAGATGACAGCCAGCACTGCCATGGTGATTAGGGTCCAACGCATGGACTGATCCCGCACCATGATCTCCCGCTCGTCCTTATTTTCCCGCCTGCTTCTTGCTAAAATCTCTTCTTTATTCATCATCCTACCTCCGACAAGTTTTATTATACATTTGCCAAGTTTTATTGACATCTCCAGTATAGTATTGCCAAGTTTACTTGTCAATAGGCTATAATAATATTTTTGCTCATTGAAAGTTCCTGTTGCCTTGTGTTCATCCGGTGGATCTCCCCTCTGGATAAAGCGAAAAAAACCCCGACAGGTTTTTTTGATAAAACCACATCGAGGGTGAGTGGGGGCGAAATTAAAATTACTATTTCATCCGCAGTGCGCCATAGCCGCTGTCGGCATCAAATCCGGCCTGTCCCAGATCCACTGCATTTTTAAACAGATGCTCACGCACCTGGGCAGGGGTCAGGTCAGGAGACTTTGCCAGCAAAGCTGCTACAGCACCCGTCACCTGGGCAGCGGCATAGGATGTGCCCGAAGCAGTTGTGGTCCGTCCCTGAAGGTCCCTGACCTTTACGGCATCACCCGGAGCCACCAGGGATACGCCGTGGCGTTGGGAAAAGGAAGCCACCTTTCCGTCCTTGCGCAAGGCACCCACACCAATCACGGTATCATAACAGGCCGGATAATGGCTGAGCTTTGGCGTGGTTCGATGGGTGTTACCCACTGCGGCCACAACCACTACCCCTTGTTCCTCGGCGTAATTAATGGCATCCCGAAGGGCAGGAACATCGTGGGTGATCCCTGCGCTGATATTAATAACCCGGCAGTCATAAACGTCTACGGCATCGCGGATAATCTGCGCAATGGTCTTTACATTGCACTGAACACTCTTGCCGCCAGTCGTTCTGGTGCTATAGACAAGGGGTATCAGTATGGCATCGGGTGCAGTGTCCAGAATTAATCCCGCCAGAGCCGTTCCATGGCCCAGAACATCGGCAGTATCGCGGTCGGGTAACGCATAGTTCTTTCCTTCCCCGATGTGTTCAGGGTCAATAGCCAGCGGCGAAATACCAGTATCAATCAGAGCCACCCGAATTGGCTGCGGCGCCTCAGCCGCTGTGGCTGCGGAAAACTGCGCTATCAAAAGAATAATGCAGATTAAGACACATAACACTTTCTTCATAGGACCATCCTTTGGCATGGGGACGCCGAAACGGCGTCCCCATGGTTTTATTAAGAAGTTTTGTCCATTAGTGCGCCAGATCCTTGATAGTACCATTTACGGCAGGCTTGGTACCGGTTAGGGTCATGTTCATATCCGGTGTCACTGTAAGGTCACTGGTTAATTTGCCCCTGAACAAAAGGACATTGGTGCCCGCTCCGTCTACATAGGTCCAGCTTTCTACAGGAATGGAACTAATCTTGCCCATGGTCACACCGCTGGCGGTACCGATAACCTCATTGAACTCAACGGCGATGGTCACAGTCTCTCCACTCTTGTATTTACCATAAGCCATTGGTGCAATGCGTTTGACAGTGGGATTAGCACTGTCAATGACTGCCAAATAGGCTGCAAGATAGGGAATATGCCAATCATCCCCTCCGCTTCCGGACGCATCAAACTCCAGCTTATACCTCTCGCCCACGTTCACTTCAACAGTGTACCAGCCACTATAGGCCAGATGGCTTAGCCCCTTAACGGCGTAATCAGTAACGGCTATGTCCGTATCAGATACAATCTTGGGTAATAAGAGCGTAAACCAGTTACCCGTCCTCTTGCCCTTTTCAATCTCAAAATTCCACTGGATATAGTTGTTGCTATTGGACAGGCTGGTCAGCTTGGCATGCTGGTATCCATCATCATCTTCATAAACACTTGCAGCAAACCACAAGCCGAATTTATTTCCGATAGCCTTGTTATATTGCTCCAACGCCTCTTTTTTGCCCGAAGCCAAGCCAAACAGACCGGCGGTTATGGTAAAGTTCTTATTCTTGCTAAACCCAGCGTCAGTGACCTTAAAGTTTTCGGTCGACAGCTCATAAGAGTAATACTGTGTCTGGAGCTCCCTGGTCACCGTGTAATTGGCTCCCTGGGTGATGGTTCGTGTAATCTTCCTGGTCGCGCCCAAAGCACCTGTACAGATATTGGACACACTGACCACCTTATAAAGCTCCACATCATAATAGCGGTTCACTCCGGTGGTAAAGCTGTTGACAATATCGTCATTGCCCGTGAATGCACGCTCATTTCTGACGGTAAAGGTCTTGCTGGTATCATTGGGACCAAAGGTCAGGAAGATATCTTCCCCGCCCACATGGCTGAAGTGGATGGGTGATGCCGTACCGCCTATGGCTGTGCCATTGACCGTGCGGTAGTAAACATATTGGATGTCTGCAGTAACAGTGGCATCACTGGGAATGGTACGTTTCACGGTAAAGGTGACATCCTTGGCATTACCATTGGCTGTTTCCGATTTCACAGACAGCGTGAATGTACCACCGTGTTCCCACTTGGCCTTGAGCTCCTCATTGCCCATGCTGCCCTTGGGGATGGATGTAACCTTCGTGTCACCGCTGTACCAGCCTAAGAATCGATAGCCCTCCTTAATGCCCGAAGGCTCCTTCAGATCAATTTCTGCGGTCTCAATGGTATAGGAGGTCGGATTATTGGCGCCTGACGCACCCGAGCCCAAGGTATAGGAAATATTATAGCGAATGAGCTCCCACTGGGCATACAGGGTGATGCTGCCCGAAGTGGTCAGATTCTTTACAACCTCGCCGTCGGTATAAACCACCGCACTGTTGGGTGCAAGTCCCCAGCCAATAAAGTTGTATCCTGGGATAGCGAACTCATTGGTCTTCAAAGGCTGCTCCACATCATAGACAAAGGTCTGTGATGACATTCTGCCATTGACATTATTGGATTGTGTACCATCATCAAAATTGACCCCGTAAGTGTTGGCCTTCCAGCTTGCATAGAAGGTTCTTACCCCCGTGCTTCCCCAGGAGATGGCAATACCGCTGACCCGGCTCTCCTCGGAGAGTGATGCATCAGTGTACCAGCCCATAAAGGTATATCCGGGTTTTGGACCGGGATCCTCCAGCATGATGGAATTGCTCTCAATGGTGTAGAATGCGGGATTGCTGTTTTCAACACCATCCATGTTTTCATAGGTGATGGCATATTCCTCGGGCAGCCAGCGCGCTGTCAGGTTAAGGTTTTCCTTAAGCTCCAGGGGGAAGCTGATCGGATTTGCGCCGCTCATCCAGGCTGCCAGATAATAACCATACTTATAGGGATCCTCGGGTTTTTGAATAATGGTATTGTATGGCTCAGTAATGGCCTCAACAACCGTACCGCCGTCACTGTTAAAGGTGATGGTATAGACATTAATCTCCCATTGGGCATAGAGATTAATCTCCTCGCCCTGTGCAGCGGTCAGGTTCCTGATATACTCGGTGTTTTGGAAGGCAGTACCTTCTCCATCAGGCTGTGTATTCCAGCCTATGAAGGTATGACCGGGCCGGATAAATGCATTGATCGACAGCACCTGCCCCTGATCATAGGTAAAGCGCTGAGGCACCATGGTCCCGCTGCCGCCGTTGCCATTGAACCGCACCGTGTAGGTATGAGGTACCATCCGGGCGTATAAGGTGATATCCCTTGTAACATTTACTGTCGTCTCAGGGGTAATCTTATCACCACCAATGGGTGCCATATACCAGCCGTCAAAGGCATAGCCGGTTTTTGTTCCGGGTTCCCCGGGAAGATTCTCAAAGGTTTCGCCATAACATACCGTAATGCTTTCCGGAGCAACGGCATCCAGACCATTGAGGTCAAAGCTGACCTGATAGGTCATGGGTGTCCAGTGGGCGTACAGAGTGATGTCATGGGTGATTTCCACCACATCCCCCTGTGCTATCAAGTCACCACCCACGGCTGCCGTGTACCAGCCGTCAAACACATATCCGGTCCTGCTGATTTCCTCGAGAACAGGGTATTGCCCCTGATAGGTGACCGTGATGGATTCCGGATGAGCACTTCCGCCGTTGGCATCAAAGCTGACCGTATAGCTGTCAAAAGTCCACTGGGCGGTATAGTCAAGACTTAAACCAGCAGGCATGGTGGCAGGAGGCGTCATATTCAGCGCATCATACCAACCCATGAATTTATAGCCAGCACGGGCGGGAACCACCGGCTGTGCTATAGGCTGCTGGTAACGATAGGTTTGGACGAGGGGCTGTCCCTGGCTGTCATCGGTATTAAAATGCCAGGTGATTGTACTTTCCATGCGATCGTAGTAAACTCTGACCACTGCGCCTCCATCGTCGGCTATGATATCGGTGACGGTGGATACATGCGAGAACCCTGTATAGGTGTTAGCATTGGCAGTGGCCTCGGCACCTACAATACCATAGCGGGTTTCTACTTCCACACAGGTATATTCAGTATCGCTTACATTCTGCAGTAAATGCTCTACCCTGTATGGTTTTTCATTGGTTGTGACCCAGACAGCCGTAAGAATATGGGCAGCGGCGACGGATACGATGGTATTCTTATTCACCATTCTTCCGGAGCTGTCCATCCATCCCTTGAGGGTTAACTGCAGGGCATCCCCAGTGGTAATCTCATCCTTAATATCCAGCTGGTCTCCGTAGGGTTGGCCGTAGGTGACCGTAATGGGACCCCAGGGCGCTACGCCTTCTTCAACCATCTCAAATTCAACATTGTAGGAGTTGGGCTCGAAGATGGCCTCAATGATAAGATCCTGTGCCGGCATTTTCTCATAGGCCTTGTTCCACCCTATGAAACGATTACCGGGCTTTGCAGGAGTCGACTCTGGCTCTGCAATGCTGGCGCCGAAGGTTACATCATAAGAATCATGCCGCTTATTTTCAAACATCCAGGTGACAGTATAGGTGTTTCTGTTATAGTAGATGGTCACCTCGGTGCTGCCATCAGCCTGAATATTTGGCTGGGTTACGCCTTGAGCGGTAAATCCGGCTTCCTTTTTTGCGGTTGCAGAAGTCTGCTTGTTGGTTGTACCATATTTGGTCTCAACAATGATACCCGCTCTCGTTGTGGGGTAGTTGCCGTACTCATCGGCGAAGACATGCTTCACGGTATACTTGGTATTGCTTGCAGGCTTCCATTGCGCTACAAAGGTCTTATTGGCAGTCCCCATCACGGTCTTGTCAGCATAGCCCATCCAATAGTCAAGCTCATAGCCGGGTTTTATCGGATTGACGGACTTTGTGATGATGTCGCCATAATAAACGGCTTCTTCTTTATAGGTTTCACCATCCACCATCCATACAACCGAATACTTACTTCTGGCATAGCGGATTTCGACCAGGGTAGAGCCGTTGAACTTAATCTTGGCCTGCTCAAAGGGCTGCGCTGTAAAGCCCACATAGGACATGGCTTTCCCGGCGGTGGTTTCACCGGTAATACCTTCTATTACCTCATATTCTACAAGGGCGCCACCATCTGGATAGGAGCCATCCAGGGCCTGGCGGACATGCTTCACCTTATAGGTAGTCCCAGTGGTGCCCGCCCATTGGGCCGTAAACTCCAGCGGCTCAGTGCCCAGGATTTCAGGAGGTTCAGGCTCCCAGGCAACCAGGGAGAAGCCCGGCAGGCTTACCTTGGGAGGCTCGATCCTTGCGCCGGCATACAAGGTATAAACAATATCCCCACTGCCGTTCTCAGGCTTAAAGGTCACTGTATACAGCTCGCGCTGGTAGTTGACCTTAATGACGGTTTTGCTGTCGCTGGTGATGGTAATATTCTCGACCTCTGCGCCGCCCACAGTCACATCGCGGAAGCGGGTGATGCCTGTTCGGGTATATTGGTCATCCTTGCGCAGAGAATGTGCATCCAGTATATGCCCCGTTGCACCTGAACCATAGACAATTTCCTGCAGCATATACTTGCCGTCGGGCTGCTGGACATAGTATTCAACGCGGTATTCAGCCGTAGGCTCCGTATCCCATTGGGCCGTATAGGTCAAGTCCTGATCACCCATATAGGTTGCGACGGTCTTGTCCCAGCCCCTGAAGATATAGCCCTTGGCGGCAAATTGAGGTGCTGAGATGGTTGAACCGTATTTCAGACGAATCACTACGGGTTCTCCGCCTACATCGCCGGGGTTAAAGGTGACAGTATGGGTCTGGCGTTCATAGTAATAGCGCAGGACTGATGAGCCGTCGGGTTTAATCACCAGGGCTTCCTGAGTCGGCGTTTTAAAGCCGGAGTAGAACTTGATGAGCGGTGTGACGGTACTGTCGGTGGTACCCTTGAAGGCTTCGCGGTCCACCAAATCATACTCGCTGGAGCCCAGTCTCTGCTGATAGTGCTCCACCGTATAGGTGGTATCGGTGGCAGGGATCCACTTGGCATAGATGCTCATATCCTCATTGGGCATGGTCTTGGGGAAAGAATAGGGCTTGGTCAGGCTCTCGTCACTGAACCAGCCGCCAAAATGATACCCAAGCTTGGTGGGATCCTCTGGGGCTGTTACATCCTCCTCGTACTTGCCAAGAATGACAGGCACATAGCTGCCGCCGTTGGTGAAGGGCACAATGATATAACCATCCTTCAGATTATCCCAATAGAGGGTTATGGTGCGGCGGAGGGGCACCGAACTAAACTCCAAGGGCCTGTTCTTCCAGGTGATGGTCATGACACCCTCCTGCTTAACCTGCCCATTGGGTGATACACTGACGGTATTGGTCACAGGGTCATAGGAAAATGCGGGATTATTAATCTCAATGATAAAATTCTTCTCATCATCCAGCTTGTCCGCGCTCAGACCAGACCTGTCCGGTTCCAGCGGTGCGTCGTAATTGGCCACCGCCAAGACTCTGTTGCCCTGCTCATCCTCTTCCATACCCTCCTTCAAATCCAGGTAGGCCATGTTAAAGACACTATCCGGCAGCCGTGCCGAGGTAATATAGCTCTTCAGCTTAATTTCCGGGGTCTCCTTCTGGCTGTATGCAAAGTCGCGCACATTGTCCTGGTCCCCGGCCTTGAGCAAGGGCCATTCCTTTTCAAAGAGCGTTTTCTCATAGCTGAATCTGCCGCCTATGGCCTGAGCTTCAAAATTAACTTCCAGATAGACGCCAAACTCCAGCAGGAGGGCTCCCGAGTAGGCACTGGTTCTGCCCTGGGATGCGGTATATTTGAGCTGATAGTAGAAATAGCCCCAAACACGTACATGGCGCCTGCTTCAGCAGAGAAGCCCACACTGGCAAGTTCGGTGGAGAACAAGCCCACACTGATGCCCGCACGGATACCAGCCCTGAGGCCCATGGTTCCCATGACATAGAACTCAAACTCCCAGTGCTCCTCCACCAGATCGATCACATCGCTCCTGACATTTTTGTCAAAGACCTGGATGGTGTAAACATAGCGCTTGGCATTCTCATACCAGAAATCCATGCCCAGAGAGATGTTCAAATTGGCCGATACAACAAACTTGATTTCAATATTAATGGCAATGACCACCAGGACATTGAAATCCTGATCAATCAGTGCTTTCTCAAAGAGTGTCACCCAGGCGCTCTCATTTTCCAGCATGTCGGAATACTTTTCCTCCAGACTGTCGCTTAAGGTCTTGCCACCATCACCCAGGTACTTGTCCTTGGCATCCATCAAATCCTTGATTTGCTTGCCAATCTTCTCTGCTGTCTCATTCTTGGTATCAAAGCCATCCTCATCGGTTTCTACGGTGACAATGGTGGCCTCAACACCAATTCCGGTATACTCGTAAAGCTCCACATAGGCCGATACCTCATACTCGGCAATGTAGGGGAAGATGCCCCACCATTCCCAGATGGCATCGCCGTCCACACCAATATCAATTCGGACCTCCTGCTCAAAGGAGCCCACAATTTCGATCTCAATGGTCACATCATCATTGCATTCGACAATGACCTTAACACCCACATCCAGGGTCAGGCGCAGGCCCTTGAGCCCCTTAAAGTGGACCAGATTTGTGCTTAAGGTAGCCTTAAGCTGGCTCAGCTCCACCTTGGCTTTGGCAGCGCCCATGCTTTGCAGGGTCTCCTGAGTGATGGGCTGTCCATTCATGGTCATTTCAACTGCCGTCAGTTGGTAGTCCTCACTGAGCTGGGTAAAGGAGTCGGTTTCCAGTGCCAGGGCAGCCAGATACATACCGGCTTCCTCGGCAAATCCACTTTCCCGGGCCTGCTTTTCAACGCTTCTTTCAACGGCCGCTTTATCCACACCCTCCAGCAGTTCCTCACTGTCTATGTTTTCCTTCTTATAGGCAGCCATGGATTTCTGAACCTCTGCAAGCGTAACGGGTCTATAGGCAATGATGTAGTATTCGCCCGAGGTTTGCACCGAGGTAATCACCGCATATCCTCTGAGAACGCCCGATTCCAGGGTACCGTCGGCTTTGAGGGTTCCTGAATAGAAGGAGATAAAATCGCCCATGTCAATGGTGGTCTGAGAGTCCAGACCGGCCAAAGCAAATTGGTCATCGGTATAGGTCATGGCCGAAATGGGAACAGTCATGGTATTATTGCTTGGATTTCCATCTATATCGGCGTTCACATTCACAGGCAGAATATCGGGGGTAAACAGAACATTTTCGGCAGCCGCGGTTTTATATTGGTAGTGGCTGCCC
>JAKIML020000003.1 GCA_022702935.2 Bacillota bacterium | reverse complement strand
GTTCGATTCCCCGGTGGATCACCAAAGCACTTTACAGTTTTGTAAAGTGCTTTTTAATAATTAATTTTTAGTTTGCAGTTTGACATGTTTTCCCTTAAATAGATAGATTTCTTTTATTATATTTTACAGTATCCAATTTTCTAGTATATTGAAATTAATATAAACACAAATCCATTTTCTCAAAGAGTTGAACATCGTTTTTTTACATTTATTTAATTATCAATAATGTTTTATTAATATTAACTTTCAAAAATAATTATTTTAATTTTAAATATAATAATTAAATCTATTATATTTTTTATTTTATACAAAAACTTATTTTAAAACATAAATCCTTTTGTTTGCATTCATTTAATGTAAGTATGCAAGCTAAAAATAATATGTTCATAAGTAAGACCTTGAATTTAAATTTTATTTAATATTTCCTTTAATTTAAGCCAATCATTCTCATACATCTTATGGAAATCTTTATTTCTATTGTAGGTTAAAGATGATGGATGATACATTGGAAATACATATCTGTTCAGGTTTTCAATAAAATAAATATTACCATGGCAATCCCCAATAGATTTAAAATTTGTTAATGTTTTTAATGGAACGTTTCCCAAGGTAATTATTAATTTAGGATCTACTAAATTAATTTCTTCATTAAGAATAGAACTAAATAGTGATATTTCTGAAACTTTGGGAGTCCTATTACTTACAGATATTCTTCCATTTTTACTTTCTTTAATTTTTATAGGTCTAAAAAAACAAGTATTAGTAATTCTAACAGATTCGCGTTTAAGACCTATAGAATTTAAAAATTTTTCAAATCTTTTTCCAGCCATACCTACAAAAGGCTTACCTTCTTCTACTTCATTTTTTCCTGGAGCTTCACCTATAAATAAAATATCACAAGGTATAGGGCCATCGCCTGTTATGTATCCACCTGTTTTATCTTCTTTGTATTGTTCTGAAATATTTTTAATTTTATTTTTTAAAGATTCTTGTATATTCAACTTAAAAACTCCTTTGCATCCTTTTTAAAATTTTATTATATAATTTTAAATTATTAATTATTTTAAATTGAAGCTTAATAAATATAATTATGATTAAAAATAGTAATATTTTATTAATTTTAACTTCATCAATGTTTTTATACATTATATAATAAGTATTTTTATTATAGCAAATATTTATTATAGAAAATGTGAAGTATATTATGTAGTAATAAGCATAGGTAAGAAATATTATTTTAAGATATTATTTTAATAACAAATTAAGCAATTTAAAATATTTATATTTTAAATTTTATTTAATCAAATATTTTAAATTATATATAACTAACATCCGGTCTATATAAGCTGTTATTATTCATTAAAATAATTTCTATTATATGAATTATATATTTTGAATTAATTATATATATGATGATACTATAATATGATAAATATTTGATGAATTTTATTATATATAATTGTTTCTTTGAAGTATATAAAGGTATATTAGATATGAAATAGATATTATAATTTAAATTATAGATATAATTATTTATTTAATTTAACAAATAATATAATTTTATATGCTAGCAAATGATATATAAATAATGTTATAGATATAAGAATTCATATAAATACAGCAACATGGCCTAGTGTATCTATATAAATAAAATAGAGTAATATGTAAAAAATAAAAGAAGAAGGGAGATAAATTAATTTAAAAACATAATTTTATATATTTATATGAATTTAAAGTGATATAATTTTACATGTTGTCGAAACAAATCAACTGATTCAAAAACAAATTTGAAAAAAGTTCTTGACAAAGAACAACAAATTTGATAAGATATAAAGGTCGCTGAGGCGACATGGTCTTTGAAAATTAAACAGAGAATTAACAAGAAACATT
>JAKIML020000095.1 GCA_022702935.2 Bacillota bacterium | reverse complement strand
GAAAGGCTGCTGCAGACATAAGCAGAACCAGATAATAGACCATGAAATAGTGGTTCATGGTGCCTCTGAGGAGGAATGCCCCGCCCATGACACTTAAGGCAAAGAGCAGAAAGATTTGGAGGTTATGTAACCGCCATAGCAGCTCTCCCACTTTAACCATAGGTATCTCTATCCCCAAAAGATTCACTGATTTTTCGGCATCCAAAAGGTGCTGATAACTCCAGATCACCGGGTTGCCTCCCCAGAGAAGCTGCTGCTTGCTCACAAGCAGGGCCAAAAGCTTCTTTGGGCCTGCCGACAGACGTTGAATAATCATCTGCACTTCCAGCTTGTCCCGTTCCTCCTTGGACATCTCTTGGCCGTAGATGGCATCCACATCGGCATCGGAATAGAGTCCCTTGGTCTCATGATTGAGGCCCACTACAAACTTATACAGTGAGTTATTGTTTTTAAGCCCCTGGGGATTCACCCCCGAGCCCATAATCCATTGTGAAGCCAGAAAATTCAGAGAAAAGTAAATGAAGAAGAGCAGGATGCCCATGGATAGAATGGCTCCACGCCTCTCGTGACGGGGATTGACAAGGCGGAGCAGGAAGAATATGACCAATGCCGCCAAAACAACCATTCCCTCGGGACGGATGATATTGCCCAGAGCGAAAAACAATCCCGAAAGAGCACCCCGCACCCAGGGCTTCAGGGTGATATTCTTCTCGGTGAAGAAGAACAGCCCTATCACCATGAAAAAGGTGGAAAGCTGCTGATTGGACAGTACGGTGACAAAGGTCAGCGGGAAGATGAGAAATGAGCCAAACAACGCACAGAACTGTGCAACCTTCTCTCGGATATAATTCTTCAGAATCCAATAAATAAACACAAAGGTGGCCGAGCTAAAGACCGCGTTGAGCAGCTTTAGCACCAGAAAGGCACTTTTTGCGCCAAAGATCTTGATGATGATCCCCTCATAAATCACAAAGCCCGTCTGATAGGCCCATTCAGAAAAGTACTGGTCAAGGCTGAAGCTGTAGTCCCCATTGGCATAGGAAACCCCAGCTTCATAGAGCATCTTGAAATCAGAGATAAGCGGAGTATCAACCACAAGAATAAAGACAAGCCGGGTGATAAAGGCTATCAAAAAAAGCACCAGAGGAAAGCCTTTAAGGGAATACCGAAAAGTAAGAACGAAGCAAAGCCCCGTTACCAGCAGCAACAGGGCAAAGGGAACATTAATACCGACAATCAGAGTAATAAGCCCAAAGGCCAGGATGAACAAAAGCAGAAAAGGATTAGTCCTCATCGTCGTAATATGCCTCTACTTCCATGGTTTGCCTCTCCTCACGCATGGCCACTATATTTTCCTGAATGGAGAAGAGAACCATAAATATCTCAAAAAGTACCCGCAGAACAATTTGCAGGATAACGGTGCCCACCAGGCCCACCATGAAATTGGCTACAATCATGGCCACAATACCAATGATAAGCAGCACAATGGCTGATGCAATATAGAGGATCTTGGCCAGTACACAGGCCAGCATGACCCTGAAGTGCAGCACGTCAACGATATAGTCTCTAAAGCTGTTATAGTTTATCTTTTGCTTGGGAACAAGGAAAAGAAAGTAAATCCATATGGCTGCAATAACGGCCCCCGTAAAGATAAAGGGCGTGGTTTTCCCTAATGCATCCACCACTTTATCAGCCATGGTGAAGAATCCCAGTTTTAAAAAGCCTTCCATGTGTATTACCCCCGTTTATTTACTATTCATCAGGCTTTTGGCCAACTTCACAGCGCCATAGGCATCATTGGAGAAGTGGGCGCCAAAGCTTTCCGCATACTTCTTATCAAGAACCGCTCCCCCAACCATCATGGGTATGTCAAGGCCTGCTTCCCTCATTCTGTCCATAACCAGCGGCATCTGGCTCATGGTGGTGGTCATGAGAGCGGAAAGGGCGATGATATCTGCATTATTTGTCTTTGCTGCATGAATTATGCTATCAGCATCCACATCCTTGCCCAGATCAATAACCTTGAAGCCGTAATTTTTAAGCAGCATGGCAACAATATTTTTGCCAATGTCGTGGACATCCCCCTTAACAGTGGCAATGGCCACTGTTCCCTGATGGGGTTGGTCACCGCTGTCCCTGACCAGCTCGGGCGTAAGTACCTCCATGGCCTTTTCCATGGCCTCGGCGCCCCGAATCAACTGGGGAAGGAAGTACTGCTTTTTCTCGTAGAAATCCCCCACCTTTTGAATAGCCGGGATGAGCTCCTGATCTATCAATTCCTTGGCCGTGCGGCCGCTTAAAAGCCCCAGTCTTGCCAGTTCTCCCGCACTCTCCCGTGATCCGCTGAGAATGGCCTCATACAGGGTTTTACTCACAGCCTTCTCCTTCTGGGGCTGGGCGGATCCGGATTTCTGACCCGCATACAGGCTGGTATAGTTGACCGCATTAAGATCCCGGGCCATAAGTGCATCCGAGGCTCTCACTGTCTGCACCATCTGCTCGTTGTTGGGATTGAGTATGGCGGTGGACAGGCCCTTGGCCATGGCCATAGCCACAAATGCCGAATTGACAGCCTCCCTTCCGGGAAGACCAAAAGATACATTGGAAAGACCCAGGGTGGTATTGGCCCTGAACTTGCCCGAGCACCAGGCGACCACCTTGAGGGCTTCTTTTGCGCCATGGGCATTGCTGGCCACGGTCATAACCACGCCGTCCACCAGGATGTCCTCCTTGTTAAAGCCCAGTTTTTTGGCTCTATCATAAACCTTCTTAATGATGGCAATTCTTTCTTCTGCTGTTTCAGGAACGCCATGATCATCCACCGGAAGCAGAACAAACATGGCCCCATACTTTTGAGCCAGGGGCAGAAGTTTTTCCAGCTTCTCGGTCTCACCCGATATGGAGTTGATGACGGCACGTCCGGGATAAATTCTGAGTGCAGCCTCCAGCGCCTCAGCATTGGAGGAATCCAAAAGGATTGGGGCCGGTACTGCATTGCATACTGCATTGACCATGGCCACCAGGGTTTCCTTTTCATTGATGCCGGGGACGCCCGCATTGATATCCAGCAGAACCGCACCGGCCTCCACCTGTTCCCGTGCCAGCTCGGCCACCGTTTCCATATCCCCCTTAAGCAAAGCCTCCTTGAGGGCCTTCTTACCGGTGGGATTCAACCGCTCGCCAATGATGGTAAAGGGCAGGGAGGGATGAATGGCCGCTGTTTGGCGATTGGAACAGGCCAGGCTATAGGGTTTCCGCTCCACCTTGACGGGCTTAAGATCCCGGGCAACGGCCGCTACCTTTTCAATATAGGCCGGAGTAGTGCCGCAGCAGCCGCCCAGACCGTTGACACCGGCCTCCACAAGAGCTGTGGTATAGGAGGCGAAGGTCTCGGCATCCATGTCGAACAGGGTTTTGCCTTTCTCCAGACGGGGCTTGCCCGCATTGGGCTTGGCAATCAGGGGCACCCTGGCATAGGGCTTCATCTGGGCGATTAAGCTCACCATCTCGGCAGGTCCGCTGGAGCAGTTGCAGCCCACCGCATCGGCGCCAAGGGACTGAAGGGTGACCAGGGCACTGACAGGATCACTGCCCATTAATGTTCTCTCCCCTTCATAGGTCATGGTTACCATCACGGGCAAATCGCAAAGCTCCTTGACAGCCAAAAGGGCTGCACGGGCCTCCTGAATATCCAGCATGGTCTCAATGACAAAGAGGTCCACACCGCCTGCCAAAAGCCCTTTAACCTGGGTCTTAAAGCTTTCAACGGCCTCCTCAAACTCAATCTCTCCAAAAGGCCACAGAAGGCTTCCGCAGGAGGATATATCGCCGGCCACCCAAACATCATCTCCCGCAGCCTTACGGGCCGCAAGGGCAAGCAGGCGGTTTATTTCAAAGGTCTGATCCGACAGACCATATTCTTTCAGCTTTATAGGATTTGCCCCAAAGGTGAAGGTATACAGGATATGGGAGCCCGCTTCCCGGTATTGGCTCTGGGTCTTAATCAGAAGCTCGGTGTTTTGAATAGCCCATTCCTCAGGGCATACACCGCTGGGCAGACCCAGTTTCTGAAGAAGGGTTCCCATACCGCCGTCCAGAATAATCAATTTATTATGAAACAGCTTTTTAAACTCTTTCTTGGTCATACCAGCCTCCACAAAGGATCATTGTTTACCGATTCCGGCAATGGCGAAAACGGATTTTTCAGGAATGAGCAGACAGGCCTCGTTGAGGGTTATGCCAAAGGCCTCACCATTGAGCAGTCGATAGAAGTCCCTCTGCTGCGTAATCTCAAAGTCCCCATATCCGGGGCTGAATCGCATGGAGGTCAGTGCCCTGCCCCGGGAACGCAGGAGCGTAGTCACATGGGCCATGACAATATCCAGCGCCGAGTCGGTGATCTCTGAGGCGGCGGCATCCACCACCACGGCCTCACTCATACGATTCTCCTCCTGGAGCCTATGAATGAGGTCCATGATCCTGCTGCCCCCTGCAGCCAGCATCAGCAGTGCCTGATCGCAGCCGTCCAGAAGCTCTGCAAGTCTGACACCCGATAAGACAGTATCATCTTCCAGGACTATGGCGGGGGAATCAATCCTTTTGATTTCCACCATACGATAAGCAGCCGTAATGTTCAGGGTGTTCTCTGTCAGTGTTAAAAGCCGCTCCACCTCTTGCTCAAGCTCCGGCGAAAGGGAAGTCCTCTCCCTGTCAT
This sequence comes from Bacillota bacterium, assembly GCA_022702935.2. GTDB lineage: Bacteria > Bacillota > Clostridia > DSM-8532 > DSM-8532 > DTU059. The sequence continues at coordinate 55,167 of JAKIML020000095.1, read as the reverse complement.
AACCCAGCCTTGTATAGATAAGGCGCTTATTGTACTGGGGCTTAAGCCCTCTCATGACCTGAACAGGTGTCATGATCCAATCCTTTCATGCCCAGCTTTATCAATGGGCGTTTCCTATTCTACCATATTCGGGGCTGTCCGAACAGTTATTCCTGGCTATTTTTCCCTCCGGACTGCCAATCTTTTTATAGACGTACTCAGTGTTTCTCGTGGTTCACCAGCCACTTTTTCCGTTCCAGTCCCCAGGCAAAGCCCGTGAGGCTCCCGTCCTTGCCGCTCACCCTGTGGCAGGGGACCAGGATACAGACAGGATTTCTGCCAATGGCCGCCCCTACTGCACGGCAGGCCTTGACATTGCCCAGGCTTTTGGCAATCTCCTCATAACAAGTGCTCTTGCCGTAGGGGATGGCTTTAAGGGCCTCCCATACTTTCTTTTGAAATTCTGTGCCCTTTAACTCCACAGGGATATCAAAGGCTTTGCGATTCCCCTGGAAATACTCCTGAAGCTGTTTCTGGCATTCCAATAAGACAGGATCATCAGAGTCCTTGCGCTCTGCCTCACCCGCTTCACAGAATCTCATAGCGGTAACGGCTCTCCCATTGCCCGTTATCTCAATAAGCCCCAGGGGCGACTCAAAGACCAAGGTGGATTTCTTCTCCATGCTGCTCCTCCTTTCACACTGACAACGGGAACTTTAGCAAAAGTCCGCATACAAGAATAGTCGCCTTACTGCGAAAGCGACTATCCTGTCATATCCCGTTTGTAAGGTCAATGGTCATTGACCCTTATAAATATCATACAGTTACTGGCTTATTATAGCCATTCTTGAAGATTTCCTCAAACTCATCGGCTTCCAGACGTTCCTTATCCAGAAGAGCCTGTGCAATGTCATCCAGCTTCTGCCTGTTCTCGGTGAGCACCTCTTTAACCTTGTTATAGGCACTGTCAATAATCTTCTTAACCTCTGCGTCAATCTTGGCCGAGATTTCTTCACTGTAGTTCCTGGTATGTCCATAGCTCTTGCCCAGGAAGACCTCATCGTTTTCATCGCCAAAGATCATATTGGTGAGCTCCTCACTCATACCGTACTTGGTGATCATCTTCCTTGCAATGCCATTGGCATTCTTAAGGTCGCTGGCAGCGCCCGTGCTGATCTCACCGAGTACCAGCTCCTCTGCCGCTCTGCCGCCCAGGCTGACAATAATCTGCTCAATGAGCTGAGCCTTGGTGGTGTACTGGCGATCCTCGTCGGGCTTATAGGAGGTAAAGCCTCCGGCACGACCCGAGGGAATAATGGTGACGCGGTCCACCTTGACGGTGGTGGAAACCACCCGCACCGCAATGGCATGACCTGCTTCATGGTAAGCCGTTAGCTTCTTTTCCTTGTCGCTGATGACCCGGCTCTTTTTCTCGGGACCCATCATGACCTTGTAATTGGCTTCCTTGATTTCCACCATGGTAATCTCTTTCTTGTTCTTACGGGCGGCCAAAAGGGCTGCTTCGTTCAAGAGATTTTCCAGATCAGCTCCGGTGAAGCCCGGAGTGGTTTTGGCAATATCCTTAAGATCCACATCGGGACCCAAGGGCTTGTTCTTGGAATGAACCTTTAAGATTTCTTCACGGCCCTTAATGTCGGGATAGCTGACCACTACCTGACGGTCAAAACGTCCGGGACGCATCAGCGCCGGGTCAAGGATGTCTGGACGGTTGGTGGCTGCCAGAATAATAACACCCTCGTTGACGCCAAAGCCGTCCATCTCAACCAGGAGCTGGTTAAGGGTCTGCTCACGCTCGTCATGGCCGCCGCCTAAGCCGGCGCCTCTATGGCGTCCCACCGCATCAATCTCGTCGATGAAAATGATACAGGGAGCATTTTTCTTGGCTTGCTCAAACAAATCACGGACACGGGACGCACCCACACCCACAAACATTTCCACAAAGTCGGAACCACTGATGGAGAAGAAGGGCGTACCGGCTTCACCGGCAACAGCTTTGGCAAGGAGGGTCTTACCTGTTCCGGGAGGGCCTACAAGGAGGACACCCTTGGGAATGCGCGCGCCCAGCTCAACATACTTCTTAGGCTCTTTAAGGAATTCCACAATTTCCTCAAGCTCTTCCTTTTCCTCATCAGCCCCGGCCACATCGCTGAAGCGAACCTTCATCTTGCCGTCCTCATTGGCCATGCGGGCCTTGCTCTTACCAAAAGACATGACACGGTTTCCGCCGCCCTGGGACTGCTGGATGAAGAAAATCCAGAAGAAGACAAAGAGAATGACTATGGCAAACATGGGCAGCATTTCAAGCCACCAGGGTGGGCTTGACTTTTTCTCAATGTCGTAATTCAGCAGTTTTCCCTGATCAAAGGCATCATCCAGAAGTTTGATAAAAGCATCCTGGGACAAAAAGCTGATGGTGTATCTATAGTCAGGGGAAAAGGTCCCCGAGGCTTGGCTGAGCACCACCTCGGCAGTGAGCGTTCCTACCATAACGTTTTTCACGTTGCCTGCATTGAGCTCTCTGCGAAAGTCGGAGTATTTCATCTCAGTAGGATTACTGATGTTTGTGTACATCATAATGATCAGGGCCATGATCACGAATATGATGATGTAGAAACTAAAGCCCCTAGCATTCTTCAAATAATTCACCCTCCTGTGAAGGCCATGAGTACATTTATATAAAACAGGTAGGCCATTCAAAATTATTATATTATGGTAACATACCGATTATAAAAAAACAACCTTATATTTCCTCTACAATACACACATCAGGCAGGTTACGGTATTTTTCCGCATAGTCCAGCCCATAGCCGATAACAAATTTGTCCGGGATTATTATACCCTGATAATCCACTTCTAATTGCACTTTTCTTCTGGATGGCTTATCCAAAATGGTACATACCTTCACGCTGGCGCAATGCTTGGCCGCAAACAAATCCTTCAGGTATGTAAGGGTCAGGCCCGTATCAATCAAATCCTCGACAATAAGCACATGCTTTCCGGTTATATCATAATCAATATCCTTAAGGATTCTGACAACACCCGATGAAACGGTGGAGTTGCCATAGCTGCTGACCGATATAAAATCTATGCTGACCGGAATGGTAATGGCCCTGCAAAGGTCGGACAAGAACATAAAGCCGCCTTTTAAAACGCCTACCAAAAGAAGATCCTTTCCTTCATAGTCCTCGGATATTCTCCTGGCCAATTCCTCAGTTTTTGCTTTGAGTTCATCTCTGCTGATGAGTACCTTGATCTTAGACATTGCTGTTTTCTCCTCCATCATGACTGTTCCAGGACAGCACCCAAACCCTTTGTGTCTCTTCCTGAGCGCTAAAAGCCTGGGATGTTCTTCTTCCAATCACCCAAATCACCTTATTGCCTAAGGCCACCAGAGGAATGGAAAGACGCTGCTCCCTGGGTATCTTTGCGTCAATAAAATATTCCTTTAATTTTTTCTCACCCTTGGAACCCCGGAGGTGAATCCTGTCCCCCTCACGTCGATTCCTTAAGGTTATTCCACTCTTAAGTTTATCATAATCAAAAAGCTGTACCAAATCCTTTTCTTTCAGGGCACCGGGTCTTCCATACCGGGCATAGGCTTCCGGGGCAGGCATAATGGCCGCCGAAAGGGTGCCTCCGGCTTCCCGGGCATAAGTCAGCCCTTCGGGGACCACCGTATAGGCATAGGCATGGGTTCGAGGCATTTCACCCTCATTATGAGTATTGCCAGTCATAATCAATTGCCCGTACGCAACTCTGGCCAACGTATTGCATGGAAGGCAGAGCCTCTTGCCCGTTCCCTTGTCCATGAGTTCAAGGATTTGACTGACATGCAGCCATTCTAAATTTTTGCGATTGGTGTTTATTCTCTCCCAAGCCAGTCTGATTATCCTCTTTATCAGGGCTGGGTGAAAGCTTTTCATTTTTTCAATGGAAAGTGCCAAATAGGGTAGGCCCGGAGCTTTTTCTCCTTCCTCTGTCAAACACCGTTCAAAGGCCGCCTTAGCAGCCTGCTCCAGATAGTCCCTGTCATCCCGGGCAAGATGAGAAAGCTTAACCAACTGCTCATGGATATCCACCTGAAACAGCTCGTTGATTGAAGGAAAGAGCGTGTTACGTATCCGATTCCTTGTATAATCATTGGACAGATTGGTGCTGTCCTCCCGATAGTCCAGGTGATGGGCCTTTAAGTAAGCCAGTATCTCCCTGCGGGAGATATGAAGCAGCGGGCGGATGATACAGCCCTGACGCATGGCCATGCCGCACAGTCCGTCAAGCCCCGTCCCCCGGAGAAGATGGAGCATGACCGTTTCGGCCTGATCCTCCATTTGATGGGCCACGGCTATGGCTTGGGCCCCGGTTCTTTCAAGGACCTGGGAGAAAATCCGATAGCGTTCCTCCCGTCCGGCCTCCTCCACCGAGATGCCCCTGGATTGGGCCACGGCCTTAACATCGGCATAGTGAAGCTCAAAGGGGATCTCCCATCGGGCGCATAAGTCCCGGACCAGGGCCGCGTCCCCGTCGGCTTCGGAACCCCTTAAGCCATGGTGGACATGAACGGCCGTCAGTGAAAAACCTAAATCCTCCTGAAGGCACATAAGCATATGAAGAAGGGCCACCGAGTCAGCTCCGCCCGAAACTCCGGCCACAACCCTCCAACCCTTTTCAATGAGCCCATGGGCCTCTATATCCTGTTTTACCCGTTTGAGTAAATGATTCATCCCCTGCTTCATGCCCGATACCCCATAGGGCCTTTTAAAAACTTCCTCATTAGAATGCTTATCAGGTCCGCTCGTCATACAAACGATTTCCGAACTTGGTGTACTGAGGAATCCAGGCCAGCTCTACCGTTCCGGTGGAACCGTTTCTGTGCTTGGCGATAATAACCTCTACAATATTCCGCTTCTCGGAATCCTCGTTATAATAATCGTCACGGTAAAGGAACATGACCATGTCCGCATCCTGCTCTATGGCCCCCGACTCTCTCAAATCGCTCAGTATGGGCCGATGGTCCTGACGCTGATCCGGCGCACGGCTGAGCTGGGACAACGCAATAATGGGAACATTGAGCTCCTTGGCCATAATCTTAAGGGATCGTGAAATCTCCGAGATCTCCTGCTGGCGGCTTTCGGTCTTTTTGCGGCCCTCCATAAGCTGGAGATAGTCGATAATGACAAGGCCCAGGCCTTTTTCCAGCTTGAGCTTCCGAAGCTTTGACATCATTTCCATGACGTTGGTGCTGGCATTATCATCAATATAGATGGGTGACTTGGACAAGGGGCCTAATGAAAAGCCTATCTTCTTCCAGTCCTCGGCCTCCAGCTTGCCGGTGCGCATCTTCTCCAGCTCCACCATGGATTCCAGGGAGAGAATACGATTGACCAGTTGAACCCGGGACATTTCCAGACTGAAAATGGCCACGGGATATTTGCGAAGTGCCGCATTCACGGCAATATTCAGCACGAAGGAGGTTTTTCCCATGGCCGGACGGGCAGCCACCAGAATAAGGTCTGAGTTCTGGAAGCCCGAGGTCTTTCGATCCAAATCGATAAACCCGCTGGGGACACCCGTTAAGTCCCCCTTGTTCTGACATAGCTCCTCCAACTGGGTAAAGGTCTTGTCCAGAACGGTATTAATGGACTCAAGACCGGTACGGTTAAGGCCCTGGGAGAGGTCGAAAATGCTCTTCTCGGCTTCATTGAGCACCTCGGTGCCCTCCATGGACCCCTGATAGCTCAAGTCCGATATTTTCCCGGAAATGGCAATAAGGCTTCTTAGCAAAGCCTTATCTTCAATAATGGAAACATAGTGGGCCACATTGGCCGTGGTAGGAACGCTGTTGGCCAAATGGGCAATATAGTCCAGATCCCCTACCTTCTCCAGCGTTCCTCGCCGGGACAGGGCATCCGACACTGTCACAATATCCACGGGCAGACTGTCCTCATACAGGGACAGGATGGCCTCATAGATCTCCTTATGCTTTTCAAGGTAGAATGCCTCGGCCTTCAGCCTGCCGCTGACTTCGGACAAGGCGTTCCGGTCGATTAAAAGTGCCCCCAACACCGATTGTTCCGCTTCCACATGGTGGGGCGGAATCCTCGTAAAATCATCCATGATAACCCCCGAAAGAAAGCCGTCTATTCATTCTCTACAATGACCTTCAGCTTGGTGCTGACCCCTGCGTACAGCTTAATCTCTACCATGGTTTCGCCCAGAGAACGAATGGGCTCGGGCATATTAAACATCTTTTTATCTACGGAAATCTTATGCTGGGCCTTAAGCTCATCGGCAATGTCCTTGCTGGTGATGGAGCCAAAGAGCTTGCCATTGGACCCGGCCTTGGATTTGACGGTAACTGTGAGATTGGAAATCTTTGCGGCTAAAGCCTTGGCGTCGGCCAGCTCGGTATCCTTGCGGTGCTGCTCGGCCTTCTGCTTGGCTTTGGCTTCGTTGATGGCTGCAGTCGTTGCCTCGGCGGCTAAACCCTTGGGAATAAGAAAATTCCTGGCATAGCCATCATTGACCTCTATGATCTGATCCTTCTTCCCCAGAGTCTTAACATCCTGCTTCAATATAACTTTCATCGTGCAACCTCCATGCTATTGTTCTATTGGTGAATTGCCGGTTGCCCGCCATCAAAAGCTTATGAAGCATTCCCCGTTTGTGGGTTCTGATTCCTGATTTTGGACAATGCAGACAAATCACCAAAATACTTTTCGGTTTCATGTTCCTGCAACAGGCCAAGACGAATCTTGGAGGCTATCTGTTTCTCTAGGGTGGCATAGTCAACCCCTAACCTTCTGGAGAGAAGATAGCTTGCGATGATGACATCGGAAAGGGTGTCCAGTGCCACATCCCTGATATCCTCGCAGGTCTCCGAGCTCATCTCCGAATAGAGATGGGAAACAGCGAGGAGCAGATCACTTTTCAGACTTTCAATCAACCGCATATTTCTTGTGATATCCATTCCTTTAACACTCATGAATCACTTCAACCCCAATCTGTCAATCATTATAACATTGGCGGTCGGCAAGTTCCAATTTCCCAGAATGGGCTCTTTATGCGGTAATAGGTGAGAATAATAACGAATGAGCTTTCCTTATAAATTCGCATCATTGAAATACAGCCTATAGATCTCCATCTATAGGCTGTTTAATACACATTAGTCGGTTGTATAAGGTAATAAGGCAATGTGACGAGCTCTCTTTATGGCTGTTGTAAGCTGGCGCTGATGCTTTGCACAGCTTCCGGAAATTCTTCTGGGAAGAATCTTTCCTTTTTCAGAAAGGAACTTCCGGATTTTCATCACGTCCTTGTAATCTATATCCTCTACCTTATCGACACAAAACTGGCATATCTTACGCTTTGCCCTTCTCATGCCGCTGCGGCCTGCTGCTTTGCCTTCGCCGCTGCCACCCTTCTTAGGGCCCTTATCCTTTTTAATCTCAGACATTTGAAGAATGCCTCCTTCCAAGACTATCACGCTTTATTAAGGCATACACGCATATTTTATATCTCTATATTATCCGTCAGCTATGTTAATAGCCCAATTAATATACCATAGATCTATAAAAGCTGTCAATGATCAACCTATTCTCAGGCTGTGGTAATCTCCCGCCGGTCATCCACCATGAGCATTTTCATCACATCGGCCTCGGGCAGGGGCTTGCTCAGAAGATAACCCTGGATTCTCTCGCAGCGGCGTTTTACAAGGTAATTGTACTGATCCTCAGTTTCCACACCCTCGGCCACAATGCTCAAGCCCAGCTTCTGCCCAATTTCCATAATGGAGCTGATAAGGTAGGCCTTTTCCTTGATGCGGCCAATATTGTCAATGAAGCTCTTGTCGATTTTCAGGGTATTGATGGGAAGCTGGGTCAAATAGTTGAGGGATGAATAGCCCGTGCCGAAGTCATCCAGAGCGAACCTTATCCCCCGCCGCTTTAGGAAGATAATGTTCTTGAGCACCGATTCCATGGACTCCATCATGGCCGATTCAGTGATCTCAAGCTCCAAAAGTTCGGGCGCCAGGTCATAGGCCTCAATGAGCCGGATGACTGTATCGGAGAAGTTCTCCTGCATAAGCTGAATGACCGAGATATTCACCGACATAATCATATCCTCAAAGCCCGCCTGGTGTATCTTTTTGATAAAGCGGATAGCCTCTTCCAGAATCCACTCGCCCAGCGGAAGAATCAGCATGGACTCCTCGGCAACGGGGATGAATTTCATGGGTGAGACCATGCCCATGACAGGGCTGTTCCAGCGCACCAGGGCTTCAAAGCCCATGATCTTGCGGTCGCTGCCCCGGTACTGGGGTTGATAATACAAGAGGAATTCGTTATTATCCAGGGCTTCCTTAAGGCGGATGCGCAGATCAAGGCGTTCTATCATAGCATCATTCATGCCCTTGTCAAAGAAGAGGAACTTATTACGCTGTTCATGGGCCCTGAACATAGCCGTATCGGCATGCTTCAATAGATCGTTGAAGTTATCCGCATCCTTGGGATACAGGGAGATGCCCACATGGGTGGAGAGGCTGATGGTGTTGTCCTTAATCCGAATCAGGCCCTCAAGGGTTTTCAAAAGATTACCTACCAGCTCCTCCAGCGCCTCCTTGGATTCCCAATCACATACCAGGATGGCGAACTCATCCCCGCCGTTGCGGGAAATATACATGTTGGGCGTACAGAGCTTCTGCAGACGCTCAGACACCTCTATAAGCAGGCTGTCCCCGATGGCATGGCCATAGGAATCGTTGATGATCTTGAAATTGTCCAGATCAATATAAACGAGCGCCATATTGCTCACTTTGAGCTTCAGATGGTTAAAGATCTCAATGAGATGACTGCGGTTGGGAAGGCCGGTCAGAGTGTCGTAATAGGCCAACCGGTGAACCTTCTCCTCATTCTCCTTTTCAGCCGATATGTCAGTATAGGCCCCTGCCATTTTGATGGGCTTGCCGTCCTGATCCCACAGCACCTTGCCCACCGCGTAAATCCACTTGATTTTACCATCAGCAGTTTTAATCCTGTATTGGCACTCATAGAAAGGGGTCCGGTTTTCAATATGGTGGTTGTATGCCGTTACCGGAATATCCCTGTCCTCGGGGAGGATCATCTGGGTCAGCACCTGATTTTCCTTACCGCTGATCTCCTCGCGCTTAAGCTCATGGATCTCATACCACTTATCGGAATAAAAATAGGTATTGGTGGTCATATCCCAATCCCAGATACCAATATTGCAGGCCTCCACAATAAGATTATGCCGCTCATCCTTCTCCTGGAGAAGGATCTTCTGGTGAATGAGCTCGTTGAGCTGATCCTTAAGCTCTTCCTCAGAGGCAGCAAGCTCCTCGTAGACGGCCGAGAGTTCCTCATGCTTTTCCATAAGCTCAATCTGGGACTTTACCCGTGGGGTGATATCAATGCCCAGCATTTCGTAAACAACCGTATTATTCCCTTGATCCACAATATTGAGGCTGAAGACCACATGTCCGGCACCACCGCTTCTTGTGCGTATGGTCAGTTCAAAGGTTTTCTCCTTATTACCCTGGGCGGCCTCTTCCAGAATCTTTTTCAGCTTCTGTTGATCCTTGAGGCTCAAAAGCTCATAGATGGTCAGGGTTTTAACCACCTGTTCCCGCTTGTAGCCCAGCCATTCTTCAGCATTCCGGTTAAAAGAAAGAATGGTGCCGTCTTCGAGAAAGGAAATGATAATGATATTGGCCGTTTCAACTGCCTTATTGAACAAGGCTTCCTCCCGTTTAATTTTCTGTCGGAGAAAGATCAAGGCAATCAAAAAACCGGCCAGCCCACAGCCAAAGAATCCCGCAAAAACACGAGAAATGAAGTCGAGTTTTTCCGAAGCCCCTCGAATACTCTTCTCGATGGTTATGACCCCTTGTTGGGCCAAATCGCTGAAGGACTCCGCCAAAACATAATCAAGCATGCGATGACAGCCAAAATAGGCAATGCACCCAAGGATCACAGACAGAACGATGGCTGCAATATACTTACCTATCCCCTTATAGAACTTGACCATTGAATCCATTGGGTGCCCTCCGGTATATCCTGCAAGATAAAAAGACAAAGCTGATAATAATTACCCAAAAATGAGGGGTTAAAACCGGAGTTCCACTATTTTTGTGTATTTTTTGGGGAACATTTGCCCAAAAATACATAAAAGGGCTGCATTTTTTATGTGCAGGCCCGTTTATACAGATTATGAACTATTCCTTGGGTTCAGTCGGGGTGGTTTCCTGAGTGGTCGGCTTTACAGGCTTTCTTGCTTTAACTCGTTTTCTGATCACCAGGAGGATAACCACGCCGAGTAAGACCAGAAGCAGAAGATCTATCCATGCCCCTGCCAGCCAGACCAGGAAGTCCTCCAATCCATTCTTGGCATCCTCCAGGGACTGGATGAAGGAACCGGAAATGCGGTCACCCAGGGTTCTGGGTACGGGCTTTGTCTCATTTCTTTCGGTGACCTCATAAAGGTTAATGGTAATGCGGCTGTAAGCAACCAGGCTGTCATAATTTTTCAGGGTGTTTTCAATGCGCTCTATTTCATATCGAACCTCGGTGATACGGCCTTCCAACGTAATGACGTCTTCAAGCTTGGTGGCCTTGGCCATGAGCTCCAGGAGGGTTTGCTCCTGAACCTTGAGGTTTTTCACCCGGGTCTCCAGATCCATATAGGTATCGGTAATATCGGTTCCCTGGTCACTGACCTCCAATACGGTGCCAATGCTGCCCATGCTGTTTAAAACCTGTTCAAAGCATTCTGCAGGAACGCGAATGACATAGTAGGCACTTCTTAAGCCCTGATAGGTAATGCTCTGCCCCTGTACGGTTCTGTTTTCCGAATAGCCTCCCACGTCCTCAATCAGTTTATTCAGGGCCTTCAAGGATTCCTCAAAATTCAGAGTCTCCAGGGAGACACTCCCATCCTTTATGATCTTTCTTTGGGTTGCAGTCGGGTTGATGGACTCAGCAATCTCATAGCTGCTCCCGTTCATCCCTATGCCGTCAGCCTGGGGCGCTGATGAGGCCTGGGGTTGGGACGTTCCGCCTCTGTAAACATCCTCACTATAGGCTACAGCAGCCGTTTCCTTGCTACTGCTGCAGGCGGTCATCATCAGGGCTACGATTAACAGCCCTATAACCCCCAATAGCCGTTTCTTTCCTGAAATTCGTTTTCCAGCATTTTGCTTTGTCATAGCGAAGCACCCTCCCTTTCCTGTCTATTCCATTAGACGGTCATAGATGCCCGGGGTTCGTTGATCTTTGAAAAAACAGTGTTCACAGGAACCTGATGACTGATTAGACGCTTTCAAATGCCTCGCTTAAAGGGATCAATAGACCGGAATCATTCCCCGACTGGCACCGGTAATACAGCGGCCGCCCTGGGGGGTTACCAAAAAGGTGTTTTCAATGCCCACCATGCCGACGCCGGCAATACCTTTTTTGGGTTCGAGAGCAAGAACCATGCCTTCCTCCAGGGGCTCGTCAAAGCCCTGGGCAATGACGGGATATTCATCGATATGCAGACCAATGCCATGACCCAAAAACTTCACCCTGCGTCGGCCAAATCCCATAAAGTTCTCCAAAAACTCAGGCTCAAGGCTCTCCATGATGGTCCGGTAAATTTGGGAGGGGATGCTGCCGGGCTCGAGCATGGCGGCGATTCTGTCCTGAATATCCACACATCTTTCATGGGCGTCCAGAACAGTTTGAGGAAGGGGGCCACCGAACATGTAGGTCATGGTTTTGTCGGTATGATAGCCCTCCACACCCAGGCCCACATCAATAAAGACCAGTTCTCCTTTTTTCAGCCTTCGATCACGGCTTCCCAGAATGGGAACAGCGGGGCTCTGCCCATAGGCTCCACCGGGGCCGTTAAAATAGGTAGGATAGATGGAGCTTTCTCCAAAAGCGATATGTCCAATGCCCATCTCAGTATCAAACATGGAAAAGCGAACCACCCCGTGATGTCCCTTATCCACCATCAGGGCATAAAGTTCCATGGCCAATTCCAGCTCTGTCATGCCCTCCCTGAAAAGACCCGGGACACATTCCTCCAAAACATGCTGATGAATGGCTCCCGCTTTTTCCATAAGCTTAAGCTCATAGGGCGTCTTAATGGCACGCACTTTGCTTATGGCCTTGTCAGCCGAGCGCACATCCTGAATGGGAAAGTATTTTTGAAACCTTTTTAAATAAGCGATGGGGACAACCTCAAGCTCCATATGGACCTTGTCGGGCATGGTACCATAGGCCTGTGCCGCATCCCGATAGCTTTCCATGGGCTTGATTTTCGGGAAATAAGATTCATCAACAGCCCGCTCATAGCTTCTTCGCACCCATAAGGTGGCCTCGTCATCCCTGGGAATGATGAGCATGCCCTCCTGCATGGTGCCGGTAAAGAAATAGAGATTAATCTTGCCGAAGATAACTACCATCTTCCATTCAGCATCCTGCCGGTCCATCTCGGCTCTGAACCGGTCAAGCCGATGCCGAAGCTCCGTTAAAGGTACTTTTTCAATCATAACAAACTCCGTACTACAAAATATATTTAACCTTCATTGTATCACTCTTTTCCATGCTGTAAAGTCTTTACAGGGCTTGAAATTTGACGATGCACCCACAATGGGCTATAATGGGGATGAAAAAGAACCGTCATAGTTGTTGCATTTCAATCTATGAAAGGCTTTTTAATGATTACCACAGAGGATGTAGTAAAAATGAAAGAGCCTTCCATTTTTTTATGCCCTGAAATCACCAGGGAAAACGCACTTTTGCTCATCCATTGGCTGCGTGACCATGAGGTGAGGAAGTACTTAAGCGACTCTCAGGATGTCTCCACCAGTATCGAGCAGGTTATCAATCGGGTAAACCTCCCCATTCTGACCCATCTGTTCAGCCAGAACGGACGCTTTTACATGGTCTATGACAAGCATAACATTGCAGTGGGCTTTGTACGTCTTGTCATAAAAGGCACCCAGGCAGAAATGGTCATTGTCATCGGCGATCGCACCAGATGGGGACAAAAGCTTGGAACCAATACCATCCGGGAGACCATGAAGGTTGCCTTTTTTGAGCATCGGGTCCAAAAGCTTATCGCAAAGATCCACCATGAGAACAAACGCTCGATCAAGGCCTTTATCAATGCAGGGTTTAGAGTGGAACAGGATTCCCCTGCCCTGCTGAGCTTTTCCATTACCCTGGAGAATTATGTACAAACCATCCAGAGCCAGGCCATACCTTCCAGTGATATTTACATCACCGAGGTGGATGAGGACAGGCTAAGAAAGCTCATTACCGAGGAGCTTCGCAATGGCAGGGAAAAGGATGGGGCCTTGCAGGAGCTGGAGCAGGAAATTGATAAAGCCACGGTGGTCCATCCCCGCAAGCTTTCTCAGTTTGTGGTGTCCATGAACTCAAGAGCCCGTCTGCGGCTTAATGGGGACAGCATGGAAGTGTCCCTAGTCTACCCCAGGGATGCCGATATGTCCCAAAAGAAGCTGTCGGTATTCTCGCCCGTGGGAACGGCAATTCTCGGCTACAGTGAGGGTGATACCATCTCATGGAAAATCCCCTCGGGCACGGCTGAGATCCATATCGAGAAGATTCTCTATCAGCCTGAGGCTGCCGGAGATTATCATCTCTAGCGCGCTATACCGATTTTTTGGGCTCTGGCGTAGTAAAAGAGATATTCCTGGGCAAACCCGGCCAGCTCGCCAAAGCGCTCCCTGGCAAAGGCGGCAAGCTCCTGGTAGCTGGCCTCATAGCCCAGATACAGTTCTGCCATCACCCTTTTCACCCAGCGATCTATGGGGAAAATATCATAGCGGATACCGCTGAAAAGAAGGACGCAGTCAGCCACCTTCTCGCCCACGCCGTAGAGCTTTAAAAGCTCATCCCGGGCTTTTGATTCAGTGTCCTTAAGAATGATGGAAAGGTTTACCTCCTGGTGATGGAGCTGTTGTGCCACCCGGTGTATGTACTTGTCACGATAGCCTGCGCGAATCACCTTCAGTTCATCGAGGGATAAGCCTGCCAGGCGTTCCATCGACGGAAAGGAATAGGCGCCCGTTTCAGCATGAATGGGCTCACCAAAGTTCTGACTGAGGCTTTCTATAATTTGCCGGATGCGGGGGATGCCGTTGTTCTGGGAGATCAGAAAGGTGATGAGCATTTCCGTAAAGTCCTGCTTAAGAAGCCTTATGCCCCGGCCAAAGGCAATGGCCCTGGCCATGACCGGGTCATTTTGCGACAATATCTCCTCTATAGCGCCATAATCCCGATCCAGATCCAAATAGGGGTACCAGAGATCCAAAAACTCCTCTTGGGTGGTGTTATAGAGCAATAAATCGCGCCCATTCCATTCAAGCTCCAGCACCCGGCCCCTGACCACCCCGAACCAACGGTTCTTCTGGATGCACGTCCACCGGAAGCATTGACCACATTCAAAGGTCTGAACGGGATCAAAATGTGTTAAATCCCTGACTATAACTGTATTATTCTTTACTTCCCACTTAACCATCTGGAATTGCCTTCCGATATATAATATATATATGCCCTTTCAAATGATTTATTTTTAGACATTTTTAGTTAAATTTTTCTGGCTCATGCCGGATAATCCTATTATAATAAAGCTAGAACGCGTTTTACAGTGTGATTTCTGGAAATGTGCTCCTAATCAGGGTAAACAGGAACAGGTTTAGGTTTGATATAATGACTAAGGTGTTGTTTAATACTATGGCCTATATGGGAATATAAAAAATATTCTAGTGCGGGGGATAGGCGAGCAATGGCATTACTGCTTTACAAGAATGAACATATAGAAATTTCACGGGAAGCAGGGTATTTTTATATTCGTTCACTTAGTCGCGGATTTACCCTAGAAATGTTCAACAAGGTACTTCGGGACTCCTTCCCAAATATCAAGATTACTAACTTCATTGCTATTAAAAATACCCTGATGCATGCACCTGCCGGACCACAGTTGTTCGGGGAAGAGCGAGAGCGCGTAACCATCAGCATTACAGATGATGCACTAAAAGCGTATATGACGCTTTATGTCACCGATGAGGAGCTTTCGCCCAATAACCGTGTCAAGCTGGTCAAGGAAATCTTTGATACCTTGAGCAAGGCGGGTATTGTCTTTGGTATCAAGACCAATCTGCTTGCCGGTCAGCTTCGCTCGGGCATGGAGTACCTCATTGCCGAGGGTCTTCCTGCCGTCAATGGTCAGGATGCCGAAATCAAGCTTTATGAGATTGCGCCGCCCCAGCCCCAGCTCATTGACTCAGGCAATGTCAATCACTATGAGCTCAACCTGATCAACCATGTCAAGGAAGGGGACTGGTTGGGAGAGCGCAGGGATCCCACCCCGGGCATTCCCGGTAAAAACGTCAAAGGCCAGGAGATTCCTCCCATTCCCGGACGCAATCTGCCCCTGCTCTATGATCGTTCCTCGGTCAAAGAGATTTATGAAAATGGGGTTACCACCCTGGTGGCTAAGAAGAACGGGGCGGTCTACTACCGCGGGGATACCATCGGCGTCTACGATTATCTGGAAATTAAAGGCGATATCGACTATTCCACCGGCAACATCGATTTTGACGGCTATTTGTCTGTTAAAGGCACTGTTGAGGACAATTTCAGCGTCTCGGCCAGACAGGACGTGGAGATCCTCAGTGAATACGGTGTGGGTGCCGCTGAGAGTATCACCAGCCGTGAAGGGAACATCTATATCAAGGGCGGTATAGCTGGTAAAAATAAGGCTTATCTGCGCTGCAAAAAGAATCTCTATGTAAAATTCCTGTCCGACATTACCGTAGAATGCGAAGGCAGCGTCTATGTCGGTTTCTATTGTATGAATGCCAATGTACGGGCCAAGCAGATCATTGTCGAATCCCCAAGAGGAAGAATAATCGGCGGCCAGATGGATGCTGAGATTAAGGTTTCTGCCGCCGAGTTCGGCAGCAAGGCAGAAACACGGACCATTGTCCGGGTACGCGGGTTTGATCGCAATGCCTACAGAGCCCAACTGGACAACGTCATCGCAAAGCTGGATGAGAATAAATTGGCCCTGACCCGCATTAAGCAGCATTTACAGGTTTATTCCTCCTCCAATCAGTTGACCCCGGAACAAAAGAATCAGTATGAGAATTTAAAAACCCAATATGCCAATCTCAAGGATATTATTCGAGAGCTTGAATTCGAATACAAAGCCCTCAATGACTATCTGAAAACACCCGGTGAAGGGGCTGTTATCGCCAAGTCGAGAATCTACCCCAAGGTGCGGATTGAGATTAAGGGAAATACCACTGAGGTTTTGAATGAACAGGTCATGGTCACCTATTACGCCAGAGACAACGAATTAAAAACCATGTAATTGCACAGGGGGGACTATTACGCATGCAGTACGAGGAGATTCTCAAAAACATAGAGCAGGACGAAAAAAATGACCATCGTATGGATCTGTACAGATATAACGGGCTTTTGGAAGCCATACGGTATTTTGCCAACCGCCTGACGCTGGATCAGATCACCGATACAGCCTTTGATTTTGTCAATGAGCTTTTAACAGTGGATAAATCAGCACTCTATCTTTTTGACGGTGCAGCCTTCTCCCTGAAAAAGGAGAGAGGTGTTCAGGCTCCTAAAGAAATTCCTTTAACCGAGTCCCTTTCCAGCTTCGCCCTCTATGTGGGCAATGTGGTCAGAGGCAAGGAGAGTCTAAGCCATTATTTTGATGCTTCGGTCATTGAGCCTCTGGACGCCAACGTTATGCTGCCTCTCATTCTTGAGGACAAGCTTTATGGTTTCTTTCTGCTCTCCGGTAGAATTACCGCCCAGTTTAATGAGAGTGACATCCTGATCTGCGAAACTCTCATGAATTTGTTCAATAATGCCATGGAAAGCTCTCAGCGCCTCGAGAAGCTTCAGATCAGCAACCGAGAGCTGGATGAAAAGATATTCAATCTCTTTGCCATCAATCAGTCGGCCAAGGCCATGCTCACCGAGCACCGTTTGGAAGAGCTCTACAGCCTGGCTGTTGACGTGTTCTCGGAGCTTACCCAAAGCGCTCACACAGGCTTTGTGCTCTATGACAACCCCTCTGAGAAATATGTGCTGAAATCTTACAGGGATGTGTTTAACCCTTCCAGCAAGAATGTCCTCAGTCTGGAATTAACCGACGAGGCCCTGCTTAAATTCCACAAGCAGCTTTTGGATCTCTCCAATGTCGAGGATCTGGCCTATTTTAACAGCCTCTTTCCCAACGGCACCGAGGCCCTCACTGAAATCAAGGCCCTTTATGCGGTCATGATCTATGACAAGCAAAAGCTCTTGGGTTTTGTCACCCTGGGCCAGACCATCTCGGGCGCTGATTACAAAAAGAGTGCCTTTGAGCTGGTGGACAGTCTGGCCTCCTACACCTATATCGCCCTTTCCAACGCCATGCTCATTGATCTGGTCAATGAACAGAAGGCCCTGCTTCAAAAGAAGTTGGACAGATTGATCATGCTCAATCGTCTTTCCAAAAACATCAATTCAGCCATGGACAGCGGGGCTCTGCTGGAGCTGGCTCTGGAAACCCTCACCGTTTCCTTTGGCGTGGAAAGCGCCATGATCACCCTCTATGATGAGGAAAACGATGTGCTGAAGATATGCCAGTCCTCCGACCCCACCCTGGTTGGCAGCACCCTGCCCATTACTCCTGCCCTGCTCCCTATTAAAGACGGGCGGACTGTCTTTGAAAGCAATGCCGATATGGCACCCCTTCTGGTGGGCAAGGAGATGGCCAGTGCCATACATAACAAGGCCGGCGTGCTGGCTCTTCCCATGACCCTGGAACGCTATAACACCGTATTTGTAGGGGCCATTCTGATCTTCAATCTGGCTGAAGGGATTCTGAGCGATGAGGAGAACATTCTGACCTATGAAACCATTGCCAATCAGGTCGCCCCTCTGATCAATGGTTTTATCAGCCTGGAGCAGCAAAAGAAGCTCTATGTACCCGATTATGCCCAGGTCTTCATTGAGGCTCTGGAAAGCCAGGTGAAGGAATGCTTGAGCTATGATTTCGACCTTGAAGTTATAAGGATAAAGGAAAGCAATGCCTCGCCCTTCTGTGAAAACGGTGTTGCCAAGATACTTTCCGAGCTGTTGGACAAGGTCTATCCCATTGCCTATGACCAGACGGCAGTCATTGTACCCCAGGACTTTGAGTATGCGGCCAATATTGTCAGGGGTGCGCTGGCCGATAAGAATGTGACCATCCAAAGACTCCGCCTTGGACGGGACTTTACCGATCTGACAAGCTTTTTAAGCCTGTAGAAATAAAGCCGACCCTATAAAAAGGATCGGCTTTTTTATTGCTCAGCAGATGCGAGGGAGCCCTTCCCCAAAAAGGACGGGAAGGGTACGCAGGCTTCCGGTATCCGTCGTCAAGTAAACCCCTTTTCCCTCTTTCACATGGCCGATGAACGCTGCAGACTGCCCGTAAGGGGCAGTTTTTATAATGTCCAATGCTTTATTGACATCCTCGGGATGAATGGCAAAAAGCATCTTCCCCTCATTGCCCATATAAAGGGGATCCAGGCCCAGTATGCCGCAGAGGCCCCGGACACTTTCTTTCACAGGCAGGGCCTTGTGATCAATAAGGGCTGACACCTGGGAGGCCTCGCAGAGCTCGTTAAGGATGGTGGCTAAGCCGCCCCGGGTGATGTCCCGCATGGCATGAATGCGAATGTTGTGAGAAATGAGGGCCTCCACCATCCCATTCAACGGAGCTGCATCGCTTTCTATGTCATTGTCAATCTCCATGCGGTGGCTTAGGATACAAGCATGGTGGTCCCCCAGGGTTCCCGACACAATAAGCCCGTCCCCGGGCTTGATTTGAGATGCGCCAATCTCAAGGCCTTCACGGACATAGCCCACCCCCGAGGTATTGATATAGAGCCCGCCCCGGCCCTCAATGACCTTGGTGTCGGCAGCCACGATTTTGGTGCCCGCCTCCTTCAGGGCCTCGGCCATGGAAATAACGATCCCTTGAAGAAGAACAGTATCCATGCCCTCCTCGATAATAAAGCCCGCTGACAGCGCCAGAGGCACGGTGCCCATGGCCAGAAGATCATTGACAGTGCCGCAGATCGCAAGCCTTCCAATATCCCCGCCTTTAAAAATAAGGGGCGTTACCACAAAGGAGTCGGTAGTATAGGCCAACCTTTGATGCTTATTGTCCAAGGGCAGAACGGCAGCATCCTCCATACGGTTTAAAAAGCTGTTGCCCAGATGCGCGGCAAAAACATCCCTTATCAGCTCACTGGTGGCCTGGCCGCCGCTTCCGTGGGTCATGTTAATAATCATGGGCTAGTCCTCCCCGTTCCATACCAGATACCGCAGGCCCCTTCGCTGGACACCATGCAGGCCCCCTGGGGGCTGGTGGGTGTGCAGACCTTTCCAAACAAGGGGCATTGGTTGGGATTGATTTTCCCGGTGATAACATCGGTACACCGACACCCTCCCTTAAGGGTTCCGTCCTCCTTAATCTCCTCCTGAGTGGCGTTAAAGTCTCCGTATTCATCCTTTAAAGCCAGTCCTGAGCCCTTAATCAGCCCCAGGCCCCGCCACCAGGCATGGCAGGGGACAAACACCTCATCCATAAGCGCCTGGGCTTTTTTATTGCCCTGATGATTCACCACACTGGGGTAGAGATTATGGACGGCCGAAACACCCCGCTCCGCCTGCTGCACAAGATCATGGATGGCCGATAAAAGCTGGGGCCCCTCAAAGCCCACAATGGTAAAGGGCTTGTTATAGCGCTTTTGAAGGGGCTCATAGACCGAGGCTCCCAGTATGGCACTCACATGGCCGGGACAGATAAACCCGTCCACGGTTCCGGCTTCAAGAATGGCCTCCATGGCCGGAAGAATGGTCTTAACCGCCAAAAGAAGCCTGATATTCTTAAGGCTCATTTCACGGGCCTTTTTAATCAGCATGGCATAGACAGGAGCGGTGGTTTCAAAGCCCACAGCCGCCATCACATAGGTGGTATCCGGGTTTTCCCTGGCCAAATCCAGAAGGCTTAAGGGTGAATAAATCATCTTTATCCTTCCGCCCCTGGAACGGGCTTCATAAAGATCCCCGTTTACCCCCGGCACCTTCATCATATCCCCAAAGGTCACCAGCACATGGTTCTCGGTCAATGCAAAGCGCACAGCCACATCGATATAGGCTGCGGGGGTGACACACACGGGACAGCCGGGCCCCGATACCAGCCGGATATGGGGGGATAGATGCTCCCTGATACCATGCTTCATAATGGCCGAGGTATGGGTACCGCAGACCTCCATAAGGGTCAGGGTTCTGCCTTTATATGCCTTAAGGGCATGAATGATACTCTCAATCCCTGCCATAGACCTCGGCCTCGAGTTCCTCAAGAATATCCATAAGCTCCTGGGCACCGTCCTTTTTCATAACCTCAATGGCCATGCCAGCATGGACCAGCACATAGTCGCCCACCTTGGCGTCCACCAGGCCCAGATTCACCTTAAGCTTATTGCCCTTAAAGTCCACCAGAGCCGTGTCACCATCTATTTCATAAACCAATCCCGGCAATGCTACACACATCTTTTATCCTTCTTTCCATCCGTTCGAGGGGCGGTATTTAAGCCCCTGCCTTCTCATTTACCCTTGCCATTGCTTCATGGCCACATAGGCCTGTCCTAAACAAATTCCCCCGTCGTTGGTGGGCACCTTGGCGTTCATATGGCTTCTATAGCCTTTTTCAGCCAGTCTTGCCAAGAGTTCCTGAACCAGTATCTTGTTCTGGAAGACACCCCCCGACAGGACCACTTCTTTAATGCCCGTCCTTTCAGAAAGCCTGTCCACAATAGCCACAGCCCCCTGGGCAAGTGCCCGGTGAAAGGCCAGGGCCCATTGATTCCTCCGATGTGAGGTAAGCCTACCCCTTGCTTTCTCCTGAGCCAGAGCCGTTAAATAAGGCCCGGCATCCAAGCGTAAAAGCTCCTTTTCCTCTATTATATCAAAACCGGGGGCTTTTAACGCATCCCCATGGCCTTCCTTTAAGGCAGACCAAGCCGCATTTTCCAAAAGAATGGCGGCCTTGCCCTCATAGGTATTCCATTGGCACAGATTAAGAATGCTGCTCACCGCATCAAACAGCCGGCCCATGCTGGAGGATAAAAGGGTATTGACCTCATGCTCCAGGGCCCGGGCAATAATGGGATAACGCTGATCGGAAACAGCCTCTGAAAGATTATAGGCATGAAGATAGGCCGTAGCAGTTTTCAGGCAATCCTTCATGGACTCGTCCCCCATCAATAGGGGTATGGGCTTGAGACAAGCCGCCCGGGTAAAGCTGCCCCCTTCACAGATCAAAAATTCTCCGCCCCAGACATTTCCATCAGCACCATAACCCGTTCCATCGAAGGAAAGCCCTATGACGGGGCCCTCCAGCCCTTTTTCGGCCATGACCGAAGCAATATGGGCATGGTGGTGCTGAACCTTGATGACGGGAAGCCCCATTTCCTGTGCCATACGGGTGGTGGCATAATCGGGATGAAGATCGCAGGCCAAAAGACCCGGCTTTATTTTCAAAAGATCCTCCATATGCTCCAGATTCTCCCGGTAAAGCTTTAAGCTTGTGTCCCTTTCCAGGTCCCCCAGGTATTGGCTCATATAAGCCAGGGGGCCCTTTTGAAGGCAGAATGCACTTTTCAGTTCCCCGCCGGCAGCCAAAACAGCAGGCCCCTTATGGGCCTCGAAGGGCTGAATATAAAGGGGCAAAGGCGTATAGCCCCTGGCCCGGCGAATAAGCTGGGGCTTGCCCTGAATCACCCAGGCCACCGAATCGTCCTGACTCACCACAATCTCTCGTTCATGGGTAAGCACTCCCGCAAAAACAGGGCGGGGCGCATCAGAAGCGGTAATATCAGCCCTGCCGTTAACCTGATGGGACTCTGCAATGGGATAGCTTAAGATATCCTCTTCCCGATGGATAATGGGGGTATCACTTAAGTTGGCACTGGTGGCAATCAGAGGGCCTAAGCGCCGGCACAACGCCACAAGGATGGGCGTATAGGCCAGAAAGGCGCCCATATACCGGCTATGCTTGCAGACCTCGGGTGAAAAGGGAATATCATGGTTTTTGGCCTCCAAGAGTACAATGGGCCGTGCCTTGGAGCGCAGGAGGACTTCCTCCTCCTTTGATACCTCGCTATAGGCCTTAATGTCCTCAAGGCTTGAAAAGCACACGGCAAAAGCCTTTTCTTCCCTATGCTTCAGTTCTCTCAGGGCCTTGACAGTCCCATCCCGATAGGGGCTTGCTATGAAATGATAGCCCCCTATACCCTTAACAGCCAGGATATGGCCTTCTCTTAAGAGGATGACTGCCTTCTCAAAGCCTTCCTCCCCGGACCAGGTTCTTATAGGCGCGGACTGCGCAGATACAGCCTTGGTTTCGATCCCCGGCTTAAGTACGTCCTCCCGCAGAATAAATTGAATCCGGGGCCCGCAATGATGGCAGGAAACGGTCTGGGCGTGGAATCTCCGGCTTTCCGGGGCGGTATACTCCTCATAGCATTGCGGACAGAACGCAAAAGCATCCATGGTGGTATGGATGCGGTCGTAGGGGCTTTTTTTGATAATACTATAGCGGGGGCCGCAATGGGTGCAGCTTATGAGAAGATGCTTATACCGCCGGTTTTCGGCATCTTCCATCTCAGCCAGACAGGCCTCGCACACCGGAAGGTCGGGGGGCAGCATCACCGGAGCTTCGGACTCCTGCTGGCTTTCCACAATATAGAAACTGCCTTCCCGCGCTTCCTCGGTCCGGGTCAGGGCCTTCTTATATTGGTCAGCACTTAAGTCCTCCACCTTAATATGCAGTATCTCGGAAAGGGGCGGCGGTGAGGCCTTCAGCTCGACCAAAAAATCCTCTAAAAATGCCGCAGGAGCTGAAGCCAGAATGCTGACCCCACCTCCCCAGTTATTGACCTCACCCTTGATGCCGTATTTCATGGCAAGCCGTGCCACAGAGGGCCGGAAGCCTATGCCCTGAACAAGTCCATAAAGGGTTATGCGCTTGTATTGAATGGTGTTGTTCATGATTGATACGCCTCATTTTATCTTAAGGCCCTGCTTTAAAAGCACCGGGCACCAAAAGCGGCTTTCCGGCCGGATACCTACTCGACTTCTATGCTGTCAATGTAGAACTCCTTGCCTATTTCGGAAGGACCACCCTCGCCCCCACACTTGGGACACGCAAAGGAAAAGGGCTCCTTCTTAAACAGCTCTCCGCAGGCTGTGCACCTTAGCATGGGTTCCACTCTCCGGATGGAGAGCTCGGCCCCCTCGCACAGGGTTCCCTCGGAAAGAATATCAAAATACAGTCTGATGGCATCCCCGATATAGCCCGAGTAGTCCCCCACCACCAGGTTAATCTTTAAAACCCGTACAGCCTGGGCCTTCTCTGCATGCTTCTGGGCAATTTTAACGATCTGGCTGGTTATCGGGAACTCGTGCATGGAACACATCCTTCACACTGCCTTCGGAAGGTGCCGTATAGGCATTCTCCATGGACAGGCATTTCTTGGGACAAACCTCAACACAGCAGCTACATTGTATGCATTTGAGCCGCTCTATATCCCATTGCTTAGCCGTTCTATCCACACCGATAGCGCCCGTTGGGCATTTCCTTGAGCACATGCCGCAAAAGATGCAGGCATCAATATCTATGGCCACATGTCCCCGGGTTCTTTCAAAAAACTTCTGCTTTTTGATGGGATACAGATGGGTGGCCGGTTTCTGAAACAGCTTTTTTATGACATAAGTTGAAAAATGCAATACGGTCATTGTCAACACCTCTCTTGGGTCCTACCGCTCGGTGCAGCTTATACAGGGATCGATGGTCAGAACCATCATGGGTACATCGGCCAGCTCACAGCCCTGGAGCACCTTCAAAAGGGCTGGAACATTGGTAAAGGTAGGCGTTCTGACCCTGACCCGATCCAGGAACTTGGTTCCGTTGGCCTTGACGTAGTAAATAACCTCTCCCCGGGGTTGTTCAAGCCGTTCATAGCGCTCGCCCTGGGGCATGCCCTTGAACTTTTCCTCTATCTCGCCCTCGGGCATCTTTTCAACACATTGGCGAATGAGGTTCATGGACTGATAGATCTCCCGGATACGCACCAGGGTTCTGGCATAGCAGTCCCCGTCGTTCTCCACAACGGGCTCAAAGTCGAGGTACTTATAAGCCGCGTAGCCCAGCATTCTCATGTCCTGGGCGATACCGCTGGCGCGCATCATGGGGCCTACGGCACCCACATCATGGGCCTCCTGTTTGGTCAGCACCCCAACGCCCACCAGCCTGTGCTGAACCGAGTAATCCTCGATAAACACATCGGTGAGCTCTTTGAGCTCCTTCTGCATCTTATCCAGAATGGTTACAATCCCTTTGAGGGTGTCCTTATCGATATCCTTTCTGACCCCGCCAATCTTGCAGACCGAGAAAATAACCCGTCCGCCGGTGGTGGTTTCAAAGATATCCAGGATCTGTTCCCTGAGCCTCCAGCAGTGCATAAAGAGGCTCTCAAAGCCGAAGGCATCGGCCAAAAGTCCCAGCCACATAAGATGGCTGTGGATGCGCGAAAGCTCGGCCCATAAGGTTCTTAAGTATTCGGCCCTGTCGGGAACCTTAATGTCCATAATATTTTCAACGGCCTGGCAATAGCCCATGCCATGCATAAAGCTGCATATGCCGCAGATTCTTTCGGCCACATAGACATACTCTGTAAATTCCTTTTTTTCAACCAGCTTTTCCAGGCCTCTGTGGACAAAACCGATGGAGGGAATGGCCTCCACAACCTTTTCATCCTCCAGCACCAAATCCAGATGAATGGGCTCGGGAAGCACCGGGTGCTGGGGTCCGAAGGGGACAATGGATCGTTTAGACATGCTCTGCTTCCTCCTCTTCTTCCTTCTGTGGTGCGAAGGGTGTCTTTTGGGCCACCCGATAAAGGCCGCCCTGATAATCAATGGCAATGTCCTTTATCTTGACACCGAAGAGATCCTTCATCTCATTTTCATAGAGAAAGGCCGAGAAGAATACCTGGCTGATGGATAAAATCTCCTCATCCCTTTCCCCGTAAATCCGGAAATGTTCCAATTCATAATCCTTGTCAAAGGAATAGGTAATCTCAAAGCGATCTTTAAAGGTGCAGGAAATCTGTACAAGACGATAGCCTTGGCCCTTCATGAGCACAGCCTTATCCACCAGCTCGTCCACTTTGACCTCAGTTATAGTTTGTTTATCGACCATGGCTTGCCATCCTTTCTAAAACAAATTGGTGAGGGAAACGGGACGGGCCTTGCGGGCCTTCCTTCTCCTTCTGGCCAGGGCCACACGTTTTTCCTCAAGGATATCCAGGGCCTTGACAACACCATCAATAATGGATTCAGGTCTGGCGGCGCAACCCGGAACATAGACATCCACAGGGATGATCTTGTCCACTCCGCCCATTACATTATAGCATTCAGCAAAGATTCCGCCCGAGGTGGCACAAATGCCCACGGCTACCACCACCTTGGGGTTGGCCATCTGATTGAAGATCTGCCAGACCACATCCTTATTCTGCTCATTGACTGAGCCTGTGATGAGCAGAATATCGGCATGCTTGGGATTGCCCGTATTCACAACGCCGAAGCGCTCAACATCATAAAGGGGGGTCAGGCAGGCTAGAACCTCTATATCACAGCCGTTACAGCTTGTTCCGTCATAATGGATAATCCAGGGAGATTTTTTAAGGAACGACATGGTGAAACACCTCTATTTCATCAAAAAAAGTATGAGAAGATTGGTAAAGCCCAGGGCGGCGGCCACAATCCAGGCCGAGCTGAAGGCCAACTGCCACTTAACACGCGCTGAGGCATTGTCAAGGACTATCTCAATAAAGTACATAATAATGCAGGCGCCCAGGCCCACCAGCCAGCTTCCGGGCATCTTCCAGACAAAGAACAGGAAGATAAAGCCCATGAGGAACAGATTCTCGTACCAGTGGGCGATTTCAATCATGGCAAGCGTGGAGCCCGAAAACTCAGTGGTAATCCCCTTTACTACCTCCTGGTGAGCATGATGGCTCATGCTTAAGTCAAAGGGGGATTTCCTCAATTTCATGGTCAGAATATAGGCAAAGCCCAGGAAGATGCCGGGCAGATAGAGCACCAAGGGCACATTGAAACCCATAATTTCAGTAATATTAAAGCTCTTGGTCACCACATAGAAGCCAATGGCGGTCAACAGCACCATGGGTTCATAGGCCATCATCTGCAAAAGCTCCCGCATGGCCCCTATGCTGGAATAGGGGGAATTGGCGCAATATGCGCCCAGCACCATGAAAATGGAGGCCAATGTCAGAGCGAAGATGACCAGGAGAATGTCCCCACCCATAAAAAACAGGCTGCCGGTAAAGACCACAAAAATAAGGAAGCAAAAGATAAAGAAGTTCTGTATACCATTGACGGCAATGCTTTCCTTGGACAGGAGCTTAAACACGTCATAAAAGGGCTGCAGCAGCGGGGGTCCGTAACGGCCCTGCATTCTTGCGGTAATTTTTCTGTCAAGGCCGGAGATAAGTCCTCCCACGATAGGCCCGACAAAGATATAAAGGAGCACACTCAAGGTACTGCCTGTCATTAGAGAACACCTCCTAACGCCATGAAAAAGATGACCACGATAACGGCTGAAGTGGTGATGATGCCAATGGTATTCAGGCGCGTCTCGCTGAAATATTTCTCCATATACCAGTTGCTGAGATACATTTTCTTTCTGTTCCCCAGAGCATCGGTAAAATAGCGGTTGTCGCCCTGATTGACCCCGCCCATGTAGGAGGTGACAATCCTGTCCTCCTTAAGGGCGACAAAGCCCAGAAGGCCCAGGGGGATCAGGAGGATCATTCCAAGCATCATGGACATGATCTTGATATTGCCGTCGGAGATGACCGCATCCATCTGAACAGCGAACTGGGCGTTGAGGTAGGGTTCGATAAATTGATTGCCTATCAGCGGGAAGGCAAAGCAAATCACTACTGTCAGCACCGCATGGGTTCCCAGAGCTATCCACTCGTCAAAGGTCAGCTTTGACGGGATGCGTTCAATCTTATTGAGCACAGCAACCAGCTTTCCCAGCCATTTGGTCCAGTAAAAGAGAGTCGCAGCGCTTCCGAAGACCAGGATCATAACAATGAGAATGTTGTCAGAATCAATAAAGGCCTTCAAGGCCGCCCACTTAGAAACCAGCATGCCGAAGGGGGCCAGGAACATGCCTGCTATGCCTATGGTCATCATCAGCGCCATTTCGGGAAGCTTGATGATCAGGCCGTGCATATCCTCAATATCCCGGCTTCCCATATTATGCTCCACAGTGCCCACCGACAGGAACATAAGGGACTTGGCGATGGCATGGAAGATAATGAGCAGCATCCCTGCCCAGATGGATTCATAGGAACCGATACCGGCACAGGCCACGATAAGGCCCAGGTTGGAGATGGTGGAGTAGGCCAGAACCTTCTTTCCGTCCGACTGGGTGATGGCCATCAGAGAGGCCAGCAGGAAGGTGATGCCCCCGACCATCATAACCAGAATACCCGCCACATTGAAGCCCAGAATGGGGGCAATGCGGATGAGCAGATAAACCCCGGCCTTGACCATGGTTGAGGAGTGAAGCAGGGCCGAGGAGGGCGTGGGCGCTACCATGGCGCCAAGAAGCCAGCTTGAGAAAGGCATTTGAGCCGACTTGGACACACCGGCAATGGCTAAAAGCACGGCGGGTATCAAAAGATCAATACCCGATTGGGCCAGAACAGGAAGCTGATTGAGCTCCTGGGTGCCCACGGCATAGCCTAAGTAGATTATCCCTGCCGCAAAGCCAAATCCACCTAAAAGATTCATAATTAGCGCCTTAAAGGCATTCTTCACTGCGGTTTCTTCCTGGGTATAGCCAATCAGCAAGAAGGAGCACAGGGTTGTTATCTCCCAGAAGAAATACATCCATAAAAGATTGTTGGACAGCACTATACCGAACATGGCCGATAAAAAGGCAAACAGCAGAAAGAAGAAAAAGGGGCGTCTGTCCTTAACCTCCTGATGATGGTGATGGTAATCCTTCATATAATTGAGGGCATAAACACAGATAAGGCTCCCTATAACCCCCGTAATCAGAACCATGATCAGGGTGAAGCGATCAATGACTATATCGGCCTTGATCTCCACCTCATGGGAATGGGTAAACTCGTACCAGTTAATCAGGGAGGTCTGGATTAAGATCAATAAAATTGGAAGATGCTTTTTATGCTTGATGCTGAGCGCTATAATCACAATGGCCAGGATGCTTTCTATGACCACCATGCCATAGTTGATCCATTCTCTATGTAAAGCAAGGGTCAAGCCGTCGTTAAAATAGCGTACAGTAGTCAAAAGTGAGACCGCTATCAGAATAAGCGCCGCCAGCCTGACGATGATCTTTCTGAGGCTGTCATTTTTGACAAAAAGCAATATAGTACCTGTAAATAACGGGAACAGTATAAGAAGTAAAATAGATTCCACAATGCCACCTCTTAATGCAGTAAAACGTATACACTATACTGTAGACATAGTGGCCCGAGGGTCACGAACTCAATTATATTCCTGCAATATAGCTTATTTCAATGGTGAAAAATAGTATAATAAAATAGATCTTTGAAGAGCGCTTTTGTCTATTCTGAGCTTTCCTGATGTGATGAACTGATAACCTTCTTAACGCTTTTCTCAAACTTCACCCGGGGAATCATCACTGAATGCTTGCATCCCATGCACTCAATGCGAAAGTCCGCACCGGTACGCAGCACCTTCCACTGCTTGCTCCCACAGGGGTGCTCCTTCTTCAATTCGACAACATCACCAAGATAAAATTGCCGGGGAATCATGAGCCTTCCTCCCATTGACATTTTACTAACAATCTCCAAACATACAAACAGGGCGCTGAATACAGCACCCTTGACTCTAATACTCTATCAAATATTGGCTGAATTAGCAAGTCATTGATTGACAAGCTTCGCCTCTGCTTCCCCCACATCGGCATAAATCTCAATAAACCGATTGAGCTTGGTCACCTCAAACAGCTTGGCAATTTCGGGAGTTAGTCCGGAGAGGATCAGACGGCCGTCATTGTCCCTGAACCTTCGGAAGGTATCCACAATGATACCTATGGCCGCACTATTCATATAACTCACCTTTTGCATGTCCAAAAGCACGGTGCCATTTCCGTACTTTTCATAGAGCATATCCATGTATTCCTTAAACTCGCTCTGTGTTAAGATACGAACCTGGCCTTCCACGGCAACAATAATGACATTTCCCGATTCACGAAGTTCAAAAGTCATGCTTGCACTCTCCCATCATACATCCCATATGATTGCTATATTACCACGAAATTACTTCAAATAAAACCTTAGATTCTTATAGTGGCCGTCACACCCTATCAATTCCTCAGGCTCTGCAACGGGGCCGGGATCCGTCCGCCGCGCTGGATAAACTCTTCTGCCGAGAAGGGATTTACCCGCATAATGGGTGCGCGCCCGAACAAGCCGCCGTATTCCACCACATCGCCCTCTTTCATACCGGGAACAGGGATAATGCGCACCGCCGTTGTCTTGTTGTTGACCACACCAATGGCGGCCTCATCGGCAATGATGGCCGAGAGGGTCGATGCCGGTGTATCACCGGGAACCGCAATCATATCCAATCCTACCGAGCATACACAGGTCATGGCCTCCAGCTTTTCTATGGAAAGGGCTCCGCAAATGGCCGCATCAATCATGCCCGCATCCTCACTGACGGGGATAAAGGCTCCGCTTAAGCCGCCCACATAGGAGCTAGCCATAACACCGCCCTTCTTAACGGCATCATTAAGGAGGGCCAGGGCGGCAGTTGTTCCATGGGCGCCGCAGCGTTCCAAACCCATGGCCTCCAGAATATGAGCCACACTGTCACCTATGGCCGGCGTGGGAGCCAGAGAAAGATCCACTATACCGAAGGGCACCTTCAACCTTGAGGAGGCTTCCTGCGCCACCAATTGTCCCATTCGTGTAATCTTAAAGGCCGTCTTTTTAATGGTTTCGGCCACTGTTCCCAGGTCGGCGCCTTTTAAATTCTTCAGGGCGCTAGCCACTACACCGGGGCCGCTGACACCGACGTTAATAACACATTCAGGTTCGCCCACACCATGGAAGGCACCGGCCATGAAAGGATTATCCTCAGCCGCATTGGCAAAGACCACCAGCTTGGAGCATGCTACGGCTCCCCGATCCCTGGTTCTTTCGGCGCATTCCTTGATAACAAGCCCCATCTCCTTGACAGCATCCATATTAATTCCCGTCTTGGTGGTGGCAAGGTTCACCGAGGAGCATACCCGTTCGGTGGTGGAAAGGGCTTCGGGAATGGCTTTAATTAAAAGCGCGTCCCCCTTGGTGTAGCCCTTGTGCACCAGGGCTGAAAATCCGCCAATGAAATTAACACCCACGTTTTTGGCCGCATCATCCATAGCTTTAGCAAAAACCGCGTAATTATCAGCATCGCTGCTTTCGGCCACCAATGCAACGGGGGTCACGGAGATGCGTTTATTGATAATGGGGATACCAAAATCCCGCTCAATGTCTTCACCGGTCTTGACCAGGTTCTGGGCATAGCGGCTTATCTTATCATAAATCTTCCGGCAGGAGGTCCTGGCGCTGTCCGAAGCACAATCCCGCAGGGAAATACCCATGGTAATGGTGCGGATATCCAGGTTCTCCTGAGAGATCATATAAATGGTCTCCAGGATCTCATTCCCATTAAACATATGTACCTCCTATATTCTATGCATACGGGTAAATATCTCTTCCCTCTGCAGCCTGACTTCTACACCCAGCTCCTCGCCGACTTTTGTCAAAAGCTCGCTGAGCTTGGAGAATTCACAATTCATACCCGACAGATCCACCAGCATAATCATGCTGAAGATGTTCTGCATGATGGTTTGAGAGATATCCAAGATGTTTACATTGGTTTTTGCCAGAATTCCTGTAATAGATGCTATTATACCTATTCTATCGCAGCCAAGGACCGTTATAACCGCTTTCATAAACCATCCCCCGTTTCTTGCTGTATCACTGTATTATAATGCATGAAAATCATTATACCATATGTACTGCTTTGATCCAGATAAAAAGTATATACAAAAAAACACCAGGTTTCTGTCAAATTTATGGATAAGCAATAAGGGAAATTTTAGGAATGTTCAAATTGTCCGCAAGCATAGGGTATGGTAAAGAACGATGGTGCACATGGAGGAAAGGTTTCATCAAAAACAGTGGGTAAGGAGGGGAAAGCAAAAAGAGTCACAGCCAGTTTTAAGAATAACCAGTAAAGGAGATGATTCCACCCTATAGGCGCAGTTGTTTCTTAAGTTGAGGAGTTGTCAAGCAAATGACTTTAAGAAGTCAAATCCTGCTTCATAACACATCGGAAGCAGGTTAGGCGGGCGGGTTAATCAGGGAGAGACCCTCCGCCTATTTTATTGCCTATACTATGCTCCAAAGATGGACTGTTCATCCCTGGTTCTGTTATGCTATAATTTAGTAATTGAAGAAATTATTAAGAAAGGCTTTTCTTTGAATGAAGCGCTTATCCCTTATTCTTATTGTATTTCTGCTTCTTTCGGGCTGTTCAAGGATGGAGGCTAAGAACGAAGCCAAGGCCGATAACACCCATAAAGAAGAGATTGTAACCCGGGATGATGAGAAGGAAGAGCTTGTCCTGACCAATGTGGATAAGCAGTTTATGAAAGACTTTGTGGGCTCATGGCACGCCTCGCCTTCTGTGGGTTCCGGTTTTACTGATCGCTATATCTTTTTTGAAGATGGTACTTTTGAATATCTGCCCAGTGAATACGAGGACAGGGAAGGTTTTACCGGAACATATCTGGTACATAAAAACCGCTTAATCCTGACCCCTGCCGAGAATGGCACTGACAAAACTTTAAAGCTTCCCATAGAAGCTTTCGAGAGCGAGGATCCGGAGGTATCACCTTATAGGATTAAGATCAGGATAAATGGTCAGTATTTCTGGAAGTACAGCGACGACCCCATGCTGTGGATGGAATAAGAAAAGCCCGTAGTAATACGGGCTTTTTCAGTCCATTAAGCGCTATTGCTGCGGAAAGTCTGTACCATTCCACTTCTCCAGCTTCTTTTTGGCTTCTTCAAGCATATTATTGGCCTCTTCCTGTGTCATACTGCCGTCCTTGACAAGCTGGTCCAGCTTCATTTTGAGCTCATTAAGAATCTTTTCCTTCTTTTGCTCTAAAGGAAGCGCTTTAAACTTATTGATATCTGCAATACGATCATCGATGCGCTTAAGCAACTCGTCTGCCTGTTCCTGAGTAAGCTTCCCTTCCTTTAACTGCTTCTGGACCTCTTCCTTTTTCTTTTCCAGGTGCTTTATGGGATCCTTTTTACAGTGGTCATGCTTGTGCCCTTGGTTTATCTTCACATTGCCATCCTCAACCCTGGGTACTGCCTCGGGCATGGCAAAAGCTGTCGTTCCTGTCAAGGCAACTATAACAGCGGCAGAAGCAAGCATTTCCTTGATTTTCACCATCATCACCTCCCAATCTTAGTTTTCCCGATTGGGTCCATATCATAGGTGACAATATCTTATTATCCATTCATTGATTTCAATTTATCTCATCCAATGTCAATGAGAAGGATTCCATGAAATGGTCCAGGAAATAGCGGACCTCGGGGCTTTCGTTCTCCCGGATCTTTTTCATAATGGCCACTTGAGCCTTTTTAAACTCACCATTCCCCGCCTTGATCTCCTCAAGGCATTTTATGTACGCCGACAAACGGTCTGCCGCCTTAACCAGCCTGCCTTCCTCGCTGCCTTCGTCGTAAAAGAGAATGGATCGGTAGTCTTCTCTGAGAGCCTCGGGCAAAAGAGAGAGCAGTTTCTCCTTGGACACGCTCTCTAAGCTTTTATAGGCATTTTGAATCTCGGGGTTAAAATATTTGATGGGTGTGGGCAGATCCCCGGTCAGGGTTTCGTTGCTGTCATGATAAATGGCCAAAAGCGCCACCCGCTCCGGATTCACCTGGCTTCCGAACAATTTGTTCTTAATAATTGCTAAACCGTGAGCCAGCATGGCAACCTGAAGGCTGTGCTCCTGAATATTCTCCTGCGTCACATTGCGCATCAGGCTCCAGCGATAGATATGGCGCATCCTGGAAAGGAAGGCGTAAAAGCTGTATTGCTCCTTTTGATTCATGGTTCATCCCCCATAATGTATAAAAAGGGCTGATTTTCGCAGCCCTGCTCATTCTTCCTATTGACGCTGTATGTCGGCACCCAGCCTCTGTAATTTATTCTCTATAAATTCATAACCCCTGTCAATATGATGTATATCCAAAACCTCGGTGGTGCCCCTGGCGGCTAGCCCTGCAATGACCAGCGCCGCTCCCGCTCTTAAATCAGTGGCTCTCACCTGCGCCCCTTGGAGACAGTCAATGCCTTCAATGATGGCCGTTCTGCCATCCAACCGTATCTGGGCACCCATACGCTTAAGCTCATTGACATGCATGAACCGGTTCTCAAAAATGGTCTCCACAATGACGCTGGTGCCTTCCGCAAAGCATAAATAGGCTGCCATCTGGGCCTGCATATCGGTAGGAAACCCGGGAAAAGGATGGGTCTTAATGTCCAGCGCCACGGGCCGGGCCATGCCCCGCACCCGAAGCTCCGAGCCCTGTTCAATCACTTCCATTCCCGATTCCCTTAGCTTAGCCGTCACGGGTTTCAAATGCTCAGGCACCACATTGGTCAGCGTAATATCTCCGCCCGTCAGTGCCGCTGCAGTCATAAGGGTTCCGGCCTCAATGCGATCGGGCATAATGGTATGCTCGGTGCCATGAACCTTGTCCACCCCATCAATGACGATGGTGTCAGTGCCGGCACCGCTAACCTTTGCACCCATTTTGTTTAAAAAGGCTGCTAAATCAACAATTTCCGGCTCAGAGGCAGCATTTTCAATAACGGTCCGTCCCTCGGCAAGAACCGCCGCCGTCATCAGATTCTCAGTGGCTCCTACGCTGGGAAAATCCAGATAAATGGTTGTTCCCTTAAGCTTTCCATCGGGGCAAAAGGCTTCTATATAGCCATGGCCGCTTTGAATCTGGGCACCCATGGCTTCAAAGCCTTTAAGATGCAGGTCAACAGGCCGGCTTCCGATGGGACAGCCTCCAGGAAGGGCTACCTTGGCCTTTCCCGCCCTGGCCAGCAAGGGACCCATGACTAAAAAGGAAGCACGAAGTCTGCTGACCACCTCATAATCGGCCGTATGCCCGGTGAGATGGGGCGTTCGGACTGAGATTTGCCGGGCCCGGCCGTTGACTTTTACGTCAGCCCCCAAATTGGATATGAGCTCACACATTCCTGATACATCGTCC
Organism: Bacillota bacterium; assembly: GCA_022702935.2. Classification (GTDB taxonomy): domain Bacteria; phylum Bacillota; class Clostridia; order DSM-8532; family DSM-8532; genus DTU059. The sequence goes on along the minus strand of JAKIML020000095.1, from coordinate 20,618 downwards.
AGACCCGGAATTTGCTTAATCAGGCATTCCTCTCCGGACAAAAGACATGCTGATATAATGGGAAGAATTGCATTTTTAGAACTTGATACGGCCACAGTGCCAAATAAAGGCTTTCCTCCACGAATAACAAAAGCTCCCATACCCCATCACCTTTCCTCATTCAACCAACCTAAAATTTTTTGTTTTCAGCGTTAGTATCTTCGTAAGTGTGGGGTTTCACACGTGGTAAAACAATCTTTAATGGAACTGTAATCTTCGCTTTTTCGTGAATTTTTTTGCCTTTATTTGGCTTGATTCGTCATTTATAAATCGCCGCACAGTCTTAAAGTCCGTTCCAGCAGAACCAGAAAATCCCCATAGGTCAGGTTTTGATCAGGATTGGTCAAATCCAGACCATTACCCTGAACAACACCGTTTTCCAGAGCAAACCTGAAGGCATCCATATAGCGGCTCTGGACCTTGGATAAATCCTTATACCGAGCCCAGACAGTGGGTTTAGTGGGTATGGGCTTTTCATGGGTCTTGAAGGTGTAAAGGTTCATCAACAGACCCACGGCCTTGTCCTTGCGCAGGGGCGACTCGGCAATATCGGACTGGGCCGAAATCAGCCTGGCCTGCAGGGCCTTCTGCCGCATGTCCGAATCGGAATAATCGGTGGGAACCACGTCCAGAATAAGTTTGAGCGCTGCACTCTCGGTGATGGCTGCTGTTGGGGTATAGGGTTTTCCTTCCAGGCTCTTGAGCCTATACACTGCCTGAATGGCTTCCAGGCCCTCATTCAAATAAACCGGGGCGCTGGGCTGGGTCTGGACTCCCCATGTGGCGGCCACTACGGGACCGGGCTTATCCAGCTCACCCACCACCAGGTTCTGACTATAGTCCAGGTACGTGGGCAGGGCATACCAGCTTTGCATTGTGGCGCTGTAGGCCTTAATTTGATCCCTTCCGTAATTTGAGAGCCCTGAAACAGGAAGCTCTACCCGCACTGAGCGCGTCAGGCTTTGCATGGGAAGGGTGCCGTTGAGCAACGAAGCCTTTATCTCGGTCACCGGCGTCTTTATTTGCATCATGGTGGAAGGCGTATACTGGGTGGCCGGTGATACCATATCGATGCGCAGGTTTATATCATTATTTTTCCCTTTTTGTCTGAAGTATTCGTCGGTATGGAAGGTTCCAGGTCGAATCAGCATTTGACCCCAGGGCAATTTGACATAAAGCTCCTTTTTTAAATCGGCCAGAGCATCAATAACACCCGAGCCCAGGTTCAGACGGATGGCCGTTGTCCTGGCAGGCGGGCTTGAAAGATCCAACTGCACCACGGGGCTGTACTGGGCGCGGATACGCTCAGCAAGCAAATGGGCCTGAGCCCCCAGAGAGCTAATCACCCATACGCCATTTTCCAGCTTGGTGGGTATAATCAAGCCATCCCCCGATACGGGTTCGTCCAAGTCATAGCTTCCATCATACTCACTCTTGCTCCGGTTGGTGATAACCAGAATGGAGCGGGTAGGCTGGCTTTGCAGCGTGGTTCTGTTATCCACCGCGTAAAGTCGTGCGTAATAACGGCGATTGGCAATGAGATTGCCCACCGTATGGGTTCCTCCCGTTACCGGAATCAGGGTGGAGTTTTCAAAATTGGCATTGTCAGAAAACTCCAGAATATAGGACATGTTGGGGAGAACCTCCCACACATAGGTAATGCTGTTTTGGGTTACGCCATCGGCTCCGCTTTTCACACCAAAGCCTGTGGGCGGCGCAGGAGGCTTATGGGCCTCGGTCTTAATCATTAAGGGGTTGCTGTACTGAGACTCCTTAACCGTTCCATCAGCCGCTCTGCTGATGGCCTTAATCCAGAAATAGTACAGGGTATCGGCCGACAGATTGTTTATGCGCAGGAAGGAATTTCTCTGCAGATCCTGATAGGTGACGGTTACCGATGTGGTGGCCTCGCTGAGATTCTCGCTGGTACCATAACGAATCTCATAATCCATATCCTTGATAAAGGTCCAGAAAAGATCCACAAAGCTGTCGGCTGCAAGGCCCTTCAGATCGGTGGGTACGGTGGGGGTTACCGGCTTATCGGGGATATAGGGTGGTGTAGTGACAATCAGGGGATCGGAGGGATCCGAAGAGGTTCCATTCTGGTTTTCGATGGTCACCCACACCACATAGACCGTATTATCCTTAAGCCCCGTTACATCAAAGGTAAAGGATTGATCCTCACCATTTCTTTCGGGTACGGAAACCCGTTGCTGCATCATATCATGGACCAGAATATCGGGCTGGGACAGATCCGAATAGGTGATATACTCCCCAGTCCGGTTTCCCCTGGCTTGTATCGCAAGAATGGCAGCATTATAAGGCACCACATGGGGAACCACGGTCCAGCCCTGCTGGTATTCCACAATCTTGCCAATCCGCTTATTCTCATAGCCTTCATCGCCGGGCTTAAGTCTCTCGTTGGCGTCATAGTCATCCTTGCTGACATACTCCCAGCGTTTATTGGCGTTGTCATACAAAGCATGCCATTGCTTGTCCAGGGCAAGGGTTGCCTTGGTATAGGTGACGCTGTCCAGTCCCTGAGCCAGGCGGAAGGGCGGCGCCGAAGGTGCTATGGGCCTGTCGCTGCCTGTGTCGGGCTTGGTGATGATAACCTTCACCGCCTGTTTGGAGATATAGGGTTTGGTGATCATTAAGCCGTCTCCCGGATTCTGTACCAGGAAGTTCTTTTTGGCGTAAATGACAAAGTAATAGGTGGAGTTGGACTTAAGACCCATCAGATTATAACGGTAGCCGATTACCTCACCGGTGTTCCGCTTCCGAATCTGATTAGCCTGGCCCATGGAAAGATCCGTCGCAATCCTGTAATTGGTAGGCGGATTGGCAACGTCCTTTATATCTTCCAAAAGATAGATATCATAGGTAATATCGGTGTCAATCATGCCATCGCCCAAATAGGGAACGCGCCAGAAGACAGAAGCCACAGTGGCACCAAGAAAATCATCATAATACAAGGGATCAGGGTCGGCCTCCTCAAAGGCATCCACAATATCGGGGGCCTCGGGCTGCTGGGGAATCTGCTCCTTAAGGGCCACCTTGTTGTTGGACCTGAATTCAATGGGGGCGTTGCTGCCTGCAAGATAAGCCTTGGCATCGATCTTAAAGCTATAGACATTGGGATCGTCTTTCTTAATGATGATCTGATAATTGTCTATTTCGGGAATCAAGCGGAAGAGCTGTCCCTGGGGTTCATCGTTGACATAGCGGTAGAGCTCATAGTCCACCCGGGTAAAGTCATTCCCCTTGACGATGGGGTTCCAGAACAGCTTCCAGATGGTGTCACCCTCATTGGTAAACCCGACTCTCTGCGCTTTGAGCAAAATGTCGGTCTTGATGGTGACGGGCGCAATGGACTCAGCATCGGCACAGGCCACATTCACATTGGGCAGGGGCACCACCTTAATGGAATACTCACGCCCCGGCTGGGCCGAAGTATAGATGTATTCCAGCTTCTTTTCAGTAGTATTGACGGTAACGGCAGAGCCGCTCTTGCCAACCTCGCTGCCCAGAATATCGGGAATGGGTGGGGGCTGGGTAAAGCCCTTAGTATCCGAAATCAGGATACGATAGTTGATGCGGCCCGTAGTATCCCACACATCGTCCCATTTGATTCTGATGTAATTGGTTCCCGGAATGAGCTCCAGACTCACATGGAGCCCCGTTAAGAACTTGGCCGGATTGGACTTGGGGGAGGTCACGGTAAATTGCCCCGTGGCCTGGTTGTATTTATACGAAGCCTTCACATAGGATTCATAAATGGTACCGTGTTTCAGGTTTTCCGGGTTGTAGGGGGTCAAGTCGAAGGATGTAGCACTGCCCGGAAGGGAGAGCTCAATGGCATCGGGAACCACTGTACCCGAACCCGAGGCAATCTCATTTAAACCCAAATGGATATAGGTCTCCTCAGCAATAGAAGGGAAGGTCATGGGATCCCACTGAAGCTTGGCATACCATTCACTGACATTATAGTTCTCAACATAGCCGATATCTGCCACACGATTATGCTGGGGAGGCAGTAAAAGCGTAGGCTCAGCAGACATGACCCGGCTGGGGAGCATCCCCATCATCATGGTGACTAAAACACATATTGCAATAATTTTATAGGCTGTCCGCTTCATAGGACTTTCCACTCCTCCTGATTTATTACTCGAATTTCTCGAGGGCCTTGCTCATCATATCCAGCAAAGCGCCAATGCTGGTACGTCCGGTGGCATCAAACCGCTGGTTCTGCAGGGTGGTCAGGTTCAAATCCACGCCCAGTGTCACATAGCGGTACAGGTTGGACGAAATCTCGGAGCCATTGGCAATATGGATGGTCTTGGTGGGCTTTAGCAAATCAGCGCTGATATTGGCCCTGGTGCAATAGAGCTTTACGGCCAGGGAAACCGAGGTCTGATTATCCATATACCCGGTAAGCTGTTTGGTGCCCACCACGTCACCAATGCCCAGGGTGGTGGCCTGCTGTCTGGGGGTCATTCCCGCAATTTCATTGTCTCGCTTGATGAGAACCGCATAGAGCATCACGGCTTGATCCCCCTTCACGGGATTGGCAGGGTTTATGGTGCCCTTACCAAAGACCTTGGTCAGATCATACCGGGCTGACAGCTTGGAAATAGTGGTATCAAAAGGACTTCCGGGCTGTACCGGAGCCGAGGCTTTAACCACAACCGTATATTGACCCGTGCCATCCACACGGAACAGGACAATATTGGCCACATAGCCCTTGGCACCTGCAGGCTCCTTCCAGGAACCGCTGGTATTCACATAGGGCAGGGTCAGACCGCTCTGGTAGGTATATTCCAGTTTCACACCCAGGCCTCCGGGGAAGGCGGTAATGGCCCTTGTCAGAACAAAGTCCTTGGGAAGGCCGCTGCCTCCGTCCAAAACGTCCTTCAGATAACGGGAGAGCTCGGTCTCCACCTTCTTCATAACGCCTTGGATCAGATCCTTCAAATCGGTGTGGCTGCGATAGCTGTAGCTGTCCAAATCTCTGAGGATGATGGACAGTTCCCTGTCAAGAATGCCGTATTTAAAGGGCCCCTTGGCATCGGGCTTTTTCAGGATATCATGGATGATGGTACTTATCTCGGCATAGGTCAGCCTTGAGCCAATGGCCGAAGCCTCCAGGGTATAATAGGGTGAAGCATTAACCAATCCTGACGGCAGAACGGTCTTAGGTGTCTTGCTCTTTTCAATTTTCAGAAGCAGCATGGGCTCCTTGGCGCCATTGACCACAATCTGGGACTTAAGCCCATCAAGATCAATACTGCCCCTGTTGAGGGTAAACTCTCCCCCCACAACCTTGATGTTCAGTCGGCTGTCATAGGTTTCAACAGCCTCCAGGGTTTTATAGGGTATCAGAATTTCGTAATAGGTGGCATTTGCATTTTCTCCCGACAGATCCACCGTCACGGTGCCGTCTATGGCGGCCCTTAACATTCCTGAAAGCATATGGTCCTTCAGGATGACTCTCAGCGAGGTTCCCGCCTTGACATCCACCAGCCAGTAGAGCTTCTGCATAAGGCCATCGGCGGCGTCGTTGTAGAGATCGATAACCCCGTCCTTTTTCTTATCCTTGTCATAGTCGGACTGGGAGAAGTCGGTGCGCATGGTCACAGGACCCACATGGAGGGATTCCTCCAGGTTGAAGGCCCAGAGTTTGACATAATAGAGCGTGTTGGAGCGCAGAGGAAGGTTCTGCACATTGCCCTGGCTGTCCCTGACCGGTTTACCTGAGATCTTGGCGTAATAGATATATTTGCCCGATCCCTCCTGGACATGGAGATTGGTCTTCTCACGGTAGAACATGATTCTGCCGCCCGAAACCAAATCATAACCGTAGTTGGTAAAGCCGGTAGCACTGTATATAAGCTTTTCGTAATCGTTTTCCTTCTCGCTTCGGGCCTCCAGATAGTAGGTATAGGGATCCTGGCCCTCCCATCTGACCTCGATTTCGGTCAAGGGGTCCCTGGTCTTGGCCTTGACGGGGCTGCCCGTCTGGGTTTTCCAGGTACCGCTGCTCTGATCATACCAGGTATTGTTCATCTTGTTCTTAAGCCTGACATCATACCATTGGTTGGGCTCCAGATTATAGATGCGCACATAGTAGGTGAATCCATCCAGAACGCTGGTGTAATCGGAACGGTTGAGTAACACATACTGGGAATCGGCAGCCTCAGCCTTCTTCAGGTAGACCTCCACCGAATCGGCAGTAGCCCCGCTATAGGTCAACTGTACATTGAAGCCGATTTCAAGATCCTTAACAGCCTCAAACTGCTCGGGAGATTTGACCATATGGGTGGTCACAGGAACGGTCACCCAGCGGCTGACTGTCTCAAGGGAATTGCCCGAAGGATCGGTCATACCCCTGTTGCGAACGGCACGGAGGCTGAAATAATAAATGCGATTAGGTCTTAAGAAGTCCCTGCGAATGGGCAGGGTCACACCACCCTCCGCATTGACACTGAAGCCCAGGGCGGCCAGGGTGGGATCATTGACATTGATGACCATCCTGTAATTGTCGGCAAACTCCGAATAGGCGTTAAGGAAGCCCACATTAAAGGGATCATTCTGAAAATCAGCAGTTATGGCCTGGGGAGACAGGTTCACGGTGGTGCAGACCAGTTCATAGGTCACATCCTTTTCAGCATGGAGCCAGTTGAATATAACCCAGGCATCACTGAGCAGATCCTGGCCATTTGCATCCTTGGCAATATCAAATTCGGAGGGTGCCCTTGGTTCCCGATGCACATTATCCAATCCCCCGGTATCTATTTTTGGGGTAGTAATGGCCTTCACAGCTGTCTCAGCCGATCGGCCAATCACTATACCCCCAACCACAAGGGAGGAACGGGCTTTCACATAATAAACCGTATTGGGAAGGATGGGCTCCATCTGCCCATTGGGCAACGTAATCCCAGAGCTGGTGATGGTTACCCCTCGCTTAATGAGCTCGGCCTCATCGGGGTATACGGCCGTATCGGTCACAATGGGCTGGGTGTCAAACTGGGAAGGATCACGGCTGATATAGAATTCGTAGACAATGGCCCTGCCGGTGGTGACGCGGGTATACCGCCGCCATTCCACATCGGTCAGTACTCGCTCATAGCTTACCGAGATTCCGGCCAGGGTCAGATTCCCTGACACAGGATCCACATAGGTCTCGGGCTCAATACCCAACTGAAGATTGGGCATGGGCACAGGAAGCTCGTTAAGGGGCCAGGTGGTAAAGCTGATAATGGGGGACTTGTAAGACAAGCGGTTATTGAGATCGGCGCTCAGACCATTGGGATCGCCCCATACATCAGCGTTTATGTCGGCATTATCCTTTTTGCGGGATACAAAGAGCTGCAGATAATAGGTGGTATTGGGCACCAGGAAGGTGGGATAGTCTCCCGGATTTCCATCCTCGCTGGGGTCCTCCGTATTCTCAAAGGAAAGGCTTTGATTATCCACATAATCATAGAAGAGCTTATCGCCGGGAATCACGCAGATCAGTCGATTCTTGTCCTCGGGATCCTCTATAAAGTCCTTTTTGCCCAGCACCAAAACACGCTTCTGCTTGACGGGCATATAGATGTCCTTGGTGTTGGAAAGGCCCACAGTCTTAATTTGCTTTTGCACCGAGGTGTCGGGAAGATAGGTGGAAAGAAGCACATGGAAGGTATAGTCATCTTCTCCGTAGTCATTCGCCTTATAAGCTTCCCAGTTGGTTATCTGTCTCCAGGCCAGGGGCTTTTCAAAGGACAACCTTAAATCGCTTAAAGGAACCTCCACATCCCCTGAGGACAGGCCAGTGGTCGGAACGGTGACAGTTTTTCTTCCAATATATTCAGCTTCGGCTTTGATCTCTCTGGGAAGGGGCGGTTTACCCGACTCAGTACCCAGAAGCCTGAGATCCACGCTTAAGGAGGAGCTTCTGGGCAGGGCCGAGGAGCTGTCAAAATAGACCACGCGGAAATAGTATTCCGGATGGTCGGCCCCCGATACGGGAATGGTGACAATCTCACTGCCATAGAGTTCCGAGCTGGGGAGGGCCGAATCGGGAATCTTCACCCATTTATTGGTCTGGGTATAAAGATCGTCAATACGGGGTGCATATTGAACCTGATAGAACAGCTCGGGATATACACCGTTGACGATTTTCTTAAAGCGAATCTCCACCTTGTCCGAGTCCACCTTGGTCATCTCGAACTCCATGGGGGTATAGATGGAGCTTAAATCATAGCCCACATCGGCAAAGACATTATCAATATTTTTAACGGCAAAACGGTTATCGCTGTCGGTGCGAAGGTTGGTACGACGAATAGGAATCTGTTCTGATTCAGCATTTTCAAAGATAAGACCAATATTGGTAAACTCATACTCGGTACCGGATTCTATCCCCTGTGCCTTGCCCAGATCCACGGTCACAAATTTGTCGGCACTGGTCACATTACCGTTGGTAATTCCGCTTACGGTGACGTTCTTCCCCTCGATAATCATATCGCTGCCCTGATAGTCGGTATTAAAATTCAGCACCCTGGTGGAGCCATGGCCCACGGTCATATTAATCTGGAAGCAGGTCTTGCTTAATGGTACGGCAGGATCCTGCAGAATGCCCAGGGCCCGGCTGCTGGTTACATAAACAATGTCTGACGTGCTGGGATCTCCATCGTTGTGATAAATCGTGGGTATCTTCCATTTCAAACGGACTACGGGGTTCTCGCCGCTTCTTACCGCCACCACATGATCCACACCGTTGTATTGGAGATACTCAAAGGCAGGATTCTTATCCTCAATGCCCGAGGCGTTGGACATCACGTTGAAGGACTCACCCAGGAAGGTGATGTCGGCAAGATAATAGAGACTGCCATGGTAGGACGGCTGTGTATCGGTAGGGGTCATATAGACATCCAGGGACAAATCATAGATATGATCGGGAAGAAGGTCCACGCTGACAGTGACCCTGCCGCTCTGATAGGTCTCCTCGTCTTCGTGGGTATGTAATGTACCATCGGGTCCGTGATATGTAAGAATGGTTTTTGCCGGTTCTACGCTTGATAGATAGCTGATGTCATACTTTCTGGTGTTGGCATTATAGGTCACTTGCAGCGTGATAGGGGTCGTTGCCGCACTGGACAGGAACTCGGTGGGCAGACCCGTTATCAAAAGCACCATTACAAGGAATAGTGCTATTTTTTTATTAAGCGTATGGTTCATTTAGGAATTCCCCCTGGTAAATCATTCATTTGAGAACAAATAGACTACATAAGTTTTATCGTCAATTTGAGATTCATTGCTTATGCGGATTCCTTTACAATTCCGTTACGAACCCATGTATTTTTTACCAGGGCTTAAGAGTGGCTTTTTCGCTTTATCACAGGCTATCTCCCAGACCCACGGCCTCCCTTCTGTGAAAGACGGGCACAATATCCCCGATATGCTCCTTCAGATTATTGGTAAGCTCGGTTCTGTACCACTTTCTCATAGTCTCCAGCTCCCTGTCCCCGAAGATGCCCAGTTCCAGGAGTAACTGCATGACCACCGGATAAACTGCTCTTTCATTGCCATCGGCTATCTTGAGGCATACCCCCAGGTTACCCTGTCGAATCCCCATGCAATACACTGCCTCGGCACCCACCTTGGCGATGAGTCTCCCCCCCGCCGTTTCCATGAGTTCGGTGTCAAACTCGCCCCGGCCTTCTACCATGTCGGGATGGCGGTACATGGCTTCAAATATGGTTTTGGAAGCCCTATGGTACTCGCTTTGCTCATCATGGACGCACTGGGTCAGCCGGGCATAGGATAAAGCGATCTTCTCCACGGGCAGCATGCAGATGGGCAGACCGCACCCGTCGGTTCCCACCAGGATGGCATCCGCCTTCTCCTCGGTAAACAGGGCGATGATTTTTAATATCTCCTGCTGAAGAGGATGGTCTATTTTTTCGTATGTGGCTATATCCCAACCCCGATACTTGCAATAGGCCAGCATGGCGGCATGCTTTCCCGAGCAGCTTACATGGAGGGGTGAGGGCTCCTCGTTGGCCGCAATAAGCCTTCTGTTTTCTTCTTCATGATAAGGGCTCATAACACCGCAGTGGAGATCGGCGACCTTCAGATCCAACCGTTTTAAGATATCCATGACGGTCTTCTGATGCTCGGGAGAGCCCACATGGGAGGCACAGGCAAGGGCAATCTCTTTGGGCGTAAAGCCCATGGCTTCAGCACCTCCCGAATGGACAAAGGGAAGCACCTGCAGGGGCTTGGCCGAGGAACGATAAAAGATCTTAGTCCTGGGATCTCCTTGCTTATACACAATGTTTCCCTGGGGGTCCACCACACAGATGACTCCCCAGTGCACACTTTCCACCAATTTGTTTCTGGTGACCGCCGCCAAAGCCTTCACACTACCGTCCTCCTGCAGGAAAAACATCTCCCATTTCATAATGACTGACCCGTTTTTGAATAAGGCTGAAGGTGGGATGCAGATAGCCCACCGTTCCCCCCTTATCATCCTTGAGGGGCGGAAGGGTCCATTTGGACAGCTTCTCAACGGTGGTCGCATCCAGGACCTCCAGTTCCTCTAAAACCCGAATGGCGATGGGATAGGTGGACCAGGGATGCCCATCCCTGACATTGATGCAAACACCCAGCTTTTTTTCAGGGATGGCTAAACAGAGAATCCCCTCGGCACCGATTTTTCCAATCACCCTTCCCTTGGTCATCCTCACAAGATCCGTGGCAAAGGTACCATCCCCGCTGATCATTCTGGGATGGGCTATCATGGCCTTTTTGATAATATCCAGGCACCCGTCGTAGGGGCCTCCGGCGCCATAGCCATGGGCAAGACGGGCATAGAGCCATGCGGCCTGCTGGAGGGTCACAAAATAGGTGGGATTGGTGCAGCCGTCCTTACCGATGACCAGTTCCCTCTCATCGCATTCCAAAAGCTCAGCCATGGTCTTGCGTATAAGCTGCTGAACCGGGTGGTCGGGGGAGGTATATCCTTCAATGGGATAATCATAGAACTTGCAAAGGGCCAGCAAACCGGCATGCTTTCCCGAGCAGTTGCTGAAGATGCAGGTAGGCCGCTTCCCCAGCTTAATCAATGCATTCTCGACTCTTTTATCCTCGGGATTGGCATGGCCGCAGTCCAAATCGCTCTCCTTAAGGCCGATCTTGTTAAGAATGGAGAGCACCGTTCTGCGATGAAAGGCCTGACCCGAATGGGAGCTGCAGATCACGGCCAATTCCTTCTGGGTGATATTGAATTTCTGCATGGCCCCTGAATGGACAAAGGCCACAGCCAGAAAGGGCTTGCCCGAGGATCTTAAGAACAGGCCGGCCCGTGTGTTGCCAATGGAATGAAGAATATGATTCAAAGAATCGGTGACGCAGATGATTCCGCTATGGATACTTTCCACCCTGCCTGAACGGGTACGAATGGCTAGTTGGGGCATAATCCACCTCGAAAAAGTCAGATAATCTTCTGCTTAGTTTTCCACAAGCCTTCTTCTTCATACCGAAAACTTTATATGAGCCCCTGGGCAGGAAGTTCTTTCCTTGAGCGCCGTTGCGGGATTAAACTTTATTGGGAGCAGCGGCTGTGATATAATAATTCTGCTTCCTGGCAGCGAATAGAAGATTAAATGAAAAAGAGGTCATTCCATGCAGTTTGAGGTCGTAAAGGACATTCTCCTGTCCGATACCTTGGTTCCGGACATTTTTTTAAGCGATATCATGCCCCGTCTACCCTCCGATGCAGTAAAGGTTTATCTGTACTGCCTTTTTTTGAGCAAATACAAGAAGGAAGCACGTCCTGAGGATTTGGCCGCCAAGCTGGACCTTTCGGTGGATACGGTCAATGCTGCCTTTCAAATCCTGGAGCATGAGGCGCTTATTGTTCGCACCCCCAACCTCATCTCCCTGACCGATATTAAAGAGATCGAACTCGGTAAGCTCTACAAGCGCAAGACCACCTCCGACGGCGAGTCGGCGGTTTCACAAACGGCCATGCACATCAAGCGGAATCAGTGCATTGACTCCATCAACAAGATGTTTTTCCAGGGCCTTATGGCTCCAAGCTGGTACAATGCCATTGATCATTGGTTCTCCACCTATCACTTTGACGAGGATGTGATGGTCAGCCTCTTTAAAACCTGCTATGACAATAACGCCCTCAATATCAACTATATTGAGAAGGTGGGCCGAACCTGGTATCTGAAAGGAATCACCAACCACTGGGAGCTGGAAAAATACATGGAATCCTATGAGCAAATCAAGGCCATTGGCAAAACCATACTCCAGAAGCTCAGGCTCAGGCGTCCCCTCCAGGCCTATGAGGAGGAGCAGATTGAAATCTGGCTCGACGACTATGGCTATGACCTTCCCATCATCGAGGAGGCCTTTAAGCTGACGGTGGGAAAAACCAATCCCTTTAAATCGGCCCATACCATTTTAACCCGCTGGAATCAGGAAGGGATTAAGACCATGGACCAGCTTAAAGCTTATCAGGAGGCCTCGGCCAGGGGCTCCGACAAGCGTGAGCCGGCCCCCGGCAAGGTAGCCCGGCGCGATAACTTCCAGCAGCGCCAATATGACGATGATTTCTATGATAAACTCGACCAATTGTCCGTTCTCCCAAAGAACAAGAAAGGATAAGGTTAAATGGCAGAAATCAAACGGAATCTGGATAGCACGTTCGCCCAAAAAAGAGACAGGGCCTTGCAGGATGCCCAGAGGCGTAAGGAAGAGGTTTATGAAAAAATCCCCGAGCTGGCTCGGCTGGATGCCGAGATCACTCTTTCGGGGCTTCGCTATGCCCGTTCGTTATTGAATGATGCCGCCACTGACAGCGAGGAAAGGCTCTCGGCCCAGATCAACGCACTCAATGATCGCATGAAGGCGCTGCTTCTGTCCCACGGCTATCCGGCAGACTATCTCAAGCCCCGTTTTGAATGCTCCTTGTGCGAGGACAGGGGATACGTGACCCAGAACGGAATAACCACGCCCTGCTCCTGTTATCAGAAGCTCTATCTGGAACAGCTCTACCAGTATTCTAATTTATTGGACGACGGAAAAACGGGCTTTGAGTATTTTGATGCCTCCTATTTTTCCGACAAGCCCGACAAAGAAAAGTACCGGGTCGAGAATTCCCCCAGGGACCAGATCCTCTCTGTCAGGGAGCTGGCCCAATGCTTTATTGACCAGTTCACCGACCCCGAAACCCCCAATTACTATTTCTACGGACCCACGGGCACGGGGAAAACCTTTATGGCTAAGTGTATCGGCTTAGAGCTGCTGAAAAAGGGCTATACCGTTCTGTATCTGTCAGCACCGTCCCTGTTTTCCATTATCCATCAGTACCGTCTGAATCCCGACAGGGAGGAAGCCGGCGGGGAGAAGGCCTATAGGAATCTTATCACCGCCAACCTGCTCATCTTAGATGATCTGGGCACCGAGCCCAGCAGTGATGCCCGGTATGCTGAGCTTCTGTCCCTGCTTGAGCTGCGCAAGGCCAGAGGTCGGGACCATGCCGTTAAAACCATTATTTCTTCCAATCTGGATCCGCGTCAGTTGACCCAGTCCTATAACGAGCGCATCGCCTCCCGGATTGTGGGCGAGTTCAAGACCCTCAAGTTCTTCGGCGAAGACATCCGGGTCATGAAGAAGATGCAAGCCGTATCCCAGGAGGAATAAAAGCAATTTGCCATCACATGGTCAGGACGCCCTCGTCCGAGTTGATGATGAGCAGCACCTCTTCCTCACTGCCCGTGATGGCGTTGATATAGACCAGGAAATCCTTGTCGTCCATCTTGCCAATGAACTCATAGCACAGAAGCTCAGTGCCATAGTCGGTGGGGATAACGGCCAGGCCCGAGGGCTTGATGGATTCACCCCGGGTCACCTTCTGACGGGCTTCGGCTTCAGTGATTTTGGGGGTATCAAAGTTTCTGGTGGTATGGCTCATCAAATAGCCCTTGGCCTCAAAGCCCACCACCTCACCATTGTCCAGCGCCACCTTGACCTTGATCAGGTCGGGATAATAGGTGATACCGTCCTCATGGTAGGCATAGTTGATGGTGGCCACCCCGTCGCTCTCCAGGTAGTAGGAGTCCTTCATGTTGGTATAGCCCTGCTTCTCCAGGAACTTCCGGCCAATCTCCTTGGCCTCTTTGATGCCAATGGTATGCTTACCAACATCCCGGTTATAGAGATACCAGACCACATGCCCGCCGATAACCGATACGTCGGCCTCGGCCACGCTGTCCTTGGTTTTTCCGTCCAGCTCAATCTTGAAGTTATAGGTGTCAATAACACCATTTTTATTGTCGGACACCTTCTGAACATTGCGGATATTGTCCTTGCCCAGGAACTTGCCAATGCTGTCAGCGGCTTTGTTCTCGTCCACCTTCTGCCCGCTTAAGCCAAGAGCCTTACGCTTCTGCATGTGCTCCGAGAAGGGGCCGTCATAGATGAGGGTGGGCATCTCCTGAAAGTTCTTGTCAATGGAGCTGAAACTGACGGGCATATTCTCGGAAACCTTGCCCACATCTTCATTGCCCTCATGCCGTACATTCTCCCATTGGAAGTTGCCATTGGAAAGGTCGTTTTTCAGATCGTTGAGGCTTTCCTTCAGGCTCACCGAGAAGGAGTGAAGCTCACCCAAAAGCTTCATCTGTTCCTCGTCAATGGGCTTGCCCAGGGTATTCTGTTTCGACAGGGTCTGGGAGAAATCGGCCACCTGGGCCAGGAATTTCTCGGTATTGCTCAAAACCCCCACCGACAGCGGCAACTGGCCCAGGTTATTGGCTGCAGCGCTGGCCTCCATCCATACGTCCCTCAGCGTGGATGCCGAAAGCTGGGGGGACGAAGTCATTCTGGCTTTTAAAAGCATGACCTCAACATTCTGGACATAGTTCACCAGCTCGTAAAAGGCACGGTTATAAGCATTATTTAGCTGTCTGCGCAGGTTCTCGGCCCGGCTGTACTGATAGGCCCCAAATAAAGTCGTCAATAGCAGCACGGCGATAATCATATTCTTGGCTCTGTTTCTGGCCAAGGCCACATAAAAGGCCTTCATAGTATGGCGAATGCCTTTATCCTCATGGGTCTCTTTAATTTCGTTATGATCCAATCCCTTTTCCATTTCCTTATCCATACGATACTCCTTAACCTTTCATCAATGATGGGTGCTTTAGTATGCACTACTTTCCAAAATGATGCTTGCCTATGGTGACCACGATTTCCCTGGACCAGATCCATTTGCTGGTGGCCGTTGCAGGATTCCAATAGTATAGGCATCCATGGGTGGGATCCCAGCCGTTTAAGGCATCCTGGGCCGCTTTGACAACCGTTGACTTAGGATCAATGGGCACATTAATCTGACCGTCAGCCACCGCTGTAAAGGCTCCCGGCTGATAAATCACCCCCGAAATGGTATTGGGAAAATTGGGCGAATTGACACGATTCAATATGACGGCTCCCACGGCGACCTGCCCTTCATAGGGCTCACCCCGGGCTTCCCCGTTAATAGCCCTGGCGAGAAGCTGCAGATCGCTGACTCTTCCCGGTGTTGAGGCCCCCATACTGCTTTGAGGCCAAAGGATACAGGACGATAGAAAGATTAACGCTAAAGCAAGCAGTCGCTTTTTTCTACCCCTTTTCATCTTCATATCACCTCATGGATATTCTTTCAATGAACTCAGAAAATTATCCAATAAACTTGATGAAAACCCTTCGCCTCAGCGCTCCGGACCATGAAAAAAGCACCCACGGTTGGTTTTTCGTGAGTGCTTATCATTATTTATGTTTAATCGGGCAGTTCGATTCTGACCAATTGTGGACCCATGACCTTTTGGGCTAACTGAAGCTCCCTTTCCCGGCATGTAAAGAAAAAGATTTGCCTTTCATCGGCCAGTGCCTTCAGCATTTTAAAGCCATTAATGATGCGCGCCTCATCATACTGGGAGAAGGGCTCGTCCAGAAACAGGGGCAGGGGCTCTCCTCGTTTTTCCAGAAGCCTTACCGCCGCCAGGCGCATGGCCAGATAGACTTGATCTATAGTGCCTGTGCTGAGCCGCTCCACGGGAACAAGCGCTTCGGTCTCGGGTGATGACAGCAGAACCTGCAGCGCGTCATTGGTGCTGGCCCTTGTATATTTTCCCGAAGTAAGCTGGCCTATAAAGAAGCTCATCTCCTCGTTTAAGGCCGGGATGTAATCCCGCCGAACCTGCTTTGCCGTCTCTAAAAGAATCTCCTTGGCAAGGTTCAGGGCGGCTCCCGTCCGCTCGAGTTTCTTTCTTTTCTCCCGAAGGCCTTCAAGCTCCTCCAGAATACGGGAGAGTTCACCCTCCCGGGGGGCCTGCTCCAGGCGGGCGGTCAGGGCAGCCATCTCCAGATTAAGGCTGTTAATACGCTGTTCAAGATCCTTAAGCTCATCCTCTGTGACCGTTTCCTCCCAAGGGGTCTCGTCTAATGCAAGACCATCCAACCCATCCAGGGCCTCACAGCATTCCTCATAGGTCAGCCCGGGTTTCCCTAAAAGCCCGGCGGCTTCCCGTACCAATACGCGTCGTTTGTCGGTCAGATGGGCCATGCCATCCAGAATGGCCTTTTTCGATGCAGACAGTTGATGATAGTTATCCATCCCTTCCCGCCAGCGTTGGATAAAGGCTTCTCCCTCTTCCATCCGGGCATGGGGCCAGGAAGCGGTAAGTCCCCGCCAGGAATCCTCCAGGGCGGTTTTTGCCGCTTCCAGTTCTTTAAGACGGTTCCGGGCCTCAGTCAGTTTCTTCCCCGCTGCCTCAACGGCAACTCGTTCCTTCTGCCAGGCTTCCTTGTATTCCATGTACTGATCAAGACCCATGAAGCCTGCCTGGCTCAAGGCTTTATTCAGGGCCTGGGTTTGGGGCGAAATGGACGGGCTTGCAGCTTTTCCGGCCCCTGTTCTCAGCCAAAGAAAAAGGGTTGCCGCCAAGGCCAGCATGGCTGCCACAGGCAGAAGGGGGTGCTTTAGCATCAGCCATAATCCAAGTACGGCCAGGGTCAAACATCCTGCGACTAAAGCCGGGATGGGCATTCCTCTTTTGCCGGAAGCCCCGGGTCCAGACTGAGAAGCGGCCTGTTTCAAAGCCTCCT
Source organism: Bacillota bacterium (assembly GCA_022702935.2). Lineage (GTDB taxonomy): Bacteria > Bacillota > Clostridia > DSM-8532 > DSM-8532 > DTU059. Next base: position 3,437 of record JAKIML020000095.1, on the reverse strand, counting down.
CAATGTCCCCGGTCCTGCGGATAAAGCTCTCTTCACTGTCCAGAGAAGCCTCAAGGCCCGTTTTTTCGGCGGTGAGCTCCTCCAGAGCGGCTCCAGCCTGAGCCAGTTCTTCTTTGATGCGGTTCATATCATGAACGATTAAGGCCGCCTGAGTCATACCCTCAGGGGTCAGCCTGCCATAAATCTCTGCTTTTTTGAGCGCCTCATGGACGGCCTCCAATGCCCGCTCTTTTTCATCAAGGCCTTGGCTTAGGTCCTCCATTTCTTTTTTTATCATCGCAAGCCTTTTTACATGAAGACGGCTGGCCAGAGCCTCTTTTTTCGTTTTCTCGTCGAGCCATTGGGCCAGAAGCTTCTTTTTCTCATGAAGCTCCCTGAAGCTATCCAGATAGCGCTCACTTATTTTAGCAAGCTCCTGATACTGCTCCTCAAGAGCCTTTATTCTCATATTGACTTTATCCAGGGGTCTTGTGGAGGACCTTCCTGTGCCTACCCGCTCCAGCAGGGCCTCCTCAAGGGCCCCAATGGCCCGGGACAGGGATTGATCCTCGCTGCCCGTGGTATTAAGATTGGCTATTTTCTCAATCAAAGCCCTTCTTCCCGCCTCGTCCACGGCACTCTGCATCTGTCCCAGAAAAACACTGCGCTCAAAGGTGGCTTCATCCAGACCCAGATGCTCCTCCGCAAATCTGGGCCCGGTGCTCTTATCCTGGGTGAACCTTTGATGTATGGGATTGGCCCCGCTGTCATAGATATTGGTGGTGCCCTTTTCAAAATTTCTCCCTACGCGGAAGGACTCTCCTGAGGCAAGGGTATACTCCAGGACCCCTGCATAATTCTCCCCGTTCCAGGGTTTATATCGCTTTATGGGAGGCAGGGTTCCATCCTTGCCAATCCGGCCCCCCTTAAGCCCGTAGAGCATGGCCCGGATAAAGGCCTGAAGGGTGGATTTCCCCGATTCGTTGGGGGCATAGATAATATTAAAGCCAGGACCTGGGACGGCCTTGTACTGTTTAAGCCTTCCGAATCCTTTGATATCCCATCCTGTAATTCTCATAGGCTATTCCTCACTCCACCCTTCAATTTTTCCGTTGCACAGAGCCTCCAGGCCAAAGGACAGGGCCAATTCCAATCGCTCCTTCTCCTCTGCCAGGGCTTTAGGATCGCCTTCCATCTTCATAGCTTCATCAAGAGCCTCCAGCCTCTTATTTATCGCTCTGACAAAAGAACCTTTAACGGCCGGATCCCTGGTCAAGGCCTCCAGGTCAAAGGCCTTTTGGGTTTCGTTGCGGATTTGAAGAAACAGCCAGTCCTCAGAGAACAAAGCGGTAAGCAGCTTTTCATCCAGATCCATGGCCGTTCGCCCCTTCAGGGTGATCTGGACAAGATCCCGTTGAGGATTAAGCCCTTCCAGAACACCCAAAAGCTTCATTTTTACCTCTTCCAGGCTCTTAAGCCCCGTCACATCCAGACTGACAGGATGATATACCCGCTGGGCCGTCTCAAACCGCTCTGCTTTAAGGCGAAGTCCCGAGGGCTCCCTTAAGACGGTCACCCCATAGGCGCCATGGATACCGGACTCATCAAAGCCCAGGGGCTCGGGACTGCCCGGATAAATCATTGACGTTGTGGAATCCTCAGCCCTGGGCTGGTGAAAATGCCCCAGAGCATAGTAGTCGTAGTTAAGGGCCGCCAGTTCCCGAGAGGTGACGGGCTGATAGGCCTCGCCGCTGAAATCCATGTCCAGGGTGCCATGGACCATGAGAATATTAAGATAATCCTTTCGGGGAGGCGGAACAAGGCTTAAGTCAGGCTTTCCCTGTTTATAGGCCGAGAAGCCCAGGCCATAGATAAAGACCCTTTGCTCCTCAAGGATATATTGCGGATTCTGGGGGGTAAGAATATGGACGTTTGGCGGCCAGTCCCACAACGCATACCAGGAGTTTTTTACAAAGGGGTCATGGTTACCCGGAATGATGAAGATGGGGGCGTCAACGTCTGAAAGCACCATACTCAGCCATTCCATGGTTCTTTTGGTGGTGAGGTCCTGCTCGAAAAGATCCCCCGATATGAGCAAAAAGTCTGCCTTCTGGTCCCTGGCGGTCTTGAGAATATGTAAAAAAGCCTTACGGATATCCATGCGCCGGGTTTCGGCATAGCTCCCCGTCCCCTGTTCCCTGAAGGGTGCCTCCAGGTGAATATCTGCACAATGGATAAATCTTAGGCTTTTCATCCTCTTCACCCCGTATTTTGAATTAAGCTTAATGTCTTACTGTAGGATTAAGAAAGAATGGTCTAGAACAGAATAACCGCCTGAGCTGCCGCATAGTCCCGGCTATGGGTCAGGCTGATATCGATGGCCTTGGCGCCCATGGCCTCAAAATGGCGCTTGGCCTCGTTTTGAAGGGTAACCACGGGCTTGCCGTTGGCATCATTGACAATCTCGATATCCTGGAAGGATACACCCTGGGCAATGCCCGTGCCCAAGGCCTTGGAAACGGCCTCCTTGGCACAGAACCGGGCCGCAAAGCTCTGCAGTGCAGCCTTGCCTCTGGCTTCACAATATGCCCGTTCCCTGGGAGTATATACACGGTTAATGAAGCTCTCCTGAGTCAAGGCCTTTTCAATGCGCTCCAGTTCTACGATATCCATTCCGCAGCGAATGCCCATAAAACTACCTCTTCAAGGTGTAAACACCTTAATATAAAAGAGAGTACAGGCTTTAATAAAACCTGCACTCCTAAGATGGCGCCCCGTGCAGGAATCGAACCCACATTAATGGAACCGGAATCCATCGTCTTATCCATTAGACTAACGGGGCATGCTCAATAATTATATCCTTTTTACCGGCGTTTATCAAGGCCTGTCGCAAGAAGAAAACGAGCCTGATAACGCCTTTCAGAATGATATAATGATGCGCTCCAGAAGATATTTAACAAATACAATGGCCCCACTGGAAATTTGAATCCAGAAATAAGTGGCCAGAAGCAGAATGAGCTTGCCAAAAACCTGAATACGGGTGCGTACGCTAAAGGTTCTGTAAATCACGCCCAATTGAAGATAGGGCAGAACGTTTATGAGGATGACCAGGAACGAAAACAGCAGCCGTATGGATGATGGCGCCTGTGCATCGACATTATTCCAGTTGATTCCCGAGTAATTGAGGACGGCATAGGGAATGACAAACAGAATATGGGACAGGGCATAGGACTTCATTAAAATCACCGGCAGTCTGGCGCTGACATACTTCTCGCTCCGTCTGCCAATCATCATGGTAAATTCGGCAATGGGAACCATGGTACAGATAACATCCACAGCGCCAAGCACAAAGGCGGCAATGACAGTAAGTATCAGCTTAAAGCCCATTTTCATAGGCTCGCCGGTAATAAGACCTAATTCAAAGATATTCTGCGACATGACCAAATCAAAAAGGCCAA
>JAKIML020000103.1 GCA_022702935.2 Bacillota bacterium | reverse complement strand
TTATGTTCGGACTGTTCCAGCTCACCTTTGGTGCCATTGGCTCCTTTACGGTGGATTTCGTGGATGTATTGATTAATGAGAATCTTGCCGGCGCTGTATCTGATTGGCTTACCAATGCCGGAGCGGCGGACTGGCTCCACTCCTTGATTGTGGATGGCATCATCGGCGGCATGGGAAGCATGCTGGTCTTTGTTCCCCAAATCATGATCCTGTTCTTCTTCCTGTCCATCCTGGAAGACAGCGGCTATATGGCCAGAGCGGCTTTCGTTATGGATCGCCTTCTGAGAAAGCTTGGATTAACCGGAAAGTCCTTCATCCCCATGCTCATGGGCTTTGGCTGCAGCGTTCCCGCCGTCATGAGCGCACGTACCCTGGAAAATGAGAAGGACAGAAGACTGACCATCATACTCACACCTTTTATGTCATGTGGTGCAAGACTTCCCGTATATGCCATTTTTGCGGCAGCCTTCTTTGCCAAAAATCAAGGCATGGTCATCTTCTCCATTTACCTGCTGGGTATTCTGATTGCCATTCTGTCAGGTATTGTGCTTAAAAAGACCCTCTTTAAGGGTGAAGCCGCTCCTTTTGTCATGGAGCTCCCCCCTTACCGCCTGCCTACCTTTAAGGGGCTGATGATCCACATGTGGGACAGGGCAAAGGGCTTTATAAAGAAGGCAGGAACTATTATCTTCTCGGCGGCTGTATTGATTTGGGTGCTGCAGAGCTTCAGCTTCTCCCTCCAGATGGTGGAGGACCCCAGTGAAAGTATCATGGGCGCCATAGGCGCGGCCATTGCTCCCTTCTTTGCACCCCTGGGCTTTGGGGACTGGCGGTCTTCGGTGGCTCTGTTGACCGGATTTGTGGCCAAGGAAGTGGTGGTATCAACCCTGGGCATTCTCCATGGCGTAGGTGAAGAAGCCGCTCAACTGATACCGGCCCTGCAAAGTGCTTTTACACCCTTAACCGCCTATGCCTATATGGCATTCACCCTGTTATATCTGCCCTGTATCGCGGCCTTTGCCACCATTAAGAGAGAAATGAACTCCTGGAAATGGACCCTGTTTGCCGTAGGCTATCAGACTGCCATTGCCTGGGTAGTGGCCTTCCTCATCTTCAATGTGGGCAGGTTGTTTGGCTTAAATTAAAACTAAGAAAGTAGGTGCTTCATATGATGGATTACATTATTGGCGGATTGATATTTGGTTTAGCGGCCTTTTTAATCATCAGAAACATTATAAAAATGAAAAAGGGTCAGAGCTGCTGCTGTGAAGGCTGCGATAAAAGCGCATCCTGCTGCAGCAAGCCTCAGTGACCCTTCAGAGAATCATTCATTGGGCTTAAGGCAAATACCCAACCATTAAATAGCTAGTGTCAAACCTCTTTAACAGTGCGGGCTTCCAATACTCGAATCATACGATAAAGCGTTTCGTTGACGGGTGTTGGAAGTCCGTGCTTTTTACCCAGGGCCATGACCGTCTGGCTAAAGCTCTCCACCTCAGTCTTTCTTCCCGCTTCAATATCCTGAAGCATGGAGGTTTTTCCTTCCGGAGAAAGGGTGGCAAAGATTCTGAAATATTCGTCGATATCCTTCTCGGAAAGCGAAATGCCTTCCCTGGCTGCAATGGGCAGAACCTCCCTGCAGGCAGAGGCCAAAAGCTCCCTGGCCTCCTCAACCCGGCTGTAAACCCCATAGGGGGCACCCAATATGGCTGAGGTCTGATTGATACCCACATTCATCATAAACTTCCACCACATCTCATGGAGAATGTTGTCCGAATAGGTGTGGGGGATACCTGCCTCGTCAAAGAAGGCTTTCACACGGGCCCCTTTACCCTTGGCCTCCGCATAATGATCGCCAAAAACAATTCTCCCTGTTTGGGTAAAATGAACGCTATTTCCCTCACGAACCGCGTCAGTGGCCACACAGAAGCCGTGAAGCACCTTTTCGCGGCCAAAGGCTTTACTTAAGTCCTCCTCGCTGGTAATACCATTGAGCAGGGAAAGGATAATGGTGTCCTTATCCACCAGAGGGGCCATGGTCTCTATGGCTTTATCGAGGTGGTGACCCTTTACCACCACCAGAATAAGCTCTGCCGGTGCATCCCCCTGCTTGGGGGCAACCAGGTCAAAGGAATAATTAATGCCGTTAATTAAGGTGCCCTGTCGGTATCGGTGCAGTCTTTCCTCATCCAATATGACTTTTATGCATTGGGGATTCCATTGATGGAAAAGGGATGCATAGGTTGCGCCCACAGCTCCCAGGCCTATCACATGAACAGTTTTAATCTTTTCCATAAGCACTCCTCTTAGGTAAATAATAATGAATAAAGGCTTTTTACCATCTTTCATTATATCATGATAAATCCAATCCGATGTGCTAAGGTGTGGGAATTTACATAAAAATTAAACCACTTTTTTTAAATAATTTAAAAAATTAATTGTTTACACTTGGATTAGGATGGTAAATAAGAAACAATGACAGCAATTACAGAGATGCGACAAAACTGGGAACAGATGGGTTGACATCAAGGTTAGGACGTAATAATTCTTCCATTAAGCTTCTTGTCAAATTAAGAGAACAAAGGTTCATTCCATAGTTACTCTTCTCATTTAATCCAATCCCAAACCAATGATTGCTCCTTATAATGACCCTATTTGAATTTCAAATATTGGGTTTCTGTTGTCTTGTGCTCCGATATGGAAGAGCGTTTATTTGCTCTGCCATTGAGGGGTCTGGTGAGTTGTTTTTATTTTCATGAGATTAATATACAGGAGCGTGAATGAAATGAAAAAGGTGCTGATTGTTGATGATGCAATGTTTATGCGCACCTCCATTAAGCTGATACTTGAAAAAGCCGGGTACCAGGTTGTGGGTGAAGCAGAGAATGGCGAAGAAGGGGTGCGGCTCTACAAGGAGCTGAAGCCTGATCTTGTAACCATGGATATCACCATGCCCATCATGTCAGGTATTGAAGCCTTAAGGGCCATTCGCGCCTTTGATCCACAGGCCAGGGTCATCATGGTATCAGCCATGGGGCAGGAGGCCATGGTCAGGGAAGCGGTGATGTATGGCGCAAAAACCTTTATTGTCAAACCCTTTAAGGAAGATACCATTTTGCAGATTCTCAGCAAAATCTAGTACTTAAGGAAGCAACTCAGGCACTAAAACAGGAGGGCCATATAAATGTCAAACCTATCTCCACCCTGGCCCATGCCATAGAAGATTTGTTCTTCTTTATCCGTGAGGAGCATCCCCTTCAGACCGATTGCTCAGCCTTATCGGATATGGTTTTGGAAGTGGTGGATTTCATTAAAGAAGAAATCGAAAAAATTAAAAACGGGGATCAGGCCTATGGCGATGCCTCGCCCCTTATTGCCCGTATTCATGATCATCTCAGTCAGCTCAGGCAAGGGAAGGAATCAACCCTGGAGCAGCATACCCCTGCCAAGTCGGAGAAACCCGTTTCCTCCATGAGTCATGAACTGGGGACGTCATCCCCCTGCGCCCATACCTACAAGGCGGTCATACGCTTTGAGGAAGGGTGTGAGATGGAAAACATTCGGGCCTATTCCGTCATTCATAATCTGAAGGAAAAGGCTCAGGAGATACTTTTCTATCCCGAGGATATTCTCGATAACGACCAGTGCGCTGAAGTCATCCGACGTGATGGTTTTACCATCATTTTAAGATCCAATGAGAGCTTTGAGGATATGCACCAATTGCTGCTGGACACCCTCTTTTTAAAGTCGCTGGATTTTGAGGAGCTTAAAGGGGACGATGCCTTTTCGTTCTATGCCTCAGCAAATGAGGAGGATCAGAATGACGATACCCATGGTCCTGCCGTTATATCCTCGGAGCCCGAACGCAGGGAGCTGTCCGATAAAGGGGAGACCCATCTGCAAAGCTCGAGCCAGCAGAGCATTGTCAGCGTTAATGTGTCCAAGCTGGACAAGCTCATGGACCTGGTGGGGGAGATGGTGATAGCCGAGGCCATGGTAATTCAGAACCCTGATCTTAAGGGGCTTATGCTGGACAATTTTCAGAAAGCGGCCCAACGACTCAGCAAGATCACCAATGAAATTCAGGATATGGTCATGTCAGTGCGCATGGTTTCTCTGTCCACAACCTTCCATAAAATGCACCGGGTGGTCAGGGATATGTGCAAGAAGCTTAATAAGGATGTGGAGCTCAGGATCATTGGTGAAGAGACCGAGGTGGACAAGAACATCATCGAGCACATCTCGGATCCTTTGATGCACCTGGTCCGAAACGCCATAGACCATGGTATAGAATCGCCCGAGGAAAGAAAATTGGCCGGGAAGCCCGATTCGGGCACAGTGACCCTGGAAGCCAGGAACTCAGGCGGGGATGTTCTGGTCATGGTCAGGGACGACGGAAAGGGGCTTAACAGGGACAAGATTCTCCAAAAAGCCATGGAGAATAATCTCCTGGTCAAGCAGCCTTCCGAGATGACCGATAAAGAGGTCTTCAATCTGATTTTCCTGCCGGGTTTCTCCACCAATGAGAAGGTGACCGAGTTCTCGGGCCGCGGTGTGGGCATGGATGTGGTGACTAAAAATATCGAGGCCATAGGCGGGTCAGTATCGGTGGACAGCACGCCGGGAAAAGGTTCCATGTTCATCCTTAAAATTCCGCTGACACTGGCCATTATTGATGGCATGACCATCAGAGTGGGGAAGGCTTCTTACACTTTACCCACCATCGCCATCAAAGAGTCCTTCAGACCCAGGGAGGAAGATATCATTACTGATCCCGACGGCAATGAGATGATCATGGTAAGGGGCCAGTGCTATCCCATCTTAAGGCTCCATCGCCACTTTAAGGTCAGGGATGCCGTAACCCGGTTCAGCGAAGGCATTATCATCATGGTCGAGCAGGATGGCTTCACCCTCTGCTGCTTCGCCGATGAGCTTGTGGGTCAGCAGCAGGTTGTAGTCAAGGCCCTGCCTAACTATATCAGAAACTTCAAAAAAGCAAAGGGCTTGGCGGGATGCACATTATTAGGAGACGGCAGTATCAGCCTGATACTTAACATAGCAGGTTTGCTGGAAGTTTAATTGAGGGGAGATGAAAGCATGTCGGATATTATTGACAACATCATGGAATTGGAGGAGGACACCCAGAAGGGGAGATTTCTCACCTTTGTGCTCGGCAAAGAGACCTACGGCATTGAAATCAAATATGTGACAGAAATTATTGGTATTCAAGCCATTACTGAGATACCCGAGCTGCCCGAGTACGTGAAGGGCATCATTAATTTAAGAGGCAAGATCATTCCGGTCATGGATGTGAGGCTTCGGTTCAGGAAAGATCCCAAGGAGTATAACGACAGGACCTGTGTCATTGTCATTGACATTAATGACCTGTCCATCGGACTCATTGTGGACAGCGTATCGGAGGTACTGAGCATTCCTGAGGATGCCATTGTGGAACCGCCGAAAAACGCGGCCTTCAGCAACCGGTATATCAAGAATATCGGGAAGGTCGGAAATGACGTAAAGCTGCTTCTGGATTGCGAAAAGCTGCTTACTGAAAATGAATTGGAAGACTTAAGTGAGATCATGTAACGATCTTCTGCTTATAGGAACGACGAAAGGAAGTTGGACTATGAAATGGTATAAGAACATGAAAATCAGCCTCAAGCTCATCATTGGATTCTTTATTGTGGCAATTATCTCAGTCATTGTAGGTATTATCGGACTGACAAATATCAGGAAAATCAGTACAGCCAGTGAAAGCCTTTTTAGCGAGAATTTATTGGGTGTGAGCTATATAGGCAGAGCGGCTACCGATTTTCAGCGTTTGAGATATAATGCGCTGAAATTAACCACCGCTGAGACTCTTCAGGAAATAGAGGCTCAGGCGGCCACGCTTCAAGAACTTAACCAATCGGTGGACGCGCTTTTGGCCAAGTATGAAAAAACCGTGAGTACTGGTGACGCCCGCACCATGTATGAGGCATTGCTAGAACAATGGACAACCTATGACGAGATCATTGACAAGGCGGTTCAGTATGTTAGTACCGGGGATATCGACAAAACGGAAAATGCCATTCTGGTCGACGGCAAGTCGGCAGGGGATACGCTGCGGGAAACCTTCCTAGAACTCATGAAGATGGAAACTGCCGATGCCGAGGCAACCTAAAAGAGCAATAGTGCGATGGCCCAGAGCTCCAGCGTGGTCATGGTGATTGTCATAGCCATCGGTGTACTCATATCCATCGTTATGGGGATAACCATCTCCAATATGATCAGCAGGCCCATTAATTCCATGGTGGGGGTTGCCGATAAGCTGGCCGTGGGCGATGTCAATGTCAATGTCAATGTGGATGCCAACACAAAGGATGAGATAGGTAAACTTGCCCAATCCTTCAAACATTTAATTGAAAGCACCCGGGAACAGGCCATGGTTGCTGAAAGGCTTGCCGAGGGCGACCTGACTGTGGATGTAAAGGTCAGGTCCGACAAGGATCTCCTGGGTATAAAACTGGCCGAATTGGTGCAGAAACTCAATGAGATGATGACCAATATCTCCGCAGCCTCCGAGCAGGTGGCCACAGGCGCCAAGCAGGTTTCGGATTCCAGTATTGCCCTCTCCCAGGGCGCCACTGAGCAGGCCAGCTCCATTGAAGAGCTGACGGCTTCTTTAGAGGAGATCTCCTCCCAGACCAGGCTTAATGCCTCCAATGCGGACCAGGCTAATGAGCTTGCCGGCAATGCCAAGCAGGATGCCATGCAGGGCAATACCCAGATGAAGGAAATGCTTAAGGCCATGGATGAGATCAATGTATCATCCAGCAATATTTACAAGATTATCAAGGTCATTGACGATATTTGCCTTCCAGACCAATATACTGGCCCTTAATGCGGCCGTGGAGGCGGCCAGAGCCGGTCAGCACGGCAAGGGCTTTGCTGTAGTGGCCGAGGAAGTCAGAACCCTTGCAGCCCGCTCAGCCAACGCGGCCAAGGAGACCACTGAGATGATTGAAAGCTCCATCAAGAAGGTGGAGGATGGAACCAAGATTGCCAATGACACCGCTCAGGCGCTCAACAAGATTGTGACAGAAATTGAGAAGGCGGCCAATCTGGTGAGTGATATTGCTGTGGCTTCCAATGAACAGGCCCTGGGTATTGAACAGATCAATCAGGGTGTCATGCAGGTATCCCAGGTTGTTCAGACCAACTCGGCCACCTCCGAGGAAAGTGCGGCGGCCAGTGAGGAAATGTCCACCCAGGCCGCAGTCTTAAGAGAGCTGGTGGGCAGATTCAGGCTGAAAAAGATCCACAGGAGTGCTCAGCGTGTGGATGAACTAAGCCCCGAGGTTTTAAGAATGCTGGAGAGCATGTCCGATAAGAGCAAGTCCGGCGTTTCCCTGGCCGATGCAGGAGATGAGAGCCTTCCCCGTGAAAGTGCCATTGCCTTAAGCGATAGGGAGTTTGGAAAGTATTCGTTATAGAAGCTTAAGGGAGGGGGCCCTAACGCCTCCTCCTTTGGCACAACATCCTGGCTGACATGAAAGAAGTAAAGAATGATGTATCAATTTGCTATGAGGTCCCCTATGGTGGAGATAACTGAGAAAGAATTCAATCTGCTGGCAGACTATATCAAGTCCAACTATGGCATTCACTTAAGAAAAGAAAAGCAGGCCCTGGTTATGGGCAGACTCTATAATGTTCTTATGCAGAACAACTTCAAGAGCTTTTCCGAGTACTATGCGCATGTCCTGGCCGACACAACGGGAAAAGCGGCAGAAACCCTCATTGATAAAATATCAACCAATCACACCTTCTTTATGCGGGAAAACGATCATTTCAGATATTTTAAAGAAAAGGTGCTGCCCTATCTTAAGGCAAGTATTCCTGACAAGGATCTGCGCATATGGAGTGCGGGATGTTCCACAGGCGAAGAACCCTATACCCTGGCCATGATCATTGATGAGTTTTTTGGCAGGGAAAAGGTGCTTTGGGATGCAAAAGTGCTGGCCACCGATATTTCAACCAATGTCCTGGAACAGGCGTGCCAGGGGATTTACAGCAACGAGGAAATCTCAGTTATGCCCGCAAGCTGGAAGATGAACTATTTTACGAAGCTGGATCCCGTAAACAGCGTGATCAGCGATAAACTGAAGAAAGAAGTTATTTTCAGAAGATTCAACCTTATGGAGCCGGTTTTCCCTTTTAAAAAGAGGTTCCATGTGATATTCTGCAGAAATGTTATGATTTACTTCGACGCCCAGGCCAAGCGGGAATTGATCAATAAATTCTATGATCTTACCGAGCCCGGAGGTTATTTGTTTATTGGACATTCTGAATCCATCAATCGGGAGGAAACCCGGTACAGGTATATTATGCCGGCCGTGTATCGAAAGGAATAAGGACTCATGCAATATCCAGGAAACAAGATTAAGGTTTTGATTGTTGATGACAGCATGCTCTACCGGGAGATTCTGGCCCGGGGTCTTGCCTCGGACCCGGGCATTGAGATTGTTGCCACCGCCAGGGATGCTTTTGAAGCACGGGACATGATTCTTGCCCACCGGCCCGATGTCATGACCTGTGATGTGGCCATGCCCAGAATGGACGGTATAGCGTTTATCCGACAGCTCCTTCCCCAATACCCTTTGCCGGTGATTGTGGTCAGCACGGTCAGCGAAGCGGTTTTTGAAGCCATGAATGCGGGGGCTGTGGACTTTGTGGCCAAGCCCGATATGGGTGCGGTCAAGGATGTGGAGACCTTTATCCGGGAGATGATAGAAAAGGTCAAGATTGCTTCCTCAGCCCAGGTCGTCCGTCTTGAAAAAGAGGTGGTTAAAAGGACTTTGGATGACGGAAAGCGGGAAAACCGATACCAGGTCATTGCTATTGGTGCTTCCACGGGGGGAACCGAGGCCATCCATCAGCTCTTAAGCGGTCTGCCGGCAAGCCTGCCGGGCATTGTCATTGTGCAGCATATCCCGCCTGTCTTCTCGCGGATGTTTGCCCAAAGGCTTAACGCTACCACCGGCTTTCAGGTCAAGGAGGCGGCCGCCGGGGATTGGGTGGAACCGGGCAAGGCGCTTTTGGCTCCCGGGGATCAGCATATGAAAATCAAACGGGTGGGAGAACGGTACCGGGTGGAATGCTTTGCGGGAGAAAAGGTCAATGGACACTGTCCCTCGGTAGATGTTCTGTTTGAATCGGTGGCCAGAGAGGCCGGGGACAAGGCCGTGGGCATCATCCTCACCGGTATGGGCTATGATGGTGCCAAAGGGCTTCTCGCCATGCGAAAAAGCGGCGCCAGAACATTGGGACAGGATGAAAAATCCTCAGTGGTATATGGTATGCCCAAGGTGGCCTATAATATTGGAGCGGTGGAGAAGCAAACCCCACTGGGCAATATGGCAAAAAGCCTTCTGGCCCTGCTCAGCGGCGGGGGAGCAAGCCCCAGGAACCCCTTGTAAACTTGGTAGGTTGGGGATAAAATAAAAGGAGCGGTTTTTATTTTTAGGAGGCCACTCTATGTATAATTCAAAAATGAAGCGCATTATTGCCACAATTGTTGCGCTCTTCCTTGTTTTCTCAATGATCATGAGCATCGCCATCATGGCTATCAATTAAAAACCGGGGTCAACCTTAATCATGGGCCCCGGTTTGATCTTATTCAGGTTATTCGTCTTAATCCTTAAGGCTTAGTATCACCCGATTGGCAGTTCTTGCACAAACCATAGAACTTGACGCTGTGATCAGTTACCATAAAGCCGGTGGTGGTCTGGATTTGCTTCTCCAGCTCCTCCAGCATATCCACCTGAATTTCCGAAAGCGCGCCGCACTGGGTGCATATCAGGTGATGGTGGGAATGGGCCTCTTTATTATCGCAGACCTCATAACGCACATAGCCGTCATCCAGGTGAACCCGGTTGAGATAGCCCATCTTTTCAAAGAGGGGCAGGGTTCTGTAAACGGTGGCAATACCAATGGAGGGCATCTTAGCCCGTACCAGGGTGTAGATGTCTTCGCAGGTCAGGTGCTTGCACTGGTTCTCCAGAAGAATATCCAATATGGCCTTGCGCTGGGGTGTCAGCTTATAGCCCACGGTATTGAGTTGCTCTTTAAGCTCATAGGCGCTTTTGTTCTGCGACATAATTTCCTTTCCATATCTTTTCAGCAGTAAGTAAATACTTATCAAAGGCTACGAATAAGTTCATCATATCACAATCCTATGATTTTTATCAACTTGGGGATAATGTGTTGGCGGCAACAAAAGCCGGGCTTTTGCTTGCCCGGCCTGCAGATAAGCGTATCTCTTCCCTACGGTATGGGCTATTCTACTGATCATCCGAGAAGGTGTTGTGCCTTTTACCGTCATAGCGGATGGGATTGGCCTTCTCCTTGGTAGACTTGGCCTTGCCCTGGAGCTCGGGAACCGGCGATACTTCATTCTTCTCAAAGTGCTGCTTCTTATTGCTTTCGGTACCGTGGGGCTCGCTGGGATCCGGACGTCTCATGCCTTTTTTATCCATAGGTTCATCACTCCTTTCAGCCATAGTTTCTATCGTATAGTCCCAAGCCATACTCAAACACAAAAAGAATTCTTTTATAGGGATGTGTCCATGCCGCCTTGATGGCGTGGCTCAAAGCCACTGTTCTCATGGCTTTCATGAGACCGGGACAATGCTTGTAACAAGTTTGGACTAGCCAGAATAGTATGTAGTGAGCTTGTTCGACAAAAAAATAAGCTCAAGGACATCTCAGTAAAAGAAAGGAGTAAAGAAATGAAAAAGAAGGTTCTTCAAGTCCCTGTTATAGTAGGCAAAGGCTCTGCACAGTTTTTTGTTGAGAAGGATGTAACCATTTCACCCCCCAGCCCCCCGATCTTTAAGATCGTGGATATCGAGAAGAAGGTTATCGTCACCGATGTGGCTGTAATTCCGGGTAAGGTTATTTTCAATGCCTATCTTTGGAAGAACGTCATCTACAAGACCGTGGAGGATGTCTGCGACGGCATCGTCAATGGACCTATCTTCCACAGCACCTTCAAAATCCCCTTTGGCGGCTTCGTAGAAATCGACTCCAAGGGTGATAAATGCAAGGAAGGTGACATTGCTGAGCTGCTCGCGGCCTATGTTGAGGGTGAAAAGGATTACCTCCATGGCGAAACCTCCTGCAAGGGCGTACCCGTGTTTACCAAATTACTTGAGAAGGACGTTGTAAAGCTTGTCTTCAAGGTTGTCAGAATCGAACATCTCCCCGTGCTCTGTGAAGACTACGAGGACAACGGCAAGTATGACAATGATAAGTACGACAACGACAAGTATGAAAAGTACGAAAAGAAAGGAATCTGGGACGAGGATTACGACGATAAGGTTGAGAAGAAATACGACGATAAAAAGGATGACGATAAGAAACACGATGACAAAAAAGGCGATGATAAAAAACACGATGGGAAGAAGGACGATGACAAGAAAGACTACTATGACGATAGATGGGACAAGCGCTATGACTGCCGTGGCGACTTCTATGCCAACTATCGTGGGAAGCCCAGCAAAAAATACTGGTAATCGCCTTACATAACAACAAGGACGGCTCATTGAAGCCGTCCTTGCTTTATATAATGAAGATTGAGCTTAAGTATTAGATTCTGTTGACACCGGTTGCTATTGCAGCTTCGGCAACAGCCTTGGCAACAGCGGGAGCAACTCTGGTATCGAAGGGAGCGGGGATGACATAATCGGGACGAAGCTCTTCATCGGTGATGATGGAAGCAATAGCCTTGGCGGCAGCAATCTTCATCTCTTCATTGATGTCGCTGGCTCTTACATCCAGAGCGCCTCTGAAGATACCGGGGAAGGCCAGAACATTGTTGATCTGGTTGGGGAAGTCGGAACGTCCGGTACCAACAACCTTAGCACCAGCAGCGATAGCCTCGTCGGGCATAATCTCAGGAATGGGGTTGGACATAGCGAAGATAATAGGATCCTTAGCCATGCTTCTGACCATATCCTGATCTACCATACCGGGAGCAGAGAGACCGAGGAAAACGTCAGCACCAACGATAACCTCTCTCAAGGTACCCTTCTTCATCTCAAGGTTGGAGATTTCAGCCATGGCTTCCTTCTCGGCATTGAGACCGGGACGGCCCTTATAAATAGCACCCTTGGTATCGCAAAGGATAACCTTCTTCATACCCATGGCCATGAGCAGTCTGGTAACGGCAATACCGGCAGCACCGGAACCGTTAACAACAACCTCAATATCTTCAATCTTCTTGCCAACGATCTTCAGAGCGTTGAGCATACCGGCCACTGCAACAATGGCGGTACCATGCTGGTCATCGTGGAAGATGGGGATATCGCATTCTTCCTTAAGTCTTCTTTCAATTTCGAAGCAGCGG
Organism: Bacillota bacterium; assembly: GCA_022702935.2. Taxonomy (GTDB): domain Bacteria; phylum Bacillota; class Clostridia; order DSM-8532; family DSM-8532; genus DTU059. Next base: position 49,193 of record JAKIML020000103.1, on the reverse strand, counting down.
GGAGCGGAAATGTCCTCCAGATTGATGCCGCCGAAGCTTCCAGCCAGAAGCTTTACGGTATTAACAATGGTATCTACATCCTTGGAACGGATGCAGAGGGGGAAGGCGTCTACGTCACCAAAGGTCTTGAACAGAACGCACTTTCCTTCCATAACGGGCATACCGGCTTCAGGACCAATATCACCAAGACCCAAAACGGCGGTACCGTCAGTAACAACGGCAACAATATTGCTTCTTCTTGTATATTCATAGGACTTGTTGACATCCTTCTGAATTGCAAGACAGGGTTCGGCCACACCGGGGGTATAAGCTAACGAAAGATCGTCCTTGTCCTTTAAAGCAACGCGGCTTACAACCTCGATCTTTCCTTTCCACTCTGCATGGGCCTGAAGGGATTTTTCTCCAATAGTCATGATGTTATCCTCCTAAACTTTATTATAAATCCTTAACGTCGTTGAGAACTGCTTTAACAGCTTCAGCAGAAGCTTTGAGCAGCTTTTCCTCTTCGGGAGTGATGGAGAATTCAATGATCTTCTCCACACCGTTGGAGTTGATGATGGAGGGCAAGCTGATAGCCACGTCGCTGATGCCGTAGGTGCCATCGATAATGCTGGACACTGTTCTGATGGTGTTCTGATTCTTCAGAAGGGTTTCAACAATGGTGTTAACGGTCAAAGCGATGGCATAGTAGGTTGCACCCTTGTTCTTGATAATGGTGGCGCCAGCCTTCTTAACCTCTTCATGGATAAGGGCCTTCTCAGCGTCGCCAAAGCTGTTGCCGTGCAGGTTGCCGTATTCGTTAATGTTCATACCGGCAATGTGGGTTGCACTCCACAGGGGGAGCTGGGTATCGCCATGCTCGCCTACCATGTAGCCGTGAACGTTTCTTACGTCTACATTGAACTTTTCAGCCAGAAGGAATCTAAAGCGTGCGCTGTCCAGAACGGTACCGGTACCAAATACACGGCCGTTGGGCAGACCGGACCACTTTTGAATCAGATAGGTCAGAATGTCAACAGGATTTGCAACAACGAGGATAACACCGTGGGTGTAGTATTTCATGATATTAGCGGTAATTTCCTTTGCAACGGCCACATTCTTGCGGGCCAGGTCAAGACGGGTTTCACCGGGCTTTCTGTTCATACCGGCGGTTACAACGATAACATCGCAATCGGCGATATCGGAGTAATCTCCCTGATAAACAGCCATCTGTCCGATAAAGCAGAGGCCGTGATTAATATCTAATGCCTCTCCGTAGGCCTTTTCCTTGTTAACGTCAATCAGTACAATCTCACTGGCATTCTGCTGAAGAGCCATGGCGAAAGCTGTTGAGGCACCAACGAAGCCTGCGCCGATAATGGCAACTTTTGTCTTGTTCTTAACCATATGAATATCCTCCCCCATAATACGGTTGTTAATAAAATCACATACCTAATAATAGCATTAAGATGATCGCTTATTCATATCTAAGTTGCACAAATCGGTAAAAAATAATTCTTGGCGTTCTGTGCAATATAGTAAAAAAGCAAAACTTCACCATGGAGAGCTCCGAACCGCACTGTTGATGCGGAATTAAAGCGTATGAGCTCCCGACACCTGCTTAAGAAAACGGTGTAACCTTGTCAAAATGGGTCATCGAGCCCATGTCTCATGGACTCGATTTTTGGGGTTTTTGGTCGCCAATCTTTTCTCCCGTGTTCTGATGGGGCTCAAATAAAGTGGAGGCCATGGAATAGAGGCGATAGCCGCCCGACAGATTATAGATTTCCTTAAAGCCGTTCTGGATCAGAATCCTATAGGCCATGTAGCCCCGAAGCCCAATCTGGCAGAAGATATAGACAGGTTTTTCCTTATCCAGTTCATCAAGTCTGTCTCTGAGTTCATCCAGGGGGATGTTGACGGCACCCTTAAGGGAGCCCTCCAGGTACTCTTCCCGAGTACGGACATCCAGCAGGGTGATGCTGTCCAAATCCAGGTAATCCACATCATGCCAGTGGAAGACCTTAAAAATCCCGTCCAGAATGTTGGAGGCCACATAACCGGCCATATTGACCGGATCCTTGGCCGAGCCGTAGGGGGGTGCATAGGAGAGCTCAAGCCGGGTCAGATCCTTAACCGTCATACCCGCAAGAATGGCTGTGGCCAGAACGTCCATGCGCTTGTCAACCCCGTCGAATCCGATGATCTGCGCGCCCAGAATCCTGCCCGATGACTTTTCAAACAAAAGCTTAATGGTCATGGAGGAGGCGCCGGGATAATAGCTGGCATGGGAGGGACTGAAGGTATAGGACTTTTCATAAGGAATGCCCGCCTCCTTTAAGGTGCGTTCATTACTTCCGGTTACCGCCACCGTCATCGCGAAGACCTTGAGGATGGCCGTTCCCAAAGTTCCGCCATAGGTGCTGTCAAGACCGTGGATATTATCGGCGGCAATCCGCCCCTGCCGGTTGGCCGGTGAGGCAAGGGGAACGAAGACCTTCCGCCCCGTCACCACGTCCACAACCTCTACTGCATCCCCTACCGCAAAAATGTAAGGATCGCTGGTACGCATATGATTGTCGGTGACGATGCAGCCACGGGTGCCCAGGGCCAGGCCCGCCTCTTTGGCCAGGCTGCTTTCAGGGCGTACCCCCACGGCCAGAATGACCATATCGGTTTTCAGGAGCTGTCCGTCGGATAGGGCAACGAGGGTTGTGCCCTCTTGCTGGCTGATGCCTGTGACGCTGCGTTTTAAATAAAGGGCCAGACCTTTGCTGAGCATGTGCTTGTGCACCTCGGAAGCCATATCGGGATCCAGGGGCTGAATCACATGGTCTGAAAGCTCCACCAGGGATACCTTTAGCCCCAGGTTGGCAAGGTTCTCGGCCATCTCCACACCAATGTATCCGCCGCCCACTACCACTGCGCTTTGGGGCTGCCTTTCGCTGACAAAGGCCTTGATTCTGTCCGAATCGGACAGGGTTCGTAAAGTAAAGACCGTGTCCAGATCCACACCCGCCATAGGCGGACGGATGGGCTCGGCCCCGGGAGAGAGTATCAGATAATCATAGCTTTCCTCATAGACCCGGCCGTCGGCCTGGGTGACCAATACCGTTTTCTTATCCCGATTGATTCTGGTGACCTCGCTTCTGATGCGCACGTCCACACACAGTCTTTCTTTGAAGGATTCCGGGGTTTGAAGGGTCAGCCTTTTTCGGTTCTTTATCACATTGCCCACATAATAGGGAAGGCCGCAATTGGCAAAGGAGATATACTCACCCCGTTCAAAAAGAATTATCTCGGCATGCTCATCCAGCCGTCTTAACCGGGCGGCCGCGGTGGCGCCACCGGCAACACCGCCCACAATAACAATCTTCTTCCGCTTATCCATGGCACTGCACCTTTCATTCATTAATCTGTTTAGGGGCTTTTCATCCATAAAATTGGCACAAGGCGCTGGTCAGGCGTTCTGCTGTTTATATAGCGCAGCCTTTGTCATGGCGTACCGCCATTTATGAAGTACAGCATATGTCACAGTGTACAGTCATTTGCATAGGGCGGCGCTAATCAGGGCCTGAATAGAATTTTTCCCCGGCTGAGCCTGACAGAGCCCTTGTTTTCCAGCTCTTTGAGCAATCGGCTGATGACCTCCCGGGATGTCCCCAATTCAGCGGCAATGGCCTCATGGGTGGCATAGAGGGGATAGGTTCCTCCGGCGGTCTTGGTGATGAGAAAGTCCATGAGGCGATCACTGGTCCTCTTGAAGGTCACGTTTTCCAATAGACCCAAAACCGAATAAAACTTGGCCGACAGGGAGGTGAAAAAGAATTTCTGCAAGGAGGGATTCTCATAAAAGAGCCGCCTGAAGATCTCCACGGGAATGACCACAGCCTCGGTAGGCTGTTCGGCCGATGCGGCCACCGGGAAAAGCACATCCCCTGTTCCCAAAAGACAGGCAATGGTAAGGACGCAGGTCTCACCCTTGCCAATACGGTACAGGGTGATTTCCTTGCCCTCCTCCGAAAGCTTGTAGATACGAATTTGACCCGACAACACCAGAAGAACCCCTGAACAGCGGTGACCCACGTCCAGTATCACCGTGCCGGCCTCAAACCTCTGATAGTGGAGCAAATCAACGAACTGCTCTCTTAAGGCCCCCAGCTCCCCGATAAAAGGAAAGGCCTGTTCCAGATCGACCATGGTCTTATCGCTTAGCATCTCTACCCCCGATTTTCGCAGTGATAAGACTATTATAGCATATAGGCGGAACAGCCTTTTTCTTTTTGGCCTTTCAGGACTGCTAACAAAGAGGACAGGGACTTTTTTGCCCTGTCCGTGTGCCCATTTTATAGAATCATTTTCTTAAAATCTTCCTTGCTTCTGAAACCCACCAGCTTTTGGGTGGCCTTTCCTTCCTTAAAGGCGATGACCGTTGGGATGCTCATGACTCCGAACTTGCTGGCCAGTTCGGGCTCCTCGTCCACGTTGACCTTAAGAATCTTTACCTGCCCCGACATCTCTCCGGCCAGTTCGTCCAGAACGGGCGAAAGCATTCTGCAGGGGCCGCACCAGGGGGCCCAAAAGTCTACCAATACCGGCGTGCTGGAAGATGCGACTTCACTGTCAAAGTCCTTTTTTGTTACATTTCTGATATTCATTGCTGAATGCTCCTTTCTATATGCAAAACCTCTTATTTCCCTTGACAATCTTAATATAACTCATGGCTGATGCATTATTCTGTGATAAAGTTACAGTTTATAATATGCCTTGCCCATGCTATAATAAAACAATTGCGAAACCTTTCGGAACATGTTTTAGAACCCATGAAATATGAGCCAAGGGCTTTGTTGAAAATATGGAGGTAAGATTATGAAATTACGTCAATGGATGAAAAGTGCTGCATTGCTTTTGATATGCGGAATCCTGCTGGCGGGCTGTTCGGGGAAATCAGCCAAGACGCCTTCCGACAGCACTGCAATACCCAATACCGAAAACCCTGAAACCATCACCATCGGTGAGGGAGAGAATGCCTTAACCATTACACCGGGCTATCAGCTTTATGCACCCAAGAAAGGTGATACCATAGCCATTATGAAGACCAGCATGGGCGACATCAAAATCAGGCTTTTCCCTGAGAAGGCGCCCAAGGCCGTCGAGAACTTTGTCACCCACGCCAAGAACGGCTATTATGACAACCTCACCTTCCACCGTGTTATCAATGATTTTATGATCCAGGGCGGGGACCCCAAAGGGGATGGCACTGGCGGCGAGAGTATCTGGGGAAAGCCTTTTGAGGATGAGTTCTCCCTGGATTTGCTCCATTACAGAGGGGCGCTGAGCATGGCCAACGCGGGACAGGACACCAATGGCAGCCAGTTCTTCATTGTTCAGAACAAGGACCTGTCCGACGATTGGATAGAAGCCTTAAAGCAGGGCGGATATCCCGAGAAGATTGTTGAGTATTACAAAAAGGGCGGAACCCCGAGCCTGGATTTCAGGCATACAGTTTTCGGCCAAGTCTATGAAGGTATGGACGTGGTGGATAAAATCGCTGCAGTAGAGACTGATAAAGAAACTGATAAGCCTCTGAAGGATGTTATTATCAAGACTATTGAGATTAAGGAATTTGAATAAGGAGTGGTAATATGTCAGTATATCAGTTGTCCGAGCTTAAGAAGGGGGATTTGACAGCCACCCTTAAGACCTCCCTGGGAGAGATGGTTATTCGCCTGTTTCCCGAGGAGGCGCCCAGAACTGTTGAGAATTTTGTGACCCATGCAAAAAACGGCTATTACGATAATCTGAAATTCCATCGGGTTATCAATGATTTCATGATCCAGGGCGGGGACCCCAAGGGCAACGGCACCGGGGGTCAGAGCATCTGGGGCAGTCCCTTCAAGGACGAATTCAGCACCCGCCTCTATAACCTTCGCGGGGCCCTCAGTATGGCCAATGCAGGGCCCAACACCAATGGCAGCCAGTTCTTCATTGTCCAGAAGAAGAGCATGTCCAGCCGAGAGATTCAATATTTGCAGGCCCTAAAGTATCCCGATGAGATTGTTGAGGCCTATGAGACCCTTGGTGGAACCATGTGGCTGGACAACAAGCATACGGTGTTCGGCCAATTGGTTGAAGGCTTCGAGGTGCTGGACGCCATTGCCGATGTGGATGTGGATGATAATGATCGTCCTTTGGAGGACGTGGTGATTCTGGGCATAGAAATCAAGGAAGCAGAGTAAGGGATGCAGGCTATGGTCAAAAGGGGCAAGCAGATTTTAGGCGCCATACTGATAGTATTGGGAATACTGCTTTGTTTGAACACCTTGTTTGCGTATAACTACTCCTCTGACTGGAATCTTGGGGTGGTTCTGCCCGCCGTTCTGGGAGTATTGTGCTGGGCTTATGCCTATAAGCTCTTTTTCGTCAGGGAACCCCTCATAAAGAACAAGGGGCTGCGCACCGCAGTCATAGTCTTTATGGTATTATGCCTTGTGTTCTTTGTAACGGTGGAGGCAGCCATGATTCTTGATCCCATGGTCCATAGCTCAACAGCGGCGGGCAGAGTGGATACGGTGATTGTTCTGGGCTGCGGCATCTGGCCCGACGGACGGCCCACCCTGTCCCTGATTGAGCGCCTGGACAAGGCCATTGCCTATTACAAGGAGAATCCCCATGTGACCCTCATTGTATCGGGCGGTAAAGGGCCCAATGAGCCCTATTCTGAGGCCCAGGCCATGGAGACCTATCTTTTGGAGCGGGGCATACCCCAGGAAAAGATTCTGAAGGAAGACCAATCCACCAGCACCCGGGAGAACTTTGAATTCTCAAGAAGGCTAATGAATGTTCCCAATGATGCCAGGGTCAGGATTGTGTTTGTCACCAACGACTTTCACATCCTGCGCTCAAGAATACTGGCCAAGCGCTTTGGCTTTGAGGCCTATGCCATTCCGGCGCCAACCCCTTCGGTGGTGGTCTTTAACAGCTATCTGCGGGAGTTCTTTGCCTTTGTAAAGACCATGTTGTTTGACTATTAAAAAAGGCTGCGGCTAAAACCACAACCTTCAATAATTTAGTAAAAATGACCAAGAGAGTCCCGAAACTAGGATTGGGGCTCTTTTTCCTTGCCCAGAAGCACCCCGATGACCTGGGGGTAAATCTCCTTGGCATGATTTTTCCAGTTGGTGCAAATGGAGCGGGCATCTTCCCTGGACCCCACCGAGAGGCGCAGATCTATCAGGGGCTTAAAATCCTCCACAATACGGCATTTGACCTCATACTCATTTTCATTTTCCAGGGTGTACTCGGCCACAATGGAGGTTTCCAGCCGAATCATGGAGCGAATGCTGTCAATGCTCTGATCCAGCCTGGTGCGAAGGCCCAGGGGTACCAGATCCATGAACATGCTGAGCATTTTATCGCCTTTTTCGGCCAGGCTGTAATAGTCGATATTGTCCCGGGTCTCGGTGATAATGAGCCCGTCGGTCTGCATTTCGTGGACGCTCTGCTGAAGGAGAAAATAATTCATATACCGGTTTTCCAGCATAATACGGGTTAATTGCATATTGCTCACGGGGATCTTCACCCGGTTCAAAAAATAGAGCAGCAACACTTTATTCTCAGCTTTTTCGCGGCTTTCCAGATCCATTCAATAAGCTCCTTTGCCAAGTGCTAGTCTCAGTATACAACAAATTGGGCCATAGATTAAGCTTATTTTTGGACAATTCCCTATTTATTACGCTTATACAAAACAGAGCACCGGCCAGGACAATTCCTGCTGAAACTTCTCTTTTCTGTATATTGCTTGATAGGAGTTCAATAAGGTATAATCTTCAAATAAACAAAAGCAAGCAAGGGTGAAGAATAATGGCAGGAACAATAACAGAAAAGGTGCTCGCCGCGCATATTATCGAAGGCGAGGCCAAAGCTGGTTGCGAGGTTGCGCTGAAAATCGACAATACCTTAACCCAGGATGCTACGGGGACTATGGCCTATCTGCAGTTTGAGGCCATTGGTATTGACAGGGTCAAGACCCAGTTCAGTGTGAGCTTTGTAGACCATAACACACTTCAAAACGACTTCCGTAACGCCGATGACCATCGGTATCTGGAATCCATTGCGAAAAAATACGGTTTGTATTTTTCCAAACCCGGCAACGGCATTTGCCATCAGCTCTTTCTTGAACGCTTCGCCATACCCGGAAATACCCTGATAGGCTCCGACAGCCATACACCCACAGCGGGAGGTATCGGCTGCTTTGCCATGGGTGCCGGCGGTCTGGATGTGGCCTGTGCCATGGCGGGTGCGCCTTTCCGTATTAAATATCCCAGGATTGTGGGAATTGAGCTCACCGGAAAGCTGAATCCCTGGGTATCGGCCAAGGATGTCATCCTTGAGGTGCTCCGCAGGGTGGATGTCAAGGGCAATGTGGGCAAGGTCTTCGAATACTTTGGCGAGGGTGTGAAAACCCTGAGTGTTCCCGACCGTGCCACCATTACCAATATGGGCACCGAAACCGGATGCACCACCAGTATCTTCCCCAGCGATGAGATTACCTACGAATTCTTAAAAGCCCAGGGAAGAGAAAAGGATTATAAGCCTCTGATGGCCGACGAAAACGCCGTCTATGATGAGGTTATTACCATTAACCTTTCCGAGGTGGAGCCCATGGTGGCCCTGCCCCACAGCCCCGGCAACGTAAAAAGAGTACGCGAGGTGGGCCCCATTAAGGTGGATCAGGTGGCCATCGGATCTTGCACCAACTCCTCATTGCGGGATCTGAAGGTTGTGGCCCAGGTCTTTAAGGGCAAAACCGTTGCAGAGAATCTTCATGTGTTTATCAGTCCCGGTTCCCGTCAGGTAGTGGAGCACCTGGCCCAGGACGGCGATTATATTGATCTGGTACGGGCAGGTGCCAGAATTATGGAAAATGCCTGCGGCGCCTGCATCGGCATGGGCTGTGCCCCTAGCTCGGGCGGTGTCTCGGTGCGCACCTTCAACCGCAATTTTGAAGGCAGAAGCGGCACCAAGGATGCCAAGGTTTATCTGGTCAGCCCCGAAACCGCGGCGGCGACCGCCATTACCGGTGTTCTGACCGATCCCAGAGACTTGGGAGGCTCTCCCGATTTCAGCCTTCCCGACAGCTTCATTGTCAATGACAATATGATCTTAAAGCCCCTGCCCGAGGAAGAGGCAAAGAAGGTAGAAATCCTGAGGGGTCCCAATATCAAGCCCCTGCCTTCCTTTGAGCCCCTGGGCGATACCCTGGAGGGCAAGGCACTTATCAAGGTGGGCGACAATATCACCACCGACCATATTATGCCGGCCGGCTCAAAGATACTGCCTTTACGGAGCAATATCCCAGAGATATCCAAGCATGTGTTTGAGGCCGTGGATCCGAAGTTCTATGAAAAGGCCCGGGAAGCCAACGGCGGATTCATCATCGGCGGCGAGAACTATGGTCAGGGCTCCAGCCGTGAGCATGCGGCCCTTGCGCCCAAGTACCTGGGTGTTAAGGCGGTTATCGTCAAGAGCTTTGCGCGTATTCATCTGGCCAACCTTATCAACTTCGGCATTGTGCCTTTGACCTTCAAGGATCCGGCCGACTACGACCGCATTGAGGAAGGGGACAACCTGGTGGTTGAGATTGGCGACTTAACGGGGGAATGCGTACTGAAGAATCTCACCAAGGGCTTCTCCATTGCCCTGGAGCACACCCTGTCGGCAATGGATGCGGAGATTCTCAAGACGGGCGGAAAGCTTCCCTGGATTAAGAAGCAGTTTTAGTCTGCGCTAAGATAAGCAGTCATGCTATGAAGAAACAAACATGGAGTGTAGGAGGACAAGAACCATGGCCAAGATTAAAATGAAGACCCCGCTGGTTGAAATGGACGGGGATGAGATGACGCGTGTCATCTGGAAATGGATCAAGGAGATTCTGCTGGAGCCCTATGTGGAGCTGAACACCGAATACTACGATCTGGGCTTGGAATATCGTGATCAGACCAATGACCAGGTGACCATTGATTCGGCCGAGGCCACCAAGAAATACGGTGTTGCCGTCAAATGCGCCACCATCACCCCCAATGCTGCCAGAGTAAAGGAATATAATCTGAAGCAGATGTGGAAGAGCCCCAACGGAACCATTCGTGCCATTTTGGATGGTACTGTTTTCCGTGAGCCCATCCTGGTCAAGGGCATCTCGCCCTTTGTCAGAACCTGGGTTAAGCCCATTCCCATTGCGCGTCATGCCTATGGTGATGTTTACAAAAACACCGAGATGAAGGTCCAGGGTCCCGGCAAGGCAGAGCTGGTCTACACTGACAGCCAGGGCAATGAAACCCGACAGACCATCCATGAGTTCAAGGGCGACGGGATTATCCAGGGCATTCACAATACCAAGAAATCCATCGAGAGCTTTGCCCGTGCCTGCTTCAACTATGCGCTGGACAAGAAGATGGATCTGTGGTTTGCCACCAAGGATACCATCTCCAAGCTCTACGACCACACCTTCAAGGATATCTTCCAGGAAATCTACGATGCTGAGTACAAGGATCGCTTTGCGCAGGCCGGCATCGAATACTTCTATACCCTCATTGACGATGCAGTGGCCCGTGTGGTGCGCTCCGAAGGCGGCTTTATATGGGCCTGCAAGAACTATGACGGGGACGTTATGTCCGATATGATAGCCTCTGCCTTTGGCAGCCTGGCCATGATGACCTCAGTGCTGGTTTCGCCCGAGGGCTATTACGAGTACGAGGCCGCTCACGGCACGGTACAGCGCCATTACTATCAGCATCTGGAGGGCAAGGAGACCTCCACCAACTCAGTGGCCACCCTTTTTGCCTGGACCGGTGCTTTAAGAAAAAGAGGCCAGTTGGATGGACTTGACGATCTGGTGGACTTTGCCGATAAACTGGAGAGAGCCACCATTGAGACCATTGAAAAGGGCGTTATGACCAAGGACTTGGCCTTAATGTCAGAATTGCCGAATAAGAAGGTTGTAAACACCAAAGACTTCTTATTGGAGATTAAAAACCATTTGGAAACCATCCTTTAAGATATGTGAGGCGGGGGCGTTAAGCCCCCGAACTTTTCTCAAAGAGGTGCCAGGGCATGTATATCATCATTGCCGGATGCGGCAAGGTCGGTTCGGGCCTTGCCAACAAGCTGTCGAGAGAGGGCCATGACGTGGCCATTATTGATTCTGATCCGGAGAACTTCAGTAAGATTGATCCCGATTTTTCGGGATTAAAACTTGTTGGGGTGCCTTTTGATCAGGATGTGCTGAAGAACGCGGGCATTGACAAGGCCGATGCGGTGGCCGCCGTTACGCCTGAGGACAATGTAAATATTATGGTCAGCCAGATTGCCAAGGATATTTACGGGGTGCCCAGGGTCCTGGCACGAATCTATAATCCCGCCCGGGAATACGTATTTCATCATTTCGGTCTCGAGACCATATGTCCTACCAATATCACCGTGGACATTATCAGCGCCGTCATGCTGGGACAAACCCTGCAAGCCGCATGCACCATTGGGAGCAATACCGTTTCCTTCAGGCTGGAAAAGCCCGATAAGGCTTTTATAGGCCAAAAAATCAAGGAGATTAAGGCCTATCGGGAGGAATTCCTCTTTGCTGTTGTCAAGTCAGGGGAATTAACCTTTGCCTTTCCCGATACACTGGTTGAAAAAGAGGACATGCTTGTTTTGGCCAGAAAGATTGATTAGGGAAGGAATGTAAACTGGAGGGACTTTAAGTGAACATCGTCATTATCGGCGGCGGTAAATTGGGTTATTATCTGGTGAAAACCCTGCTGCCCTACAAGCACAAGATCACCATTATTGAGAAAACAACAGAGTTCAGCAGAAAGATTGCCTCGGAGCTGGATGTAGAGGTCATTCATGGCGACGGTACCGACATCAGCCTTCTGGAATCCCTTGAGGTGGATAAGGCCGATGTTTTCATTGCGGTAACGGGCAAGGATCAGGATAACCTCATTGCCTGCCAGCTTGCCAAGCGCAATTTTAACGTGGGACGCACCATTGCCCGGGTCAACAATCCCAAGAACATCTCGGTTTTTGAAGCACTGGGGGTGGATATGGCAGTATCCAGCACCTCCCTCATTGCCGAAATGATTGAAAAGGAGATTGACTATACGGGGGTTAAAACCCTTATTAAACTCAAGAAAGGAAACCTGGTCCTGACTGAAATCGTGGTCTCAAAGAAATCTCCTGCCTGCAATAAAAAGCTTATGGATATTGACCTTCCGTCCGAGGTGGTCCTGATCTCGGTCATCCGGGGTGAAACCACCTATGTACCCAACGGTCATACGGTCATAAGAGCCGATGACACCGTATTCCTTATCTGCAAGCAGGAGAATCAGCAGAAGGCCATTGATTGTTTCAGCTAGGATTGTGAATATACGACCATGAAGTACGACGGCATTGTTATCTACAGCGATTTGGACGGTACACTTTTAGACCCTCAAAGGAGGCTTTCACCTGAAAATGTGAAGGCCATCAGCTATTTTGTGGAGGAAGGCGGCCGCTTCGGCGTGGCCACGGGCCGAATGGAGCAGACCACCCGCTTAAAATTCCCCGAGCTTCCCATCAACATTCCTTCTATATTCTTTAACGGTGCCCTTATATACGATACCCATAAGGATCAGCGGCTTAAGGGCCAGTTTCTGCCCCAGGGGCTGCCGCCCCTCTTTCAGAAGATTCTGGACCATTACCCGGATATCGGGCTTGAAATCAACACGCCGGGAAGGGCCTACATATTGCGGAGCCATGAAATCATCGGCATCCAGTTGGCCCGGGAGGGACTCACCGGGATTGAGGCTTGCTGGGAGGAGGTGCCCCCCGACTGGTACAAGGTCATTTTTGTGGGGGACCATGAAACCCTGGTCAAGGTAAAGGCCGAGGTGGACAGCCTGAACAGAACCGACATCACTATCATGTTCTCGGAAACCGAGCTTTTGGATGTGATGGCCAGGGATGTGTCCAAGGGCAAAGCGCTGGCCCAGCTTATGGAGGCCCACAAGGAGTGGCGTACTGTTTTTGCCGTAGGGGATAATGACAATGATTATGAGATGATTCAGAAGGCCCATGTGGGCATCGCTGTGGCCAATGCCCGGCCCTCGCTCAAGGAAGCGGCGCAGCATGTGATTGACCATCACAGCGTGCCCTGTATGCCCCAGGTCCTTAAGATCATTGACACTTATCTGTCGACAGGAAGATAGTGCTTTCGGCCTAATTTTTACTGTTAACTGTTTACAAAGCCTAAAAAATTGGTAAAATAAAGAAAAAGGCCTGGAGGAATGACATTATGGTGAGGCTGATAGGGGTATTAACAGCACTCTCAATTCTGGTTTCTAATACCGCCCTTGTCAAACTCACCGACAAGACCGGTGAGTTTGATGACTCCAACGTCAATAAGGGAACAGTGGGCGCACGCTATGTTCCTAAAGTTGAAACGCGCACAAAAACCAGGGTTCAGAACAGTAAAGATAAATATGATTATGACCTGTTTGGCAGGGAGGATTTTGAATACTTCCCGCTGCAAATGGGCAACGGAGAATATAAGATCGCCATCTTTGAAAATGTTTCCGACAACCGTTATCGTCAGGTCAAGCAAAAGAACATCAAGGCCGATATTAAGGACGATCTGAGCGTTTATACGGCTTCGATTCAGAATATCCGATGGGACAGGGACATGGCCGTCATCAAAAAGGCCGATGAGCTTTGCAAGAACCTGAAAACCGATATGCAGAAGATTGAGGCCATATATAACTACGTTGTCAGCACCTTAAGCTATGACTATGAGAAAATCAAGAAGATTGAAAACACCTATGTCCCCGACATCGAACAGGTGGTGAAGGACAAAAAGGGCATCTGCTATGATTATTCGGCGCTGTTTGCCGCCATGCTCCGCAGTCAGAACATACCCACCAAGCTTATGAAGGGCTACTCCGACAATGTGAAGGAGTACCATGCCTGGAACGAGGTCTATATTGCCTCGGAGAAGCGCTGGATGGTGGTGGATACCACCTATGACTCTGTGATGAAGCAGAATAAGAAGCCTTACAAGATGGAAAAAGACAAAGCCCAATATAAAGCCAACCGGGAATACTAAGCCGAAGGCCTAACATTGGGCAGTTATGCCCCTTCATAAATATCTTGACGGTCTTGCAAAAGTAAAGCGCAAGGCCTTTTTTCTTTCTCAGAAATCTGAGGCTATCCTTCGAAACTGAAACTGAGACCATTCTTCAAGGTTGTAAAAGCCATGCAAATTCTCATTGTGAACAAACTGTCAAAAAACAGGATGGGGGTCTCAACCTTTCATTCGCTTGAATACCTCTTGTTTCACTTTTTGGTGTAACAAACTCAATAATCTTCTGATATTTAAATGCTTATATCTTGTCACGCTGTGAAAGGCTCATCTGCGCCTGTTTCAGGCATATTACCGGAAAATGAAATTTTGACATGTCCAAGTTGCAAAAATCTCTTGACGCATATCGTATAATTGTATACAATGATACAAACGATATGGAAAATTCCGTTACAAGTGGTGAGTGTTATGGATTTGCTAGCGGTGAATGAAGAACAGAATAATATTCTATCACTGAGAGGCCGTGTTTTTATGACCATTGAGAATGATATCCTCAATGGCAGGTATAAGCCCGGAGAAAGCCTCAATGAATCCAAGGTGGCCAGCGAACTGAATGTGAGCAGAACCCCTGTCAGGGAAGCTATCAGACAGCTTGAGCTGGAAGGCCTCATCGCTTATATTCCCAACAAAGGCGCTATCGTCAAGGGTATGTCCAGTGAGGACATTCGAGACATCTATGACATCCGCATCAAGATTGAGGGGCTGGCAGCCAAAAGAGCCGCCTCCAATATCACCCCGGCGCAGCTCAGAGAACTCAGAGAGGTGGTGGAGTTCGAGGAATTCTACACCAACAAAGGGGATGCAGCGCAAATCCTTAAGTTGGACACCCGGTTCCATGAAATCATCTTCAAGGCCAGCGGCAGCAGACTTCTTAACCGGACACTCACAAGCTTCCATCATTATATACAGCGTGCCCGCAGCCTGTCGCTCATGGACAAGGAACGGGCAAAGCAAGCCCTTGAGGAGCACCGGTCCATTATGAAGGCCATTGAAATAGGGGACAGGGAGAAAGCCGAAAGCCTGATGGCTCAGCACATAATGAATGCATCCGAGAATATTGAAAAGCTCGAGGACTATTCTTCATAAAACTAAGCCTGGGAGGGTTCACGATGTACAAGGAAATGACGCAAGCAGAAATGGAAAACTATTTTGCAACCGCAGGAGAGACCGTAGAAATCAAGAATAGGTTCAGACCAGGAGTTTATGACAAGTACAATGTCAAACGCGGACTTCGTAATGAGGATGGTTCCGGTGTTCTGGTGGGCCTGACCGAGATTGGTGAGGTTCATGCCTATGTATTTGATGAAAGCGAGAAAATACCTGTTGAGGGACGTTTGATTTACAGAGGCGTGGATATTTACGATCTGGTGGAAGGCTTTATTTCCGAGGATCGCTTCGGCTTTGAGGAATGTGCCTACCTCCTGCTCTACGGCGAGCTTCCCACCAAGCATGAACTGGAGCAGTTCAACAACATTCTGGCAAACAACAGAAAGATACCCGAGGACTTTGTCCGGGCCAATATTCTCAGCGCGCCCTGCGCCGATATTATGAATAAGCTGGCCCGTCTGGTTCTGGTCATGTACTCCTATGATCACGATCCTGAGAATACCAGCGTGAGAAATCTTTTGAGACAGAGCCTGGAGCTAGTGGCCAAATTCCCCATTATGGCGGCTTACGGCTATCAGGCCAAGGCCCACTACCTGGACGGAAAGAGTCTCTATATCCATAATCCCAACCCCGAGCTCAGCGCAGCAGAAAATATCTTAAGACTCTTACGTCCTTCCGGGGAATATACCCCGCTGGAGGCCAAGGTACTCGACCTCGCCCTTGTTCTTCATGCAGAGCATGGCGGCGGTAATAACTCCACCTTTACGGCCCATGTGGTATCCTCTTCGGGAACCGATATCTATTCTTCCATTGCTGCGGCCATAGGAAGTCTCAAAGGGCCCAAGCACGGCGGTGCCAATAATAAGGTTATTGGCATGATGGATGACCTGAAGGCCCAGGTAAAGGATTGGGGCAGCGATGCACAGATTCGTGACTACATTGCCAAGCTGGTGAACAAACAGGCCTTTGACCGATCAGGGCTCATCTATGGTATGGGCCATGCGGTTTACACCCTCTCGGATCCCCGCTGCATCCTCCTGAAAAACGAGGCCGAAAAGCTGGCTAAGCAGGTGGGCAGAATGGACGAGTTTGAACTCCATAAGAAAGTGGAGAAGCTCGCCCCCGAGGTATTCCGCGATATCAAGAAGCTCGATAAGCCCATGTGCGCCAATATCGACTTCTATTCGGGCTTTGTCTATGACATGCTGGGCATACCCGTTGAGATGAATACCCCCATTTTTGCTGTTTCCCGTGTGGTAGGCTGGTGTGCCCACATTATTGAGGAACATTTAAACGGCGGAAAGATTATACGCCCCGCCTACAAGAACATCAAAAAGCGCACCGAGTACATAAAGCTCAACGACAGAACATAAGAACCATTGCGCATGAGCAGCTTAAAATGCTGATATCAGTCAAATACTTTGATGCAAGGGGTCTGGCATCTAGCCTAAAGCTATTTGTCAGACCCTTTAATATTTCTGCAGGGCTGAAAGAAAACAGCCCAAGAAATTTTTTTCGGGAAATTGAACCCATGGCCCATTCCTCCGTCAAATCAGGCATATTGTACGCGGCCCATGCATCCTCAACAGGTTTGGGGCAAAGGCTGCTTTCAAAATTTGTAAATTTTGACCGGACAGTTTTACTTGTTCGGACAACTAAAGAACGATATAATACATCATAATGACATGTTAAGGCATATTTTGGGAGAAACCCATGAAAAAAGCAAAAGCGCTGACGGCGCTTGTCATAATTGTTTGCATATTGTTTACACTGCCCACGACGGCTATAGCACAAAGTG
Organism: Bacillota bacterium; assembly: GCA_022702935.2. Taxonomy (GTDB): domain Bacteria; phylum Bacillota; class Clostridia; order DSM-8532; family DSM-8532; genus DTU059. The sequence continues at coordinate 32,139 of JAKIML020000103.1, read as the reverse complement.
CCTTCCGGCATGAGGATGAGGCCTGGTATCTGTATCGTCTGGGCCTCTATACAGGCATCTCAACCACCCAATTTGTCCCCGACCTGGGGGCCAAGCTGGATCGTCAGTTGGGTCTGGCCCTGCTATTAAACTTTTTTGGTAAGAAAAGCGAGATTCTGGCCATTCCCAAGGCCGAGGTAGACGCCATTCTGGCACCCTATTCGGATCAGACCCTCATTGCTTCATGGGCCCGGCCTTACTTTGCCTATGCCATTAAAAAGGGCATTGTCAAAGGAACCTCGCCCACCACGCTGGGGCCTTTGCAGTCCCTGGACGGCAACGCCTTTGCCACCATGCTCTTAAGACAGATGGGTTATACGGTGGAGGGGCAGGACTATCACAAGGCCGTGGACACACTCTGTGCCTTAGCCGGTTTGAGTGAGGCCCAGATCAGGCTGTTTAAAAAGACCCAGTATTTGAAGGATGATGCGGTGGGGCTGGTGTATGCCGCGCTGTTCGCTCCCTGCAGGGATGGGCAGATGCTTCTGGAGAAGTTTATCGCCCTGGGCATTGTCTCTGCCGAGGCCGCCTATTCTCAGGATCTTATCCGGTACAACTATCCCAATGACATTGAAGTGGTCACGCCATCCTCACCCAAGCAGCCCGCCGAGTATGAAAAGGCCTATGATATGATTCTCAGTACCATTCTTCAGGGCCTGCCCTCGGTGAAGCTGGAGCTGAACCAATATACCGACACAGCCAAAGAGGTGTTTGAGCTCATTGACAGGATAGTCCGTGAGCATCCCGAAATTCTCTACTATTCAGGATGCACCTATTCCTCCACCGGGCTTCTGACCATCCATTACAGCCAGGACAGGAACACCATCCTGGCCCATACCGAGGCCCTGATGAAAAAGGTGGACGCCATTATCAAGGCTATTATTAAGCCCGGCATGACCGATTTTGAAAAAGAACTGGCCATTCATGACTATATCATCGACAATTGCCGCTATGATGTCAGCGGATATAAGACCAATGATATCCCTCCCGAATCCTACAGCGCCTATGGGGCTTTGTGCCTTGGTGTCGCGGTTTGTGAGGGCTATGCCGAAGCGGCCATGCTGCTGTTGAACCGGGCGGGCGTGGAATGCCGGATTGTGACGGGGATCTCCCGGGGTGAGGGCCATGCCTGGAACATGGTCAAAATCGACGGGGCCTATTACCATCTGGATGTAACCTGGGATGACCCGGTGGGCAATAGCGGCTCCGACAATAAGGTCTATCATTATTTCAACCTCAACGACAAAGAAATCTCGGTGGATCATACCTGGGATAAATCGGCCCATCCTGCCTGTACCAGGACCGATTATCATTACTATACCTATTACAAGCTGATAGCCCATAGCCAGGAGGATTTTATCAATCAGGTCCTGGACAGGGTCAAGCGCGGAAACAGCAAAATCACCCTTAAGATTGCCAATCATAAGGCCATAGGCTTCAATATCCGGGCTGCCGTCGAAACCCTCTGCAACAAGCTGTACCGCAAATGCTCCTATTCCTTCAATGATAAGCTGGGGATTGCAGAACTTACCTTTAATGACTAGCGGTTCTATGGTAGAATAGGATTTGTTCTTTATGACATGACTTGAGATAGAGGTGCTTCGATTTGTATTTAAAATCCCTAGAAATTCAAGGGTTTAAATCCTTTGCGGATAAAATTGTCCTGCAGTTCAATAAGGGCTTAACCTCGGTGGTGGGGCCCAATGGCAGCGGCAAGAGCAATATTGCCGATGCCGTCCGATGGGTGCTTGGCGAGCAAAGTGCCAAAACCCTCAGGGGCAGCAAAATGGAGGATGTTATCTTTGCAGGGACCCAGCACCGTAAGGCGGTGGGCTTTGCTGCCGTCACCATTACCATCGATAACTCGGATCATATGCTTCCCGTGGACTTTACCGAGGTTACCGTATCCCGCCGCATGTACCGCTCGGGAGAGAGCGAATACTATCTGAACAAAACCCTCTGCCGTCTTAAGGATATTCAGGAGCTTTTCATGAATACCGGTGTGGGCCGGGAGGGCTATTCCATTATTGGTCAGGGCCGTATTGACGAAATCCTGAGCACCCGTTCCGAGGAGCGCAGGCTTGTTTTTGAGGAGGCTGCGGGTATTACCAAGTATAAAATGCGTAAGAAAGAGGCCGAGCGCAAGCTGGAAAGCACCCGTCAGAACCTTTTGCGCATCAACGATATTCTGGTGGAGCTGGAAAGCCAGTTGGGGCCCTTGGCACAACAGGCGGAGACAGCCCGGCGCTATATTGATTTGAGCAATGAGCTTAAGGGTATTGAGGTCAGCCTTTTCTTAGAGACCATTGACAAGCTTAAGAGCCGCATGGAAGAAGTGGAGTCCCAGACCCAGACCCTGCGGGAACAGATTGATGAAGAGAATCGAAGAATCGAAAATATCAAGAATAAGAACAGATCCAAGAACGAAAGCTTAGAAAAGCTGAAGGCCGAGCTCAACACCTTAAGAGAACAAATCCACTTAGTGGACACCGATATTGAAAAGAATGAGGGCCATGTGCGGCTCTGCCAGGAAAAGATCAACCATTTGACGGCCAATAACAACAGCTTTGGTGAGGATATCACCGCCAATAAGGAGCGCCTGGCTCAGCTTCAGACAGAGATTGAGCGCAAGCAGAAGCGCATGATCCAGCTTGACAGAGACGCTGAGCATTTTGGCAAGCTCCTTGCCGAGGCCGAGGAAACCCTTAAGGCCATTATCTCCCGTCTGGACGAAGGGGAGAGGCTGGTGGAGGAGGCCAAGCAGGCCATTATGGACAAGCAGGATGCCTTGTCCGATGTCAAAATCCGCATCAACAGCCTTAAGAATGACGCTGACAACTACCGCCAGTTGAAGGAACGGCTTCAGAACGAGATCCGCCAATCTGTATTGGAGCGGGATCGGAATCATATGACCCAGGAGGAGCTGGAATCCTCCTTAAGAAAGACCAGGGAAAGCATTCAGCAGTCCAAATCGGCCATTCAAGGCTACGAAGCCCAGAAGACCGAGATTCAGAAGAACCTGCAGGAGCTCAAGACCGGTCAGGAGAACTTAAGAAGAGAGATTCACAGCCTTGAATCCCGTCAGAAGGTGCTCTCCGACATGGAAGAGAGCATGGAAGGCTACAGCCATAGCGTCAAGGCCGTCATGCAGGCATGTCAGGCCAATAAGGCCTTCGGACAGGGAATTCATGGCGCCCTGGCTCAACTGATCACTGTTGAGCAGCGCTTTGAGACGGCCATTGAGGTATCCCTAGGCGGCGCCCTTCAGAACATTGTCACCGACGACGAATTTGCGGCCAAACGTGCCATTGAATATCTTAAGAACAACAGGTTGGGAAGGGCCACCTTCCTGCCCAGAACCGCTATTAAGCCCAAGAGCCTTGAACCGGCCATGCTGTCAAGGGTTCAGAGCATGAAGGGCTTTTTGGGCGTGGCCTCTGAGAAGGTGAGCGCATCACCTCAATACGTCAATATCCTGAGCAATCTTCTGGGCAGAACGGTCATTGTGGACAATATGGATTCGGGAATCGCCATGGCCCGACAGTTTGACTATGCCTTCAGGATTGTCACCCTGGATGGGGAACTGTTAAACACCGGCGGTTCATTAACCGGTGGAAGCATGGGCGGCAAGACCTCCAGCCTCATTGGCAGAAACCGAATCATTAAAGAACTGGAAGAAAAGATCAAGGGCCTTCATCAAAAGCTTAAGGAATCCGAAGGGAAGGTGGGGGATATTGAAGCCCAGCTTACCGAGGCTGACCAGCTCTTGGCCAAAGAGCAGAAAGCCCTTTCGGATCTGGAACTGGTAAGACTCAGGGACGAGAGCCATATGGCCAGGATACAGGAAGAAATCCGCAAGCTCACCGCCCGCATCGATATGCAGAAACAGCAGGATATTGAGCTGGACAAGCAGCTCAATGAGGTAAAGATCGAGCGCGAGAAGGAAGAGCAAAAGGCCCTGGCCATTGACGAGGAAATCAAGGGCCTTAAGGAGCGGGTACTGGCCCACCAGACCCGAAACCGTGACGAGCAGGCCAAACGGGACGAGCTCCATACCGATATCAATGACTACAGAGTGTCGGTCAACTCGGTGGCTGAAAGCAAGCAGAACGTGGCCGAGCAGATTGAGCACCTGTTGGCCGAAAAGGAGAGCATCAACCAGAACCTCTCCAGGCGTGAGGTGGAAAAGGAAAAGAACCTTAAGAAAATCGAAGAGCTTAAGCTGGAGATTGAGGGCGTTCAGAACAAAATCCTGCACCTTAAGGAAGAAAAGACGGGCCGGGAACTGAAGGCCGAGGGTCTTTCCGAAGAGGTCAGGGTTTTGGAAGAAGAGCTTTCGGGTATGCTGGATAAGGTGACCGAGCATAATGAAACCATACGCACCCTCCAGGAGGAGCAGGGCCGTATTGAGGCCAGAAAGGCCAAGATGGAGGCCGAGCTGGAGACCATACAGAACCGTCTGTGGGACGAGTACGGACTGACCTATGGCAATGCTCTGAGCTTAAAGAGTGAGATCCAGAACCTTAAGGCAGCCCAGAGCCGCATCAATGAACTGAAGAACGAGATCCGCGAGCTGGGGCCCGTCAATGTGGCCGCCATCGAGGATTATTCCAAGACCAAGGAACGCTACAGCTTTATGAAAACCCAGCACGACGATCTGGTTCAGGCCGAAGAAAAGCTGACCCGTGTCATTCAGGATATCACCCAGGTCATGAAAAAGCAGTTCATTGAGCAGTTTGCGCTTATCAATAAGCATTTCGGACAGGTGTTCAAGGAACTGTTTGAGGGCGGTTTTGCCGAGGTTCAGCTCACCGATGCCGAAAATGTGCTGGAGAGCAATATTGAAATCATCGTCCAGCCCCCGGGCAAGAAGCTGCAGAACATGATGCTGCTTTCGGGCGGCGAGAGGGCCCTGGTAGCCATTGCCCTTATCTTCGCCATTCTGAAGATGCGCCCGGCACCCTTCTATATCCTCGACGAAATCGAGGCCTCCCTGGACGATGCCAATGTGTACAAGTTCGCCGAGTATATTAAGCGCTATACCGGCAATCTTCAGTTTATTGCCATCACCCACCGCAAGGGGACCATGGAAGCGGCCGATACCCTCTACGGTGTCACCATGCAGGAACACGGTGTTTCCAAGGTGGTTTCCATGAGACTGGAAGGGGGACTGGAACGGGAGCATGCAGGCTAAGGCATAAACATCCCCGCCGTGCACTATAATGAAGGATTGGAACGGGCGGGATAAAATAGAGTTGGAGAGGAAAATCACTATGGCTAAATGGTTTAATTGGGGCAATAAGAATAAAGCCAAGGATAAGAACAAGGATGAAAAGGTGCATGAGGAGCAGAATCTCTCTGCCCAGGAATTTGAGGAGGCAGAGGAGGAGCTGTCTGAAGAGGATTTGAAGGCCCTGGAGGAGGAAGCCCTTCAGGCTGCCCCTGAGGAAGTTATAGAACAAGCAGAAGAGATACCGACCGAGGAACCTCCCGTGGAGACAGAGCAGGTCAAGCCCAAAAAGCCGGGCTTCTTTGAAAAGCTTAAGGACGGGCTTAAAAAGACCAGGGATTCCATTACCTTAAGAATTGATCAGGTGTTGGTTTCCTTCGGCAAGGTGGACGAGGAGCTCTTTGAGGAGCTGGAGGAAATCCTCATTACCTCCGACATGGGTATGGATACCTCGCTGAAGATCATTGCCGAGCTCAGGGAGAAGGTTAAAAAAGAGAAGATTACCGACGCCAGGGGCGTCAGACAGGCCATCAAGGAGATCATCGCCTCCAGGCTGGTGGATGAGGATACGGGCTTAAAGCTTAACAGCAAGCCCTCGGTGATTGTGGTCATCGGTGTCAACGGCGTGGGCAAGACCACCTCCATCGGCAAGATAGCCCATCATCTTAAGTCACAGGGCAAGCGGGTGACGGTTGCAGCCGCCGATACCTTCAGAGCCGCCGCCATTGACCAGTTGGAAATCTGGGCCAAGCGGGCCGGGGTGGAAATTGTCAAGCACTCCGAGGGTGCCGATCCCTCAGCCGTTATCTATGACGCGGTTCAGCACTGCAAATCCAAGGGTGCCGATGTGCTCATCTGCGATACGGCGGGACGCCTCCATACCAAGAAGAACCTTATGGAGGAGCTTAAAAAGGTATTCCGTGTTATCAACCGGGAGCTGCCCGATGCCGATATCGAAACCCTTCTGGTGCTGGATGCCACTACGGGACAGAACGCTGTGTCCCAGGCCAAGACATTTTCCGAGGTCTCTGAGCTGTCGGGGATTGTGCTGACCAAGCTGGACGGTACAGCAAAGGGCGGCATTGTGGTTTCAATCAAGTCCGAGCTCAATGTTCCCGTTAAATTCATTGGTGTGGGTGAGCAGATGGATGACCTGCAGCCCTTTAACCCCTCTGAGTTTGTGGAAGCTCTTTTTGGTTCCGACTGACAAGGCATGAGGCTTTCTCTGTAAATCATAGAATCAATGAACGAAATAGACTGGGAGGTGCTTCTGTGAAGCCCATAAGACGTATTGCCATGATCCTTTTAATATGCATGCTTTCGGTTAGCCTCGTATCATGCAGCAGGTTTACCCCCAGGACTCCCGATGTGGGAGGCGATGTTTCGCCCACTCCCAGTACTATTGCGCCCACCCCGTCGGCACCCGGCGTTCAACCGGTGGAAAAGCCCGAGGAGAACCTGACCTTTCCTCAGCTTGATTCCTCCACGGCGCGTAAGGATATGGTGTACGCCCTCTACAGCGACCTGGTGCTCAACGGCCCCATGACCGGTCCGGAGCCCCTTTGCAGCACCACCCACTATGCCATTACCAATCTCATTGACGGGACGGTAGATGTGGTGTTCGCCCTGCTGCCCACCGAGGAGGAGCAGGCCTATATGGACCAAAAGGGCGTGGAACTGGAGGCCCGGTGCTATGCCAATGATGCCTTAATCATTGTGGGCAATGTAGAAAATCCCGTGGATAATCTCACCAGCGAACAGCTCAGGGATATCTATCGGCGAAAGATCACCAACTGGAAGGAAGTTGGGGGTCCCGATGCCGAGATCAATGTATTTATTCGCGACAGCCAATCGGGCAGCCAGCGCATGTTTGAGTCCCTGGTCTGGGATGGACAACAGGATGTGCCTGATTTCCAGGACGGTACTTATGAAGAGATGGAATTCCGCGAAATGGGCGAGATCATCAATATGGTAGAAGCAACCCCCTATAGCATCGGCTATAGCTTTCTTACCTATGTGGACGGCGAGTTTGGTGCTTCACCGTATCTGAAAACCTTTGCCATAGACGGTGTCTACCCCTCTGAAGAAAATATCGCCAATGGCAGCTATCCGTTCATCTCCACCGCATGGATGCTGATTCGGGCCGACGCCCCTGCCGACAGCCCTGCCCGGTGGATGTTTGACTGGTTCACCTATGACAATGCAAAGCCTTATATTACAGGGTATACAAGCTCCATTCCTTCAACCAATGACCCCATTCTCCTTAAGGCCCGTTGAGTTGGCAGAACCGTCCTTTTAGATGCTTGACTTTTGATCTGTTAAAGAGTTATCATAGTCTTAACCTTTTACGGGAGCAAGGATTTTCCTGGGGAAGGTTATAATTGAATACCCGGATGAGGGCCCAGGGAGAGCGGCTGATATGAAATAGCACACCGAAGGAGTAAATCTCTCAGGTACAGAGACCTAGGCCTGACGGACCTCTGGAGAGACCGATGACGGCGCCGAAGGGGCAAGTCTGGAAATCAGGAAAGCATTTCCGGATGACTCTCTCAGGCAAAAGGACAGAGCGCATAAGATGCATGAGGGAACTCATGCTCTTGGGTCGTTGCTTTTTTACGGACTAAGCTTAAGAGGTCAAACACATTGGTTTGGCTTTTTTTATACCCGTCAATGCTCACAACGCATAAAGTAGGAGGATGGTTATATGGCAAAGATTATCGTAACAGACAAGATGGCTTCCAATGGTATTGACTATCTCAGAAGCAAGGGCTTTCAGGTGGATACACCCTTTGGTATTTCTCATGAGGAACTGCTTGAGGTTATTGACCAGTATGATGCCATCATTGTCAGAAGTGCCACCAAGGTAAAAAAGGATGTTATCGAACGCGGCGTCAACCTGAAGGTTGCCGGTCGTGCGGGAAATGGTGTGGACAACATTGATGTGGAGGCATGTACCCGCAGAGGCATTACTGTGGTCAATACCCCTGACGGCAATACCATGGCGGCCGCTGAAATGAGCGTGGCCCTGATATATGCTTTGTTCAGAAATATTCCTCAGGCCTATCATGCGGCAAAGAACAAGGACTTCCGCAGAAATAAGTTTGTGGGTGAAGAACTGGACGGAAAGATTGCCGGTGTCATCGGCCTTGGAAAGATTGGTTCCATTGTGGCCAAGAAGCTCATGGGCGCCGGCATGAAGGTCATTGGCTATGATCCCTATATCACCGACGAGCGCTGCAATCAACTGGGCGTTACCCGTATCGAGAACCTTGACGACCTTTTAAAGCAGGCCGACCTGGTGACCCTGCATATTCCCAAGACTCCCGAGAGCAAGAACCTCATTGGCGAACGCGAGATCAAGCTCTGCAAGAAGGGCGTGCGCATTGTCAATGTGGCCCGCGGCGGTATGCTGGACGAGAAGGCCCTGTATGATGCCATCGTATCGGGTCATGTGGCCGGAGCCGCCCTGGACGTTCAGGAGGTAGAGCCCAACTTCAACAAGGCTCCCGAGGAACAGGATTACTGGAATCCCCTGCTGGATCTGGATCAGGTCATCTTTACACCCCACCTGGGCGCATCCACCAAAGAGGCCAACCTTAACTGCTCCTTAGGTGTTGCAAAGGCTGTGGAAGCCGTATTGAATGGTGAACTGGTGGCTGCGGTCAATATGCCGCCCATTGCCGGCGATTTATCCGAGCTCAAGCCCTACATCAGCCTGGGTGAAAAGCTGGGTGCCATCTATTATCAGGCCGAGAAGGAAAGGGTCAACAAGATCGAGATTGTCTACAGCGGCGATTTGGTGGATAAGCCTACCAAGCCCATTACTCTGGCCATTGTCAAGGGCTTCCTGTCAGTCATCAGCCAGTCCGAGGTCAACTATGTCAACGCCGCCCTGAAGCTCAGCGAGTTTGGGGTTGAGCTTGTTGAAAGCAAATCCAGCCAGTTGGATAAATATACTAATCTTATCACCGTCAAATTCTATCGCAGCACCGGCAAGCCCATTGCGGTTTCGGGAACCGTCTTTGCCAAGGACGCCATCCGTCTGGTGGACTTCTTTGGCTACAAGCTGGACTTCGAACCCACCAACTATGTGCTGGCCCTCCAGAACAAGGATGTGCCCGGCATCATCGGTAAAGTGGGAACCCTGCTTGGTGAGAACAACATCAATATCGGCGCCATGCAGTGGGGCCGCAGCACCAAGGAAAACAAGGCTGTTTCCTTTGTCAGTGTGGACAGCGAGGTTTCCGATGAGCTGGTTGAAAAGCTGCGCAATATTGACGGTGTGCTGAAGGTATCCAGACTGAATTTCTAATCGAAGGAGGGTGTGCATTTGGATCAGCATCTTAAGAGTATTTTGGATATAAAAATCCGGAAGACCCTGGAGAATCTGGAGAAGAACAATATGGTGGCCTTCTATGTGGAAACCAGGGATCAGGTGGTGCCCAAGATTGCCGAGCTTCTCAAAAAGGGAGATACGGTCAGTGTGGGCGGCTCCATGTCCTTGTTTGAAGCAGGTGTTATTGATCATCTGCGCAGCGGCCGCTATAACTTCCTGGATCGCTATGCCGAGGGCCTGACCCGGGAACAGATGCAGGAGATTTACAGAAAGTCCTTCTTTGCCGACGGATACATAACCAGCACCAATGCCATCACTGAAAACGGCGAGCTTTACAATGTGGACGGCAATGGCAACCGGGTTGCGGCCATGATCTACGGGCCCCAGAGTGTCATTGTGGTAGCCGGCATCAACAAGCTGGTACGGGACATTGATGAGGCGGTTGAAAGGGTGAAGAACATTGCGGCTCCGGCCAACAATGTCCGCCTTAGTACCAAAACCCCCTGTATCAAGACAGGAACCTGTATGTCCTGCAAGAGTGACCAGCGCATCTGCTGTTCCTATGTGGTCTTGGGACATCAGCGCAACAAGGACCGCATCAAGGTGATTCTGGTGGGCGAGCCCTTAGGATACTGAGCATAAACATCACCCTATATGAGCATCATTGTACGAAAGCAGGTCTGTTGAATTTGACCTGCTTTTTTACCGTTCCGGCCATAATTTGCAATCAATTGACCACTTTTTATAGGTCAGGGTTTATGCTATAGTGATTGAAGTAGACTCAAAACCCCCCAATGCATAATCTTAAGGAGGAATTACCTTTGAACTATAAAATCGGCCTGATATCCTTAGGGTGCCCCAAGAACCTGGTGGACAGCGAGATTATTTTAGGCTCCCTGAAGGAAGCAGGATTTCAGTTAACCGCGCAGCATGACCAGGCCCATGTCCTCATTGTCAACACCTGTGCTTTTATCGGCCATGCCAAGATAGAAGCGGTCACCGCCATTCTTGAAGCCGCCCGCTATAAAGAGGAGGGGCAGCTTAAGGTGCTCATTGTTACAGGCTGTATGGCTGAGCGCTATAAGAACGAGATTCTCACCGAGATTCCCGAGGTGGATATTGTGGTGGGTACGGGCAGCATCGGTGAAATGACCAACATCATCAAAGAGCGCCTTCGCAAGGAAGAAAGCGAAAAGGACACGCCCGGAAGCCTGGTTCAGGAGCTGTATGCGGCCATTCCCAATGATGTGGACTATCTGGACGCAACCCGCCTCATCGCTGATGATAAGCCCTATACCTATCTTAAAATTGCCGAGGGCTGCAGCAACCACTGCACCTACTGCATTATTCCCAGCTTAAGAGGGGACTATAGAAGCAGACCCATGGAGAGCATTGTCAAGGAGGCCCAGAGCCTGGCCAGTCATGGCAAGTCGGAGCTCATTCTGGTGGCCCAGGACGTAACCCGGTATGGCACCGACATCTACGGCGAAAAGCGCCTGGTTCCGCTTGTTCAGGCCTTAAGCGCCCTGGAGGGTGTCAAGCGGATTCGGCTTTTATACTGCTATCCCGAGCTCATTGATGATGCCCTCATCGAAGAGATGCGCGCCAATCCCAAGCTGTGCAAGTATCTGGACATTCCCATCCAGCATATCTCCGACAGAATGCTGAAGATGATGGGCCGACGCGGTACCGGGGAGTATATCCGGACACTGCTTGACAAAATCAGAAGCCGCATTCCCGGTGTGGTTCTGAGAACCTCCCTGATTGCGGGCTTCCCGGGAGAGACCGAGGAAGATTTCCAGGAGCTCTGTAAGTTCGTGGAGGAATGCCATTTTGAGCATCTGGGTGCCTTTGCCTACTCCAAGGAAGAGGGAACGGCGGCCTATAAAATGAAGGGCCATCTGCCCAAAAAGGTCAAGGAATTGCGCCGCAATATGCTCATGGCCCTGCAGCAGAAAAACGTGGCCCAATATAATAGTTCCCGAATGGGCAAGGTTTATGATACAATGGTCGATGGAGTGGCAGAGGATGGTATTTTCTATGTGGGAAGATCCTACGCTGAAACTCCCGATATTGACCCGTTGATCTATTTTACTTCCACAGAGCCTCTGGAAAAGGGCATGATTGTGCCCGTGCGGATTCTCTGTGCCGAAGAATACGACTTGATTGGTCAGGCAGAGCTTAATGGATAAGGTGAATAAGATGAATCTTCCCAATAAAATATCATTGTTCAGAATCCTGGCAACCCCGGTGTTCCTGTTTTTTCTGGTTCCCGGCTGGTTCGGCCAGTTCCTGGGCCTCGCTCAATGGGGCCGATACGCCGCGGCAGCCATTTTCGTCATCGCCGCCATTACCGATATGGTGGATGGAAAAATCGCGCGCAAGTACAACCAGATCTCGGAATTGGGCAAGTTCCTGGATCCCATCGCCGATAAACTGCTGGTCACTGCCGCTTTGGTGGCCCTGATTATGACCGATGGTCTTTCGGTCTGGGTGGTGTTCATTATTCTGGCCCGTGAGTTCATTGTCACAGGCTTCCGCATTGTGGCCGTAGGGCAGGGTGTGGTCATTGCCGCCGACAAATGGGGAAAGATTAAGACGGTTCTGCAGATTGTGGCCATTGTGGCCATCCTTATCAGAGATTTTCCCGTATCCCTGATTGTGGATATTCCCATCGGCATGCCCCTCATGTATGTGGCCATGGTCATGACCATTATCTCAGGCTTTAACTATGTGGCCAAAAATATTAAGGTATTGACGTCAAGCCGATAAATAAAGGGATAGGCAATACCGGGACGTGAAATAATAATGCCATAGTCTCTTTACATGATTATGGTATTATGCTAGAATATCAAGGATTGTGTGAACCGAATGCGCGGTTAAAGGTGGCTCCGACCTTTTACTGGGCCTTCGGCAATTGTTTGAAAGGAGTAATGATTATGGCAAGAATGGATAAGCAGACCATTATTGCGACCTATGCCACCCACGAAGGTGACACCGGGTCCCCCGAGGTACAGATCGCACTTCTCACTGACAGGATCAACCACCTCAACGAGCACTTGAAAAAACATAAGAAGGATCACCACTCCCGTCGTGGACTTCTCAAAATGGTTGGTGCAAGAAGAGGCCTCCTGAACTACCTCATGAAGAAGGACATCAACAGATACCGTGAGATCTGTGCAAAGCTTGAAATCAGAAAGTAAGTAAGGGGCGGTTCATTCCGCCCTTTTTCTTCAAAAAATAAAACTATTATCAAAGCGATTTCTGTGGGTCACGGGCAACAGAAGATCAGAGAAGAGGTGTTCAAGACTTGAGCTCCTGTTCCCTGACCTTTTGTCCCTGACTTGACGTTATTTTGCAATTTGATTTTTATTGATCATGCGCAAAATAACTACAGGAATCGGAGAAAAGGAGTACAGTATATGAAAAAAGTCTTTAAAACAGAAGTGGCTGGCCGCCCTCTTTCTATCGAAGTGGGCCAGTTGGCGCAGCTTTCCAATGGTTCAGCGCTGGTGCGCTATGGCGACACAGTGGTATTGTCCAATGCCGTTGCTTCCAAACAACCCCGTGAAGGTATCGATTTCTTCCCTCTCAGTGTGGACTATGAGGAGAAGCTCTACGCCGTAGGTAAGATCCCAGGCGGCTTTATTAAACGCGAAGGCAAGCCCACAGAAAAGGCTATTCTGGTATCCCGCGTTATTGACAGACAGATGCGCCCCAGATTCCCCAAGGATCTGAGAAATGACGTGGCCATTGTCAATACAGTGCTTTCGGTGGAGCAGGACAACTCCCCCGAGTTTGCATCCATTATCGGTACCGTTGTGGCCCTGTGCATTTCCGATATCCCCTTCAACGGCCCCATCGCCGGTGTTATTCTCGGTCTTGTGGACGGTGAAGTGGTCATCAACCCCACCACCGAACAGCGTGCCAAGAGTGATATGTATGTCACCCTTTCGGCTGACAAGGAAAAGATCGTCATGATCGAGGCCGGGGCTAATCAGGTACCCGATGAGGTCATGCTGGACGCCATCAAGAAGGGTCATGAAGAGATTAAGCGCCTCATTGAGTTTATCGAGGGCATTGTCAAAGAGGTTGGCAAGCCCAAGTTCGAATATGAGCCCGTCAAGGTTCCCGATGAGATTTGGGATGCCGTTTATGAGCTTGCCAAGGACGACATGAAGGCAGCCCTCCTGAATTCCGATAAGGAAACCCGGGACAATCAGGTGGACGCTGTTTGCGCCATGGTCCAGGAAAAGCTGGCCGAAACCTTCCCCGAGCAGAAAACTCAGATTGCCGATGCTTTGTACAAGCTTCAGAAGAAGATTGTAAGAACCATGCTGCTTGAAGAGCATAAGCGTGTGGACGGCCGTTCCTTAATGGAAATTCGTCCCCTTCACGCCGAAGTGGGTCTGCTTCCCAGAACCCACGGCTCAGCCCTCTTCCAGCGCGGTCAGACCCAGGTGCTGACCAATGTAACCCTCGGCCCCTTAGGCGAAGGTCAGAAGCTGGACGGTGTGGATCTGGAAGAAGAAAAGCGCTATATGCATCACTATAACTTCCCGCCCTATTCGGTGGGCGAGGCCAAGACCTCCAGAGGCCCCGGCCGTCGTGAAATTGGTCACGGCGCCCTTGCCGAAAGAGCCCTTGAGCCCGTTATCCCCAGCGAGGAAGAATTCCCCTATGCCATCCGTCTGGTATCCGAGGTGCTCATGTCCAATGGCTCCACCTCCCAGGGCAGTGTGTGCGCCAGCACCCTGGCTCTGATGGATGCAGGCGTGCCCATTAAGGCCCCTGTGGCCGGTATCTCCTCCGGTCTCGTTGTGGACGAGGAGAACCCCGACAGATTCATCACCTTCATGGACATTCAGGGCATTGAGGACTTCTTCGGCGATATGGACTTTAAGGTGGCCGGTACCAAGAAGGGTATTACCGCCATTCAGGTGGATATTAAGGTGGACGGTCTTTCCTATGAAATCATCCGCCAGGCCTTTGAGATTACCAAGAAAGGGCGCTTCCAGATTCTTGACGAGTGCATGCTGCCGGTAATTGCCGAGCCCAGGCCTTCTCTGTCACCCTATGCGCCCAAGATTTATCAGACCAAGATTGATCCCGACAAGATCCGTGAGGTTATTGGACCCGGTGGTAAGGTCATCAACAAGATTATCGCCGATACCGGGGTTAAGATTGATATTGAGGATGACGGTTCGGTCTATGTGGCCACCTCCGATGAGGCAGCCGGCTTGAAGGCCATCCGGATTATCGAGGGTATTGCCGGTAATGTGGAAATCGGTTCTGTCTTTATGGGTAAGGTGACAAGGCTCATGAACTTCGGTGCTTTTGTTGAATTCCTGCCCGGCAAGGAAGGCCTTGTCCACATCTCCAAGCTGGACAGCAAGCGCGTCAACAAGGTTGAAG
Organism: Bacillota bacterium; assembly: GCA_022702935.2. Taxonomy (GTDB): domain Bacteria; phylum Bacillota; class Clostridia; order DSM-8532; family DSM-8532; genus DTU059. The sequence goes on along the minus strand of JAKIML020000103.1, from coordinate 17,119 downwards.
ACGTGGTCAGCGTGGGCGATGAGGTCCTTGTTAAGGTCATGGAAATTGACAAGCAGGGAAGAATCAACCTCTCCAGAAAGGACGCCCTGGCCGATAATAATTCCAACAAAAAGGAAGAAAACGAATAATATTTTGATGCAAATTTAAGCAGAAACCCACTTAGTTAGAGTGCTCTACCTAAGTGGGTTTTTTATGTTTTATTGCCCTTATAAAGCCCCCTGATGCAAAAAGCCTATAAAAGGACCCCCTATTGCCTTGGGCTGAAATGTGCTATGATGTAATATACCGTTATGAAGGCGTTAATTCTGTGGCAGCAGGCAGCGAGCATATGCTCATGGTTCTACGAGGTGGATTTAGAAGAATGCGTCTGAAAAGAGTGAAAGCGATACTCCCCTCCAGCTTAAGATGGAACAGCCTATTTGTGGTGATGGCCTCCACGACCACCTTAATTGCCGTGGCCGCAGTGCTGATCATTACCTTTACCATGAACAACCGCTTCAATGAATCCATCGACTTTACCACCGAGCAGAATCATACCCAAATCGTGGACAATGTGTCCAACAGCATTGACAGCTATCTTAAGGAGATGCTCTCCATTGCAGATACCATTTCAGAGCTGCTGGAGGATTATGATCCCAATAAAGCCCTCAATTTTTATCATTTTGTGCTGCGTGATGATATAGACACCATTGCTGTTTTCAATGCCCAGGGCGAACTGGTCATGAAAACCGATTCCCGCAAACTTAAGGAAAATGTGGATATCAAGCGTCAGAACTGGTTCCGCAGTGTGGCGCCTGCCAGCCGCATGTATGTATTTACCGCGCCCCATGTTCAGCTTCTGTATAAAGGGGAATACCGCTGGGTCATTTCGCTGAGCAAGGGTGTGGAATGGACTGAAGGGAACCAAAGGCAGCAGGGGATTATCCTGGTTGACCTGAACTTTAACAATATCAAGGAGCTTTGCTCCAAGGAGCTCGGTGAAAAAGGCTATCTTTACATCATTGATAAAAACGGCAAGCTCATCTACCATCCCCGTCAGCAGATTATCTATGCGGGTATCGGGGACAAAACCATACCCATGGCCTCCGCCCTTAAGGACGGCAGCCAGATCTTTACCAATGAAGGCGGACGAACCCTCATCAGCGTTAAAACCTTAAAAAATGCGGATTGGCGCATTGTAGGCGTCAGCCAGCTCAACGGCTTTCTGACCTTTGACGAGGAACTGCGGCATTTTATCCTGCTCATTGTCATTGTGGTGGTGCTGCTGATTATCCTGCTGTCGGTGATTATGTCCTTCTTTATCACAAGCCCCATGAACCGGCTGATGCGACTGATGGGAGACATTGAAAATGAAAACTTCAGCACCTTCTACGCGCCGCGGGGGATCTATGAGGTTAAGGAGCTGTCCTTTGCCTTCAATCAGATGGTGTATAAAATAAAACGCCTCATGGAGCAGGTGGTGGAGGAACAGAAGCTGCTTCGCAAGAGCGAGATGAAGGCCCTGCAGGCTCAGATAAACCCCCACTTTCTGTACAATACCCTGGACTCCATTATGTGGATGGCCGAGAGCGGTGACCAGCAGAATGTGGTGAAAATGATCTCAGCGCTGGCCCGGTTCTTCCGGCTATCCTTGAGCGGGGGCCGGGAAGCCATTGGGGTGGAGGACGAGCTAAAGCATGTGGAAACCTATCTGATTATCCAGAAAATGCGGTACAATGACCAGTTCGACTATGAAATCACTTTTGATGAGGCCGCATTGCAATGCAAGACCCTTAAAATTGTGCTGCAGCCCATTGTTGAGAATGCTATTATCCATGGGGTGGGTAATCTTCCCTACAAGGGTATGATCCATATTCACGCCGGTATCCGGGACGACAGGCTGGTCTTTGAGGTGAAGGATAATGGCTTTGGCATGAGCCCCGAGAAAATGGAGCGTATTTTAGAGGAAAAGCCCTCCACCAAGTCGGGTATCGGGGTCTATAATGTCAATCAGCGTATTCAGCTCATGTATGGTCAGGAATACGGCCTACATTTTGAGAGCAGGCCCGATGAGGGGACAACGGTACGTATTGTCCTGCCTTTGCAGAATGGGCAGCAAGCGGAAGTGAAAAAATAAAGCTGCTCTAGCCATAAACAGATAAAGTCAAGCATCAGGTCATAGATGGCAACATATATGACAGCATATATGACAGTCGGAGAAATGAGGAGGCCCATGAAGAAAAGGATTTGCTGTATTCTTTTGATTTTAGTCCTGGCATTCAGCCTGGGCGCTTGCAGCGCAGTGCAGAAGAAGTATACCATCGACCTTATTGTCAAGTCCACCAACTCGGACTTTTGGGTCAGTGTATACGATGGCGCCAAAACGGCGGGCGCTGAGCACAATATTGACCTGCGCTTTTTAGGGCCTATGAATGAGGAGGAATACAAGCTGCAGACATCCATCTTCGCCCAGAGCATCCTGAGCCAGCCCGATGCCATCATCCTGGCAGCAGGCGATTACGATCTTATGGCCGAGTGGGTGGAAAGGGCAGAGGCTAAGAACATTCCGGTCATTTTGGTGGATTCGGGTGTCAACAGCGATAAGTGGATTTCCTTTATATCCACCGATAATTATAAAGCCGGAGAGGTTCTGGCCCGGGAGGTGGAGAAACGGGTGGGCGGCACCGCTGAAATAGGTGTCATCAGCTTCGTCAAGAACTCCCTGCCGGCCATGGAACGTTTCGCGGGCTTTAATGACTATATCCAGAACAGCACCCAGATGAGAGTCGCTGATATGGCTTACTGTGGTTCCGATATTGATAAGGCCGAGCAGCTTGTCCGAGAGATGGTGGTCAGGCACCCTGATATTAAGGTCATTGCGGGCTTGAATGCCCAGTCGGCCACCGGAGCGGCCCGGGCGCTGGAGGCCCTGGATCGCAGCGACATCTTCCTGGCCGGTATCGATTGTACCGTGGAGGAAGCCGACTATGTGGAGCGGGGGATACTGGATGTGGCTGTGTTGCAAAACCCCTATCTCATGGGCTATTACAGCGTGGAAACCGCTTTCAAAACCCTAAAGGGGAAGCGGGTAGAACGGAATATATACACCGAAGTCTACGTCATCGACAAGGACAACATCTTTTCCGAGGAATATCAGCGGCTGATCTTCCCCTTCTATTAAGCATCTTGGGCTTAATTAACCTAACCTGTACCAATTCTATGTAAAACTATCACAGTCGTTTTTTCAATTATTATCAATCGTTTTTTCAATTCTTTATCCCACCATATTGGAGTATCCTAAACATGTGAAACGTTTCGTTTAGGAAAACACAGAGTATATGGTGGGAGGTAAAATCAATGACCGAACTGCTCAGAATGTGTGGCATCTCAAAGTCATTTCCCGGTGTTAGGGCCTTGAGCAATGTGAGCCTGTCCCTTAACGCTGGTGAGGTCCACGCTTTGTGCGGGGAAAATGGCGCCGGAAAATCCACATTAATGAAAATTCTCTCCGGTGTTCATCAGGCGGATGAAGGCGATATTTTCATTGAAGGTAAGAAGGTTTCCATAGATAATACAAAAAAGGCGCAGCAACTTGGTATCAGTATTATTTTTCAGGAGTTTAACCTGTGTCCCCATTTGACGGTGGCCGATAATATCTGGCTGGACCGTCAGCCTAAAACAGGCCCCTTTGTAGACGACAAGAAGCTGATTGAGAAAACCCAGCAGATTCTTGACGAGCTTGGCCTGTCCATTAATCCCAAAGCCCTGGTCCGCTCCTTAAGCGTGGCAGAGCAGCAAATGGTGGAAATCGCCAAGGCCATATCCTTTAATTCCAAGATTCTTATATTGGACGAGCCCACAGCGGCACTGACCCAGTCCGAGATAGACAGTCTGTTCAACATCATCTATAAGCTGAAGGCCAAGGGTGTTGGAATGGTATATATCTCGCATCGTCTGGAGGAGCTGGCCCGGATAGCCGATCGTGTTTCGGTCATACGCGATGGTGAATATATCGGTACATATCCTTACAAGGAAGTCACCATTGACACCTTGGTCCATTTGATGGTGGGACGTGAACTGAACAATAAGTATCCCGTTTATCAAAGGAAAATCGGCAACGTCCTGTTCGAGGCACGAAATATCGCCAGCAATAAGGTGGATGTGGAACATATTCAGGTTCACGCCGGTGAAATCCTGGGCATTGCAGGACTGATGGGCGCAGGGCGCACCGAGTTGGCAAGGGCCATATTCGGAGCCGACAAGACCTTCCATAAGGAGGTCTTTGTAGACGGCAAGCTGGTTGAAATCAACAGCATCACCTCAGCCATCAAAAACGGCATCGGCTATATTACCGAGGACCGGAAAAAGGATGGCCTGGCGCTGAATATGACCGTTGAACGAAACGTCAACATGGCCTTTATCTCCAACCTGTGCAAAAAAGGCTTCGTTAACGAGAGCGCGGCTAAGACCAACGCTGATAAATACATTAACAGTCTTCGCATCAAAACGCCAAGCATGTTCCAAAAAACACGGAATCTCTCGGGCGGCAATCAGCAGAAAATCGTGCTTGCCAAATGGCTGTGCAATGATATCAAGGTGCTTATCTTTGACGAACCCACACGCGGTATAGATGTTGGTGCCAAATATGAGATTTACGAGCTCATGAACCGGCTCAGTGATAACGGTGTTGCCATTATCATGATCTCCTCCGACTTACAGGAGATTCTGGGCATGAGCGACCGGATTGCGGTGATGTGCAACGGTAGAATCAGCGGCGTGCTCAATCGTGAAGAAGCGACACAGGAGAAGATCCTGCGTTATGCAACAGGATTATGTGATGAAGAAGGAAAGGGTGCTTAATGATGAGTAGCAAAGTAGAGACTGCCAAAAACGGCCTGTTTAAAAACAGAAGCGAGTTTTTACAAAAGTTTTTGGCATTCGGTGTTCTGATTTTTCTCTGTATTTTCTTTGGTGTTTTGACCGGGGGTAACTTCCTCCAAATTGACAATCTGCTGACCATTGCGCTTCAGGTAACACCCTATGCCATTTTGGGATTCGGCCTTACCTTTGTACTGATAACCGGCGGAACTGACCTGTCTGCAGGTTCGGTGCTCGGCTTCGGCGGTATTGTCTGTGCCAAGGCCATCACACTGGGCTTCAGCATTCCCGTGGCCATTCTGATTGGTATACTGACGGGCGTACTGGCAGGCCTCATCAATGGTTTATTTATCACCAAGCTCAATGTTACACCGTTTATTGCCACTCTGGGTACACAGTATGCCTTCCGCGGCCTCACCCAGCTTGTGGGCCAGGGAAAGCCCGTATCCATCCGTGCTTTGGGTGATGAGCAGATTACTAAGGTATTCCAGTTCATGGGCGGCGGTACCGTATTCGGAAAGATACCCTTCCCAACCATCATTATGCTCATCACCGCCACTATCCTCGGCATTGTCCTGTCCAAGACAGGCTACGGACGACGCCTGTTTGCGGTAGGCTCTAATGAAGAGGCAGCAAGACTGTCGGGCATCAATGTTGTCAAAACCAAGCTCACAGCCTATATCATCTGCGGTGCAACATCGGCCATGGCCGGTATCCTTCTGGCAGCTCGTCTGGCTTCGGCACAGTCCAATGCAGGCTCCGGCTATGAGCTGGAGGGTATTGCAGCAGCCGTTATCGGCGGTACTTCGGTTATCGGCGGCGAAGGCGGCATATTGGGAACTGTTATCGGTGCATTCGTTATGGGCGTTCTGCGAAACGGCCTGAACCTTTTGAAGGTGGATGCCTTCGTACAGATGGTTATTATCGGTACCATCATCGTTCTGGGTGTATGGTATGACACCTCCAGAAGAAAAAAGCAAGCTGAATCCATTAAACCCGTCAAAAACTGCGAAAGCAGTAAATAATACAAAATAAGGAGAGGAAATCTATGAAAAAGTTTTTTAGCATTTTCCTGACATGCCTGCTGGTAGCTGCTATGCTGGTAGGTTGCGGGGCAACCGGGAACACTGGAAACAATTCGTCCAATAATGGCACACCTTCCAGCACACCGGCCAACAATTCCGGAAACGACAAGGTCATCAAGATCGCTCTGGTCACCAAGATGGTGGATTCTCCCTACTGGCAGACCGTGAAGAAGGCTGCAGAAGCAAAGGCCAAGGAACTTGGCAATGTGGAAATCACTCACCTTGGACCACCCACCGAGGCCGACATCGACAAGCAGGTACAGATTGTTGAAACATGTATCAACGACGACTACGATGGCATCATCCTCGCAGCCTGTGACAAGGATGCTCTGGTTGAGCCCGTAAGAAAGGCCAAAGAGGCTGGTATCCCTGTAATCATGATCGACTCCGGTATTTCTGAACCCATTTACGATGCCTTCCTGGCAACCAACAACGTACAGGCCGGTGCAGAATGCGCCAAGCTGATGGCTGAGCTCATCGGCGGCAAGGGCCAGGTTGCTATCATCAACTTCGCTGCTGGTACTCAGACTGCTGTAGACAGAGAGACCGGCTTTACCCAGGAGATCAAGAACAACTACCCCGACATTGAGATTGTAGGCGTTCAGTACTGCAATTCCGACCCCACTGTTGCAGCCAACCAGGCCACCGACTTCATCTCCGCATATCCCGGTCTGAAAGGTATTTGGGGCGCCAATGACCAGTCTGCCATCGGTGTGGCTCAGGCCGTTACCGAGCAGGGCAAGACCGAGAGCGTTATGGTTGTCGGCTTCGATAACTCCGATGACATCAAGGCTGGTTTAAAGTCTGGCACCATCAAGGGTACTGCTGTTCAGATGCCTACCACCATGGGCGCTCAGGGCGTTCAGTTAGTGGTTGATATTCTCGGCGGCAAGGCTCCTGCCAGCAAGGACGTTGACACCGGTGTAACCATGGTTACCACAGAAAACATGAACGATGAGAAAATGCAAGCCATTCTGAACCAATAATCTACAAAACTGATGTTTCTTCCCCTGTCTGAAAAGGCAGGGGAAGAAGCTATCTGGCTGAATCAGCGCTCTGAGTTTACCCATTAAGATAGAGAAAAAAGATCGGGGTGTAAATCGTTGAGACATTTAAGGCATGATAAAATAAAAACCTTGAAAGAGCAGACAGAAAACAGAGGGATTCAAAAAGGACCTGGCTTCATGCACACCATTAAGGGCAAGCTGGTGCTGGGATTCACAGCTATTGTGCTCATCATGAGCATCATAAGCCTTGCTTCATTTTTTGCCATGCGCGTCTTCATGCTGAAGCTTGACAATATGGTCCGGACGACGATTTCAGCCAATGAGATCAATAATGCCCTGTCCAGAATACCCGAGCATGTGACCTCCTATATCAATGACACCGATCGGAGGCAGGGCAGCAGGCTGTCGGCAGAGGCTGAGGCCATTAATTCCCATATTGCTTTACTGAAGGATACCGTTTCCGACCAGACTGTTTTGGAGAATCTGGAGTCGGTGGAACGTTTTTTCCAATCCATTCAGGAAGACATTGAGGGCATTTACAATGCCGATACCAAGGAAAAGGCGCTGGAATACAGCGGACATATCAAGACCCTGGTCAATCTCTCGTCTTCCAGCATTGACAAGATGATTACGGCTGAACTGAACAATCAGCGCGTCATTAAAGAGCAGCTCAGCAAACAGGCCAATACGCTGGGGCTGGTTGCCCTTATGGTCATTGCAATTGTCAGCGCTGTCAGCATCCTATTATCGGCACTCTATGCCGGGAAAACAGGCGGGATCATCAGAAAGCTCTCCCGGTGCGCACAGAATATTGCGGAGGGCAACTTAAGCTTTGAGCCCATCAGCGTCAGCACTAAGGATGAGTTGGATATTCTGGCCCAGAGCTTCAACAAGATGCTGTCCAACTTAAGCGCGGTTATCAGCAAGATCAGGGACATCAGCGATACGGTGGCCCATTCGGCCGACTCCCTGAAAGCAGGGACCGAGCAGAATACCAAGGCCATTGAGCAGGTCTCGGTTTCTGTACAGCAGGTTTCCCAGGGCGCGTCCGAACAGTCCGAGCAATGCAGAATGACCATGGAGGTTGTAAAAGGCCAGGGGTCAAGGTTTGAACGGATTTATGAGAACTCCAGGATCGTGCTGGAGACCTCGATGGAGGCCGATGATGCCGCTCAGAACGGCAATCAGAAGGTGGGCCAGCTCATCGGGCAGATAGGCATTATCCGGGATAAAATTGTCAACACACAGCAAGTCACCACAGCCTTGAAGGAACAGTCCCAGGAGATTAAGATCATACTGGATACCATCACCGGCATTGCAGCACAGACCAATCTTCTGGCCCTTAACGCGGCCATTGAAGCCGCAAGAGCCGGTGAACACGGCAAGGGCTTTTCGGTAGTGTCCGAGGAGATACGAAAGCTTGCCGAGGCCTCGACCCATGCGGTCAAGGAGATATCGGAGATGCTCAATGACATACAGAAGAAAACAGATCTGGCTGTTGACAGCATGACCCAGGGCGTTCATGAGGTCATGGAAGGCACCCAGATGGCTGAGGCGGCAAAGCAGGCCTTTGGCGATATTGTGAGCACCAGCCATGAGGTGGACATCCAGGTCAGGCAGATTGTTGAGGAAATTGAGCAGTCGGTGGAAGAGGTCAAGAAAGTGGAAGAGATGAGCCGCATCATCTATAGTGTGGCAGAACAGTTCATGTCCGAAAGCCAGGAGGTGGCCGCCTCCATTGAGGAGCAGACGGCAGGCCATGAGGAAATTGCAGCGCTTGCGGCCATGCTTTCCAGCTCGGCGGATGACTTAAAGGATGCGGTGAACGGATTTATGCTGTAATATTGATATAGAGTGCTTTGCTCATGGGCTTAAAAAAGGACGGAGGCTTCTGAATGTATAAGCTGATTTTTGCAGATGATGAGGCACTGGTAAGAAACAATGTATCAAGGCTGGTTCGCTGGGAAGAAAACGGGTTCCAGCTTGTGGGATGCTGTTCCAACGGCCACGAGCTCTTGGAAATGGTGGAGAAGGATCCGCCCGACCTTGTTATTACCGATATCAATATGCCCTTTATCAGCGGACTTGATGTGGCCCGTCAGTTGAGAAGCGATTTTCCCACGGTCAAGATCATCTTCCTGACGGGGTATGATGACTTCAATTATGCCAAGCAGGCCATTGACCTGAATGTCACAAAGTATATCCTGAAGCCTGTCAGTGCGGAAGAGCTGACATCCTGCCTCGCCGAAGTGAAGAAGCTGTTGGACAACGAGCATATGCAAAGCCGCAATCTGGCATCTTTGAAAAGCTTCTACAGCCAAAATAAGTCGGTGATGCAGAATTCCTTCATCAACAGCCTTCTGACCAACGAAGTCAGTGATGGGGAGGCAGCGGAAAAGATTGAACTGCTCAATCTCGACTTCCTTGCAGCCAGTCAGTTCCAGGTGGCCGTTTTCATGCACGATGGCGACCAGAACGAGGATTGGGCGGGCGAGTCCCCCAGCCTTATGAATTTTGCCGTATGGAACATTGCCAAGGAAATCCTTGAAGGCAGGCAGATGGGCTCGGCCGTGGTCCATGATGAATACGTGGTTGCGTTGTTGACCAATGCGGGCATGGCCAAAAGCAAGGACTGGAGAAATGAGGTGCTTACCGTCCTGGAGGAGATCCGGGCCACCATTGAGAAGTACCTTAAATTCACCATTACCATTGGTGTGGGCAATGTCTGCGGCCGTTACAGCACCATATCCAACTCCTACAGCGAAGCCCTTTCGGCCTTGGGATACCGGTATGCCATTGGCAGGAACCGTCTGATTGTCATCAACGATATAGAGCCCCATCGTCAGAATGTGCTGGTTTTCAGCAAGGAGAAGGAGCTGCAGCTTCTGGCCTGCATTAAGGCCAACAACAGGGACGGCGTGGCCAGGATGGTGGACGATTTGATGGAGGAAGCCTCCCATCACGCCAGCATGGAGCAGATGATAAGCTATACCATCAGCATCATCATCTTTATCGCCCGCGAAACCCAAAGCATCTCCTCCAATGGGGAAGCCCTCATGTATCTTGGCGATATCCGCAAAATCCTGGACATGAAAACTGTGGAGCAGCTCAGGGATATGGTTTTGGAACTGTGCTACGGACTTATGGAGAGCATTACAGAGAACAGACAGAACTATTGCTCCGAGGTTATTGAAAAGGCCAAAGCCTTTATTAATGATAACTATGCAGACCCTAACATCTCGGTGGGCATGGTCAGCCAGCACCTGCACTTAAGCCCCAGCTATTTCAGGGCTGTTTTCAAAAAGGAGACGGGGACCACTTTTATAAACTACCTGACCGAGCTGAGAATGAACAAGGCCAAGGAACTACTGATTGATCCATCCATGAAGAATTATCAGATTGCCGAGGCTGTCGGATATTCGGATCCCCAGTATTTCAGCTACTGCTTCAAGAAATATTTCAAGGTGTCGCCCAATGAATACAGGGACAATCTGATGAATTCGGGCAAGCCCTGATGAACCAGGGGTTATGAAGATAATAGCTTCTACGGATGAATTGACATAAAAAGTGATATTGATTATCATGAAATTGGTAAGTTAAACGTTTTGTGACAGAGGGTGATTTTAATCGCTTCGACAATCAAGGATGTGGCCAGGTACACCGGCCTGTCCATCGCAACCATATCAAAGTTTATCAATGGCGGCAGTGTCAAGGAAGTAAACAGGCAGCGCATTGAGGAGGCCATCAGAGCCCTGGATTTTAAGGTTAATGAGATGGCCAGAGGGCTTAAGACCAATAAAACCGCCACCATAGGTGTTTTAATTCCTAGCCTTGAAAACATTTTTGTTACCAGCATCGTCTCCAAAGTGGAGAGCCTGCTTTTGGATTACGGATACAGTACCATTGTTTGTGATTACAGAACCGACAGGGAGCTTGAAAACCAGAAATTTGACTTTTTGATGAGCAAGTCGGTGGACGGCATCATCCTTGTTCCCCATGCCATCGATGCCAATAAGATCAAAGAGGCGCTGGACAGGGACATCCCCGTCATATTGATTGACCGGGCCATGAAGGGCGTTGAATGCGATGTGGTCCTGGTGGACAATCTGAATGCGGCCTATAACGCCGTGGAGCATTTGTTCATGAAAGGTCACAGGCGGGTGGGCATTATCTGCGGGCCCCAGGATATCTATACGGCCCAGGAGCGTCTCAAGGGGTACATAAGGGTTCATGAGGATTATCAGTTGGAGATTGATCAGGACCTCATAAGGTATGGGGACTATGAAATCCAGAGCGGCATGACGCTTATGAACTATTTCCTGGAGATGAAAAATCCGCCCACGGCTGTATTTGTGACCAATTATGAGATGACGCTGGGCGCCGTTATGGCATTGAACAGCAGCAATGTTTCGGTACCTGACCAATTGTCACTGATAGGCTTTGACAATATCCAGCTTGCCAATGTGATTAAGCCCAGACTGTCCATTGTAGTTCAGCCCATGCAGCAAATTGGCGAATACGCCGCAAACCTGCTGCTTCGACGGATGAAAGGGGATAAGGGCGGCTTTCCGGCCATGCTGCGCCTGAAAACCGAAATTGTTGAGGGCGAATCGGTTAAGGTTATAAATTCCTATGTCTGAGGTGCTGTCTTGCAGCCCACAGTCACAACACAGACAGATTATTTCACCAAAAACCCGTTAAATGGCTTCATACTATTTTTTTATCATAAAAACGAAACGTTTAACTATAAATAGAAGATAAAAAGTAAAACGATTATGTCAATAGGACAAATGACGGTTAAGACGTCTTAGAGTGCAGTGTCTGGGATTCCGGGCCTGCTTCAGAACCTGAGTGAATACATAAAGAGGAGTAATCATTATGAGCAGCATTCTTCTGGGTATTGATATTGGCACATCTGCATGCAAGGCGGCGGCTTTTGACAAGGAAGGCCGGGTTATCGCCCAGGCCACAAAGAGCTATCCCGTGTACTATCCCGAACCCGGATTCGTTGAACAGGATCCCATGGAATGGTGGCATGCCGTTACCGCCGCCATCAGGGAGATCCTGGCCACCGGAAAGGTGAAGGCGGGGGACATTGCCGGAATCGGCGTGGATGGTCAGAGCTGGTCGGCCATTCCCGTGGACAGGGACGGCCAGGTTCTTCACAATACCCCCATCTGGATGGACACCCGTTCTCGGGATATCTGTGAGGAGTTTACGCAGAAAATCGGTTTCGAGCGTATTTTCAGCATCAGCGGCAACGGGCTGGAGCCCACCTACTCAACCTCCAAGATTATCTGGTTCAAGCGCCACAGGCCTGAGGTGTACAACAGGACCTACAAGTTCCTGCAGTGCAACAGCTTCATAGCCTACAAGCTCACCGGGGCAATGACCCATGACATCTCCCAGGGCTATGGTCTCCATATGTTCAACATCAAAACCGGTCAATATGACGCTTCCTTATCGGATGCCTTCGGTATTCCTGTGGAGAAGCTGCCCGATATCTATGCCTGCCATCAGGTTATCGGGGAAGTAACCCCTTCAGCGGCGGCTGAAACAGGATTAAGGCCCGGCACCCCCGTGGTGGCAGGAGGGCTGGATGCCGCATGCGGCACCCTGGGCGTGGGGGTCATGGAGAACGGCCAGACCCAGGAACAGGGAGGCCAGGCAGGGGGCATGAGCATTTGTGTGGATGAGGCCGTTGCGCATCCCAAACTGATTTTAAGCTATCACGTTGTCCCCGATGTATGGCTTTTGCAGGGCGGAACCGTGGGGGGCGGAAGCCTGAAATGGTTCCACGAAAAGTTGGGGTTCTATGAGGATCACCAGGCCGAGCTCACCGGAAAACGGGCCTTTCAGATTATGGACGAGGAGGCCGCCGAGATTCCCAACGGGTCGGAGGGGCTTATCTTCCTCCCTTACATGGCGGGAGAGCGCTCACCCATTTGGGACGGCAGTGCAAAGGGCGTATTCTTTGGTCTCGATTACAGCAAGACCAGGGCCCATATGATACGGGCCGTGATGGAGGGCTGTGCATATGCCTTGTATCACAATCTCAAAACAGCGGAGGAAGCCAATGCCTCTGCAGATGTTCTGAATGCCATGGGCGGAGCGGCAAACAGCAGGCTATGGACGCAGATCAAGGCCGATGTGACCGGGAAGGTCATCCAGGTTCCCGCCTCGGATACGGCCACCACCCTGGGCGCGGCCATCCTGGCCGGCGTGGGAACGGGCCTGTACGGCAGCTTCAAGGATGCCGTGGCCCAAACCATTACTGTAAAGCGGGTCCATGAGCCCGATATGAAGGCTCACAGGCAATACATGAAGTACTTTGAAACTTATCTTGAGATCTATGAAAAGCTTAAGGATACCATGCGAAAAGCATGAACCTATGAATTTTAACTATTTTAAAAGATTGGTGGGATTTTTTATGAAAGCAGTTGTTTTACATGCAAAGGACGACTTGAGGTATGAAGAAATAGCAACGCCGGTGCCAGGCGAAAAGCAGGTGCTGGTGAGAGTTAAGGCAGTGGGTATCTGCGGATCGGATATTCCAAGAGTATTGGGGGATGCGGCTCATTTTTATCCGATTATTCTGGGCCATGAATTCTCGGGCGAGGTTGTGGCCGTGGGCAACGGCGTCACAACCGTTTCGGAAGGCGACCGTGTGGCTGCCGTGCCCCTCATTCCCTGCTTTAAATGCGAGGATTGCCAGAAGGGCAACTATTCCCAGTGCCGCCATTACAGCTTTGTGGGCTCAAGAATCCAGGGCGGGTTTGCCGATTACGTGGTCCTGCCCGAACAGAATGTGTTCAAGTTTGACAAGACCGTCACTTTTGAGCAGGGGGCCTTCTTCGAACCCTCCACCGTGGCCATCCACGGCCTGAAATGCGCAGACTTCCGTGGCGGCAAGGATGTGGCCATCCTCGGCGGCGGAACCATCGGTATCTTCGCAGCCCAATGGGCCATGATCTTCGGCGCAAAAAGGGTTTTTATCTTTGACATTGACGACGAAAGACTGGCGCTGGCTAAAAAGCTGGGCGTTGATGTGACCATCAATACCCGTGACCCCGAGTTCATGGAAACCGTGAAAAAGGAGACCGGGGGCAAGGGCTTTGACTTTGTGTTCGAGACCGCCGGTGTGGATGTGACCATGAAGCTGGCCTTTGAGCTGGCCGCCAATAAGGCCAGTGTCTGCTTCGTGGGCACCCCTTCAAGAGACCTTGTCTTCCAGCCCCATCTGTTTGAAAAGATGAACAGAAAAGAGTTTAAGCTTACCGGCTCATGGATGTCCTACAGTGCTCCGTTCCCCGGCGACGAATGGGAGCTTACCGCCCATTTCTTCAAAAACGGAAAGCTGAAGCTGGATGACAGCCTCATCTTTCGCAAGTTCCCCATGAAGGACGCCAAACAGGCCTTTGATATGTTCAAGACACCCGGCGCGGTGAAGGGCAAGATCCTACTGGTCAACGAATAGGAAAGGAGCAGCATTATGATAAAGAATCATCCGTTGAAAGAGATTGTAGCATTGCAGAAAAAGGGCGTTCCGGCAGGGATTTACTCTATCTGCAGCGCCAATGAGCTGGTGCTCGAGGCCTGTATGGAGAGAGCCCTTCAGGATAAATCCTATGTATTGATAGAAGCCACAGCCAATCAGGTCAACCAGTACGGCGGCTATACGGGCATGAAACCAGCAGATTTCAGACGCTTTGTTTTTGGCATTGCCGAAAAGGTCAAATTCCCGGTGGAGAAAATCATCCTCGGCGGCGACCATTTAGGGCCCCTCACATGGAAGTCCCTGTCCGAGAAAGAAGCCATGGAGGAATCCAAGGAGCTTATCAGCCAGTTTGTCAAGGCAGGATTCACCAAGATACATATTGATACCAGTATGCATCTGGGCGATGACGATCATAACAAAAAGCTGGAGACCTCGGTGATTGCCCGCCGTGGTGCAATCCTTGCCGAGGTTGCCGAGAAGGCCTATCAGGAGCTTGTCTCTGAGAATCCCGAAGCCCTGCACCCGGTGTATGTCATTGGCAGCGAGGTGCCCATCCCGGGCGGAAGCCAGAGTGAGGAGGAGCAGCTTCAGGTGACCACCGTGGCCGATCTCAGCGAGACCATAACATTGTTTAAGGAAGCCTTCGGGCAGTACGGCCTTGATGAGGCCTGGAACCATGTTATCGCCATTGTGGTTCAGCCCGGTGTGGAGTTTGGCGACGATTCCATTCACGAATATAACAGGGAGGCGGCCAAAGAGCTTTGTGCAGCCCTTAAGGACTATCCCAATCTGGTGTTTGAGGGACATTCTACCGACTATCAGACCCCCGAGGCCCTGAAGGCCATGGTGGAGGACGGTATTGCCATTCTGAAGGTAGGCCCGGCATTGACCTTTGCCCTTCGGGAAGCCCTCTTCGCACTAAATCAGATTGAGGATGAGCTGATCCGGGGCAGGGAGGATCTTACACCGTCCAGGTTTATTAAGGTGCTGGAGGAAACCATGCTGAAGAATCCAAGCAACTGGAACAAGCACTATCATGGCACCGTTGAGAAGCTCAGACTGGCCAGGAAGTACAGCCTGTCCGACAGATGCCGCTATTATCTGCCTGCACCCGAGGTTCATGAGGCCATGGACAGAATGCTTAAGAACCTGAAGGCCGTGGGGATTCCTTTATCGCTGATCAGCCAGTACATGCCCGTCCAGTACGAGCGCGTCAGAAAGGGCCTCATTTCCAATGACCCTGAAAGCCTTGCCAAGGACAGGGTGGTCAACTGTGTCGATCAGTACCTGTATGCCACACAAAGATAAAGCCATTGAGATTAGGAAAGGATTGGAGTAATATGTTAAAAGGTATTCCCAGTATTTTATCTCCTGAACTGTTAAAAATTCTGATGGAAATGGGTCATGGCGATGAGATTGTTCTAGCCGACGGCAACTTTCCCGCTGCCTCCATTGCCAACAAGCTTGTACGGTGCGACGGCCACAGCACTGTGGAGGTTCTGGACGCCATATTGAAGCTGTTTCCCCTGGACCCCTATGTGGAAGCGCCGGTAGCGCTTATGGAGGTTGTGCCGGGCGACACGGTTGAGACACCCATCTGGAACGACTACAAGGATATTGTTACGGCCTATGAGCCCGAAAACAACAAGTTCGAGCATATAGAGCGTTTTGCTTTCTATGAAAGAGCCAAAAAGGCCTATGCGGTGGTTGCCACCGGGGAAAAGGCATTATACGCCAATATCATTTTGAAAAAAGGCGTTGTGGTTGAGAAATAAAGAAGTTTTAAAACTATAAAGTGATGCAAACGAAATCGTGAATTAAGACAGATGACTGATAAATTACAAGGGGGAGATAGATTGTGATGAAGAATATATCTGATGCAATTGATCCGAAGCTGGTTCCTCAGGTAACGCTCAGAGGCGGCGATAAGATGCCTGCTATCGGCATGGGAACCTTTGGCTCGGACCGTTATAAAGGTGATGAAATTGCCCAGGCTGTCAAAGGGGCGGCTGAAGTGGGCTACAGACTCTTTGACTGTGCTTCGGTCTACGGGAATGAGCACCAGATTGGTGAGGTCTTCCAGGACATTATGCAAAGCGGCATCAAAAGAGAAGAGCTGTTTATTATATCAAAGGTTTGGAATGACATGCATGGCAAGGGGGATGTGCTCCTGTCCTGCGCCAAGACGCTGAAGGATTTGAAGCTGGACTACCTGGACCTCTATGTGGTGCACTGGCCCTTCCCCAATTTCCATCCCAAGGGCGCAGCGCCCGATTTCCGGGATGAGAAAGCAAGACCCTACATCCATGAGGAGTACATGGAAACCTGGTACCAGATGGAAAGACTGGTTCAGGCAGGCCTTGTCAGGAATATCGGTACTTCCAATATGACCATTCCTAAGCTGAAGCTGCTCATCAGGGATGCCAAAATCATGCCCGCGGCCAATGAGATGGAGCTGCACCCCTGCTTCCAGCAGCCCGAGCTTTTCAACTTCTGCGTGGAGCACGGCATTCAGCCCATCGGCTTCTGCCCTGTAGGCTCGCCCTCCAGACCTGAGCGCGATAAGACCCCCGACGATGTGGTGGATACCGAGGATCCCATTGTGGTCAAAATCGCAAAGGCCCATAATGTACATCCGGCCATTGTCTGCCTGAAATGGGCGGGTCAGCGGG
>JAKIML020000084.1 GCA_022702935.2 Bacillota bacterium | reverse complement strand
CCACATAGGGCTTTTTAACCCTTCCGTCACTCTCCCGATAGGCGATATTATCGCCAATGGAGGGTGCCGCATTGATGCGAAAGATCCCTTTCTCCTTCAAAAGCGCCGGTTTGACTTTAGCAATGGTGTCCAATATATTATCGCTGTAATCAATATAGATATCGCGGGGGAAGCTGATGATTTTTACCTTCTTCGCCTGCTTATCTATGTTTAAAATCATAATGGTATCAAAGTTAAAGCCGGTGGGCTCAGTACCCAGGATAAGAATATTGGTGCTTTGCGGATCAACCAGGTTTTCAAAATACCGTTGACCGTCAGTAATGTAAAAAGTAGTTTCTTGGGAGGTTTCGTCATTGGGTACGATGTCCTCGGTATAGTCCGGAGTGGGTGTTGGGGTCGGAGACTCTCCAATGTCAACTCCACTCTGCTGTCTTCCGGCCGAAAGGCTCTGAAAAGTCAAAATACTATAGAAGATCACCAATACCGTTGAAAACAAAGCCATGAGTATTCTGGCTCTTTGAGACCTCGGAATAAAATCACCCCCACGTTGTAGCATTCCAACTCTAGGATATCACTTTTTATATTTGATTAATACGCCTGGCTGTGTTAACTATCTCTTCCTGCAAGAGAAATAGACCGGGATCAGAATTCTCCCGGCCTATTTATTAGAATTAACGGTTTTTCAGGGTTTGAATTCTCTCAATAATCTTTTCGTAAATTTCAGTATATTTCTTAAGCTTTTCCCTCTCGCCTTCTATGACAGCGGGTGGCGCTTTGGATACAAACCCTTCATTTCCGAGCTTTTTATTCACCCGATCCAGTTCCATCTCAAGATTGGCCTTTTCCTTCTCCAGCCGTTCCAGTTCCTTTTGCAGGTCAATGAGATCCTCCAGGGGCAGATAGATCTCAGCGCCATTGACAACCACGGCTACTGCGTCATCGGCAATACCCGATTTATCCTTCTGTACCACGATCTCCGACAAGGACGCAAGGCGTGTAAAGGTGGACTGCTCCTGCACAAGGACGTCCTCAATGGTTCTGTCGGTGGTCACAAAGAAGGCCTTCGACTTTCTGCTGGCAGGAACATTCATCTCAGCCCGGATATTGCGGATGCCTCTGACAGCGTCCATAATAAAGCCCATGAGCTTTTCTTCCTCAGCATAGAGGGTATTGGCGCTGTACTCAGGCCACTTGGAGATCATGATACTCTCATCATCAGTGATGAGATGGCTGTAAACCTCCTCAGTGATAAAGGGCATGAAGGGATGGAGCAGCTTCATGGCGTTAACCAGTACCTTGTTGAGGACATACAGTGCTTCCAGCCTTCCCTTGGCTTCTCTGTCATAGAGTCTGGGCTTGACCAATTCGATATACCAATCGCAGAATTCCTCCCAGATGAATTCATAGATCTTTTGAAGGCCGATACCCAGTTCAAAGCGCTCCAGGTTCTCGGTAACCTCCCGGGCCACGGTGTTGATGCGGCTTAAAATCCACTTATCAGCCGTAGTGAAGAGATTTTCATCCACGCCTGAGAAATCCAGATCCTCATCAAAGTTCATCATGACAAAGCGGAAGGCATTCCAAATCTTGTTGGCAAAGTTACGGCTGGCCTCCAACTTTTCATCCGAGAAACGCATGTCATTGCCGGGGGAGGTTCCGATGGTCAGTGCATAGCGCAGAGCATCGGTGCCGTACTTATCGATAACATCCAGCGGATCAATGCCGTTGCCCAGGGATTTGGACATCTTCCGGCCCTGTGCGTCACGAACCAGGCCGTGGATGAGGACATAACGGAAGGGCTCCCGTCCCATCTGCTCCAAGCCTGAGAAAATCATGCGCGCTACCCAGAAGAAGATAATATCATAGCCAGTGACCAGAACACTGGTGGGATAGAAGTAATCCAGATCCGGGGTCTTGTCGGGCCACCCCAATGTGGAGAAGGGCCAGAGCGCTGATGAGAACCAGGTATCCAGCACATCTTCGTCCTGCTTAATGTTGGTGGAATGGCACTTGGAGCACTGCTGAGGCGCGGTTCTGGAAACCATCATCTCTCCGCAGTCAGAGCAATAGTAGGAAGGAATGC
>JAKIML020000057.1 GCA_022702935.2 Bacillota bacterium | reverse complement strand
AAGGTGGCCTATTTTTTTACCGGTATATGGTACAATTTTAGAGTAGCACTAACATCATCAATCGTTCTAGGAGCTCAGGGTCCAGACTTACTATTAATTATGGAGATTGAGCAAAATACCCCACTAAAACCAACCGATTACCTAAGATTCCAAATTGTATGTTCATGTTAATAAGGGTATGAGAAGACCACTTGTGAGGAAAAACGTCAACCCCTCGTCAAAAACCACTTGTACCAATGCTTGAGACTAAAAGATGTGCGAGAATATTTGAAAAATTTCATTATTAATCATCTGTATCCACGTGCCAACTTCAATCTATAGAAATTCCATAGTCGGATTTATAGCCACGAATCATCACTACAATATTCACAGTCCTATCAGTTTGTGCTGTCGCAATAGAGCAAGATGGAATTAATAGAGTGATATTAACTTCAGGAAATGCTCCAATCATCAGTCTTGGATAATACAGATGATTGGAGCATATAATTAATAACTGAAATAAAACAGTTCTAATACACTATAAGAAGAGTAAACTTCACCCCCAAATCGGGACTGAAGCTTTTATAAATTAGAGGTCGGTTTATAGCCTATCGTTTTAAAGCCTCATCGGCCAGGAAAAGGCCAATGTATTTGGCATTCTTCCAGACCAGGGAATCAAACTTCTTGTCGTCATGGGGCACATCGGTATTATTATATGGGGTCAGCTCAATACAGAAGGCCGGGCGCAGGAACTCGAGCCTGAACCAGTTCTCATACCCTGCTCCGTAAACCGAGGGTTTCTCGGAGATGGGCATGCGTTTAAATCCGGTTAATGAGGACAAGCGCTTTGCCATGGCCTCCACGCCCTTTATCTTTTTTACGGTTCCCCTGTCAGCCCAGTAAATCACATTGCCCTTGGTGTGGAAGGAGGCGGCCAGGATAAAATCGTTGTCCCGGCTCAGCTTCATCATGGCCTGAACCTCAGGCTCGGTGGCTGCATCGGTGCCCTTATAGTTCTCGGAGGCGGGCTTGCCGATATTGTCGTACTTCTCTTCCCAATGGGCGGGGTATTGACGATTCAAATCAACCCCGTTAATATTGGCCTTCCATTCCCGATAGGTGGATTTGACCATGGCCATGGCCGACACAGCCTCAGGATCTGAGACGGTCTTGATACCGTTGTTGACCAGATTCACCCCGTCAGGATTGACCATGGGCACAATATAGAGTGTCACCTTGTTAAGAAGGGTTCTCACATTATACTTTCCAAAGGTGCCCGAGCCCGTATAGGCCTTGGCGTACTCCTCGGTCATCTTCATCAGATAGGAGCTGGTGATATATTCCCGGGCATGATGGGTTCCGCAAAGGATGATCTTCTTGTCGCCCTTGCCCAGCTTGATGAGCAGAAGATCTCGGCCTTCTACAGAACTTCCGATGCTGTCCAGGCTGATAAGGTCCGGATACCGCTCCGCCAGCTTTTGGCTCTCCTCCATCATCTGTTCGTAGGTGTATTTCACATAGGGATTGACAATATTGGCCTTTTGGGTCTGGCTCGCCGATGAAGCCGCAGCGGCTGCAACCGGAGACGGTACGCCGGAAAGCCCCAGGGCTGCTGTCGAAGCCTGGCGCGCCGCCTCAGAGGCCGGATGTTGGGGTATTAACACAGGGTTCATGAATCCTCTGGCATTTAAGAGGAAGCCTGTGCCCAGCAGACAGGCCAGGCCCAGGGCGGATACCGCCACCCCGATGCTTCCCCTTTCTAAATGCATCCATGAGCTTTTTTTCCTCTTCACTTTATGCTGCACATCTCGATTGTTAGAACTTATCAAAGGAAATACTCAACTCCTGCCTCAAAGATCTTCTGGTCCTTATTTCCGGGAACATTCATGAAGGTATTTCGTGTATATCGCTCGTCATGGCCCATCTTTCCAAAGATTCGGCCGTCCTTGCTGGTAATGCCCTCTATGGCCAGTACCGAGCCGTTGGGGTTATATCGGTTATCCATGGTGGGCTGCCCCTCCAGATTCACATACTGGGTGGCAATCTGCCCCGAGGCCATAAGCTCCTTGAGCATCTCCTCGCTGGCTACGAACCGGCCCTCGCCATGGGAAATGGCAATGGTATGTACATCGCCCACCTTGGCTTTGGCCAGCCAGGGTGAGAGATTGGAAGCCACACGGGTATGGAACAGGCTGGACACATGGCGGCCGATGGAATTAAAGGTCAGGGTGGGGCAGGTTTCATCCAATGGCCTTATTTCGCCATAGGGCAGAAGCCCAAGCTTGACCAGGGCCTGGAAGCCGTTGCATATGCCAAGCATCAGGCCGTCACGATTCTTAAGCAGATTCATGATAGCCTCGGAGAGATAGGCATTTCGGAAGACGGTGGCAATGAACTTGCCCGAGCCCTCAGGCTCATCCCCCGCACTGAAGCCGCCAGGAATCATGATGATCTGACTTTCATCAATGCGCTTTTTCATCTCCTGAACTGATTCGTCGATTTCACGGGCGGTAAGGTTGTTCATGACAAAGACATCGGTCTGGGCCCCGGCCTCCTCAAACTTGCGCTTAACATCGTATTCGCAATTGGTGCCCGGGAACACGGGGATAAAGACCCTGGGCCGCGCATAAGGCGTCTTCCGCTTTATCACGGTCCCCTTGTTATAGGTCACGGCATCAACCGGATGGGTGCCGTCCTGGGTCTTGGTGGGGAAGATCTTTTCAAGGGTGCTCTGCCAAGCCTTCAAAAGCTCATCCAAAGAAAGGGTCAGGGTCGCTGTCCTGATGAAGGGTTCATCCAGAACCTCGCCCACCAGGCTGTAATCGAGGCCCTCAAACAGCTCGTCAAGTTTCAGGCCCTGGGGCACCTCCACAAGAATGGCCCCATAGTCCAGGCCAAACAAACGCTCAAAGTCAAGACTCTCCAGTCTTGCGCCAAGGCCGTTGCCAAAGGCCATTTTGCAGAGGGCCTCGGCCAGACCGCCCACCTTCAAGGAGGAGGCTGAGAGAATCTTCTTCTCTTCAATAAGCCGGGTGAGTCTTGAATAGGTTTGGGCCATATGGTCAAAGTCGGGAAGCATCAAGTCATCCTTCCTGACCGTCAACAAGGCCAGGGAGCTTCCCGGTTTCTTAAACTCGGGGGAAACTAATGTGGTCACGTCCACGGGAGCTAATGCAAAGGACACCAGTGTGGGTGGGACATGGAGATCCTTGAAGGTTCCCGACATGCTGTCCTTACCGCCAATGGCCGGCACCTTGAGCTTCAACTGGGTATGGAAGGCACCCAACAGCGCTGACAGGGGCTTGCCCCATCTTCTCGGGTCCTTGGCAGGCTTTTCAAAATACTCCTGCAGTGTCAACCGGGCCTTTTTATAGTCCCCGCCCATAGCCACCAGGCGGGCCAGGGATTCCACAATGGCATAGATCGCGCCGTGGAAGGGGCTCCACTTGGCAATCTCGGGATTATAGCCATAGGTCATCACGGTTCCCGTTGTGGTCTGACCGCTTTCCACCGGCAGCTTGGCCGCCATACCCTCGGCAGGGGTCAACTGATGCTTGCCGCCAAAGGGCATTTGAACGGTGCCCCCGCCAATTGTGCTGTCAAAGCGCTCAACAAGCCCCTTCTGATTGCATACATTCAGTCTTTCCAGATTCTTTATCCAAGCTTCTTTCTGATTGAAGCGCAAGGTTTCCAGTTCGGATGCTATTGTGGTCAAGGGACTGTTTTTCAGGTCAGCCCCGGACACCTCTACGGGCATGCTCTGCTTAACACCGTTGGTATTGATAAAGTCACGGCTTAAGTTTACAATGGTCTTTCCGCGCCAGCTCATTCTCAGTCGGCCCGTATCGGTGACCACAGCCACCTTGGTGGCCTCCAGGTTCTCCTTGCGCGCCTCATCAATAAATCTTTGAACATTCTCAGGCGCCACCACAACGGCCATTCTCTCCTGGGATTCGGAGATGGCCAGCTCGGTGCCGTCAAGACCTTCATACTTCTTGGGTACGGCATCCAGGTTAATGTCCAGCCCGTCAGCCAGTTCGCCGATGGCCACCGAAACACCGCCGGCCCCAAAGTCATTGCAGCGTTTGATCATTCGCGTGACTTCGGCCTTTCTGAACAGCCGCTGGATCTTTCTTTCGGTGGGAGCATTACCCTTTTGAACCTCGGCCCCGCATTGGGTCAGGGATTCCTCGGTGTGCTCCTTGGAGGAACCGGTGGCACCGCCGCAGCCGTCCCGGCCCGTGCGTCCGCCCAGAAGAATGACAATATCCCCGGCCTCGGGGGTCTTTCTGACCACGTTAATACGCGGTGCAGCGCCCACCACAGCACCAATTTCCATTCTCTTGGCCACATAGTCGGGATGGTAGATCTCGGCCACCATTCCCGTAGAAAGCCCCACCTGATTGCCATAGGAGCTATAGCCATGGGCAGCGGTTGTGGTAATGACCCGCTGGGGCAGTTTACCCGGCAGGGTCTCGCTTAAGGGCACTCTTGGATCAGCGCTTCCGGTTACACGCATGGCCTGGTAGACATAGGAACGGCCTGAAAGGGGATCTCGAATGGCCCCGCCCAGACAGGTGGCGGCGCCGCCAAAGGGTTCAATCTCAGTAGGATGGTTATGGGTCTCGTTCTTGAACATGACCAGCCATTCCTCCACGCGACCGTCCACCATGGCATTGACCACAATACTGCAGGCATTGATCTCGTCAGACTCGTCCAGGTTGTCCAAGTCGCCCGTGGATTTAAGGTATTTCATGGCCAGGGTGGCAATATCCATCAGACAGACGTCCTTGTCCCTGTCACCATAGACCTTTTTCCGTGTAGCAAGGTATTCATCAAATACACTCTTTATCTTCTGCCCGACGGCATTGTCACTGAACCGGGCCTCCTCAATCTCAGTGAGGAAGGTGGTATGGCGGCAATGATCGGACCAGTAGGTATCAATCATGCGAAGCTCGGTCAGGGTGGGGTCCCTTTCCTCCAGGTCCCTGAAATACTCCTGACAAAAGCTTAAGTCATCCATGGACATGGCAAAGCCCATCTGATCCATGAACGCTTTGAGCTGTTCCTGAGATAAACGGGTAAATCCTTCTATTTTCGCAACATCGGGGGGAACGGGATAGGATTGAACCAGGGTTTGGGGCTTCTCCAGGGAAGCTTGCCTGGTCTCGACGGGGTTTATCAGGAAGTTCAGGATTTTTTCATAATCCTGCTGGGAGATATTCCCCGAAAGAACAATGATTCTGGCAACGCGAATGTCGGGGCGCTCACCGTGGGTGATAATCTGAATGCATTGGGCCGCTGAATCCGCTCTCTGGTCATATTGGCCCGGAAGATATTCGATGGCGATTAGCCGCTCATTTTCCTCAACCGGCAATTCCTCTTCATAGACATAGTCCACCGGTGGTTCGGAAAACACCATGGTTTTTGCTTTCTCATAGTCGTCGTCAGTAATCCCCTCAACATCATAGCGTTGCAGAATTCTGACCTTAGTAAGCGTCTCAATCATGAGATTCTCTTTGATTTCCGTAAAAAGCTTGGAAGCCTCTACATCAAATCCCGGCTTCTTCTCGACGTATACCCTTCTAACGGCCATTTGGAGCTCCATCCTTATTTTAAATATTTTGTTGAAACAAGTCACCTGACTTCCTTATTATAATGGATTGGTAATATAAAAAAAAGCTTTAAACTTACAAGAGATTGTCAGGCCCTGGAAGCAACCCTCGTCAACTTTAACAATGCGCAACCTTCGGGTCTATCAGTATATAAAACCGAATAAAATATAAGGCATGTATTTTTGAGATCGAGGTAGTGTGCATGCCAGAAGGTAATATCCGGCATATGTATCCGGGCGGGAATACCCCCGGTGGTTTTTTCAGCTATTACGCCCATATCCTGCCCAGCAGCGAGGCACGAAGGGTCTTTATTCTCAAAGGAGGACCGGGCACCGGCAAGAGTACCCTCATGCGCAAGGTGGGTCTTGAACTGGTTAAAAAGGGGTTTAATGTGGAATTCATGCACTGTTCCAGCGACAACAACAGCCTGGACGGGCTTGTCATTCCCGAGCTTAAGGTCTCCATCATTGACGGCACCTCCCCCCATATGGTGGACCCTCTTTATCCCGGCGCTGTAGAGGAGATCGTGAACCTGGGCCAATTTTGGAGTCAGGAGGGATTTGACCAGTCAAGAGAGAAGATAATTGCCCTCAATCAGAAAATCAAGGGCCACTTTGCCACGGCTTACCGTTATTTAAGGGCAGCTTCCGCACTGAAGGAGGACACTGAAAGCATTTATGAGCAGGCCCTGGACAAAGGCCGTGAGGCTCTGTTCTCCCATGATCTCATTGAACTGATTCTGGGCCGGGGCTTGCCGGCCAGGGTTCCCGGAAAGCAGCGCTGCCTGTTTGCAAGCGCCCTCACCCCCAGAGGCTTCTCGGACTTCTTGGACAGCATATGCGCCACCCAGCAGATTATCCGTCTGAGTGCGCCCAGCGGAACCAATACGCGGAATATTCTGGAGGCCTTGAAAAGTGAAGCCTTGTTAAGGGGCTTCGATATCGAGACCTACTTCTGTCCCATGGATCCCAAAAGGATTGAGCACATGGTCATTCCCGAACTGAAGGTCTCGGTGGTCACTGCCAATGAATATCATGATATCAGTGATATGAACAATGAGAAGTGCTCAACCTATTTCATCAACGAATTTTATAATATGGACTATATTGATAAGCATGGGAAACAGCTTGGCTTTAACCGGCTCTATACTGAGGCCCTGCTTCAAAGGGCCATCGACTGTATTGCCGATGCCAAGGCCACCCATGATGAGCTCGAAAAGAATTATATCGGGAATATGGATTTTGAAGGGCTCACAGACTTAAGAACACAGCTTCTGGAACGTATTCTGTCAATGGCAGCCCCAGACACGCTCTGATATTTAGGCCGTGGAAAGGACAATTTGAAGCTTGAACAGTCCTGGGTCGTCGTAATCAAAGACCATATTGCCGTCATATTTTTTGACGGTTCGTTCAATACTTTGCAAGCCCAGGCCATGGAGTTCGGGATTGGGCTTCGAGGAACGGAAGAATCTTCCTTCCTTCTCGGGCTTCTGGTCAATGGTATTGACCACCACAATAACCAGATACGAATTGTAATAGGCCATGGAGAGCGTTATTTCGCGGCGGAAAACAGGATTCCTGATGCGTTTGCAAGCCTCAATGGCATTGTCCAGTGAGTTGCCCAAAACCACACAGATATCGGCTGGGGCAATTTTGAGGTTGGATGGAAGATTCAGCTCCTTTTTGAATTCTATGCCCAGCTTGCGGGCCAGGTTGTACTTGTCATTTAAGAGGGCATCGATAACCGGGTTGCCGGTATCGATGACCTTTTCTGAGTCAGAGACATTGACCAGGCTCTCCAGATAGCGGCCAAGCTCATCGTGGTTATTGTATTTGTACAGATTGTAAATACAGTTGAGATGATTCTTAAAATCATGAATGGTTTCAGACAGGATGGCTCTGTTTTCAGCCAGCTTATTATAATGGTTAAGCTGAAGCTCCAACTGTTTTTCAATGAGTTTATAGGTGTAAGTTTTATCAAGCTCCTGAAGGAGGCTCTCGAAGATGGTAAAGACCACGGCATTGACATACATGAGGCCCAGGCAGGCAATAAGAACCATGGTCATATCATCGGGTCCGTTGGGAATTACAAGCTCCAAAATGAGCAGGGAGATGATAAGACAAATCAGCGGAACAATCATGAGCAATGCGAAATAGGCACGTCCGGTTTCACGGAGATTGGATTTTCTGAAATTGGTAATGAGCTTGATCAGCGCGAAGGACAGAATATTCTTGATCATGACGGCTATCAGCTTAAAGGAGGGCTCTCCCTGAACCTGGGGCAATTCAATATTGAGAATCATTACAATAATGCAGATAGCAATCAGCTCAACCACAACGAGAACGGCAACCAGAAGAACCCCGGAAAAAATGCGATAGAGCGGCTTTCCCGTGTAAAGAAGCAGTGCGCAGCATATGGCCAGAGTACAGTAGTTAATGATGAGCACATTGGGTTCGTTGTAAAAGTATACGCTGACTAAAATCTGAATAATAGCCGCTGCAAAAAATGCAATGATCTTCTTGTACCTGGCAACCTCCTTTGAAGGCAGGAACCCGTTAAGATAGGTAAACAGAAGAATAATCTCAAAAGTGGATGTTCCTGCTTCAACCAAAACCCAGCTAATGTTGTGCATCATATTGAACACCTCGCAAGATAGCTTGTAAAACTATCATAGACCGTCTTGTACCTATGTTCGCTTAAGGGTAGGACA
Organism: Bacillota bacterium; assembly: GCA_022702935.2. GTDB lineage: Bacteria > Bacillota > Clostridia > DSM-8532 > DSM-8532 > DTU059. Next base: position 54,241 of record JAKIML020000057.1, on the reverse strand, counting down.
ACACCGTTCTTCAGGACCACATTCAGCCTATTGATTCTTTGGATTTGAGCCATATTCACCAAAAAGCCCTTATGTATCCTGACAAAGTCATACTTCTTAAGCTTTTGCTCTTCTGCGGTTAAACTGGCATAGCACGAATACTGCTGATTGCTTGTATAGATATTGACTCTGCGCAGAATACTCTCCAGGTAATAAATCCTGTTCAGAGGCAGACTGACAAGCCCAATCTCCCTTGAAAAAAAAGAGTATTCGCCCGTCTTATTGCCTTTTATCTCAGCAATGGCTTTAAGCAAGACATGTTTGAACTTGTCCTCATTGACAGGTTTAATAAGGAACCAAAACGGCTTGAATTCAAAGCTGTTTAAAATATAGTCTCCCAAAGAAGTGATAAAGACTATGATGACCTTGCTGTCGCTCTCCCGGATGACCTTGGCTGCCTCAAAACCGCTGATAGATTTCATCTTTATATCAAGAAAAAGAAGATCGTAATGCTTCCCCTGATTATAGGCCTCCAGAAGCTGTTCGCCAGAGTAAAAGGACTCTATCGAGAATTCATCATTATTGTCATCAAGAGTCGCGACACAGTCTTTTATGTAACTTGAAAAAAGATCCACAAAGACCTTTTCATCATCACATACTGCAATATTCATACAATCTCCCGATTTTCCGCGGATAGAATCCAGAATGTGATTGTAATTTTTTATCTTGTTATGATTATCATACCAGAAGAATTGTTTATCTTTCAACTGTATGCTCACCGCCATCAGAACTCTACTATCCCGTAGGTATGTTATTTACACAAAGGCTCAAAAAAAACCAGCCACGGAAGTTAACATCGGGCTGGTTTTAAGTCGTCATGATCATGTCAAAACACAGGCAGCAATTACATGGGGTTCTTAAGCATCCTTACCTTCTCGGGCATTTTGGGTTGATTAATGTATATGAGACAACCGGTAAAATTGCTCAGATAGGCTACGGAGAGTGCCAGAGCTGCAAGAACCTTTCCTAAAAACAGACCAAACCCTTTCATCCTTTTTCACCTCCTCTTTGCTTGATTTTCCCAAAAACTAGCACGAATACGACACAGAGCATGGCTAAAGAAATGGCTAAGCTGGTCAGCAATTGTCTGTGTTTAAGCAGCAAGAATATGACAACAAGGATGAATTCAATGGAAGCAATGATTCGGGATACCAGACGAAATACTTTATATTCCTGCCCTACGAAGGGCCTGTTGACATGCTCAAGGGGCGCCAGAAGAAAGATAATCAGCAAGGACAGCCCCGCTATGGCCAAGGCGAATGCAAACACAAAGGAGCCAGGTAAAAAGCGGATAATCAGCATTGAGCACCCATAGAGAACCGTATAGGTCAGGATGCAGCCCCAATGGGAACGAGCATGATAGCCGCCGCAATAAACTCTCAGAATGGCAAAGGCGGAAAGGAAAATAAGGGTATCGACAAACATTCCCAGGGCAAGGCCAATGCCAAGAACCAGAACAGTATTGACCAGCGTCGACAAGAGGGCTTCTATACCATAGGTATAGATTTCATAGTCTTCCTCTTTGACAATTCTCCTCTTGAGCAAATAGCCTGCTAATTCGTTGGCAAACTGCTGAAGCATTTTACCACTCCTTTTGCTCATCTTCGCGAATAACACTGCTTTAAGCCCCGGTGTCAACCTCCTGATTTAGTAATAGCGTTGCATGGACAACGCTATTACTAAACTAAGGATGTTGTTGATAATGCCATTGGGTTAAACCACTCACACATTGTTTGCGGGGGGAACCTAGAACATATGCTTATGGAACCCGTATGCCAGCATTATCTTTTGTTCACGCAATCCGGTACAGAAGGAGGATTTTGTGAACCTTTAAGGTAAGGGTGGAGGAGAAGTTTAGGTTCTGGGAAAAATATAGCAAAAAAGATTGGGTCTGTGGGCTGAAATGTAATAACTGCGGTTTTTAATGTAATAACTGCGGAAAAACATGAAAAACGGCTGTAAGTTATTGTCTTACAGCCGTTTTTTTAACAGTTTTCTGTCAGTATTCTTCTTATCCCTTGTCCTCGCCCAGGGTCAGCTTGAGGGTCATGGTGGTTCCCGCATCAAGGGGTCCGTTTTCAGGCATTCTGTAAAGGGTAATCTCAACGGTATCCCCGGCCTTGAATTTGTTCTTTTCAGTTTCGAGCTCGCTGAAGCTGCTGATGGCAACCCCGTTGAAATGGGTAATGATGTCTCCTTTTTTGATGCCCGCATTATAGGCGGCGCTTAAAGGCGTCACATCGGCCACCAGAATACCCATGGGCACATTGTTCCTGTCGGCAATCTCTTTATTGAAACGGGTGTCCACACTGATGCCGATTTGAGGTCTGCCTTTGACATAACCGCTTTCAATCAGGCTGTCGGCGATCTCCTTGGCGCTGTTGGAAGGAATGGCAAAGCCGAGACCTTCGTATCCCGAGCCACCGATCTTTGAGGTATTGATACCAATGACCTGGCCCCTGGAGTTTAACAGCGCACCGCCGCTGTTGCCCGGATTAATGGCCGCATCTGTCTGAATAAGTCTTAAGGTTTTACCGTTTTCAAACTCGATCTTTCGGTTGAGTCCGCTGATATAACCCGATGTCAAAGAACCCATGAATTCCAGACCGGCAGGATTGCCGATGGCAATGGCCTTTTCGCCAACCTTCACCTCATCGGAATTGCCGAATTCGGCGGCAGGCAGCTCAGAGGCATTGATTTTCAGCACTGCAATATCGGTTTTGGGGTCCCTTCCTACCACGGTGGCCGCATAGGGCTTATCCACCTGATTGGGTAGAATGATCTCAATCTTGGATCCGGGGGATATCTCATTGCCGCTGGAGCCCAGCATGGCGCTTTCAATCACATGGCTATTGGTGATGATGTATCCGTCGCTTCTGTAGATAATCCCGGAGCCCGAGCCCTGGCTTTCCTGGGTGCCAAAGAACATGTCGTTATAGCGATAGGATACGGCAACACCCACAATGGAAGGGCTGACCTTTTCAGCCACAGCGGTTTCGGGGGATGTGGTCTGGTCTACGATCTCAATCCTTTTGGTTTCATTGATATAAGAATTATTGCCCGTGTTGCTTCCCTGATAATTCTGGGGAAGGCCAAAAGTAAAATAAGCTCCCACAATACCGCCCGTCACCAGAGAGCTTATGAGGGCCACAATGATCATGGGTGCCAGCAGGCCTTTCAATCTGCCCTTGGTGGGCTTTTTATAGGTCTCATTGTAAAAAGTGGAGGTTTTCAGGTCATCGTAACGATCTCTGTATCCTGTTTCATAGGAGGATGCATTTTGCTCAAAAGGCCTGTATTGTGATGTATAGGGTTTTGGTTCAGGGTTATAACTAGAAGTATAGGACCAGCCGCTCCTGTCCTTCCCCGAATCGGGCTCTCCGCCTGCACCGGTATTCTCAGTTGGCGTCGGCGGGAGATTGTCCGGATTTATGGTATTATCGTTCTGGTTATCTCTATTCCATTCATCCATGATGATAATTCTCCTTTCCGCTGTTTTCTCTATACAAGTTCATTATAGATGTGATTTTTGACATAGGTATGAATAAAATGTTAACTTTAGTATGACTCAGGCCCCGTTACACTACGCAGGGTAAATATGAACCGGGTGCCACGCCCTTCTTGACTTTCCACTTTTATGGACTCATTATGCGAAACAATAATGCTGCGCACAATGGCCAACCCAAGCCCCAGGCCGGTACGATCGGCACTGCGGGATTTGTCGGTCTTGTAAAACCTTTCAAAGATATAGGGCAGCTCTTCGGCCGAGATTCCCTTGCCCGTATCCTCTACAGAAATGAAGGCTTTGTCCCTTTCCACCCAGGTGCTGACAGTGATCTCCCCGCCCTGGGGTGTGAATTTAATGGCATTATGGATAAGATTGATTAAAACCCTTTGGATGGCATCGGGGTCGGCATGGACAAACATTCTTTCCGATTCGAAATTGGCCTTGAAGCCCAGATTCTTTTCAATAAACATCTGCTGCAGGCCGATGACGCAGCGTCTGATAAGCTCATTCATATCAAAATTTGAGGGCTTTAAGGTCACTTCCCCTCCCTGCATACGGGCAAGATCCAAAAGCTCATTAACAAGATTCTGCATGCGGCGAATCTCATCCCTGACAATCATAAGATAATCGGCCTGGCGCTCAACGGGAATGACACCGTCCAAAATGCCCTCCACAAAGCCCTTGATGGTGGTGATGGGTGTACGCAGCTCATGGGATACATTGCCGATAAAGTCCCGGCGCATCCGCTCCAGATTCTCCAGAGCCACCATCATATGGTTAAAGCTGTCGGCCAACTCGGAGATTTCATCCTTTCCTTTGACAGGGATTCTCTCACTGAACTCCCCGGCAGCCACCATCCGGGCGGCATGCTTAATCCGGTTAAGGGGTCGAATGGTTCTTCTGGAAAGCAGAGTAACAGCGATCAGGGCTATGGCGGCGCCTACGGTCCCCGATGCGAGAAAGATAAACAGAATGGAGCGTTTCATCCCATAGATGGCGGGGATCTGGGTATGGATAAAGATAAGCCCTCCCGATCGCGTCCCCGTATAGGGATTGGTGATGCTGAAGGCCTCGGTCAGGGTCAGCCAGTCCACATCGGTCTTTTTAAACAGCCCATAGAAATCGCCCGAGCGGTACTTCTCGGCCAAGGGATCGTATTGGCTGGGATTGGGCAGACGGGGAAAGCCGTCCTCCGACGTGATAAGCTGATCCCGCATATAATCAGGAATTTCAGAAAAGAAGACAATGGTTCCATCGGTCCGGGTTATCCAGATAATGGAATCCGTATTGTCAGCCAGGGTTTGAATCGCATTGACAAGCAGGCTGGGGTCCCGGTTATAGGCACTTTTCAGAATCATCTCCAGGGCAGCAATGACCTTGTCACTGGTGGATTCCAACTGCTGAGCCTTCTGGTCGGTAATCATCCGGTTAAGACCCGAATTCATCAGCAGGCCGGTCAGGGCAAAACTGATGACTAGAACCAGCAAGACAATGGCGAGTATTTTGCCAAACATTGTTCTAATCATTATTTCACCTCAAACTTATAGCCCACACCCCATACCGTTTTGATTTGCCATTTAAACTCTCCAACCTCGAGCTTCTCCCGAAGCCTTTTGATATGCACATCCACCGTTCGGGTATCGCCATAGAAATCAAAATCCCATACATTCTCCAGAAGCTGCTCACGGGTAAAGACCTTATTGGGGTTTGACGCCAGGAAGTAAAGCAACTCCAATTCCTTGGGCGGAAGCTCCAGCTCAACGCCGTTTAGCTTGACACTGTAATTGGCCTTATTGATCAGCAGGCCCGGATAGACCAACTGCTGGGGTGCCTCATCGTGGTGATCATACCGCCTCAGTACGGCACGGATGCGGGCAATGAGCTCCTTGGGCTCAAAGGGCTTGACCATGTAATCATCAGCCCCCAGCTCCAGCCCCAATACCTTATTGAAGGTTTCATCCTTGGCCGACAGCATGATAATGGGAATGGGACTTACCTTTCGTATTTCTCTGCAAACCTGCCACCCGTCCAGGCCCGGTAGCATAATATCCAAAATGACAATATCGGGGGTCTGCTCCTTAAAGGCATCCAGAGCCTTTTTCCCGTCATGGCACACCGAAACCTGGAAATTGTCCTTTTCCAGATACATTCTGATGATTTCGCAGATATTCACATCATCGTCCACTACAAGAACACGGGCTCCCGTACTCATTAACACCACCCCTTCATTCTCACCATATAAATATGTATTAATACTACTCATTGTATCGTATTTTCATAGGATATCACAAAGGCAAAAACAGAGCCGTTTTGTCTCATTATCACTTAATGGGCCGTAAAATTCAAGACAACAACCTTGAAGGGTTGGTAAATTTTCTATGAACAAAAAAGCCTGCCCTGATAACCGGCAGGCTCTGTGAGTATGCGCACTGACAGGGCTTATAGTTTCAGAAGCGCACTAATGACATAGTTGATAATGAACAGTGCGGTGACAATATACATGATGGGATGTACGTCCTTGAACTGACGCTTAGCCACCTTCATGATTACATAGAAGATAAAGCCTGTGGCAATACCGCTGGAAATACTATAGGCAAAAGGCATGGCTGCGGCGGTGAAGAATGCGGGCAGGGCTTCATCAAAATCATCCCAGTCCACCTTGGAGAAGGAGCCCATCATAAGAATACCTACAATAATCAAGGCGGGAGCTGTAGCCGCTGCAGGAACAATACCGGCAATGGGTGCAAAGAACAGGCAGACTAAGAAGAGGATGGCGGTAAATACGCTGGTTAATCCCGTTCTTCCGCCTGCACCAATACCTGCGGCGCTTTCCACATAGGTGGTGGTGTTGGAGGTACCCAGCAGGGCACCCAGGGAGGTGGCCGTAGCATCGGCAAACAGGGCCTTGTCCATCTTGGACTTAAAGCCCTTGCCCTGGAACAGCTCCTGCTCATCCTTATCATCAAAGATACCGCTCTTCTTGCCGGTACCAATAAAGGTTCCTATGGTGTCAAAGGTATCGGACAGGCTGAAGGCGAAAATAGTGATAAGCACAGTGACAATCTTTCCAGGATCAGCAAAAAGACCTGAAAAATCAAGTTTGAGGAAGGTGTCGGAAATATCGGAAACCTTATAGGCGGTGGAGAAATCGGAGATATTGGTAACGCCCATGGGAATACCGATGAGGGTGGTTGCAACAATACCGATAAGTATGGAGCCTTTAACCTTCAGAATCATCAGCACGGCAATAATGAGCAAACCAATGAGGGCAAGCTGGGCCTTAGGATCGGCGAAGTTCACAAAAGCAGGAACAACATTGGCACCCTCAGCAACAACTGTTCCGGCAGCACCATCGGCGCCGGGGATAACGGTAAGGGGAGCACCGGGCTTGGCTTCTGAGGTAAACTTTAAGAATCGTGCTTCTTTAAATCCAATATAGGCAATGAACAGCCCGATACCACCGCTGATGGCATATTGGAGAGATTGGGGAATGGCCTTGATGATGGTCTTGCGAATCTGGGTGGCTGTAATCAGAATGTTGATCACGCCACAGATAAAGACCATAGCCAGGGCTTGAGTCCAATGAAAATTGAGGCTGAAGCATACGGTGTAGGTGAAGAAAGCGTTCAAACCCATACCCGGAGCCTGGGCATAGGGAACATTGGCAAAGAGTCCCATAATCAGGGTTGCAATAGCGGCCGCCAAAATAGTCGCAACATAGATACCGCCCTGGGGCATGCCTGTGAGACCGAGAATGGCCGGGTTAACAAAGATGATGTAGGCCATGGTGAAGAATGTCGTCACACCGGCAACGGCTTCAGTTCGGACATTGGTGCCATTTTCCTTGAGCTTGAACTTTTGTTCGAGTAAGTTCATTGGTTTTCCCTCCTGAAAAGTAAATCCATCCTTTATTTTATACCTGAAAGCCCCTGTTTCACGTCAAATGAGAATGGCAACAATCGCCGCGCATTATTCGGTGAATAAGAACCCGACAACCTGATGAATTCCATTTAAGACGGTATTTCATGTGCTTTCAGATACGGAAACGAAAAAAGCATGAAGCTTATACTTGCTTGAAGGACATCATTATTATTGTCGAAAATTACACAATAATTTTATCATAGACGCTCTTATAATCAAGTGTTAAGCACATAAAAATCAATAACACTTTGTGGTTTTTAAAGGGTCTTCATTCCGCCCTTGTCCTTAAAGGGAACTAAAAAGCAAGTACCGGCATACGCAGCAGTACTTGCTCTTTTCAGGCAGGATTTATCATAGACTCCTTAAGAAGTCCTATGATCACTTGATTTTTTCAATGGCCTTATCGGCGAACTCGGTGGTGACAATCTTGTCATAGGGCGCTCTCTGAGTAATGACCTCGGCCTCCTCCATAACATCCTGGAGCCTGTTTAAAGCCTCTTCCTTCAGGATGGGGTCCTTGCTCCAGGCATCAATCTCGGTATAACGCTTGGCCACTGCCTCCAGGGTATCCAGATCGGTATCGGGGAAGGAATCCTTGATAACCTCAGCAATCTCCCTGGGACTATGGGTTGCACACCAGATCTGTCCTCTGTAGATGGCATTGGTAAACCGCTGGATCACATCTTTATTCTTTTCCATATAGCTCTTCTTGGCATAATAGCAGGTGTAGGGAATCTCTCCGCTCTCCTGCCCAATGGAGGTGAGCACATAGCCCTTTCCTTCCTTTTCAAGCAGGGTGGCGGTGGGTTCAAAGAGGGTCACATAGTCCCCCACACCGCCGGTGAAGGCCCCGGCCATGACTGCAAACTGTACGCTGGTGTCCACAGTGACATCCACATTGGGAATAATGCTATGCTGTTTAAGCACATACTCCAGCGTCATCTCGGGAACCCCGCCCTTTCTGCCGCCGATAATATACTTGCCCCTCACATTCTCCCAGGTAAAATTGGGCTCCGGGGTTCTGCCCACCAGGAAGGAGCCGTCCCGTTTTGTCAACTGAGCAAAGACTACGGCATAGTCCTCCTTGCCCTCATTATAGACATAAACGGCGGCCTCGGGTCCTGAAAAGCCAATATGGGCCTGCCCTGAAATGACGGCCGTCATCACCTTGTCGGCGCCCTGACCGTTGATGATTTCCAGTTCAATGCCCTCCTGTTCAAAAAATCCTTTGCTGATTGCTACATATTGCGGTGCATAGAATACCGAACGGGTAACCTCGCTCAAGACCACCTTGGTCTTGCTCTGGGTCCCGCACGAAACCAGTATGACGGACAACACCAAAAGCATTGCCAAAAGAAGTAACCCCAATCTTTTCATCATTTCACTCTCCTCCGCTTCTATTTAATGTTTTTGAGTAACCTTTTGTCCTGTCAGCTTTTTTTGCAGCAGGACCACGCCCTGATACATGAGGGCCGCTGCAACAGCCAGGATAATGACACTTGTCATGACCAGATCCAATTGGAAGACCTGACCGCCATAGACGATTAAATAACCCAGGCCGGCTTTGGAGACCAGGAACTCACCGGTAATGACACCCACCCAGGACAGTCCCACGTTAACCTTCAGAGCATTGATCATGGCCGGAATATTGGAAGGAAGGACCACCTTGAGAAATACCTGCAGCCTATTGGCGCCAAAGGTCTGAACCAGCTTAATCTTCTCTTCATCGGTCTGGATAAAGCCGTTAAGCACCTCCAGAATGGTGACAATGAGCGAAATGGCCAGGGCCATGGTGATAATTGCCGCAGGTCCGGCACCAATCCAGATAATGAATATGGGCCCTAAGGCCACCTTGGGCAGGCTGTTGAGGATGACCAGATAGGGTTCCAGCACATGGGCTGTAAACTCAGACCACCAAAGGATAATGGCTATGAGCGTACCCAGAAGGGTACCAATCACGAACCCCGCCACTGTTTCCAGACAGGTCACCCCGATATGTCGGAAAAGATCGCCCTGGTGATAGAGATTGAGCAATGTCTTCACCATCCGCGAGGGCTGGCTGGTGATAAAGGGATCGATGAGCTTGAGATTCGCTGCAATTTCCCACAGGGCAAACAGAGAGACAAGGATCAGGGTCCTAATTATCCATGTGGCTATCTTCTTGATTTTCACCTTTCTAAGGTATATCCTCCGCTCGGGAGAAAGGGACTCCACATCCCTAGACATGTACATCCAGCTCCTTCCATAGGGTATTGAAATACTCCCGAAAATTAGGCGCTTCCCTGCACTTTAAAGGCGTTCTGACAGGGCAGTCAAAATGGATGGCGTGGATGCTGGTGACCACGGCAGGTCTTCTGGACAAAACAATGACCCTGTCGGACATGCTGATGCTTTCTGAAATATCATGAGTGACCATGATGGCCGTCTTTCCCTCACTTTTGATGATGCTGTAGATATCCTCGGTCACGGCCAGACGGGTCTGATAATCCAGTGCCGAAAAGGCCTCATCCAAAAGGAGTATCTCTGGCTTGACGGCAAGGGTTCGGATTAACGCAGCTCTTTGGCGCATCCCCCCGGAGAGCTGGCTGGGATATTTGTCCTTAAAATCATACAAGCCATAGGTTTTCAGAAGTTCCAGGGCGTACTCCTTATTTTCAGGGGTAAGCTTTTTTCTGATTTCCAGGCCCAGAATGACGTTTTGATAGATGGTTCTCCAGTCAAATAGGTAGTCCTTCTGCAGCATGTAGCCCACCTTTTCCGAGGCCCCGGTCACTTCCTCACCCTCAATGAGCACCCTGCCGCCGGTGGGCTTTAACAGCCCCGAGATTATGGACAGGAGCGTGGATTTTCCACAGCCGCTGGGGCCTACCAGGCTGACAAACTCCCCTTTGTCCACCGAGAAGGTTACCCCCGCAACGGCCTCAATTTCACCGTTGAGGGACTGGTACTTCAAGCTCACCTGTTCAACCTTGACAATCTCCTTGGACATGGGCTCCCTCCTTTTAATCCACGCCACGGGTTCTTTATTACCATCATATTGCGGTGAGGGGTGGTTGGTGAAAGGCAAACCCTTATCAAAAGCCTGTCCCATGGACTTTTAGCCATGAAAAAACCGCATTAAAGCGGTTCTTAAGGATAATCACGGATTATAAAAGGATGGCGGTGCTTAAATTCAAAGAATCCTGCAGATATAAATGGCCGTGAGCATACCCGCATAGGAGGAGATCAGGGCTGCGGCCACCGCATGGCGGGTATCCTTCACAGGGGTTCCACCGAAATAGACGGCCAGAGTGTACAGAACGGTTTCACTGGAGCTGATGATGGTTGAGAGGGTTCTGCCCAGATAACTGTCGGCGCCGTACAGCTTGATTTGCTCGGTGAAAAGCCCTAAGGAAGCGCTTCCCGAAAAGGGCCTTATCAAAAGTATGGGGATGATCTCGGCAGGTATGCCGATGAGCGCTAAGGGGCCTTTGATAAGCGAGGTAAGGACATCAAAAAGCCCCGAGGCATTGAGCATGGAAACCGCCGCCAGAATCCCCACCATAACGGGGAGAATCTCAAAGGCTGTTTTGGCTCCTTCCTTCGCGCCTTCAATAAAGGTATCAAAGACCGGAACGCCTTTTAAATAAGCCGAAAGAACAATAAACAATATGACGGCCGGAATGGCCAGATTAGCCAAAAAATCCATACTACAACCTCTCCCTGCGTTTTTCCATCAGCTTGGCGGCCACAATGCCCGAGACCAGGGAAACCGCCGAGGCAATCCACACCGCCGGCATAATGGAGGTTGGATTGCTGGAGCCGGCCTGTTGACGAATAATAAGGACGGTGGCGGGAATAAGCTGTATGCAGGCCGCATTGACCACTGCAAACATGACCATGGCATTGCTGGCCCTGGGGGCATCGCCGTTAACATGGGATAATTCCTTCATGGCCATGATGCCCAAGGGCGTGGCCGCATTTCCCAGGCCCAGCAGATCGGCACTGAGGCTCATGGCAATAGCGCCGTTGGCGGGATGGCCCTTGGGGATACCCTGAAACAGAAATCGAAAGACCCCCTTAAGCAGCCTGGCCAACCCATCCACAAGGCCCGCCTTTTCGGCCACGCGCATAAGCCCCGACCATAAGCACATGGAGCCCAGCATGGTGATGGACAGATTGACCGCATTGCCGCAGCTTGCCAAAAGGGCATCGGAGATCTCCTTGACTCTGCCCATTAAAAGGCCTGCTGCAACGGCAGCAAAGATCATGATAACCCATAAGAAATTCAGCATCTGACAGAACCCTTGCTTGTTTACTTCTCACCTAATACATATTAGAAAAGCAGGCTTTTATTCATAGGGATAAGCTTTTCTCTGAGTTTCAGACAAAAAACGCCTTTTAACAGTAAATTTTTACAAAATCCGAAAAATTAAGCTAGAGTTCTGTTGACCTTGTTTGCAATTTTATGGTATCATGTCTATTGGTACAGAAATATAAAATGACTGGGGGGAGAGTTTCGGTGAAATCAACCGGTATTGTCAGAAAAGTTGATGAGCTAGGAAGGGTTGTATTGCCCATCGAGCTCAGAAGAACACTTGACATCGCGGAGAAAGATGCTCTTGAGATCTATGTGGATGGAGCAACCATTATTTTAAGAAAGTATGAGCCCGCTTGTATTTTCTGCGATAATGCCAAAGACATCAAGGTTTACAAGGGCAAGAACATTTGTCCCGAATGTTTAGCGGCTCTTAAGCAAGAGTAATAATCTATAAAAAGTTAGAGGCCTTCAAATCCGTTAACGGGTTTCAGGCCTCCTTTTTTATGCTCACTATTCAAAAGAAAATGGAGAGCCGATACCGCTTTCCGCATCAATACTGAACACAGGAATGGCGCAGCCAAAGGCTGCGCCACTTTTTCAACGGATTAGGGTGAATTTCACACCTTCATTAACGCCTCTTCATAAGCTCCTGACAGATATCCTCCCAGGAAAGCCCCTGGTTAACCATCAGAACCGTCAGATGATAGATGAGATCGGCAATTTCATAGCGGATTTCATCAGGGTTGTTGTTCTTGGCAGCAATAATGACCTCAGCGGCCTCTTCCCCCACCTTCTTGCAAATCTTATCAATCCCCTTGTCAAAGAGATAATTGGTGTAGGAGCCTTCCTTGGGATGCAGCTTTCGATCAACGGCCACATCATAGACTTCCTTTAAGATCTTAAACTGTTCACTCATACGCTCTATCCTTTCAGCTTATTTTATCTATACATCCGGCCCTTACTCGGGTGTCCAGGTTCTGTAAAAGCATGTCCTGTTCCCTGTATGGCAGGCCGCTCCCGTCTGGAGCACTTTGGCCAGCAGGGTATCCCCATCACAGTCCACCGAAAGGGAAACCAGCTTTTGGAAATGGCCCGAGGTTTCGCCCTTGAGCCACAGACTCTGGCGGCTGCGGGAATAATATGTCATCTTTTGGGTTTCAAGGGTCAGCCTTAAGGCCTCTTCATTCATCCACGCCATCATGAGCACCTGACCGTTCTCGGCATCCTGGGTGATGACGGGCACAAGGCCCTGGCTGTTAAACTTCACAAGGGATAAAATCTGCTGTGTATCCATGGCCCCTCCTATTGTTCCACCCGAATGAGGCTTTCCACCGAGATGACCGAGGGACTGTTCCTCATATCCTTAATGGCGGCGTGGATCCAGTTTTCATGAGCCTTATGGGTGATGAAGATAATGGTGGCATGGTCATTGCCCCGCTGCTTTTGTATGACCGAATCCAGGCTCACCTGATGCCGGCCAAAGATGCCGGCAATTTCGGCCAGAACCCCGGGTTGATCCCGAACAATGAGCCTTAAGTAATATTCGTCTATCCAATCCTTTTCAAAGGTCACCACCTCGTCATCCAATCTGACCCGGTGATGGCCGCCCTCGTTCTGGCAGGCGGTGACAATATCCGATACCAGGGCACTTGCTGTGGGCAGGTCCCCGGCTCCCTGTCCGTAGAACATGAGGCTGCCCACCATGTCCCCTTCAATGTAAATGGCATTAAAGGAGTCCCTCACCGCATACAGGGGATGGGACAAAGGGATAAAGGTGGGATGCACCCTGGCCTCAATTTTCCCATTCTGTTTCTTGGCGATGGCCAAAAGTTTAATGCCAAAGCCCAGCTCCCGGCCATAGGCAATATCATCGGCCGAAATGCCGGTGATCCCCTCACAGTAGATATGATCAATGGGGACACGGTTTCTGAAGCAGATGGTGGACAGAATGGAAAGCTTATAACGGGCATCATAGCCCTCTACATCGGCAGTGGGATCGGGCTCGGCATAGCCCAGCCTTTGGGCCTCGGCCAGCACCTCGTTAAAGCTCCTGCCCTCCTCGCTCATTTTGGTGAGAATATAATTGGTGGTGCCATTGATAATGCCCATGAACTTGAGGATATTATTGGCCTGAAGGGACCTTCTGACGGCCTTGATAATGGGAATGCCTCCGGCTACGCTGGCTTCAAAGTAGAGCCCGGCACCCGATTTTCGGGCTTCCTCCTCCAGTTCATCCCAGTGCTTGGCAATGACCTCCTTATTGGCGGTGATCACTGAAATGCCCTGTCTCAAGGCAGCGCGTATATACTCAAAGGCAGGGGTCTCCCCACCCATAAACTCGGCAATCACATCAATGGAACCATCCTTCAGGATGTCCTCCATGCTGTCGGTCAGAACCTGGGGCAAAACCGCCACCGAACGCTTCTTGGACTTATCACGAACCAGGATTTTCTTGACCTCTATATCAATGCCTTCGCGATTCTTGATCATTTCGCCATTTTCTTTAATGACCTTCATCACACCGCTTCCGATGGTGCCAAGGCCCAAAAGCGCAAGGCCGACTTTCTTCATAGCGCACCTCCTGTTGAAAACAAATCTGTTGGTAATAATTATAACAGATACATTCTGCCATATTTAAGTTTTTTTCTCTTGTGGATAGAATTTTATTATTCTATAATAAAATCTCAGGGTTTTTGTCCCTTCGACGAAAATTTCATCCTTTGGACCGACGTCTATGTATCATTCGCGGGAGGTTTGTCATGCGGATCCTGTTGGTTTCTGACATCGAAAATGAATATATTTGGGACCACTTTGATCCGGCGCGTTTTTCAAACATTGATCTGGTCATATCCTGCGGCGACTTAAAGAGGGATTATCTTTCCTTTATTGCCACCATGATCCAGGCTCCCGTCTTCTTTGTCCATGGCAACCACGACACCGATTATCTCAAAGAGCCTCCGGGCGGCTGCGACAGCATCGAGGACAAGCTGGTGGTCTATCGGGGCTTACGAATCGTGGGCCTTGGCGGGTGCAAGCAGTACAACAGGCACCCTAAGTATTCGGTGCCGCCTCTCCAGTATACCGAGAAGCAAATGGAAAAAAGAATCCGAAAGCTCAACGGCAAAATTGCCAAGCATAAGGGCTTTGATATCCTGGTTACCCATGCGCCGGCCTTTGGCGTCGGGGATTCCCGGGATCTTTGCCATACCGGTTTTGAAGCCTTTCTTCCCCTTCTTGAAAAATACAAACCCAAATATATGCTCCACGGCCATATGCATCTTAACTATGGCCGTGCTCCGCGAATCATCACCCATGGGGAGACCCAGGTGGTTGATGCCTATAATTATTATATCCTGGAGATCCCCTCAGACAATCTTTCCCGTTGATAAATCCTGCGCCGAACGATATTCGGTCATATCAGGCAGGTCGCCGATAATACCATCCACCAGCCAGTCCATGGAAAGGATCTGTTCTCTTTGCAGCTCCTCACCCTCGTCCACTATCAGCCGTTTATTGATATCATAAATAGGGCCTGAAAAGACCTTATAGCTCTGGGAGATCAAGGATGCCTTAACAAACTCTATGAGCTTTGTGGTTTCCAGCGGCATGTTCTGCTTGTTGTAGAAGAAATCCAGAAGTCCCGAGTCCATGCCCCACCAGTAGTTTCTTACCCGACCCCCGGCCAGGGTGTCGCCAAGACGGGTGCCTCCCGCCAAAATGCTCCTTAAATATTTCTCATAGAAAATCCCCCAGTTCCATACGGGCATGGCAAGATATTTTCCCGGAACGGCCTGACCGTCTTCCCATTCCACGGTATAGATGCCGTAATCCCGGGAGAACTGGCGGTTAGCCAGGGTATTGTGATGGGAAATAATATCCACCCCAAGCTGAGCCAGCTCATTGGAGAGTACCCGCGTTTCCTCCCGTCCGTTCCATCGCAGCATCCATTTAATATATACCTGGACCCGGGGGTTGACCATGCGGGCGCCCAGGGTAAAGGCGTTAACACCGCTTAAGATATCGGGTACCGGGAAGGGCGCAATATACCCCAATTTCCCCGTCTGACTCAGGGCCCCGGCCACAATGCCGCCTAAGAAACGCGGTTCATGAATTCGCCCGAAATAGGTGTTCACATGCTTGAAGGAATGCATGCAGGAGCAGTTGAGGAAATTGCATTCGGGGTTATCCATGGCCACCTTCAGGGTGGCATTAATTAAGGATGGTGAGGTGGTGAAGATAATCCGGCAGCCGTTATCCACCAATTCCTGAAGCTGGGGCACAGCATCCAGGCTCTCGGGGAGATTGAAGACCGATTCAGTTTCCACACTGTCCCTTAAGATATGCTGGAGATGCATACGGCCCAGCTCATGAGAATAGGTCCAGCTTGAGGTCTTTTTATCGGTAGCATGGGCAAAGCCCACCTTGATCTTTTCGGTCCGTGTCTTTTGGGTAAGCCGGCCAATGAGCCCCTTCTCCAGCTTGAGGTTAGGGCTTTGCTGGACGTCCACAATCTCGGGCTCATTCTTTACCTGGAGCTCCGAGATCAGGCGCTTGATGCGATCCTTAAGGTCCTCCTCGCTGAATTCTTCCTTAATGCCATAAATCTTAAGGAAATCCAGAAAGGCATCCCCGGTGGTCATGGGCAGCTTATCCCCGCCCAATTCGTAAAATACATTTCTGAACAGGTTATAGACCCCGCTGGAGAAATACTTGAAGCGGTTGGTATCATCCCCATAACGGGTGTTGGGATGGTAATCCTTGATTATTTCCCAAAGCTCATGATAGCCCTTTTCATCGGTGAGCCAGATATCGTTGATGCCCGTCTTCTTATTGAAGTCCATGAACTCATAATAGCGGACAATATCCTTGTCATTTTCATCATACTTGGGCACCAGACGGGTCACGGTACCGTGGAAGGAGTAAACATCCAGGTACTTAAGGACACTGACTCTTTTATTGCCCTCCACCACATAAAACCAGTTTAAATATTCGTAGACCTTGATGGGGTCTCTTAAGCCCTCATTATACTGAATATTACACACCCTCTGCCATTTGACGGCGAACTCGGAATCGGGCTCCATCAAGGGCATGTAGTTGCGGGCAAAGGAAATGCTTCTTAAATAGGTATAGGTGCCCCGAATCTTCCTTAAGGGAATCTCCACGACGCCCAAATCCAATTCGGAGACAATATCAATATTCTTGAGGATACCGTCCAGAAAAGGCAGATATCCGTTTCGGCCCTGGGAGATATAGGAGGCATACTCCTTCAACCCCTGTTTTCTCGCGTTGAGATAATCTATTAAATCGGCACTCATATATGACACTCCAAATTCGTAAACTCACGAATAATTTCATGGACCTTGCCGGGAAACTCCCTGCCATAGACCCGTCTTAAGAGGCTGTCCGCCTGCCTGAGGGACATGGAGAGCTGCTGGGATGTGATCAAGCCCTGTTCATAGGCCATAGCCAGCTCATCCAAGTCTATGACCTCCACCGTTCCGTCGGGTAAGATCCGCACATCGGTCAAAAGATCATATAAATGATATGTATCGGTATTTTCGTTGTAGACAATTTCCATAATATCACAATACCAGTATTTCAGCTTCTTTTCCCTGTCCAGTATGGCGCTTATCTTCCAGCCATGCTGAAGGAAGACGCAGGATATTCCAAAAGCAATATCCTCTCTGGGATTGATAGGTAACCATTCGGTGATAAGATAGTTTTGATCCCTGTAATGCAGCACATCCTTCGACAGATCCAATGTCTCAGAAGGAATAAATCTGGTCCGGAATATCCTTGGCATTTCGCTCCACCCCGAAAGTCCTTTTAGACCATTATACCCGAACCATGGATAAAAACAATACAGTACATCCAACCTCTCATTTTTTAGGTCTTTGGGCAATATGGTATACTTTTCTAAAAGGTTGTCTGAAAGGCGGAAGCCCTTTAAAATGAAGAGCAAATCGCAGAAACTAAAAGAAAAGATTAGGCCCCAGATTTCCCCTCCTCCGCAGAAAAAGTGCTGCAAAAATTGCCTGAGGGGAAAACGGTTAAGCTTTAATAATGATGTTCTCTGTCCGGAGAAGGGTATTGTGTCCTCGGATTATGTTTGCGCATCCCATCGCTTCTTTGCTCTGGAGGAGTTTAAAAGGTCTGCCGCTCTCCATTGCTCAGATTGTGAGTTCTTTATTATCCATCCCCATGAATACCTTACCACCTATGGGGTATGCGATCTTTTTTCGGTCAGGAAATGTGACGGCAGTTTAAAAAAGGCCTGCTCCCGATTTGTGAGCCGCAAGGAGTCCATCGCCTAGAAAGGCCTGTCTTTCTTTGGCTTGAGTTATGATCTATAATGGGGCCATGGGCTACATATTTCCAAACAATACAAGGAGGGTTCACCCATGTATACTGCCAACCCGTCACGTTATTCCACCATGCGGTACAATCGGCTGGGCAAAAGCGGTCTGAAGCTTTCGGCGCTTTCTCTAGGCCTCTGGCATAATTTCGGCGATGTGGACAGCATCCATAACATGAAGGCACTCATCACCAAGGCCTTTGATCTGGGTATTACCCATTTCGATCTGGCCAATAATTATGGCCCGCCCCCCGGCTCGGCCGAGAAGAATTTCGGCCGGATTCTGAAAGAGGAGCTTTCGGCCTACAGGGATGAGCTCATCATTTCCACCAAGGCCGGCTATACCATGTGGGAGGGCCCCTATGGCGACTTCGGCTCGCGGAAATACCTTTTATCCAGCCTGGATCAGAGCCTGAAGCGCTTGGGACTGGATTATGTGGATATCTTCTATCACCACCGCCCCGACCCGGATACTCCAATTGAAGAAAGCATGCTGGCCTTAGACAGCGCTGTGCGTCAGGGCAAGGCGCTCTATGTGGGTCTGTCCAATTACAACAAAGCGCAGACCAAAGCGGCCTATGCGATTCTCAGGGAGCTTAAGACGCCCTTTGTCATCCATCAGCCCAGCTATTCCATCCTCAACCGCTGGATTGAGAAGGACGGGCTCAAGGATTATGCCCATGATATCGGCATTGGGCTCATTGCCTTCAGTCCTCTGGCCCAGGGTATGCTCACAAGCCGGTATCTGACCGGTATTCCCGAGGATTCCAGAGCTGGGCGCGGGGTTTCGCCCTTCCTGACCAGGAACCAGATTACTCAGGAGCAATTGGCCGTTATAGCCAAGCTTAACGATATTGCCGCACAACGCGGCCAGAGTCTGGCCCAGATGGCCCTCTCATGGGTGCTCCGTGAGGGCGGTGTGGCCTCGGTGCTCATTGGCGCCAGCAAGGTAAGCCAGCTTGAGGAAAACATCCGCTGCCTGGACAACACTGCCTTTTCGGCCGAGGAGCTTAAGGCCATTGACCAGGCTGTGGCAGGAAAATAACAGGGCCATCCCACAGCAGTTCATCGAAAGCAGGATCAAAAAAGAGAGGATTTTCATCCTCTCTTTTATTGTTTATCCGTATTATTCGCCTTCGGCCACATCCAGCTCGATATCGCGATACCTGGACATACCGGTTCCGGCAGGTATCAGTTTACCAATGATGATGTTTTCCTTCAGACCAATCAGCGGGTCAACCTTGCCCTTGATGGCTGCCTCGGTGAGAACTCTTGTGGTTTCCTGGAAGGAAGCCGCAGAGAGGAAGGATTCGGTGGCCAGTGAGGCCTTGGTGATACCCAGCAGCGTCCGCTTGCCGGTTGCAGGCCTTAAGCCCTCTTCCTCAGCCTTCTGATTCTTCTCCTCGAACTCGAACATATCCACAAGGCTTCCGGGCAGCATATCGGTGTCACCCGCCTCGTCAATCTTCACCTTTCTGAGCATCTGACGAACAATAACCTCAATATGCTTGTCGTTGATATCAACACCCTGGAGGCGGTAAACCTTCTGTACCTCCTGGAGCAGGTATCTCTGAACGGCCTGGATACCCTTAATCTTCAGGATATCATGGGGGTTAACGGAACCTTCGGTCAGCTCATCACCCGCTTCAATCACATCGCCGTCGGCCACCTTAATGGAGGAACCGTAGGGGATGAGATAGGTCTTGGCTTCGCCGGTCTCGTTATTGGTAATCTCAATTTCACGCTTCTTCTTGGTATCCTTTATGCGCACCGTACCTGCAAGCTCGGAGACAATGGCAAGTCCCTTGGGCTTACGGGCCTCAAAGAGCTCCTCGACACGGGGAAGACCCTGGGTAATATCATCACCCGCAACACCACCGGTGTGGAAGGTACGCATGGTAAGCTGGGTACCGGGTTCACCGATGGACTGGGCGGCGATAAAGCCCACAGCTTCACCCACATTGCACTCTTCGCCATTGGCCAGGTTGATGCCATAGCACTTAGCGCAGACACCAATCTTTGAGCGGCAGGTCAGTACCGAGCGAATCTTTACCTTATGATAGCCGGCGGCCTCAACCTTCTCAGCCAAGGGCTCAGTGATAAGCTGATTGGCTTCTACAATTACTTCACCAGTCTTAGGATCAGTAATATCCTGCTGAGCATAGCGTCCGGTTAAGCGCTCAGCCAGACCCTCAATGGTCTTTCCGCTGATGACGATGGGCTGAATCTCAATGCCCTCGGTGGTTCCACAATCCTCCTCACGGATGATCACATCCTGGGAAACGTCCACCAGACGGCGGGTCAGATAACCCGAGTCGGCGGTACGAAGAGCCGTATCGGCCAGACCCTTTCTGGCACCGTGGGTGGAGATGAAGTATTCCAAAACGTTAAGACCTTCACGGAAGTTGGAACGGATAGGAATTTCGATGGTCTCACCGGAGGTATCGGCCATCAGACCACGCATACCGGCCAACTGTCTGATCTGGTTGATGTTACCGCGGGCACCCGACTGGGACATCATGTAAACAGGATTGAAGCGATCCAGCGAGTTAATCAGCGCGTTCTTAATGTCCTCAGTGGTCTTGTTCCATGCTGTAATAATCGCGTTCTTACGCTCTTCCTTATTATAAAGACCATTTCTGTAGTGCTTTTCAATTTCGTCGATCTTTCTGTCGGTATCCTCCAGGTACTTCTGCTTAACCTCGGGGATAACCATATCGGTAATACCGATGGTGATGGCGCCTTTGGTGGAGTATTTGAAGCCCAGGGATTTAATATTGTCCAGCACCTCAGCGGTCTTGTTGGTACCGTTGATTCTGATGCAGCGGTCAATAATCTTACCCAGTTCCTTCTTGCCTACCAGGAAGTCTATCTCATAATTGAACATGGTCTCGGGATCGTTTCTGTCCACAAATCCGAGATTCTGAGGAATGGCCGAGTTAAAGATAATCTTACCGACAGTGGTGCTGATAATCTTGGACTTCTTGACGCCGTCAATTTCCTTCCAGACGCGGACACGGATGCGGGCATGGAGGCTGACAGCGCCGTTCTGGTAAGCCATAATGGCCTCGTCAGGACTTCCGAAGACCTTGCCTTCGCCAATAACACCATTGATCACATTGCCCTCAGCATCCTTCTGGGCTTCCTTTTCAATGGTGAGGAAATAACTACCCAATACCATGTCCTGAGTAGGAACGGTAACGGGCTTGCCGTCCTGGGGCTTCAACAGGTTGTTGGCCGACAGCATCAGGATGCGGGCCTCAGCCTGGGCCTCAGCCGACAGGGGCACGTGCACAGCCATCTGGTCACCGTCGAAGTCGGCGTTATAAGCGGTACATACCAGCGGATGGAGCTTGATGGCTCTACCTTCAACCAGTACCGGCTCAAAGGCCTGGATACCCAATCTGTGAAGGGTGGGCGCACGGTTGAGCAATACGGGATGCTCCTTGATAACCTCTTCAAGAACGTCCCAAACCTCGGTCTTAACGCGTTCCACCATACGCTTGGCGCTCTTGATATTATGCGCCAGTCCTCTTTCAACCAGCTTCTTCATAACGAAGGGCTTAAAGAGCTCCAGAGCCATTTCCTTGGGCAGACCGCACTGATAGATCTTAAGCTCGGGACCCACAACGATAACCGAACGTCCCGAATAGTCAACACGCTTACCCAAAAGGTTCTGACGGAAGCGTCCCTGCTTACCCTTAAGCATATCGGACAGGGACTTCAAGGGGCGATTGCCGGGGCCTGTAACAGGGCGGCCGCGGCGACCATTGTCAATAAGGGCGTCCACAGCTTCCTGAAGCATGCGCTTCTCGTTTCTGACAATGATTTCAGGCGCACCCAAATCCAAAAGTCTCTTCAGACGGTTGTTTCTGTTAATCACTCTTCTATAAAGGTCGTTCAAGTCGGAGGTAGCGAAGCGGCCGCCGTCCAACTGAACCATGGGGCGCAGCTCGGGGGGAATAACGGGAATTACATCCAGAATCATCCACTCGGGCTTGTTTCCGGAGCCGCGGAAGGCTTCAACCACTTCAAGGCGCTTAATGGCGCGGATCTTCTTCTGACCGTTGGAGGTTTCAACCTCTTCTCTCAATTCCTTGGCGAGAGCATCCAGATCCATAGAGTCCAGAAGCTCTTTTACGGCCTCGGCACCCATGCCGGCCCTGAAGTTGTTGCCGAACTTATCAATACTTTCACGATATTCTTTTTCATTTAAAACCTGCTTATGGGAAAGGGGCGTGCTTCCCGGATCAATGACCACATAAGAAGCAAAGTAGAGCACCTTTTCCAAAGCTCTTGGCGACATGTCCAACAGCAAGCCCATACGGCTGGGTATTCCCTTGAAGTACCAGATATGAGAAACAGGCGCAGCCAGCTCAATATGGCCCATACGCTCACGGCGAACCTTTGAGCGGGTTACTTCAACACCGCAGCGATCGCAGATAATACCCTTGTAACGAACACGCTTATATTTACCGCAATGGCACTCCCAATCACGGGTAGGACCAAAGATCCTTTCGCAAAACAGGCCATCGCGCTCAGGCTTAAGGGTTCTGTAGTTTATGGTCTCAGGCTTTTTAACCTCTCCCCTGGACCATTCGCGAATTTTTTCCGGGGAGGCAAGACCTATTTGTATGGCATCAAAATTGTTTAATTCAAACACTGCCTGTCGCCCTCCTATATATCATCATCGTCGTCATCGGCCAGATCCACATCATCCAGACCGAGCATATTGCTGACCAGATCCTCGTTGAGCTCCTCACCCTCCGAGATGTCCGCAATACCTAAACCATCCAGTTCAAACTCTTCATCAATGACATCGCGGCCTTCCTCGTCATCCAGATCCAGATAGGACAAGGTTTCGTCCTCTCTGCCCTCGATGTTGACATCCAGCTCTTCCAGATCGTCATAGATGGATTCCTTGATCTCGATCTCCTCGTTCTGATCCGAGAAGACCTTCACATCCAGGGCAAGGCTCTGCAATTCCTTCATAAGCACCTTGAAGGACTCAGGAATACCCGGTTCGGGAACATTCTCACCCTTGACAATGGCCTCATAGGTCTTGACACGACCCACCACGTCGTCGGACTTAACGGTGAGTACCTCCTGCAGGGAGTAAGCAGCACCATAAGCGGCAAGAGCCCAAACTTCCATTTCACCGAAGCGCTGTCCGCCGAACTGGGCTTTACCACCCAGAGGCTGCTGGGTAACCAGCGAGTAGGGACCGGTGGAACGGGCATGTATCTTGTCGTCAACCAAGTGAGCCAGCTTCAGGTAGTACATGATACCTACGGTAACACGGCTGTCGAAGGGTTCACCGGTACGTCCATCATAAAGCACAGTCTTGCCGTCCTCGGGCAGACCGGCCTGTTTAAGGGTCTCAAAGATGTCATTTTCGTTGGCACCATCAAATACCGGGGTGGCAATCTTCCAGCCCAGGGCCTTTGCGGCATAGCCTAAGTGAACCTCCAGCACCTGCCCGATGTTCATACGGGAAGGAACGCCCAGAGGATTGAGCACAATCTGCAAGGGGGTGCCGTCGGGCAGGAAGGGCATATCCTCCACAGGAAGGATTCTGGAAATAACACCCTTGTTACCATGACGACCAGCCATCTTGTCGCCCACCGAGATCTTTCTCTTCTGAGCGATATAGCAGCGCACAAGCTGATTAACCCCAGGGGGCAGCTCGTCGCCATTTTCACGGGTGAACACCTTCACGTCAACAACAATACCCGATTCACCATGGGGTACTCTTAAGGAGGTGTCACGCACCTCACGGGCCTTTTCACCGAAGATAGCACGAAGAAGGCGCTCTTCAGCGGTCAGCTCGGTTTCACCCTTGGGGGTAACCTTACCCACCAGGATATCGCCGGAGCGAACCTCGGCACCAATACGGATGATTCCGCGCTCATCCAGATCTTTTAATGAATCCTCACCCACGTTGGGGATATCACGGGTAATCTCCTCGGGCCCGAGCTTGGTGTCACGGGCTTCGGACTCGTACTCCTCAATGTGGATGGAGGTATATACGTCATCACGAACCAATTCTTCGGATATCAGAATAGCGTCCTCGTAGTTGTAGCCCTCCCAGGTCATAAACCCGATGAGCACGTTCTTACCCAATGCGATTTCGCCATTGTGGGTGGAAGGACCATCGGCCAGAATATCGCCGGCCTCCACCTGATCGCCCTTGCGGACGATGGGTCTCTGATTGAAGCAGGTTCCCTGGTTGGTTCTCTTATATTTCAGAAGCTTATACTGATCCTTCTGCCCCTTGGCGGTGCGAACCACAATTTCATTGGCGGTAACCTTCTCAACAACACCCGAGTTCTTGGCAACAATACAAACACCGGAGTCCTTGGCGGCACGGTATTCAATACCGGTACCTACAATGGGCGCCTCGGGCTTAATGAGGGGAACGGCCTGACGCTGCATGTTGGAGCCCATGAGGGCGCGGTTAGCATCGTCGTTTTCAAGGAAGGGGATCATGGCAGTAGCCACTGAAACAAGCTGCTTGGGCGATACATCCATGTAGTCCACATGGTTTCTGTCCACCTCAAGGATCTGGTCCAGATAACGGCAGCCTACACGCTTATTGATGAAATAGCCGTTTTCGTCCAGGGGTTCGTTGGCTTCAGCAACCACGTAGAGGTCTTCCTCATCGGCGGTCATATATTCGTATTCATCGGTAACCCGTGCATTTTCCTTGTCAACCTTGCGGTAGGGCGCCTCGATAAAGCCGTATTCATTGATACGGGCATAGGTGCTCAAGGAGCCAATCAGACCGATGTTAGGACCTTCAGGGGTCTCAATAGGACACATACGGCCATAGTGGGAGTGGTGAACGTCACGGACTTCGAAGCTGGCACGGTCACGGGAAAGACCACCGGGACCCAGGGCGCTCAAACGGCGCTTATGAGTCAATTCGGCCAGCGGGTTGGTCTGATCCATGAACTGGGACAACTGGCTGGAGCCAAAGAACTCCTTAATGGAGGCAGCCACAGGCCTGATATTGATAAGGGCCTGGGGAGTTGCTGCATCAATGTCCTGAATGGTCATTCTTTCACGAACAACGCGCTCCATACGGGCAAGACCGATACGGAACTGGTTCTGAAGGAGCTCTCCCACAGAGCGCAGACGACGATTGCCCAGATGGTCGATATCGTCGGTATGGCCGATACCATGGTCCAGGTTAAGGATATAGGAAATGGAAGCAATAATGTCTTCCTTGGTAATGTTCTTGGGCATGAGATTGTCGCGGTTTTCCTTGAGAACCGCAATAAGCTCAGCCTCCTTGGCATTCTTATGCTCTTCTAAAATGGCCTTAAGCACATCATAGCGCACCTTTTCATTGATGCCGGCCTTGGATGGCTCAAAGGGAATATATCCGGAAATATCAACGGTAAGGTTGCCCACTACCTTAACGGTCTTGCCTTCAACCTCAATATGGACCACATTGGTGCCAGAATTCTGAATCTTCCAGGCCATGGCCTCGTTGATTTCCTCACCGGCCTTGACAAGAACCTTGCCGGTGTTGCCATCCTTAATGTCCTCAGCAGCCACCTGATTGCGGATACGATTAGCCAAAGAAAGCTTCTTATTGAATTTATAGCGACCTACGCTGGATAAGTCATAGCGCTTGGGATCAAAGAACAGATTGTTAATAAGGGTGCTGGCACTTTCCTCGGTGGGCGGTTCACCCGGGCGAAGGCGCTTATACACCTCGAACAGACCTTCTTCTCTGCTCTTGGTGCTGTCCTTGCCAATGGTGGCCAGAAGCTTGGGCTCCTCGCCAAAGAGATTGATGATCTCTGCGTCGGTACCAAAGCCCAATGCCCGTAAGAACTGAGTAATGGGCAGCTTACGGGTTCTGTCTATACGCACATAGATAATCTCGGCCGAGTCGGTTTCGTACTCAAGCCATGCACCACGATAGGGAATAACGGTATTGGAAAACAGGTTATTGCCGCTCTTATCCTTTTCCCTGGCATAGTATACACCGGGGGAACGGACCAACTGGCTGACAATAACACGCTCGGCGCCATTGATCACAAAAGTACCGTACTCGGTCATCAGCGGGAAATCACCCATAAAGATCTCCTGCTCTTTGACCTCGCCGGTTTCCTTGTTAATCAGTCGAACCTTCACCTTAAGGGGTGCGGAATAGGTAGAGTCTCTTTCCTTGCATTCTTCAACCGAGTATTTAATGTTATCGGTCTCAAGGGTGTAGTCGATGAATTCCAGAATGAGATTGCCCGTGTAGTCAGTAATTGGGGAAACATCTCTTAATACTTCCCTTAGGCCATCTTGAAGAAACTGATTGTACGAATTTTTCTGGATTTCAATCAGATTGGGCATGTCTAGGACTTCTTTGATGCGAGCAAAACTCATTCGTGTTGTTCTGCCCAGTTGAACTGGATGGACCATTCGTATCACCTCGTATGGACTGCATATTTTGGTGTAAAAGACATAAAAATATAGAGGGGGGAATTTCTATCCGTTCTGGTTTTTATAAAGCCAGTCAGGTTTTAAAGAAAAGCATTAATTCCAAAGCATCATTCTCCCGATCTATATTTTTTCATCTTAAAGATTATTGACATGTATTGTACCATTCATACAATTGTGCTATAATTATATCGAAAAGTACGGTAAAGATGCACAATGTCCGAAATGGATACAGTACGTACAATCTAATAATGCAGTTAATAATTCTAACACAGACAGAACCCGATGTCAACACTGACACCGGGTTTTTTATTGGGTTTATATAATATTCTGTTTAGCGCCTGTTTACAGCTTTTCTAGCTCTCCACCCTGATTTCAAACCGCTCAAAAAGGACGGGATTAAAAAATTGATCGGCGTTAAAGGAGGTTCTCCGGAAGGCCACATATTCCCTGGTATTTTTAGTAAGCCATAGGGGCACTTCAATGGCCATCAGGCGGCATATTTCCACCAGGCATTTTTCCAGCCTGTCCTGATAGGACCCCTCATCATCACTGATCTCATAAACCTTCTCATCAAGGACGGTGGTGCCCTTAATGAGTTTTCCAATCATCCGCATAGACTTTCCTCGTCATATCCTGAATTACTTAAAGTCGAGCTTTGTCGGGCAAAGCCCATCCCTTCCTTAGTAGAAGACCTCCATCAGATAGAGCCCCGAGGGTGGTGCCGTCATCCCGATACTGTTTCTCTGCCTGTTTTCGATGGCCTTCTTGATGATATCGGGCGCAAAACGGCCCTTGCCGATGTCCACCATGGTGCCCACCATGATGCGCACCATATTGTACAGATAGCCATTGCCCTGGGTATCGAAGATTAAGAGGTCCCCCTCCCGCTTCCATTGAGAGAGGGTGACGGTCCGCTCAAAGGTCTTCACATGGTGCCCGGCAGCACAAAAGGCCTCAAAGTTATGGGTACCTATAAAGTAACTCGCCGCTTCGGTCATGGCCTCCTCGTCCAGCTTTTCCCGGATATGCCAGGCCCTTTTTGCCCAGAGGGCCGAGCGCTGGGGGGTGTTGAGGATAATATACCGATAATGTTTCCCCTTGGCCGAAAAACGTGCATGGAAATCATCGGCAACACTCTCCGAGGATCGTACCGACACATCCTCGGGCAGATAAGTATTGAGGGCGGGGGTGAACTTCTCGGCCGGAATAGAGGAGCGGGTTTTAAAGCTGGCCACCTGGCCCAGGGCATGAACCCCTGCATCGGTCCTGCCCGCTCCCTCAGGCATGATATCCTCGCCGGTAAGCTTGTAAATCGCCCTGGAAAGGACCTCCTGAACCGAAAGGGCATTATTCTGGTATTGCCATCCGTGATAGGCCGCTCCATCGTATTCTAGGATAAGCTTAATGGTTCTCATGATGTCTATGCCTTAGAAATCAGCGCCGCTCCGACAATGCCGGCATCATTGCCCATCTGAGCCGTTACCAGACGGGTGGATTCAAGGCCTTCGGCGCAGTAGGTTCTTCCCTTCATTTTCTCTCTTAAAGGAGCCAACAGGTTCTCCCCTTCCTTAGAAACACCGCCGCCAATGGCAATCACATTGGGCTGGAAGATGTTGACCATGTTGGCTAGACCATCGGCCAAATAGTCAATATAGCGGTCAATGACAGCCTTGCCGGTCTCATCGCCCAGCCTGGCCGCATCAAAGGCCGTCTTGGCATCGATTTTGTTAAGGTCGCCGCCGCAAATCTCCATAATCTTGGAGTTGGGGTTTTCCCTGGCTGCCGCTTTGGTCTGCCGAATGAGGGCGGTGGCTGAGGAATAGGCTTCCCAGCAACCCAGTCTTCCGCAGCTACAGGCTTCTCCATCCTTATGAAGCACCACATGGCCCAATTCCCCGGCAGCGCCGTTAAAGCCCGTATAAAGCTTATGATTGATGATGACGCCCCCGCCGATACCGGTTCCAATGGTAATAATCACAGCAAATTCAGCACCCTTGGCAGCACCGGCTACACCCTCGGCAATGGCGGCGCAGTTGGCGTCATTCTCCAGGTAGACCGGAACATTGATGTATTTTTGTATCTCATCCCGCATGGGAACATTTCTAAAGGGAAGGTTATTGGCATAGAGGATAACCCCGTTTTTACGATCGGGGGCCCCAGGGCTGCCTATGCCGATACTATGGAGATCCTTTTCGGTAATGCCCACATCCTGCATCAGGGATTTGACAAGATCACACATATCCTTGATAATTACAGCGGCGGTTCTGTCCCGCCCAGTGGGAACACTCCCTTTTTTGATAATTTTTCCTTCTTCGTCCACGATTCCGGCGGCAATATTGGTGCCTCCCAGATCAATTCCGACATAATACATTAATGCGCTCCTCCTTGGCTAGGATATTTAAGGCATGGCGTTCTTTAATCCACCCTGTTTATATACAGAATGCGCCTCTTTCTTCATTTTATAGACTAGATTATATGCTATAATGATAAAGGAATCAATAAATTGACTTAAACGTCGTTTGACAAATACGGATTAAATCATGAAGGGAATCGTCCTATGATTTCGGGAAAAAAGATAAATTTACGCAATATTGGTCCTCATGAGCTCAATGAGGTGTACCATCTGATAACCGACATTAATTCAAAAGGGCCCTATTGGCACCTCGTTATCCCGTCAGCCAGGGAATTCCTCAAGGAATACGAAGAAACGGGCTTTTGGGGCCTGGATGAGGGCCGCATGCTCATTGTCACCAAAACCGGAGAGTATGTGGGTGAAATCCTCTATTTTAAAGGGCTGGATTATCAATCGGGCTATGAGGTGGGCTATGAGCTATTCCACCCCTCCCATGGGGGAAAGGGTTATATGTCCGAAGCCCTGCTGCTGTTCTGCGCCTATATGTTTTCCATTCGCCCCATTAACCGCATACAGGTCAATGTGATGGAGAAGAATCTGGCCAGTCAGAAGGTGGTTGAAAAATGTGGCTTCACTTATGAGGGCACCATGCGGAAGGCCACCTTCCACAACGGGGAATACCATAATCTCAGGCTCTACTCCCTGCTGAGAGAGGAATGCCCGCCCTTAGAGAGCCTTTTGGCACCTTCACAGGATTAATGAATGCTATAGAAGTCAAACGCCGGAATCTTGCTCCGGCGTTTTTCTTATGCACCTGTGCTTCGTCCTTTCCAATATATACATGATAATCCATTTACGATTTTTTTATCATCTTCCTAATTCATCCTGACTTCTGCCTTTAATGCATGAAGCAGTGACAAATGATCCACACTATAGGCTGATATTACGGATATTTTCGGAGGAACCATGACCCAGCTTGTGCTGCGTACCCTTTTGCTCTATTTCGTGGTGGTAGTATCCATGCGCCTTATGGGCAAGCGGCAGATCGCTCAGCTTCAGCCCTTTGAGTTCGCCATTGCCATTATGATCTCCGAACTGGCAGCCATTCCCTTGACCGAGGATGACAAGGAGCTGATTCATTCCCTTGTCCCTATATCCGTGCTTGTAGCCTGCCAGCTTGCCATCTCCTTTTTATCCATCAGGGGCGTGCGCATCCGTGAAATCATATGCGGCAAGCCCACATTGCTTGTGCGGCATGGGAAAATGCTTGAAAAGAATATGCGTAAAGAGATGTATACCATTAATGACCTGATGGAACAATTGAGGTTTTACAGTATTCAAAGCGTGGATGATGTGGAGTATGGCATTTTGGAAACCAATGGTCAGTTAAGTGTTTTGCTCAAAAGCAGCAAAAGGGGCGTTACCCCCGAGGATCTCAAAATTGAAACCCCGCTTGAATGCTTTGATCATGATGTGATCATTGACGGCAAGCTCATTGGAAGAACCCTTCAAAAGCTCAATATTAAGCGGGAATGGTTGGACGAAAGGCTTAAGGAGTATGGCGTCAACGACTACTCCCAGGTGTTCTATGCCTCCATTAATCAGGATGGGAAGCTTTCGGTGCAAAAAAAAGGTGAGTACCTTGAATAGGCCTCACGCTTATAAACGCTTTCCAGTTAATAAGGACTCCACAATAGCCCGTAAAATCTCCAATTCCAGCTTTTTAATATCAATGCTGTCCTTCACCTGTTCAATACTCTCGGGATAGGTGCATTTAACCTTGGGAGGTCTCCTTGATACAGAAACCAATTCATCCTTTAAGCGTATGTTGCCGTCATCATATGAAACCTTAACCAGAAAGTTAGGGTCAAAGCTCTTCTCTTTCAACACTTTCACAGATATTTGTAAATCCAAGGCAGAACCTCCTTCGCAAAAAATCCATGCTATTGTCTCTATCGGCATTTTAAGCCACGATTAACATAAAATCAAGTGATTATCCTTGATGAAATTTCCCCTGATAGCTCCTTCTCCGTGTGAGTTCCTGTTGGATCTCGGTCAGCACACGCCTTTTATCGAGGGTCCAAAGGGGCGCATAAACCTTATCTTTACTGCCGTCCCCAGTCAGGCGATGAATGACCTTATCAGGCGGTATAAGCTCCAAAGCATCACAGATAAGTTCTACATATTCCTCCCGGTCAAAAAGCCGGTAGGGTGCCTTTAAATAGGCTTCATAAAGGTCCGAGTCGGTCAGCACATGGAGCATCTGAAGCTTCATCCCCCAAACCGGCAGGGCTGCAACATGCCGAACCGATCGAAGAAACCCTTGTCCGTCCTCACCGGGCAGACCTGCAATCAAGTGAGCCACAGTACGAATGCCCCGTGTGTCAAGTTTCCCGACAACCTCGTCAAACTGTTGGGTTTCAAACCCTCTGCCAATAAGCCTGCCTGTTTCATCCGAGCTTGTTTGCAGCCCCAGCTCCACCCAAAGAAAGGTCTTCTTATTATATCCTTCAAGGAGGTCCAGCACCTCGGTTCCAAGGCAATCACAGCGTGTGGCCACCGCCAGGCCCACCGTTCCCGGAAAGGCCAGAGCCTCGTCAAAAAGCGCTTTGAGCTTTTCAATGGGACCGTAGGTATTGGTATGGCTTTGAAAATACGCAATATACCGCTTAGTCTTCCATTTTTGCGCCAGCAATGCTGCTTGCTCTGCCATTTGCAGTGTTATATTTCCGGCTTTGGTAAAGTCCCCGGAGCCGCGGCTGGAACAAAAAATACAGCCTCTTGTTCCCTTTGTCCCATCCCGTGTGGGACAGGTAAAACCTCCGTCCAGGGAAAGCTTGGCCACCTTCTCTCCAAAACGCCGTTTTAAGGCGTAATCCAGGCTGTGATACCGCTTATTGTCCCAAAGGATGGGGGATTCTATGACCTTAGGTTCCATGCTTGTTGTCCCCTTTTTGGGCTTTAATTATCCTCAAAGCAGATTAAAAAACTCACAACAGGCGGAATCCAAACAGGAGCAGCAGGAAGAGCAGACCTAAAAGGGTTGTGGTCAGATCCAGCGAGGTAAAGGCGATGGATTTGAGCCGCGTCCGTCCTTTTCCGCCCCGATAGCAGCGGGATTCCATGGCCTCGGCCAACTCATCAGCACGTTTGAAGGCACTGACAAAAAGTGGCACCAGAACAGGGATAAAGCTCTTGACTCTTGAAAAGATGCTGCCCGTATCAAAATCAGCGCCGCGGGAGGCCTGGGCCTTCATGATTCTCTCGGTCTCCTCCATAAGCGTGGGGATGAAACGCAGGGCTATGGACATCATCATAGCTATCTCATGGGCCGGCACCCCGATCTTTTCAAGGGGTTTCATCAACCGCTCGATACCATCGGTCATGGCCATGGGCGTGGTGGTCAGGGTCATTAAAGAGGCAGTCAAAACCAGCATCACCAGTCTGAAAAAGAGTTTAACGGCGGCAATAAGACCCTCATAGGTGATGGTGACGGGCCCTAAGCTTACCAGGGTTCTTCCCCCCACAAAGAAGATATTGAGAAGGGCCGTAATAAACAGAATGAAAACAAGGGGTTTAAGACCCTTAAGCGCATATTTTATGGGAACACTGCTAACAAGCAGCAGAACCAACGTAAAGCAGCCCATCATAATGTACTCGGGCAGGGACTGAATGAGGAACACCGCCACCATCAAAATCATGGTCCAAATGATTTTTGTACGCGGATCCAGGCGATGGATGGGTGATGTACCGGGAATATATTGGCCGAGTGTAATGTTTTGTATCATACGCCTTCTCCTCCGGTATTTCCTTGAATCAGCTTACTGAGAATCTCAGCACCCTCCCTGACGGTAAGCACCGGGGCGGGCAGCCGTATGCCCTCCTGACTGAGGGCTTCAAACAAAGCCGTAACCCGAGGCACATCCAGACTATAGCTTTTCAGCTCCTGGGAGCGTGAAAACACCTTCCGAGTGGTGTCGCAGAGCACCAGCTCACCCTTGCGCATTACGGCTACCCTATGGCAGAGTGATGCAATCTCCTCCATATTGTGTGAAATAATCACGATGGTAGTCCCATTCTCACGGTTGAGTCTGGATAAGACCTGGAACAGTTCGCGGCTTCCTTTGGGGTCCAGGCCTGCTGTGGGTTCATCCAGGACCAAAACCTTGGGCTCCATAACAAGAACCCCAGCAATGGCCACCCTGCGCTTTTGTCCGCCCGAGAGCTCAAAGGGTGATTTATTCAGTAAATCAGGAGAGATACCTAAGAGGTCAATGACATGGAAAACCCTTCGCTTAATCTCCTCCTGGTCCAGTTTCAGCTTGTTAAGACCAAAGGTAATATCCTTGTAGACGGTTTCTTCAAATAATTGATGCTCCGGATACTGGAAGATGAGCCCCACCTTGCTGCGAAGCTCTTTCAAGGCCTTTCCTGAAGCCTCCTGACCATCCACCAGAATGGTACCCGAGCTGGGCTTCAAAAGCCCATTAAAATGCTGTACAAGGGTGGATTTACCCGAGCCTGTATGACCGATAACACCTAGGATCTCGCCCTTATAAACGGTCATGGACACCTTGTTCAAGGCTTTTTGCTCATAGGGCGTGCCCGGCATATAGATGTGCTCTACATCTTTAAGGGTAATGATGGCCTCGGCCTTCTCAGAACTCGACTGCTCCTCAAAATAACTGGGGGCAATATCCGGGACTCTGCTGCTTCTGTTGGCCAAGACCTCCTTCAAAGTCTGAATCATTTCACTTTGGTCAATGGGCAGGGTCTTTAAAGGAACACCCCTTTTAATCATTTGATGGGCAAGAGCTGTCACCTGGGGCACATCCAGCCCCGCCATGCGGACGGCCTCAATATTTCCGAATATCTCACGGGGACGACCTTTCAGCACAATTTTGCCATGGCTCATGACCATGACCCGATCAGCTTCCACCGCTTCGTCCATATGATGGGTAATTAATACGATGGTGATATGATTGTTCCTGTTCAGTTTATGAAGAACCTCCATAACCTCTTTGCGGCCCGATGGATCCAGCATGGATGTGGATTCATCCAATACGATGCATTTGGGCTGCATGGCCAGAATGCCTGCAATGGCAATACGCTGCTTCTGACCTCCCGACAGCATATGGGGAGAATGGCCTGCATAACTTTCCATGCCCACAAGCTTAAGCACACTGTCCACCCTTTGCCGGATCTCTTGAGGGGGAACCCCGAGATTCTCAGGACCAAAGGCTACATCCTCCTCTACGGTGGTGGCCACAATCTGATTATCAGGATTCTGCAGCACCAGGCCCAAGTCTTTGCGAATCTCCCACAAATGCTCCTCATTATGGGTAACCATACCACAGATATACACGGTGCCTTCCTTGGGAAGGAGCAGGGCATTAAAAAGCCGGGCCAGGGTGGATTTTCCTGAGCCATTACGACCCAGAATCACCACAAACTCTCCCTGGTTAATGGCCAAAGATACGCCGTTCACCGCTTGAACAGGCTGAGCGTCTTCTTCGTGAGATCTATATTCATAATAAACTTCATTGGTTTTAATAATCTCGCTCATAATCTATATTCCTCGGGACCTTGCCAATGGCCCAGACCGCCTCGCCCTAAAAGAAAGGGGCCAAATTATTACGGGAAATATCATCCCTTTTATTTGAAGAACAACAGTATGGGACATAAATGTGAATAATGGAGAACGGTTTTCCGTTCTCCATTACATCAGGTCACTCTTAAAATTCTACTTAGATCAATTCGAGAACGACAACCTCTGCACCGTCGCCTCTTCTTGCTCCCAGCTTGTACATACGGGTATATCCGCCTTTTCTGTCCTTGTACTTAGGAGCAATATCATCGAACAATTTGTTGGTAAGGCTGATGGTATTACCCTTTTCATCCTTAACTCTGTAGACCCAGTTCATGATTTGACGTCTTGCAGCGAGACGTGAAGGAGCATCCACTGGCTTGAGCTCAGTTTTCTTCTCTCTTTCAACAACCTCATACTTATTTCCGTTCTTGGAAGTAACGGTCTTAAGCATTTTACGGCCCTTGCTATCTACAACCGGTACGCTGATGGTAACGTTCTTGGATGCTGTGAAGTTGTCACATTCCTTAACTGCCAGAGAAATCAATTTCTCAGCGATATTCTTGACTTCCTTTGCTCTGGTTTCGGTTGTTTCTATACGTCCATACTGGATCAGAGAGGTTACCAGACCCTTCAACATCGCCTTACGCTGGTCTGTAGGTCTTCCTAATTTCTTATTTGCAGGCATTTTGCTTCCTCCCCTTAAAAGTTTTGTTCTTATTCTTCCGACATGGCAAGCCTCAAGCCGAGAGCGTCGAGCTTCTGCACAACCTCTTCAAGCGACTTGCGACCAAGGTTTCTGACCTTCATCATTTCATCCTCGGTCTTGCTGATAAGGTCTTCCACGGTATTGATACCGGCGCGCTTCAGGCAGTTGTAGGAGCGCACTGAAAGATCCAGTTC
This sequence comes from Bacillota bacterium, assembly GCA_022702935.2. Taxonomy (GTDB): domain Bacteria; phylum Bacillota; class Clostridia; order DSM-8532; family DSM-8532; genus DTU059. Next base: position 18,827 of record JAKIML020000057.1, on the reverse strand, counting down.
TTCAATGGTCATTTCAAGAATCTTATCGCGTGCAGGCTCTCCCTTTTCTACGAGAATCTCGGTGTTCTTTGCTCTGTCAGTGAGGTTTATAAACAGATTGAGATGATCGCTCAAAATCTTTGCACCAAGGCTGATGGCTTCATCGGGTGCGATGGAACCGTCGGTCCAGACTTCGATACTCAGCTTGTCATAGTCAGTAACCTGACCGACACGGGTATTCTCAACGGTGTAGTTGACCTTCTTAACAGGGGTGTAGATGGAATCCACCGGAATAACCCCAATGGGCTGGTTCGGAAGCTTGTTCTTCTCTGCCGAAACATAACCGCGGCCATGACTTACATTGAGCTCCATAAAGAATCTGCTGGTACCGTTTACGGTGGCAATGTGCAGATCAGGATTCAAAATTTCCACGTCTGAATCTGCTTTAATATCGGAAGCCTTTATCTCGCCTTCTCCCTCGTAATCGATATACAAGGTTTTGGATTGCTCGCTGAAAAGCTTCAAACGAAGATCCTTGATATTGAGAATAATCTCTGTCATGTCCTCCACAACACCGGGAACGGTGGTGAACTCATGGAGTACGCCGTCTACCTTGATGGAGGTTACAGCGGCACCGGGCAGTGACGAGAGAAGAATTCTTCTCAACGAATTTCCTAAGGTTATGCCATATCCTCTTTCCAGAGGCTCGATGACAAACTTGCCATAGGTATTGTTCTCTGCACTTTCAACACATTCAATCCTTGGCTTTTCCATTTCGATCATCAGTCAACCCTCCTTGGGTTAATTTAGTATGAGGGTAATAGAATTCGTGTTATTAACTCCGTGGTTGGATTACTTGGAGTACAACTCAACGATGAGGTGTTCCTGAACATTGAGATCGATATCCTCTCTGGCGGGTAAAGCCACTACCTTACCCTTGAGGTTTTCCTGATCTACCTCAAGCCACTTGGGAACAACCTTGGAGCCGGTAACATCGAGAATTTCCTTAAAACGAACGGACTTTCTACCCTTTTCGCTGACATTAATAGTATCGCCAACTTTTACAAGGTAGGAGGGAATATTCAATCTTTTCCCATTCACTTCGAAATGTCCGTGGGTTACAAGCTGACGAGCCTCGGCACGGGTTGTACCAAAGCCAAGTCTGTAAACTACATTATCCAGTCTGGATTCAAGAAGCTGGAGAAGGTTTTCACCGGTGATACCCTTCTTGCGGTTTGCCATTTCAAAGTACTTTCTGAACTGGCTTTCCAGGATACCATAGAATCTCTTGGCCTTCTGCTTTTCACGAAGCTGAATACCATATTCGGATAACTTCTTTTTCTGTGCGCCATGCTGACCTGGTGCATAGGGTCTTCTGCCCACAGCACATTTATTGGAATAACATCTCTCGCCCTTCAAAAAGAGTTTTTGTCCCTCTCGACGACAGAGCTTGCAAGATGCATCTGTATATCTAGCCATTGTACCTTACACCTCCATTAAACTCTTCTTCTCTTAGGCGGTCTGCAACCGTTGTGTGGAATGGGGGTTACATCTTTAATCAGATTAACCTCAAGTCCAGCCGCCTGGAGTGCACGGATAGCCGCTTCACGCCCGGCTCCTGGGCCCTTCACATATACCGACACGGTTTTAAGTCCATGTTCCATAGCAGCCTTTGCGGCAGTCTCAGCAGCCTGCTGAGCGGCAAAAGGAGTGCTCTTCTTGGAACCTCTGAAACCAAGTCCGCCGGAGCTCGCCCATGAAATAGCGTTGCCCTGTACGTCGGTAATGGTAACGATGGTATTGTTAAAGGAAGAACGGATGTGGGCAGCGCCACGTTCAATATTCTTCTTTTCCTTCTTCTTCCTTGATCTTCTAACAACTTTAGCTGCTGCCATTTATCGATCGACCTCCCGATTACTTCTTCTTGTTGGCAATAGTCTTTCTGGGTCCCTTACGCGTTCTTGCGTTGGTCTTGGTCCTCTGACCACGAACCGGCAGACCCATTCTATGCCGGATACCGCGATAACACCTTATTTCAACAAGGCGCTTTATATTAAGTGCAATCTCTCTTCTGAGGTCGCCTTCCACTGTGTATGTCTTTTCAATTGTGTCACGGAGCTTTGCGATCTCATCATCTGTAAGATCACGTACGCGTGTATCGGGGTTGATACCCGTCTTAGCCAAAATCTCATTGGAACGGGTTCTTCCTATCCCGAAGATATACGTAAGGCCAATTTCTACCCTTTTTTCTCTCGGCAAGTCAACACCTGCAATACGAGCCAAATTACTACACCTCCGATGGTATTTGTGTAACCGTGTTTTTGATCATTTTACAAAAAGATATATATAAAAATCTCCATAAAATCCTTTAAAGGTATTCCCCTTTAAAGGCCAGCCGCTTATGGAAAATTATTATCATTCATCAACAGCACCGATTAAGGCAACCGGCAGACTAAACCGCCGGTTGCACATCTACTTCATATCCTCTGAGGCCGTCGGTGCATGGGCACATGCCTCTATTAACCCTGTCTTTGCTTGTGCTTAGGATTCATGCAGATAACCATAACACGGCCTTTTCTGCGGATGATCTTGCACTTTTCACAGATTTTCTTAACTGATGGCTTTACCTTCATGTTCTTGACCCTCCTGTCCTTTATGGCTATTTACTTACCTCTCCACGTGATGCGACCGCGAGAAAGGTCATAGGTTGACATTTCAACGGTTACCTTATCGCCGGGAAGGATGCGGATGTAATTCATTCTGAGCTTACCCGATATATGGGCGAGTATGATATGTCCGTTCTCAAGCTGCACTCTGAAATTCGCATTAGGAAGAGCTTCCAATACTGTACCTTCTAATTCAATGACATCTTCCTTTGACAAAATTTATACCTCCTCGCTTCCGTTTACGGTTGTAAGTTCATGCTTATATCTTAAAACAGCATCCTGAAGATCCTTATCGGTTATCTTCTTCAAAGAAGCCGCTTGGGATATCTCCGCTGCAACCTTTTGGGTTATCCTAAGGTGCTTGAGTTTCTTCTTTTTCGGGTTATCGATACGTCTTAAGTCACCATCGGCCACAAGCACATGATTGTCATCCACAATACCGACGATAACAAATAACCGATCCTTGTCACGGCCTGCGTTGGACCAGACATAACGTCCAATGATGTTATCCAAGCAATTTTCCCCTTTTATTGTTTTCATATTCATGTTCCAAGATAAATTAAATCCAAACGGCTTCACTTATCTTTAAAACAAACTAAAAGCACAAGAAAAAGAAGGCTTAACCGCGCCAAGTATATATTCTATAATAAAATCCGCTCTTTTTCAAGATTCTTATCTTTTTTCGTGAATTTTAATATAATCTGGTCAATATTTCCGGACCATTTGGCATAACCGCTATAGTGTTCTCGTGATGAGCCGACAGCTTGCCGTCCAATGTGACCACTGTCCAGCGATCCTCCAGCACCTTCACTCTCCAGGTCCCTATATTCACCATGGGTTCAATGGCAAGGGTCATTCCATTGCTGAGCCTGACCCCTTTTTCCCGGGTGACATAGTTAGGTATCTGGGGCTCTTCATGCATCTCGGTACCAATGCCGTGACCCACAAAATCTCTGACCACCGAATAGCCCTTGCTCTCTACATATTGCTGCACTGTAAGGGAGATATCCCGAATCCGGTTTCCCTCCACCGCCTGAGCCATACCCAGGTTAAAAGCTTCCTCGGTATGATAGATAAGATTCCTGGCCTCCTCGGACACCTTGCCCACCGGATAGGTCCTTGCCGCATCACCATGAAAGCCATCCAGTATGGCTCCCGTATCGATGCTGATAATGTCCCCTTCCTTAAGAACGGTGTTATCAGGAATACCATGGATGACCACATGATTAATGGAGGCGCAGATGGAACCCGGAAAATCCTTTCCGCCATAGGCACAGGGAACACCCTTAAAGGAAGGAATTGCTCCGGCTTTTCTGATAATTTCCTCAGCGACACGGTCAAGCTCCAGAGTAGTAATGCCCGGCGCAATAATTTCAGCCATCTTCTGATGAACACGGGCCACAATCTCTCCGGCCTTTCTCATCTTATCCAGTTCACGCTGCGATTTTACCACAATCATCCTAAAGCCCCATTATCATTTCTTCTCAATAGCCGTTAAAATTTCCTTGGTGGTTTCATCTATAGGTTTCATACCATCCACATTCAGGACCAGCTTTTTGGCCTCATAATACGCAACCAGAGGACTGGTTTGCTGATGGTATGTCTTTAGCCTCTCTATGACCGTCTCTTCCCGGTCGTCATCCCTTATATAAAGCGTGCCGCCGCAGGTATCACAAAGACCTTCCTTCTGAGGCGGATTGTTCTCTACATGGTATGTACGCCCGCAAGCACACATTCTCCTTCCGGACATGCGCTTGATAATGGCCTCATCCGGAACCTGTATATTCACAACCAGTTCAACAGCCTTCTGATGTTTATCAAGCATTTGATCAAACATCTCGGCCTGCGGAATGGTTCTGGGAAAACCATCCATAATGAACCCGTTGATACAGTCGTCACTCTTCAGTCTGTCCTCCACGATGCCTATGGTGATATCATCGGGAACGAGTTTTCCTTCATCTATATAACGCTTGGCAATAACGCCCAGCTCAGTTCCGCTTTTAATATTGGCTCTGAAAATATCGCCTGTTGAAATATGAGGTATCTTCAATGTTTGAGAAAGAATGGCTGCCTGGGTTCCCTTTCCGGCTCCCGGAGGCCCTAATAATATCATTCTCATCCTGTCACGACCTTTATATCATTTGTAGCACATTTAATCGTCTCGGACACTCTGTCATGCTTCAATGCGTTATTCCCCGCAATAGCTGCGGGCATGAAATAGGGTACGAAAAGCGGATGGGACCATGCTCATCCGCCTTTGGTACCGTAAAGTTTCCTTATTCAAGGAATCCCTTATAATGTCTCATCATCAACTGGGATTCAATCTGCTTCATGGTATCCAGTGCAACACCGACCATAATGATCAGGGATGTTCCGCCGAACCACATGTTTCTGATACCGGTAATCATCTCCAACAGCATGGGAAGAACCGTAACCAGTGCCAGGAAGAATGCGCCAAACCATGTTACACGATTCAGTACCTTGGTGATATAGTCACTGGTGGGCTTGCCGGGACGAATACCAGGAATGAATCCACCGTTCTTACGGATATTGTTGGCCAACTCCACCGGATTAAATACCATAACGGTATAGAAGAAGGTGAAGAACAGCACCAATACTGCAAGGATCAGCATATACAGCGGATTGCTGCTGAAGTTGGCTAATCCGAGCAAGAACTTGTTGTTGGTATTAGGTGCAATAAGACCAATGAGCGTGGGGGCAAAGGAGGTAATGGAAAGGGCGAAGATTACAGGAACAACGCCGGCCACATTAACCTTGATGGGAATGTGGGTGCTCTGTCCGCCATACATCTTTCTGCCCACAACACGCTTGGCATATTGTACGGGAACTCTTCTTTCAGCCTGGGTGACAAAGATAACAAAGGCAACCATAACCACGAAGACCAATACAATAGCCAATACAATCAATACACCTACTGCAAGCTGTCCCTGCATGGAATAGCTCTTGATAATAGATACGAGAGCGTTGAATGCAGCGGGACCATTGGAAATAATGTTAACAAAGATAATCAGTGAGATACCGTTTCCAATACCATACTCGTTCATCTGCTCGCCGAGCCACATGATAAAGGCTGTACCGGCGGTCAGTGCGAAGGTAACAGTCAGGAAGGAAAGTACGCCGGGCTTTGTGATGGCGCTTCTGAAACCAATATAGGTGAAGGTCGCCTGCAAAAAGCCGAGAATAACTGTTCCGTAACGAATCCACTGGGCCAGCTTCTTTCTGCCCTCCTCACCTTCCTTCTGCATTCTTTCCAATGCAGGAATGGCAATGGTGAGAAGCTGCATAATAATCGAAGCATTAACATAAGGGGTAATGGACATGGCAAAAATACTTGCTTTGGAAAACGCTCCGCCGCCAATGAGGTTCATAAAGCCGAAAAGACCGGCCTGGTTGCCAACCATTTGAGCCAGGACTTCCCTATTGATACCGGGAATGGGGATGTAGACACCTACTCGGTACACCAACAAAAGAAGAAAGGTCATCAGGAGCTTTTTTCTTAAGTCGGGGATCTTCCAGGCACTCTTAAATGGAGTGAGAATACTCTCCATCTTATATCACCTCAGCCTTTCCTCCTAAAGCTTCGATCTTCTCGGAAGCTGTCTTGGTGAACCTTGCTGCTTTCACAGTAAGCTTCTTGGTGAAGTTTCCATTTCCGAGAACAACAATTCCGTCGTTAATCTTCTTGATAACACCGGCTTCCTTAAGGAGCTCGGCGGTAACCTCTGTTCCGTTTTCAAATCTTTCAAGATCCGAGAGCTTCACTTCGGTGTAAACCTTCTTAAACTCGAAGTTGTTGAAGCCTCTCTTGGGTATTCTTCTGAAGAGGGGCATCTGTCCGCCTTCAAAACCGGGTCTTACGCCGCCGCCTGCTCTTGCATTCTGGCCCTTGTGACCCTTGCCTGCGGTTTTACCGTTACCGGAACCGTGACCTCTACCCTTGCGTTTTGGAGCCTGCTTGGGTGCTCCAGGCTTTAATTCAAACAGGTTCACTGGCTGCACCTCCTTTTTATATTTCTTCGACCTGTACAAGGTGGGATACTTTGTTTATCATACCACGAATCTGGGCATTATCCTTCTGTTCAACAGTCTGCCCGATTTTGCGAAGACCAAGAGCGGCCACCGTAGCCTTCTGATCTTCCTTGCATTTAATAGTACTCTTTTTCAGAGTAATTCTCAAATTGCCCATTGAAAGCTACCTCCTATCCTAGGATTTCCTCCACGCTCTTGCCTCTCAGCTTAGCAATCTGCTCCGGAGTTCTCAACTGTGCCAACCCGTCCATGGTTGCGCGAACCATGTTTGTGGGGTTGTTGGAGCCCAGAGACTTTGTATAGATATCATGAATACCGGCCAGCTCGAGACCCGCTCTTACAGGACCGCCGGCAATAACACCGGTACCTTCCTTAGCAGGCTTGAGCAATACCTTACCAGCTCCGAATTCGCCCATGGCTTCATGGGGTATGGTGCTGCCAACAAGAGGAATATAGATGAGATTCTTCTTGGCATCCTCGATACCCTTGCGGATAGCATCGGGAATTTCAGCAGCCTTGCCGCTGCCAACGCCCACATGTCCGTTCTCGTCACCGATGACAACCAGAGCACTGAATCTGAAATTTCTACCGCCCTTAACAACCTTGGTAACGCGGCCGATATTTACTACCTTTTCTTTAAGGTCCAGTGTACTTGGATCAATTTTCTGCAATTTGTTCCCCTCCTTCAACTTCGGGTTCGGATTAGAATTCCAGACCGGATTCTCTTGCTCCGTCTGCCAGTTCCTTTATCCTTCCGTGGTAAAGGTAGCCGCCTCTATCAAACACTACCTGTTTAATGCCTTTTTCAAGAGCCTTGGTACCGATAAGCTTTCCTACTTCCCTGGCGGCTTCCTTGTTGCCAGTGTAGTTAAGCTTTCCCTTGAGAGCCTCATCCAGAGAGGATGCTGCAACCAGAGTGGTGCTGTTCACATCATCGATAATCTGGGCATATATGTGTTTTGCGCTCCTGAACACGCACAGACGGGGCTTCTCGGGGGTTCCGGAAATCTTCTTGCGTACACGTGCATGCTTACGGAGTCTTATCTTATTCTTGTCAATACGCTTAATCATCTACACTCACTCCTCTCTCTATTTTTTACCCTTGCCGCCGGTCTTACCTTCCTTACGGATGATAACCTCGCCAGCATATTTGATACCCTTGCCCTTGTAGGGTTCAGGAGGACGCTTGCCGCGAATCTGAGCGGCAACTTCACCAACAAGCTGCTTGTCGGCGCCCTTTACAACGATCTTATCCTGAGAGGGAACCTCAATGGTGATACCCTGGGGCTCTTCCATCTCAACAGGATGGGAGTATCCAAGAGTGAGGATAAGCTTTTTGCCTTGCTTCTGTGCTCTATAACCAACACCGACGATTTCAAGAGTCTTCTCAAAACCCTGGCTGACGCCGGTTACCATATTGGCGATAAGTGCACGGGTCAGACCATGAAGGGAACGATTGAGCTTCTCGTCATTGGGACGAGTAACTACGATGGTATTGCCTTCCTTGGTGATGGTCATGTTCTTGTGGAAGGAAGCACTTAAGGTCCCTTTGGGGCCTTTAACAGTCAAATCATGACCGTCGAGCTTTACATCCACACCAGCCGGAATTACGACTGGCATTCTTCCTACACGTGACATATTGTTAACCTCCAGTCCTTAGATTGAGAGCAGCTTGCTGCTCTTTTCAGAACTTTTTACATTCTGCGAATATTACCAAACAAAGGCGAGAACTTCTCCGCCGATGCCGCGCTTCCTTGCTTCCTTATCGGTCATAACACCCTGGGATGTGGAAACAATGGCAACGCCCAGTCCGCCGAGAACCTTGGGCAGCTCATCCTTATGAGCGTAAACCCTCAAGCCCGGCTTACTGATTCTCTTAATGCCTGTGATGATGTTCTTTTTGTTGTCAACATATTTCAGGGTAATTCTGATAATGCCCTGCTTTTTATCGTCTATTTCAACAACATCCTTGATATAGCCCTCATCCAGAAGGATCTTTGCGATCTGCTTCTTAAGGTTGGATGCAGGAATATCCACCGTCTGATGCTTTGCACTAGCGGCATTTCTTATTCTTGTGAGCATATCCGCAATTACGTCGGTTGCATGCATTGTAACAGACCTCCTTTCGCTACTTTTACCAACTGGCCTTCTTCACACCTGGTATCTGACCCTTGTATGCTAAGTCTCTGAAGCAAAGACGGCAAATGCCGAACTTCCTCATGTATGCGTGAGGTCTGCCGCAGAGCTTGCAGCGGTTATAGTATCTTGTGGAGAACTTAGGTGTTCTCTGCTGCTTGATAATCATGGACTTCTTGGCCATAATCGACTAACCTCCTTTAGCTCTTTGCAAACGGCATACCGAGAAGTGTAAGCAATTCCTTTGCTTCCTCATCGGTCTTGGCAGTTGTAACAAAAGTGATATCCATACCGCGTACTTTATCAATCTTCTCGATGTCGATTTCAGGGAAAATAAGCTGTTCCTTTATACCCATTGAGAAGTTGCCGCGTCCGTCAAAGGAGTCTGCTTTGATTCCTCTGAAGTCTCTTACTCTGGGAAGAGCAACGTTGAAGAGCTTATCAACGAATTCATACATTCTCTCGCCGCGAAGGGTGGTTTTACAACCAATGCTCATGCCCTCACGAAGCTTGAATGCTGCAACAGACTTCTTGGCCTTGGTGATTACTGCCTTCTGGCCAGTAATGGCTGCCATTTCGTTTGCTGCATTCTCAATGGCCTTGGGGTTTTCCTTTACATCCCCAACGCCCATATTGAGCACTACTTTAACAAGTTTAGGCATCTGCATGACGCTTGAATAACCAAACTTCGCCTGCATAGCCGGGACTACATCTTTTTTATACTTGTCAAGCAATCTTGGCATGTCTTGTCAACCTCCTTAAGGATTACTCTTTACCTTCACCGATAACGTCAATGGTTGCGTTGCACTTCTTGCAAACCCTCGCCTTTTTACCGTTATCAAGAAGTTTCTTGCCGACCTTGGTAGGTTTGCCGCAGTTCTTGCAGATGAGCATAACCTTGTCAGCATATATGGGGGCTTCCTGATGAACCAGACCACCCTGATTTAAACCCTTGTTAGGTCTCGGCTTAACATGCTTTGTTACCATATTGATGCCCTCTACGAGGACCTTGCGTTCAGACGGCATCACTTTCAGAACCTTGCCCTTGTGTCCGCCATCCTTACCGGTGAGTACGAGAACCGTATCCCCTTTTTTAACGTGTAAATGTGCCATGTGTCAAGCCTCCTTCCTTACAGTACTTCGGGAGCCAGGGAAATGATTTTCATGTAATCCTTATCTCTCAGCTCTCTTGCAACAGGTCCAAATATACGGGTTCCTCTGGGATTTCCGTCATCCTTAATGATAACGGCGGCGTTTTCGTCGAATCGGATAATGGATCCGTCAGGACGCTTAATGCCTTTTACAGAACGTACGATGACGGCCTTAACCACATCGCCCTTCTTAACAACACCACCGGGTGTTGCATTTTTGACCGAACAAACGATGACATCACCGATGTTGGCATACTTTCTTTTGCTGCCACCGAGGACTTTTATACACATCAATTCCTTGGCGCCAGTGTTATCAGCCGACTTTAAATAGGTCTGTGCTTGAACCATATTCTAACGCCTCCTCTTACTTCGCCTTCTCGATGATCTCAACCAATCTCCATCTCTTCTCTTTGGAAATAGGCCTGGTCTCCATAACTTCTACACGATCACCAATATTGCATTCGTTATTCTCGTCATGAGCCTTAAGCTTGTAGGTTCTCTTTACAATCTTCTTGAGAAGCGGATGCTTAACGCTATCTTCTACTGCAACAACAATGGTTTTATCCATTTTATTACTTACGACTTTACCAACACGGGTTTTTCTTAAACCTCTTTCAGCCACGCGGAACAAACCTCCTTCCGGTCTATAACGGCCTTATAGCCCTCGATTAATTCTTTCTGATTCCAAGCTCCATTTCACGAATGATGGTCTTGACTCGTGCAATGTTCTTCTTTACATCCTTAAGCTTCATAGGATTCTCAAGCTGGCTTGTAGCATGCTGGAATCTCAGCTTGAATAACTCGGCCTTGAGTTCAGCGAGCTCCTGATCGAGCTCTTCGCGTGTCTTTTCCCTAAGGTCTTTCAGTTCAGACGCCTTCATTCTATACACCTACCTCTTCCCCACGTGCAATGATCTTGCACTTAACAGGTAATTTGTGCGATGCAAGCCTCAATGCTTCTCTTGCGGTTTCCTCAGGAACACCGGCAATTTCAAAGAGTACACGACCGGGCTTAACAACGGCTACCCAATACTCAGGAGAACCCTTACCGGAACCCATACGAGTTTCAGCAGGCTTCTTGGTTACGGGCTTATCCGGGAAAATCTTAATCCAGACATTACCGCCTCTCTTGATGAAACGGGTCATGGCAATACGGGCAGCCTCGATTTGATTACTTGTAACCCATGCGGGCTCTGTAGCCTGAAGACCAAATTCGCCGTCAGAAACAACGTTACCACGTGTGGCCTTGCCGGTCATACGACCTCTGTGAACCCTTCTATACTTAACTCTCTTTGGCATTAACATATTACTTGTCTCCCCCTTCCTGCTTTTCCTTCTTCTTGGCGGGAAGAACTTCGCCCTTGTAAATCCAGACCTTCACACCGATCTTACCATAAGTGGTGCTGGCTTCAGCAAAGCCATAGTCAATATCAGCACGAAGTGTCTGCAGCGGGATAGTACCTTCCGCGTAGTGTTCGGTTCTGGCAATTTCAGCACCGCCCAGTCTTCCTGAAACAGAAGTCTTGATACCCTTGGCACCAAACTTCATGGTTCTGGACATGGCCTGCTTCATTGCACGGCGGAATGATACACGCTTTTCCAACTGAGCAGCAATGTTCTCAGCAACAAGCTGTGCATTGAGCTCAGGAGTCTTAATTTCAGTAATGTTCAGAAGAACACTCTTGCCGGTGAGCTTTTCAAGCTCTACACGAAGCGCTTCAATACCTGCACCCTGCTTGCCGATAACGATACCGGGCTTTGCAGTATGAAGGTTGATCTTAATCTTGTTGGCTGCACGCTCAATTTCAATTCTGGCAATTCCTGCAATGTAGAGCTTCTTCTTCAGGTATTTGCGGAGCTTTACATCTTCCACGAGGAAGTTGCTGAAATCTTTAACGCCTGCATACCATTTTGTATCCCAGTCCTTAATGATTCCTATTCTTAATCCATGCGGATTCACTTTCTGGCCCATTTTGCAACCTCCTTATTTAGCCCTTTCCTTGAGAACCAATGTGATATGGCTGGTTCTCTTACGAATACGGAATGCTCTGCCCTGTGCCCTCGGCATAATTCTCTTGAGGGTGGGCCCCTGCTCAGCATATACCTCTGCTACATAGAGATTGTCTCTATTGAGCTGGTTATTGTTGACTGCATTGGCCTCAGCAGATTTAAGAAGCTTATACAAAACCTCGGATGCATTTCTGGGCATATACTTCAGAATCCCATACGCCTCGTCGATTCCCTTATTACGAATTAAATCGATAACCAATTTTGCTTTTCTGGAAGACACTCTGACATACTTGACAACGGCTCTTCCTTCATCCTTACCAATACCGAGAACTTTTCTCTCCTTCTTGGTGAGAATAGGGAGCTTGTCAGATTTTCTGCGGGTCTTCCCATATTGTTCAAGAAGCTCTTCCTTCTTTTCAAGGAGCTCGTCCTTTGACATTACCTTCTTGCCCAAGTCTATTCCTCCTTCCGATCAACGGTTCCATGAGCACGTCTTCTTCCCATGCTCTCGCAGTTACTTCGCAGACTTCTATCTGCTTGCATTATGGCAATAAAGATTACTTCTTCAGCTTGCTGCTCTTTTCATCCTTGCCGTGACCTCTGTAGGTACGGGTGGGCGCGAATTCACCAAGCTTGTGACCAACCATATCTTCAGATATATATACCGGAACATGCTTGCGTCCGTCATGAACAGCAATGGTATGTCCGACCATCTGCGGGAAGATGGTAGAGGCACGATTCCAGGTCTTTAAGACCCTTTTCTCGTTCTTTTCATTCATCTCTTCAACTCTTTTCAAGAGCCTCTCATCAACATAAGGTCCTTTTTTGAGCGATCTACTCACGGTACTAACCTCCTTCTTGCATCTTACTTGCCGCTGCGTGTCTTCACAATCAGCTTGCTGCTCTGCTTGTTCTTCTTGCGGGTCTTGTAACCGAGTGTCGGCTTACCCCAAGGAGTAACAGGGCTTGGCATACCAACAGGAGATTTACCTTCACCACCACCATGGGGATGGTCATTGGGGTTCATAACAACACCACGGACGGTAGGTCTGATGCCCATCCAACGTTTTCTACCGGCTTTACCGATGGAAATGTTCTCATGGTCAAGGTTACCAACCTGTCCAATGGAGGCCTTACAGCGAATGTCGATCTTTCTCACTTCACCGGAAGGAAGTCTTACCTGGGCATAGGATCCTTCTTTAGCCATGAGCTGTGCAAGATTTCCTGCGGATCTGACCAATTGGCCGCCTTTGCCGGGCTTCAGCTCGATATTGTGGATTACGGTACCTACGGGAATGGCTTCCAGAGGAAGAGCATTACCGGGCTTAATATCAGCATCGGGACCGGAATACACCTTATCACCTACGTTGAGGCCGTTAGGAGCGAGAATGTATCTCTTCTCACCATCGGCATAAACGAGAAGGGCTATATTGGCGGTTCTGTTAGGATCGTACTCGATGGCTGCTACCTTAGCGGGAACGCCATCCTTATCCCTTTTGAAGTCGATGATTCTGTACTTCTGTTTTGCACCGCCACCATGGTGACGTACGGTAATTCTTCCGTAGGAGTTTCTTCCGCCTTTCTTAGAAAGCGGAGCAAGAAGGCTCTTCTCGGGCTCCTTCTTTGTGATCTCCTCAAATGTAGATACAGTCATGAATCTTCTTGCAGGAGATGTCGGATTGTACTTTTTAGTTGGCATTTCTTCCACTCCTTTATATTTTTGCCGAACGCGTCGTTCTCAGGCTGACTGTGAGGCCTATATTTCCGACGGCCGGGATGGATATTGGATTTACGCGCTTTGCTTCGCAAAGCTTATTGAGCTACGCCGAACTCTTCAATAGAGTTCTTGTACTTCTTGGAAGAAGTCACGGTCTTGCCGCCCTTGGTGGCGTAGGTAGCGGGCTTGGGATCGGTGTCGATCTTCACGATGGCCTTCTTGAAGGACTCGGTCTTGCCCACATGAACACCCTGGCGCTTTTCCTTACCGTCGTAGTTCACGGTGTTTACTGCGATAACCTTAACGCCGAAGAGCTTTTCAACAGCCTGCTTAACCTCTGTTTTAGTAGCTTTCTTATGAACGATAAAGGTGTATTTTCCCTCTGCAATCTCCATATTGCTCTTCTCAGTGATATAAGGGCGAATGAGAATATCCTCTGCGAATTTCATTATGCATACACCTCCTCGATCTTGGCCACAGCATCCTTGGTCACGATAAACTTGTTGTACTTAAGAATATCGTAGGTGTTGATGCTGTTAAAGGTGGTTGTTTTAACACTTCCAATATTTCTGGCAGAAAGAACAACCTTCTCGTCTACGTTGGGCAGAACAATCAGAGCTGATGAATCAACCTTCAGATTGTTAAGAACGTTGACCATTTCCTTGGTCTTGATGGCCTCGAGCTTCAGATCATCCAATACGATGATGTTGTTGTCGAGAACCTTGCTGGTCAGAGCGCTCTTAAGAGCAAGTCTCTTAACCTTCTTAGGCAGAGTGTAGCTGTAGCTTCTGGGCTTGGGACCCAAAACAATACCGCCGCCTACCCATTGTGCGGAACGGATGCTTCCCTGACGGGCACGACCGGTTCCCTTTTGTCTCCAGGGCTTCTTACCGCCGCCTCTGACCTCATGCTTTGTTTTTGTGGACTGTGTACCTTGTCTTGCATTGGCAAGGGTGTTCACAACAGCGCTATGCATAGCAACTGCATTGACTTCTACAGCAAAAATGTCATCACTTAAGTTGATGTCGCCGACCTTTTGGCCTTTCATATTGTAAACATCTACTTTTGGCATTCTATTTCCTCCTTCCGAACCAGTTCTTCATTAAGCCTTGACCGAATCCTTGATTACAAGGAGGCCGCCTTTAGGACCGGGTACTGCACCCTTAACAAGGAGAAGACCTCTTTCAGCATCAACCCTGACAACTGAAAGATTCTGAACAGTAACCTTTTCTGCACCCAGGTGACCAGGCATAACCTTACCCTTAAAGATACGGCTCGGATCAGAGTGAGCACCCATGGAACCAAGACCTCTGTGGTAACCGGAACCGTGGGTCATACGACCGCGGGCTGTTCCGAATCTCTTAACAGTACCGGCATAGCCCTTACCCTTGGAGATACCGGACACATCGATCTTGTCACCAGCCTGGAACATATCTTCAACCTTGATAACATTTCCGACTTCAAAGCCGTTGATGTCATCAACCCTGAACTCTCTCAGGAACTTCTTAGGGGTAACCTTGGCCTTTTCAAACTGACCCTTCATAGGCTTGTTGGCCTTTCTTTCAGGAATGTCCTGGTAGCCAACCTGAACGGCGTTATAACCGTCAATTTCTTCAGTCTTCTTCTGAATAACCGCTACAGGTCCTGCCTGAACAACCGTAACAGGAATCATTACGCCTTTTTCATCAAAAACCTGTGTCATACCGATTTTCTTACCAAGTATGAATTTCTTCATGCTAACAAATACCTCCTGTCATTGGTTCGGATTTAATCCCGAACGTAACATTTTGTGACTTACAGTTTGATTTCGATATCCACGCCTGCGGGAAGGTCCAGTCTCATCAAAGCGTCAACGGTTTTAGGTGTGGGCATCAGGATATCAATGAGTCTCTTGTGAGTCCTCATTTCGAACTGCTCACGAGAATCCTTGTACTTGTGAGGAGCTCTCAAAATTGTGATGGTTTCCTTTCTTGTAGGAAGCGGAACGGGTCCGGAAACCTTGGCACCTGTTCTCTTTGCGGTCTCGACAATCTTCTCTGCGGATTGGTCGATAACCTGATGATCAAAAGCCTTCAGCCTGATCCTGATCTTCTGTTTGTTCGCCATACACAAGCCTCCTTGAGATACAATTTGCTGGCGCAACAAGCTTTTTCCTGTACACTCTGCCGGGTGTTTCATGCTTGGTCATATAAAAAGCCCAGAGGTATACACCTGGGCACGCTACAAACACACACAAAACAACATGATGTATGATGTACAGTGACTTGTCGCCCGGTTTCTTTGAATCGGACATTCTCCACCACAGTTCCCAGTCTGTTTCACCTGCCATCTGCGGCTTCATCGTATGCCATGTCACAGCAAGAGATATTATATATCAAGTAGTCAATGAATGCAACAATTTTTTTACATTCGTAAAAGCTTCTTCTAAAAAGGTGTCAAAAGGGTTTGACCCAAATAAAGTCAAACCCTTTTTATCCGGGTTCAGGCTTAAAACCGTCACCCTTAGCATTATCCTTAAGATCTATTATTATACATTATTATCAAGCCCATGGGTTAACAATGGTCTTACAGCCCCTTCTTTTTTCAGGATTTGCCAGGGCCTCGCCCAGCTCCTCCAGGGGGATGATTTGGGTGATAAGGGATTTGACATCAATCCGACCTGAGTTGATAAGCTCCACAGCCCTTGCCTGGGTATAGGGGTTAATAAAGGAAGCCTTTATGGTGAGCTCCTTCTTAAAAACTTCAAAGGGCTTAATGGGAATCTCATCATTGGGGTGCCCCAGGCCAAAGAGCATGACCAGGGACTTCTTGCCGGCATACTTAATGGCATCCAGCATGGTGCGCTTAAGGCCCACACATTCTATGACCACTTCTATTCTATCCAGACCCTCTTCCTTCAAGCGGGCCTCAACATCCTCGTAGATGGGATCCAGAGCCAAATCGGCGCCCACCTTAAGGCCCAGTTCCCTTTTCTCCTGGACGGGCTCCAAAAGCACCACCTTTGGTGCTCCGCTGAGCTTGGCTAGCTGAACCATGATAAGCCCTATGGTTCCGCCGCCAACGATCATGACTGTACTGCCGGCCTTGATCTCACACATATCAATGCCATGGAGGCAGCAGGCAATGGGCTCACCCATGGCACCCTCCTCAAAGGAGACATGGTCGGCCAGCTTATAGACCTGCTTGTAGGGGACCACGCAATACTGCGCAAAACCGCCATTGTTGCTGGTTCCATAGCCTATCATATGCTCGCAGTAATGCCCCAGCCCGGACTTACAGAAATAACAGCAGCCGCAAAGGTCATTGGGATCCACTGAGACCCGGTCCCCTTCCTTGATGCCCCGTACATGAGGGCCTACCTTTTCCACCACGCCCGAGAACTCGTGGCCAACAACAACGGGGGGTGTGACAGTGGCCGCACCCTCGGCCCCTTCAAAAATGTGCACGTCGGTCCCGCAAATTCCGCAGGCCTGAACCTTTACCAGAATCTCCCCCTCACCGGGTACGGGTGTGGGAATTTCTTTGACCTCCATTTTACCTACGCCTTGAAACACTGCTGCTTTCATAATCCGTCCCCTTTCTGTTCAACGACTGTGCTGTGCTTTTTCTTATAAGCCCTGTCAACCCTTGACCAGGGCCTCTACGTCCTGCCTTGAGGGCATAACCTTTAAGGCGCCCTTCTTGGTGGTAATCAGGGAGGCGGCCCCGTTGGCAAAGCGAACCATTTGGGTAAGCTTCTCCTCGTCCAGGCAATCAAGCCCGTACTGAGTAATAAAGTACAGGCAGCAACCCGTAAAGGTATCCCCTGCTCCGGTGGTATCGATGGTGGCCACATCCAGGAAGGTGTCCACGGTCCGGGACAATGCGCCATAGTAGAAGCGGCTACCCTTCCGGCCCAGGGTCAAGAACATGAGTCGGATATTGGGGTATTGGGCCAGCAAAGCCTCTGCCGCTTTGTCCAGGTCGCTTATGCCCGTGGCCAGCTCTATCTCATTGTCCGAAATTTTTAAAATATGACATTGGCTTAATCCATAAGCCATCTGCTTCTTGGCATTCTCCATAGAATCCCAGAGGGGCGGCCTGATATTGGGATCAAAGGATATCAGGCACCCATGCTTTTTGGCCAGCTCCACTGCGTATTGGGTGGCGCTTCTTGAAGGCTCATTGGTCATGGAGAGGGTTCCGAAATGAAAGATCCTGGCTTTTTCAATGAGCGCCTCGCAAATATCCTGCTTTTCCAGCATCATATCGGCACCGGGCTTTCTGCAAAAGCTGAAGCTCCGATCCCCGTTTTCATCCAGATGGACAAAGGCCAGGGTGGTAGCATAACGGGCATCCCTGACAAGCCCATCAGTGATAATGCCCTGCTCCTTAATCACATTGGCAAGGAGGCTGCCAAACTGATCCTCTCCTACCTTTCCAATAAATGCGGTTTTTCCGCCCAGTTTGCTGACCATGGCCAGCACATTGCAGGGCGCTCCGCCGGGATTTACCTCCAAAAGGGCATTGCCCTGCGGGCTTGTTCCATGGGGCGTCATATCAATCAAAAGCTCCCCCAAAGAAGTCACATCAATGGTCTTTTCCTGCAAACCCTACACCCCCGAATTTCCATATTTTATGGCAATTTGCTGAAAAATAAGGCCTTTTAAAGCGCTTTTTTGTACTCAATTCCAGCTTACCCCCACTCAAAGTCCCCCGTCAATAGCTCAAACATCATATTCCATGCTTAGAATTATGGTGTTATCTGAAAGGCTTATCGCTTAATTAAAAAGGAGCCGCCTTAATTGGCAGACTCCTTATATAACAAGGTTTGTCCTTTAATATTCCTAATCAATCTTCCCGGGTCCCGGAACCATCCCCCTGTGCCTCCAGCCGCTTATTCCTGAAATAGATCACGGTGTCGGCAGAAACCATAATCAGATTGATGACATAGCACACCAGCACAATATCCATATTATACAGAATCTTATGGATGATGCCCATGATGTAGCCTGTCAGGACAATAAAGAGAAAGGTAACACTCTTGCCCTTTGTGGACCGGGACTTTAAGGACTTCACAATGGATGTGGGCCATGCGGCGCCAAAGCAGATCAGCATTCCTGCTTCCAACGGACTCAT
>JAKIML020000019.1 GCA_022702935.2 Bacillota bacterium | reverse complement strand
CCATACTAACTTATTTTGGCCGTTTTGTCTGTCTTAATTTCTGGTATCATTATACTTCTCTAGTTTACACGTACTTTCAGATATTGCTCCGTGAATGTCATATAACCCCATTCGCGGAGTTTTTCATTGCTCAGTGCGAAGTTCACTATACAGTAACCACCACAGTACCAGTGACCATTTCGCATATTGGCGCAAATCCATGCCTTTTCTTCATCAACACCTAACTTTTTAAGGTTCATGAATTTTGTTTTAACCTTTTTCCATTGTTTCCAATAGACTGTTCTTATCCTATGGCGGTACCATTCGTCTATTCTCTTTAGTAATGCCTTCATATCTGCAAGTGCAAAATAGTTTATCCAGCCCCGAATGAATTGTGTCAGCTTTAAGGCTCGGTACTCATTTCCCCAGCCATTGCTTCTTGATGTTAGTTCTCTTATTCGGTTCTTCATCTTAGTTATGGATTTCGGGTGTATTCGTAATCTACATTTTCCTTTCCATCTATAAAATGCATATCCAAGATACTTCACTCTACTGATATGCGCCACTTTTGTTTTATCTCGATTAACTCTTAAAAATAGTTTTCCCTCGATAAATGGCGTGATGTTTTCTAAGGTTCTTAAAGCACTCTTTCTACTTTTACAGAAAATCATACAGTCATCCGCGTAACGTACAAATCTATGACCCCTGTTCGCTATTTCCTTATCCAACTCATTTAGCATTATGTTACTAAGAAGTGGGCTTAATGGTCCGCCTTGGGGCATTCCAATTTCTGTCCTTGCGAACATTCCATTTTCTACGACTCCTGCATTCAAGTATTTGTGAATTAGGGAGATTACTCTGCCATCCTTGATGGTACGTGATAGTAATTCAATTAGTTTACTCTGACATACTGTATCAAAGAATTTCTCTAAATCCATATCCACTACATATACATATCCATCGTTTACATTTTGTTGGCATTGTTTTAGTGCGTCATGTGCACCTCTTCTTGGACGAAAGCCAAAACTGTAGTCTGAAAACTGTTTCTCAAATATCGGCGCTAGCACCTGTGTAATTGCCTGCTGAATAACTCTGTCTACCACCGTTGGTATACCTAGTTTCCTGACCTTGCCTTTCTCTTCTTTGGGTATCTCTACCCTACGAACTGGATTAGGTTTGTATTTCCCATTCTCTATCTGTTGAATTAGTTGCTCTCGGTTATCTCTGAGGAATGCTAGAAGTTCATCTACACTCATCCCATCGACACCGCCAGCTCCTTTATTGGATTTCACTCTCTTGTACGCTTCATTGAGGTTGCCTCTGTCCAATATTTTCTCCAACAATCCAGTCGTCTGAAAGTCCGTGTTGATGGCGTTGTTTTCAGATATCCTCTGATGGGCGTACACTTCTGCATACTCTTTCTGTTCCGCAGATACCATTTGCAGATAGTCTTCAATATGAAGTTGTCTGTACTTTGATCCATCTTTAGTATCATTCATTTACTGCCATCTCCTAAAGTTCAGTCCTTCCCAATGCGTTTGCAACCGTATTGGTACTATGACTTCTGCTGACTTCTCACGATAAATCTTGTTTCAACCGCGGTTCGAATATTTTATCTTCCCACGTCCGTGAGACCTCCCCAGGTAAGAGCGCAATCTTTCTCTCCATCTATCTGCCACATTTACTACAAGCAATTCCGAGTAGTTATTGGACTTTGACTTGATATGCAGTCTCATCCTTGCTTGTAGCCTGATATGATTTCTGTTCGTCAGACCAGAGATTTGCCGCCGACTTCCTTCAGATTCCACCTCATGGTGGACACCCTTGTCTTAAGCTATACACTCCCACTACTAGGGCGTGTTCGGGACTTGCACCCGTTAGATTGCGCCCATGCTGGGCGCACATAAAAAAGCCATTTGCTCTATAAGAGAACAAACGGCACTATCTTCATAGTTGCAATTCACGATTGTACAAATAATCAATAACACTCTTTTTGGGGAAAAGGTATTTGCTATGGTGTTTTATATACTTTAAGTTGCCGGACTTGCACCATGAAATTATTGTGCTTGGTGAGTGACCGGTAACTTGTTGTATATATTTACTTGTCAGCATATCTGGATAATCTGCAAATTGCATTTCAAGATATTGCTTATAATCTTTAACCTCATTTATGCCTTTTAGTTTGTAATGGTTTTTATATTGGTCAGGTCGCGATTTAAACTTAAATCTTCTAATTGAGCCTGGCAAAAATGGGTTATTATAATGATTCGGCAAATAATATTTTTCAGGATTTTTGTCTCTGTCTTCTAAAAAGAAAATAATATCTTTTATTGCAATTTTGTATCTGCGTGTCTTTCTTCCAGAATCAATGCAAGGAATGAAACCATTTTTTATATAATATAGTGCTGTGTTTTTACTTATATGACATATCCTATAAAACTGATCTTTCGTTACAAATTCAGGATACTTACTTAATAGGAAACTATAATCAGGCATTCCGAGCACCTCGCTTCACAATAAGCATGTCAAAGAGCTGCTCGTACTGTTTGGCTTGCTCTTTATGTATGCTTGATTTCCTTGTTATACTTCGATAGTATGTGCTGGTTAAAAAATCAAGAAATGCATCTTTCGTTATAAGAGACCCTTTACCTCGGTTAAGTGATTGTATCCGCTTATTTTTATAAGTAAGAGGCTTCAGTTCATTACGTAATATCCAATTGTTCACTGTTGTCTTTCCATACCCGGTAAAACGCACTATATCAGAAACCAAAAGCAATTGAGGAAAGTCACGTAGTTGCTTTTGATAATAATTGCGTAAGTTTTTAACAAACTCATTTTCCAATTCACAAAAACACATCTTTTTATATTGATATAGAAGGATGTCTGTAATCTTTATCCGTTGTCTTCTTCCTTCTGGTGTATTTACATATTCAAAGGGAATAAGGCCTTTTTTTTGAATTGAGTAGGCAGTTGATGTGCAAATACCCAAGATTTTGCACATCTCTTTTTGCGTGACATATTCAGGATAATGGTCAATTACCGAACGACAATATTCATTATAATTCATTTACTTCACTCACTTTCTAAAATTTATCAACGGCAAGTGGTGAAGTATGTTTTAGTCCTTAAAGATTATAGAACTTTTGAGTTCTATCCGAGTTCTATCCAAAACAGGTTTCGGATAACAAATTTTTGTGATTTTTCATCATGCTTGATTTTCATTGCAAGCACAAAGAAAATTCTCTGAAGTCCTCATCCACCAAGGTTTTCCGATGTTTTTATCTACATGCATTTACTGCCAACCTCCACTAAGTTCTAAGTTTATCGGAGCACTCGAAATGCGGAGGCGCAGGAATGCGTCCGTGGGTTCGAATCCCACCTCTTCCGCCATCAGAAAAGCCAGTAAACTCAGCGGGTTTACTGGTCTTTCTTTTTCTCATTTTGTGCCGCAGAGATCCTGTTTGATACCGATGAGTTGCTTGAGTACATCAATGAGCAGGCTGTAAGTGCTGATATACCGCCTAGGACATGGCCGGAGCCATGGATACAAACATCAACACTTTACATATCGGCATATCCCTTGCCTTAGGTCTTTTTCTGTTAATCCGGGACCGCAAATACGCAAGGCGTGTGGCTCAGACGAGCTTTTCCAAGTTCAGGCCGGTGTGTTATATCACGCTGAGCGCAAGCCGCATCCCGGCCCATTCCACAAGATACTCTCTTTGGCGGAAGCCCAGTATCCCCGAGATGATGGACTTGGGGAAGGTCCGGATTTCCCGGTTCAGTATTCTCACACAGTCATTATAATGAAGGTGACTGATTCGCATTTTCTGTTGAATATCCTGCCCTCTTTCCATAGCCGTGATAAAGGTTTGATTGGCCTTGAGCTCCGGATATTGATCGGCCACCATGGCGATTCTGGCCAGGGACTCGACAATAATCCATTCCTGGAACAGGACTTCATTGGGCGTGGACTTTGGGGTTATCACAGCCTGTCCGGACAGGATGGCTTCAATGAGTGCAATACTGCCATTTTGGGTATAATTTCCGGCCAAATCCTTAAGTGTCGTCAGGGTGTCAAAGCCCAGAGCAAGCTGCGACCCAATCTGGCTTAGAGCATCACGGGTATGCTCTTCCATTTTCATCAGATTCCGCTGTGTAAGGCTTATCCACAGTATAGTTGCCGCAACAACTACAAGAACGGCTATATAAGTTAGCGGCATGATATACTCCTCCTGTCAGACTTCTAAAACGCAATATGCGCTTCTTTCTTAAGTAAATTCATCACTTGCTTTTATTAAGTTACCAGAAGCTTCCCCCAAAAAACCGTCGGTTGCATGAAACGGAAATTCTTCGACATGAATCATAGAAATTTAAGATCTTCCAGATGCCGAAAGGGATACGTTTATGGTAAACTAAGCATGTATAACCCAATGAAAGGGGAAGGTTGATGCTCCGGTTTGCAATCTGTGATGATAATCGACAGGAACTGGCGAGTATGTCACAGCTCATAACTCAATATGGAGAAAAACGGCATTTACGCTGTGAATATACTGCCTTCCCCAGCGGTATTGAGCTTGTATCCGCCCTGGAAAAAGGAAAACGTTGATATATACTGTCTGGACATTATGATGCCGGGAATTACAGGCATCGATGCTGCCAAAGAGATTCGCGCCTATGATAAAACGGCACCCATTCCTGTTCTTAAGCGCATCCCCTGAATTTGCACTGGAGAGTTATGCAGTGCGCGCCGTAAATTATGTGCTCAAGCCCATATCCAGTGACAAGCTTTTTTCTATTCTTGACGAGCTTGTGGAGCAGATTGAAGCTGAAAAAAATGAGGATGCCATTATTGTAAAAAGCACTGAAGGCATTCAAAAAATTCTGATTTCGAGCCTGGTTTTTGTTGAAGTGATTGGACGAAATGTACTCTACCATTTGCTGTCGGGCAGAGTTATTGAGTGTATCGAGTCCTTTTCATCGGCCTGTGACAGCCTTTTGAAATTTAACTGCTTCATTAAGCCTCATCGATCCTATCTTGTCAATATGCAGTACATTGAGGCTATTCATCATAATCAAATCACCTTACGGACGCTTTCGACCATTCCTATTGTGCAGGGTAAGACCAAGGATATTAAAGCACAGTATCTGGCCTATCAAATGGAGGGAAATGATTAAGATGCCGGTCATCATTGAGTTTTTGCGTTATTATGCCTCCCTTTTATTTGGAACAGCCGTAGCCGTTAGCTTTGCCGGGATGAAGCCCACACGTAAAAACTGCCTGGTTGTCGGCTTTTTCACCATAGCCTTTTTCATGGTACAGGTCCTTTGCCTGCGTACATGGGGCATGGATGTGACCTTAAAGCTCTACCCGCTGCTCTCCCATATTCCGGTAGTATTCTTTATCGTCCTTTACTTAAAGCGCTCATGGCTGATAGCCCTGACAAGCATGTTTATTTCATTCCTGTGCTGCCAGCCTGCACGATGGCTCGGGTCAGTCGCAGGATTTGTTTTTAAGAGTGCAACCATGGATCACCTTGGTACTATCCTTATATCTCTTTTGACATTCTCTTTACTTCAAAATTATGCGCTGGAATCGGTGCGGCATCTCATGGATCGTTCGGTCAAGTCCTGCCTTCATTTTGGTGTTATGCCGGCCTTCTACTATCTGTTCGATCAGATCACCACCGTCTATACCAATTTTCTTTACAGTGGATCACGGGCGGCCATACAGTTTATGCCCTTTGCTACATCGGCCTTTTATTTCGTGTTTGCCCTCCTTTACTACAACGAGACCCAAAAACAGTCCGATATTCAAAGAGAACGGGATTTGCTGGACACACAGTTTAAGCAGGCACAGACAGAATTGGCCGCATTACTTCAGCTCCAGCAGACTTCTGAAGCCTACCGGCACGATATGCGCCATCATCTTGCACACCTGCAAAGACTGGCCGCCAATGACCAAATCGAAGGGATCAAGGAATATTTGCAGGCCGCTCAGTCCGACATGGATGCCATTACCCCCACGCGAATCTGCGAAAATGAGACTGTCAATCTGATTTTGTCAGCCTTTGCCACTAAAGCAAAGCAGGCACAGGTTCTTTTGACCATGGATGCGAAGCTGCCCCCTAACCTTCCCATCAGTGATACCGAGCTTTGTTCGCTCCTGTCCAATGCCCTGGAGAATGCCATACATGCCACCGAAAAGATTCCGGAACACAACGACCGCCAGATCAAGCTGCGTCTGTATTCAAAAAATGACAAGCTGTGCATTGATATTCGCAACAGATACTTAACGGATCCCATCATGTATGAGGGCATGCCAGTATCCCATGAGCAAGGTCATGGGTATGGCACCAAGAGCATGGCCCATATTGTGGAGAAGCATGGCGGGGTATTCCAGTTCACGGTGAAGGATGGCTGGTTCATCTTCCAGGCCACGGCATAAATCTGTGCTTTTAAGCGGCCGTCTGAATCAAAGCCTCAATAAACTTTAAAGACTGTTAAAGAAGTTCCTTAAGTCTTGCTTTTGACTTTCATTTCTCCAGCACCTTGCCCACATTGGTACTCACTCACTTTACGCATACCCTGTCAAGCAATAAATTCTTCCACAAAGCGAACCAAAAAGGGAATGACTCGTCTATTAAGGTGTAAGGCCTTACAGCAACATGAGTTTAGCAAGGAGTAGAAGTGTTATGAACAACGCGAGAAAAATATTGGCCGGCGCTTTGTCGGCATTCATGGTATTGTCTTCAACCACGAGCGTATTGGCCGTGGCTGACAGTGCCGAGGCGCTTAGCCCGGACGTAAAAATTATTTCTGTGGAAGATGAAAAGATTGTCTATTTTAACGCCTTTACCGGTGTTGTTAAGGAAATAAATCCTGCCCTCAATCCCGACGGCTCGGTTTCCGCTGAAAAAACCTTTGTTCTGACTGAAAGCGTGGACGGAAGCCTTACCCAATTTATCATTAATAAGGACACCTTCTGGGCAACTGATGCCTCCTTGAAGGCGGGCTCTGTAGTTACCGGCTATTATGATGCCACAAGACCCGTTATTATGATTTATCCTCCCCAGTACGTGGCCGAGGTTATGGTTGTGGACCTGCCCGAGGGCCAGAATGTCAAGACCGATCGCTTTGATGAAAACCTGTTAAGCAGTGATCAATGGCTGAAGCTCAACTTATCCGATGAAACCCAGATTCTTTTAGAGAATGGAAGACCCTTTACCGGTGAGCTAAAAAACCGCAATTTAGTGGTCTACTACGACGTAACCACCAAGAGTATTCCTGCCCAGACCACCCCGTCCAAAATAGTGGTATTGCAAGAGCAAGATGATACGGCTGAATTGTTGTCCGAGTTGGATTTACAGGACTGGGCCTCCAAGGTTCCTTCCATGAGCCTTGTGGTGAACGGCAAGACCATCCAGGCCCCTGCGCCCTTTGCTAAGGAGGACGGGACGGTCATGGTCCCTGTCCGCGCCGTTGCTGAGGCCCTGGGCTTTGAGGTTAAATGGAACAATGAGGAGAAAAGCGTCACCTTAAATAAAGGAATTACATTCACGCTTTTTAAAGACTACTATATTTACATGCGAACCGCTCCCATCACCTTGGGAACCGCTCCCGACACCCGCGGCGGAAGCACCTATGTGCCCATGTCCTTCTTTACCGAGGTAGCACGTATGGATGAGGCCTTTGTGAAGGACGGTCAGATCATCATCAACGGCTCAGCCCAATAAAGTCATCTTAAGCCTTTTTGCCAGCGGCATAGAGCCCACCTCTTCCGCTGGTTTTTTTTGAAGCATTCTGTTACTGTTATGATATACTTATCTGAGTAAATTTTGTCTATGGAGATGAATCTATGAAGGTTCAGAGCCCGGGAAAGATTATAGGGTTGATATTTACCCTTATAGGCCTTATGTTTATAGGCTTAGGGATCATCCTAACGTCCGTCAATCTCCGCTTTCTTGAGGATGCTTTGGAAACCACGGCCATCATCACCGACATCGAAACCTATAAAACCACCAAGGGAAGCCGTCGTCACCGGGTTTATGTGGAGTTCAGCGTGGATGGCGAAACCTATGATGGAAGGCTTGGTGAGTATCATAGCGGCATGAAGGTGGGAGACACCGTCACCATCTACTACGATCCTGATAACCCGGCCGATTTCCGTGGCAGCGGCGTGGGCTATGCAGGATACATACTCATGGCCATTGGTGCGGTCTCATTGATAGCCTGTGCTTCAGCCGGCCTTATCAGCCTTGGCAGGAAAAAAAGCCGGCAGCTTCTCCTGGAGACGGGGCAAAGAGTGGAGGCCAACATTGATGTGGTCTATCTTAATAAAAACGTTCATGTAAACGGCCGGCATCCCTTTGTCATAAGGTGCACCTATATGGATCCTGTCACCCGAAAGGTTTATACCTTTACCAGTGAAAACCTCTGGTTCAGTGTGGACGCCATCCTAAAGAGCACGGGCATCAAGTCCCTTCCCGTTTATATGGACCATCATGACCCTGCCAAGTATTATGTGGACATAAATCCCTTAAAGGCCTATCTTGGCAACTGATCCGTCATCATCAATATGTCTTGTAAAGTGTCTGCGGTGAACGCCCGGACACTTTTTTATTATCCTCTTATGGGTTTTGGATAATTTATCCTATAACATCCCCCAAACCAGACCTTCATTTTGTATAAAAATATAATTTATATATGTTTTATATGTTATTGTTTGACAATTAAGCTTGTCCTGGCTTATAATGGTATCAACCTAAACATAGTAATCATATATGTATTATATAAGAATGGAGGCTTTACTGTGGCGAAAATCTATTCAAAACTGACCCAGTTGATTGGAAACACCCCGCTTCTGGAACTCACCGACTACAACAAGGAACAGGGCTTAAGAGCTCGTCTGGTGGCTAAGCTCGAATACTTTAACCCCCTGGGAAGCGTTAAGGACAGAATTGCTCTGGCCATGATCGAGGAGGCTGAGAAAAGCGGAAGGATCACCAAGGATACCGTCATTATTGAGCCCACCAGTGGGAATACCGGTATTGGACTGGCCTTTGTTGCTGCCTCCAAAGGGTATCGCTTGATTCTTACCATGCCCGAGACCATGAGCCTGGAGAGAAGGAGCCTTTTAAAAGCCCTCAACGCCGAGCTGGTCTTGACCCCCGGAAAGGATGGCATGAAGGGCGCCGTCAGAAAGGCCGAAGAGCTGGCCGCCCAAATCCCCAATTCCTTTATCCCCCAGCAGTTCAACAATCCGGCCAACCCCAAGGTACATAGAGAAACCACAGCCGAAGAGATCTGGAGGGATACCGAAGGTGAGGTTGCTGCCTTTGTAGGCGGCGTGGGCACGGGCGGAACCATCACAGGTGTAGGTGAGGTCTTGAAGTCCAAGAATCCCAATGTTCACATTGCTGCAGTAGAGCCCTACGACTCGGCAGTGCTGTCAGGCAACGCGCCGGGTCCTCACAAGATTCAGGGTATCGGTGCAGGCTTTGTTCCCGCAGTACTCAACCGTAATGTTATCGACGAGATCTATAAGGTCAGAACCGAGGAGGCCTATGAAACCTCCCAGGCGCTGGCTCGCATTGAGGGCCTGCTGGTAGGTATCTCATCGGGAGCCGCTGCCTTTGCGGCCACCCAGATTGCCAAGCGCCCTGAATACGAAGGAAAGATTGTGGTCGTGCTCCTCCCCGACACCGGTGAGCGCTACCTTTCCACCCCTCTGTTCGACAGTCTGGAAAGATAATCTATCAAAGGAGGGAACCCTTATGGCCTGCTTCGATGTAAAGCTTGATACCCGATTTGAAAAGATATCCACCCTCCACCCCTGCTTTGGTGGCAAAGCTAATATGACCCGGGGCCGGGTTCACCTTCCTGTTAGTCCTGCCTGCAATATTCAGTGCAGGTTCTGCAAAAGAACCTTTAACAAGTCAGAACAGCGCCCGGGAGTGACTGGCGAACTGCTCTCGCCCCAGGCTGCGGCTGAGCTTGTCGACAAGGCCCTGGAGCTGTGCCCCGAAATCACCGTGGCCGGGATTGCGGGCCCGGGAGACACCCTGGCCACGCCCCATGCCCTGAAGACCTTCCAGTACGTTCATGAGCGTCATCCCGAGCTCATCCTGTGCTTAAGCACAAACGGTCTTCTTCTGGAGCGCTATGCTGACGCACTTTATGAGGCAGGGGTCAGAACCGTCACTGTCACCGTCAATGCTGTAGACCCCACAGTCCTCAAGGATATATGCAGCGGAATTGTGCTTGACGGACAGAAATATGAGGGTGAGGAAGCCGCCCGGATTCTGATAGCCGCTCAGTTGCGCGGTATCAAAAAGATGTCGGATTTAGGGGCAGTGATTAAAATCAACATTGTTTTAATACCGGGCATCAACCAGCACCATATTGGCGAGATAGCTGAGACCGTCAAAGCGCACGGGGCCTCACTCATCAATATCATCCCCCTCATCCCGCAGCATGAGCTTTCTCATCTGCCCGCACCCAACTGTCACGAGCTCATGGAAGCACGGTCAGCAGCAGAACTGTACTTACCCGTATTCAGGCATTGCCAGCACTGTCGTGCCGATGCCTGCGGTATTCCCGGCAAGCAGGATCTCGCTGATCTGCTGTATGCCACACGCAATATTCCGGAGACCTTTTCCCATGGCTAGTCAGGCTAGGGCCATGGCGGATATATAACATCCTTATCAAAATGGAGGAAGTCCCATGAGTAAATTTATTGATCGCCCGCGTTATACCTGTGCTCTTGGCGGAGCGCTTGCCACACTTCGCGCCATTCCCCGCGCTATTCCCATCATCCACGCCTCAGCCGGCTGCGGCCATAATCTTCATAATGCCATCAACGCCGGTGCCGGGTATCTGGGCGGCGGATATTGCGGGGGCTTAAGCCTTCCCAGCAGCAATGTGGTGGAAAGAGATATTGTCTTCGGCGGTGAGGCCCGTCTGCGGGAACAAATCGCCTCAACCCTTGAGATTGTGGACGGAGACATCTATCTGGTGCTCACCGGCTGTATGGTGGAGATGATAGGCGACGACCTTGATGCCGTTGTCTCAGAATTCCTGGACTATGACAAGCCCGTGCTTCCCGTACATACTCCCAGCTTCAGAGGGAGTTCCTATACCGGCTATGAGCTGGTTTTAAGTGCACTGATTCATAAATTTGTGAGAAAGCAGCGTCAAAAGACGCCCCTGTCTGTCAATATACTGGGCATTGTTCCCGCTCAGGACGTTTTCTGGCAGGGCAATCTCAAAGAAATCAAACGGCTTTTGGAGAAGCTTGGTCTTAAGGTCAACACCCTCTTTGGCGAGGGCGAGGATCTGGAAAGCATCAGAAACTCAGGCGCTGCCTCACTCAATATTGTGGTCTCCGATATCCACGGTATTCAGGCCGCCAGAAAGTATGAAGAGATCCATGACATCCCCTATATCACCACTGGTCTTCCCATTGGAGCAGTAGGCACAGAGGCCTTCCTGCGCCAGGTGGCCCAGGCCCTGTCCATTGATCCAGCCGTCACCGAAAGGGTTATCGCTGAAGAAAAGGCTGTTTACTATAACTATCTGGAACGGTTGGCCGACCTTTATAACGATATTGATCTGCAAAGGTATGCGGTGGTGGTTGGCGATGCCAATTATGTACCCGCCGTCACACGATTCATATCCGATGAGCTGGGCTGGGTGCCCGAGCTGGCCGTCATCACCGATTTGGTGGATGACAACGATAAACCGGTCTTACTTAAGCGCTTCGAGAACTTTGAATCGGGGCTCCATCCCGTAGTCAAGTTTGACACCGATGCTTCATCGGTTAAAAAATACCTCACCGAGATCTGGCCCGCCAATCACAATGACAAATACTTTGATTCCTTCGGACCCACCGTGCTTATCGGAAGTGTCTATGAGCGTGACCTGGCACAGCAGTACGGGTTCCCGCTCCTTACAGTCTCTTTCCCCGTTACCAACAGGATTGTTCTAAACCATGCTTACGCAGGTTTTAATGGCGCCCTGAGCTTGACCGAGGATCTCTTCGGCCTGCTTGTGGCTGCACGATAGGAGGAGTGAGTCATGAATTATCTTGAAGCAAAATCCGCTCCCGCCAGAGAAGATCGATTAAAGGCCAATATTGCCTTCGGCGGTACATTGCGGGATATCAAGGGTTGTTTGAAAAAAGGCTGTTTTGGCAGTGAAGGCTGTTTGAATCTTGCCGGACGCCGTTTCTCCCAGACCCAGGGCTGTCAGTTTACCTTAAGCCTGGCCATACTCAACACCTTAAGAAATGCCGTCATTATCATGCATGCTCCTATTGGCTGCGGAATCTGCAGTATAAGCAATGTGGGTGTTAACAAAACCTTTAAGCAGCTTAGAGATCCCCAGTCCGAAGGGATTATCTGGCTGAGCACCAACCTGGATGAGGCCGATGTCATCTCGGGAGGCGAAAAAAAGCTGCGTGAGGCCGTGCTGTATGCTGACAAGGAATTCAGGCCCGAAACCATTATTATTGCCAACGGCTGCGTACCCTCCCTGATTGGGGACGATATTGACAGTATTCTTGCTGATCTGCAAACCCAGACCGCCGCAAGCCTGGTGCCCATCCATTGCGAGGGCTTCAAAACCAAGGTTATGGCCACCGCCTATGATGCGGTTTATCACGGTATTCTGAAGAATTATGTGAAGAAGCCCGAAAGAAGGGAATATATCGCCGAGCCTGACCTTGAAAAGATCAAGGAAAAATATCGCATCAGCCGTCATGTCAATGTGCTCAATGTGGGCTCCATGAGCCGTGCTGACGAGCTGGAGCTTCAGAGACTCCTCAATGCCCTGGGGCTCACTGTCACCTTTATTCCGTGCTATGCTGAGCCCGAGGATTTCGAATATTCCCTGGAATCCTCTCTGAACGTGAGTATCTGCGGTACCCACGACGATTACTTTGTAGAGCATATTAAAGCAAAGTATGGTATCCCCTTTTTAATTGACACCATCCCCATTGGCCGGAAGAATACCGATCGCTGGATTTTAAAGATTGCCGAACATTTCGGCCTTGAAAAGGAAGCCCAGCGGCTTATCCAGGAGGAAAACCGGGAACTGGACAAGAGCCTGGAGCCCTTCAGACAGAAGCTGGCCGGGAAAACTGCCTTCATAGCCGGCGGCGAGGTGCGCATCCTTGCCACCGCAGAAATTTTGCAGGATTTGGGCATCAAGGTCCTCGGCTTTAAGGCTCACCATTTTGATCAGTTTGTGGAGCCCATCTTCGATTCCCTTGAAGATCTGGATGATGCCATTGTGGATGTGGCCACCAACCAGCCCTTTGAGCAGGCCAATATTCTGAAGCGGCTCAAGCCCGATCTTCTGGTTACCCACGTGGGCGGAAACAACATTGCCGCCAAACAGGGCGTTCCCATTCTGCCCCTGTTTGGACCCTCCTATAATTATCTGGGCTATTCTGGGGTTTTTGAAGTGGCAAGACGCCTAAACCGTGTTGCCCGTAACGGACAATTCAACAAGAAGCTGGCTGAGAATGTGCCCCTGCCCTTCAAGCAAGAATGGTATGAAAAAGATCCTTTTACCTACATCAAACAACAGGATGCGGTATAAGGGAATGGAGGAATCATTGTGCAAAAATCTTTCGATTACCGAACGCTCATTCCCACGCTCAGCGCTGTTGCGGCACTATTGGTCCATCTTCTGGTGCCCAACAGCCCTAAGTACACCCAAAAGCAGGTACCCTATTTTACCATAGCTCTGATCATCATCATAGCCGTCACCCTGGTTATTGCCTTTGCCTCCTTATTTAATGAAAGGCTGCGCAAGAAGTATGCCTTTAAATCATGGTTTATTGCCACCTTTATACTTTTCCTCAACCTCCTTAATCTGGCCACTCTTAAGCTCATGATTCTTCAGAGCATTTATTTTCCCTCTCCCGATAGAATCCTTAAGGTCTATGTGGAGGAGTGGCCGTTTCTTTTAAAATGCTTGGGATATTCCCTGAGGCTCCTTGCCACGGGCTATCTCATTGGTGCCGTGCTCGGGATATCCACCGGTATTATGGTGGGCTGGAGCAAAAAATGGAGTTACTGGGTCAACCCACTGATTAAGCTGGTGGGCCCCATTCCCTCCACGGCCTGGGTGCCCATTGCCCTGGTCACCTTCCCCACCTCCTTCCAGGCCAGCGTCTTTCTTATTGCTCTGGCAGTATGGTTCCCCACCACGGTGCTTACAAGCTCAGGCATCTCCAATGTGCAAAATGCCTATTTCGAGGTATCCAGCACCCTGGGCGCCCGCACCATTCAGAAGATATTCAAGGTGGCCCTGCCCGCAGCCATGCCCAGCATATTCATCGGTATCTTCAACGGTACCAGCGCCTCCTTCATCACTCTCATGACGGCTGAAATGCTGGGGGTCAAATTCGGAATAGGCTGGTATATCAACTGGCAGAGGGAGATGCTCTCCTACGCCAATGTCTATGCAGGACTCATCGTCATAGCCCTCACCTTCTCTCTGATCATCACCCTGATGTTCAGGATCCGTGACAGGGTATTGGGCTGGCAGAAGGGGGTTATTAAATGGTAACGCAGAAAACCGGATTCATTCAGGCCCAAGGGGTCAGAAAATCCTTTGTGCAGCCCGACGGGCAGACAGTAGTAGCCCTGCAGGATGTTCAGACCGAGATACAGCCCGGAGAGTTCATCTCATTAATCGGCCCCTCGGGGTGCGGAAAATCCACCTTTTTAAGGTTGGTGGCCGGGCTCATCAAGCCCGACGAGGGCAGTTTCACCCTGGATGGCGTACCCATCTCTGGGGCCGGATATGAGCGCGGCCTGGTCTTCCAGGACCCCACCCTTTTCCCCTGGCTGACCATTTACGAGAATGTGGCCTTTGGTCTGAAGATACGGGGGCTTTACAAGGAAAAGAAGGACGATGTCAAGGAGTTCATCAAGCTTGTGGGGCTTGAGGGATTTGAGAAGGCCTATCCCCATCAGCTTTCGGGCGGTATGGCCCAGAGAGCCGCACTGGCCCGGGCATTGGTCAATCATCCCAAGGTACTGCTTTTGGATGAGCCCTTTGGCGCCCTGGACGCCTTTACCCGAATGAACATGCAGGACGAATTGATTAAGATCTGGCAGGAACGGGGAACCACCACCATCATGGTAACCCATGACGTGGATGAGGCCATTTACTTAAGCGACAAAATCTTTGTCATGACCCCACGCCCCGCCAAGATAGAAAGCATCATTAAAGTGGAGATTGGACGACCCCGGGAAAGGGATCTGCCTGACTTTTTGAAGCTCCGGGCCAAGATCCTCCAGATTCTCAATTTCGCAGGCAAACGCGAGGATATCCAATACTATCTGTAATCAAATTCATGATAAAGGAGAATGTTTTATGTTGAATGTAAAGAAAAAAGGACGTTTCTTAGCCCTTCTTCTCATTTTCACCCTGGCCGTTGCGCTGTTGTCTGCTTGCTCTTCATCCACACCCGCATCTACGCCTTCGTCCGGAGCCGATACAACAACGCCATCAAGCTCCAATGCAACTCCCTCTTCTTCTGACAAGGCTAATGGGGATTTTGTCCTTCGTATTGGCTATGGCGGAAGCCTCTGTGAAGCCCCCTTACATATGGCCGTAGAAAAGGGCTTCTTTGAGGAGGAAGGCTTAAAGGTAGAATTAATCAAGCTGGCGCCCGGAACCATTTTTGATTCCATTACCGCCAATCAGATTGACGCTGGTTTCTCCTTGCTGGCCAGTATGATTCAGCCCCTTTCCAACGGACTTCCCATCAAAATTACCACAGGCCTCCATACCGGATGTGATAAGGTTCTTGTCAAGAGCGATTCGGGCATTAAGGAGCCCAAGGATTTCATCGGCAAGAAGGTGGGTGTCCCCAGCTTTACCAGCAGCCCCATCATCTATGCCAAGCGTGTGTTGGCTGACAATGGTGTAAATGTCACTGTTCAGAATCCCCAGGTAGAGTTCATTGTCTACAGCACCACAGATCTTCCCTTGGCGCTTGAAAAAGGCGCAGTGGATGCCATTGCCATGAACGACCCCACCGCCACTATTGCCGCCAACGAGTATGGCTTCACGATTCTCTATGACTCGGCCATTGACGAGCCTTACAATGAACAATACTGCTGCTCTGCCTTTGTTCGCGAAAACATTGCAGAGGATTATCCTGAAATAGCGGCTAAGTATACCCGTGCTATGCAGAAGGCCAGTGCCTATGTGGCAAAGAATCAGGATGAGGTGACCCGGATTCAGGTAGAGAAGAAGTGGGTGGCCGGTGATGCCGAAACCAATGCCAGGGTGCTCAAAACCTTCAACTACATTCCATCGGTCCAAGGGGCCTACGATATCTTTGGGATAGTTGCTCCCCAGCTTCAGGCCGTAGGCATGCTTGATGCCGACGTAGATGTGGAAGCTCTGCGGAAGAACAGCTTTGTATTCCTCGAGGGACTTCCTGAGGAATTCAAATAACCCCCCATTTTCTGTACCCATAACCTCGATGCGCCGCGGGTTGGTTAACGCGGCGCTTCAGGTTTCCTATATATTACCCAGACTTTTAAGAAGGAGGCATACCCATGGATAAGGCTTGGAGAGTGGCCGTGGCATCCCTTGACGGAAAGGTGATTAATGAGCATTTCGGCAGGGCCAAGGTATTTTATATTCTTGACATCAACAGGGATGGCACCTGGCGCTTCTATGAAGAGCGCAAGGTAACTCCCCTTTGCAGCTCAGGTGAGCATACCGATGAAGGGCTGCTGGAAAGCATTAATGCATTGAGGGATTGCACGGCTGTGCTGGTGGCCTGCATTGGCATGGTGGCCAGGCGGGCATTGGAAATCAACCACATTGGCGTATTCGAACAGCCTGATACCATTGAGGATGCCTTGAACAAGCTTACGCGCTACTTTATTCAAACAAACTATACTGTTCCGGAGGGTAAATAATCATGGCAAAAAGAGCAACTCAGATCGCAATCTATGGCAAGGGTGGCATCGGAAAGTCCACCACCACATCCAATCTCACCGCCGCACTTTCCAAGCTGGGCTTCAAGGTCATGCAGTTTGGGTGCGACCCTAAGAGTGATTCAACCAATACGCTGAGGAATGGCACCTATATTCCCACGGTTTTGGATACCTTAAGGGAAAAGAGCACTGTCAACGCTCATGATGTAATCTATACAGGCTTCAACGGCATTTATTGCGTAGAAGCAGGAGGCCCCGCTCCGGGCGTGGGCTGCGCCGGACGCGGTATCATTACCGCTGTAGAGCTTTTCAAACAGCAGCGGGTCTTTGAGGAACTGGACCTGGACTTTGTCATCTATGACGTCCTGGGCGACGTGGTCTGCGGCGGGTTCGCCGTACCCATTCGAGAGGGAATTGCCGAGCATGTTTTCACGGTTTCTTCAGCGGACTTCATGGCCGTTTATGCCGCCAATAATCTTTTCAAGGGCATTAAAAAGTATTCCAATGCGGGAGGCGCCCTGCTGGGAGGGGTTATCGCCAATTCCATCAATGCGCCCTATGCCCGGGAGATTATCGACGATTTCGTGGCCCAGACCAAAACCCAGGTAGTGGAGTACATACCTCGCTCGGTAACGGTCACCCAATGCGAGCTCCAGGGAAAAACCACCATAGAGGCCGCTCCCGATTCGGCACAGGCCAAGGTCTATATGAGTCTTGCTGAAAAGATTGCTAACCATACTGATTCCAAAACACCGGCGCCTATGGACATACAGGAGCTTCGCGCCTGGGCCTCCAAATGGGGCGATTATCTTTTGGCCCTGGAAACAGGTACTGTCCGCCCCGAGCTTTCAGGCAACCTGTAAGGCAAGTAGGCTTAAGATCACCCATTATTACATGGGTGTCTTTAATCTTACCCTTAAACAGGTTTTTTCTGGCTGCATATATACCCGCATCTGCAAATCAAGGAGTTTAGGTAAATAACCTTAACTCCTCTTTTTTTCGCTGTTTGATCTGGCATTGGGCGTCTCAAGCCTCTTCCCTCCAGCGGGTACCCCGCTGAAAGGAGGTCCCAACAGTATGCCTTGCCCAATATGGGGTATACTCTCCATCAAGAATACGCACATACCATTGACAAGAGGCGCATTTTTACATATGATTTTAATACATACTAAAATAATATGAAATGAGGGTCCCCTATGAGGATTTCTGCAAAGGGCCGCTATGGATTGGCCGCAGTTATCAGTATGGCACAGCAGTACCCAACAGGCGATACCATTACTGTCATCAGTATTTCAGAGAAGCTTGGTATTTCCAAGATCTATTTGGAACAGGTCTTTTCACTGCTCAAGCGCGGAGATATTGTTACCTCCATTAAGGGCGCCCAGGGCGGTTATATGCTCACACGTTCACCCGAGCAAATCACCGTATATGATGTGCTGGCCGCCATTGAAACCTCGCTTTTTGAGAAGGTTGAGGAGACTGTCAAAGAAAAGGCTCCGGCCATCGACGCCGCTATGAGACTGGCTGCCTTTGATGTACTGGATCTCTCGGTCAAAGAGACCCTGGAGAAGATCACCATCAGCGATCTGGTCATTGAGGCTGAAAAGCACAAGGATGGACATGCCTTAATGTTCTATATCTGACGGGTTTGGAGAATGCGGTTAAAGTATCATGGTTTTGTTCCTGATTGGCTTGAGGTACTATGCTAGCGGATTACTTTCCCGTGAAAGCTTATGAGAGGCAGGAAACCCTTTAAAGGGTGTTCCCTGCCTTTTTAAGATCACCTGCCAAAATGAGGCCGTAGATAGCCGATATTAAAGCGGTAAGGGCTCCCGATACAACCAGGGCAGGGAGTGTTTGCACCCGGCACTGCATGGTTGCCATGCCGCAGACGCCAATGAGCACAGTGGGCACAAGAATGGAAAGAATACTGCTAAAGAAGATGGCGATCACCAGGCCCAGACGGACCCCTGTTTCACGAAAGGCTATGTAGATTAAGCTCAGAAGGACAATCAGCCCCCCTATTCCCAACTCGATCCGGGCCGTCCAAAAGCACTTCATGACCTTTTCACCGGCCTCACATACCGGAAAAATGAACTGGGGACCCAGGCCAATAATCAAGCCCAGGATAATTAATGGAAGGGAGCTAATAATTCTGCGTTTCATGTGCATTACCTCTTTCATATTACATATTTTATATATATGAATTATATGTTATAAAAGATACTAGCATAACATGGTATTTTTGTCAAAGGTTTTTTAATAAAAGGGAGCCCTCAAGGATGATAATCAGTTACATCCCTGAGGGCTCTTATGTGTTCTTTAAAATGAATGCATCCAGATGTGGCTTAAAGCAATGCGTTCACATAAGGTGCCATTCAGCTATTGCTGCAATCCTCACTATGGGGCGCTTGAACCGGACCGGATACCGAGCCTGGCACGCATCGATACAGGATGGCGATACCCGACCCCAAAAGTGTCCAGAATACGGGAGCCACAGAGACCGTGCTGTCATTAAACAATGCAGCTATCAAATAGCCGGTAACCCCGCACAGAATAGCAGCGCCAAGAGTCCTTTCAGCCCCATCCACATCCTTGATAAATACAGCGAAGCCCTTAAGCCAATACCAGGCCAGGAACACCAGCATGGCCGCAAGGGAAATGACCCCGGTATCGATGCCCATTTGCAGATACCAGCTATGGGGCTTATCTACGATACGGCTGGAACTGTTTAAGAAGTTCATCTTACTGTCGATCTCATTTTGGGGGAAGTATATGGCATATGTATCGGGCCCGTTACCTATAAGCAAGGTGTTCTTAAGCATGGGAATGCTCCTTGACCATATGTATCCCCGGCCAGAAGCAAAGAGCTCCCGTCCTTTAAACCCAAAGGTCTCAGGTCTATCAAACTTATCAATATATACGCCTGTCTTGACCATAAAAAGCAGTTTATCTTCATGAACCACAAACGGCAGCTTGTAATCGTTCCAGATAAGATAGAACCATCCCTTATTGGGAATAATGGCATAGTCCTTATATTGCTCGTCTGCAAAGGTAAACTTCGCTTCGGTCAGAATTTTGTCCAGCTTTAAACCCTGCGCATTATAATAGGCAAAGCCACTCTCATTATGAACAAGGTTAAGCCTTATGCTTTCAGCTTCCAAGGTAAGACTTTTGCCTTTTGCTTCAAGAATCCTGATTCCCGAGGATGAAGCATTCATCGGGTCCTCCATAGTACCTTCCTCGGTAAGGAATTTAAAGCCGCCGTCCTCTATACGAAATTGAAGGGTCCAATCCTTCCCCAATAGATTGACGCCATCACTCAGCTCGATGACCTTAAAGTCTTTATAGGCTTCATCCTTAAAGGAATATGTACTTTCTGATACCACAAAGGTAAGTTCTCTTCCCTGTTGATCATAGGCATAAAAATCCGGAACGGTACTGTCATAGCCAATAAGCAAGCCTTCCGTTTCGGTTTCAAAATAAAGATCATGACCACAAAGCTCTATATTTTTGACCATCACTTTCCCATCATGGGAACCGTCAGCCATGCCCATTTCCTGGGCTGTGGGAAGGGTGCTTATAAACTCCCGGGTCACCGCTCCCCCGGAGGTAAGATCCATGGTAATATATACCCCTGCCAGCAGAATCAGAATGATTCCACTGCGAACCACGTTTTTTTTAATCCTTTTTCTGAAGAAGAGGACAAAGAGAACCAATGCAGCCAGACCGCCCAGGATACCCGCTCTGGACATCCCTCCCAGGAAAAGCACAAAGGATGCCAGCGTAAAGATCAGAGCCAGTATAAATCTCCAGCCACCCTTCTCGATCCATGAGAAGCAAAGCCCCAGAGCCACAGGAAACAGCAGCGCCGAGTAAGATCCCAAATAATTGGGATTATAGACTGTGGTATACATAATTTTTTGCTTCGCGAAGGTAAAATATAAGCCGTCGGCCAGATGCTCATGGATTTTAGGGAGAATAAGCTTCTTTCCAAGAGGTGTCTGAAAAAAGTCCATATCATAGAATTGTGTCAAGCCAAGAATGGCAAGAAGCGTCATAGAAGCGAAAACAGCAAACAGCACAACCTTCAGCCGCCGCTTATTCTTTATTGTGAGAAACGCCACAATGGCCAAAGCAATATAGCAAAGTATGGAGAATAAACCCTCATAGCGTTCCACAAATCCGTATAGCGCAACAATTTTGTGCTCGGCTAAAAGGGCCGAAAGCATAACCATCACAGTATAGATCCCCAGGGGCAAAAAGAGCTTTGGAAGCTCAATGCCCCTTCCCATGAATATGCGGATAAGCAAATAGATCAGGAGTGCAACAAGACATGCAAGCAGAACCCTGGACTTATAATAGCTGAAAAAATCGGAAATAACCTCTTTGCCATTCCAGGCTTCAAACAGAATACCCTCCAGCCTGACAGCCTTCATCAGCACGATTAAAGGGACAATGGCAGAGGCCACAATAACACTTAAAAGGGCCAGATAATCAAGCGCAGATTTCTTTTCAAGTGAGACAACAGGAGCATTCTCATTATCATTGTGTTGGCTCACAATATTGTCCTCCTGCTAAATTTCAGATTTAGCACTATAGGTCGGCACCATGGTTTTTATGAATTCTTTGATCTCTCGGTCATTTGTGCCCTTTTCTAAGATATTTATAAGATCCTCAATCTTCCCCCGGATATAATTGTAATCATCGATTAGGGGTTCAACAACGAATATTTTCTCATTCTTGGTCCGCATAATGCCCTCTTCGTTAAGAAGAAGCTCCTCAAACAGCTTTTCACCAGGCCGCAAACCAATAAATTTAATGTCAATATCCTCATAGGGTTCATACCCGGATAAACGTATCATATTTTCAGCAAGATCCAGGATCTTAACTGGTTGACCCATGTCCAGGATAAAAATTTCTCCCCCTTTTGCAAATGCCCCTGCCTGAATCACAAGCTGAGCCGCTTCGGGTATGGCCATAAAGAAACGTGTCATATCAGGATGAGTGACGGTCACGGGTCCTCCGGCCTCAATTTGACGCTTAAACAGCGGAATAACGCTCCCATTGCTCCCCAATACATTGCCAAAGCGAACAGCCACAAACTCGGTTGTACTGATTGCATCAAGGGACTGAATGATCATCTCCGCGATTCTTTTGGTTGCGCCCATAACATTGGTGGGATTAACAGCCTTATCACTTGAAATAAGTACAAATCGTTTAACCCCAGACTTATGGGCCGCTTGAGCCACATTCCATGTCCCGATAACATTGTTTTTAAGGGCCTCCTCGGGATGCCACTC
Source organism: Bacillota bacterium (assembly GCA_022702935.2). Lineage (GTDB taxonomy): Bacteria > Bacillota > Clostridia > DSM-8532 > DSM-8532 > DTU059. The sequence goes on along the minus strand of JAKIML020000019.1, from coordinate 40,622 downwards.
CATCAAAGGGACATGTTTATGGGCTGCTGCATGAAAGACAATGTGGGGCTTAACCTCATCGAAGATGCTTTGGATGCGCTTCTCCTCCCTGATATTGGCAATATAAGGTTCGAAGCTTTGATGGGGATAAAGCGCCTTAAGCTCCAATATGACATCATGCAGATTATTTTCATAGTTATCAAGCATGACAAGCCTGGCCGGCTTATAAACAGCAATCTGCCGGCAGAGTTCCGAACCGATGGAGCCTCCCGCTCCAGTCACTAAGACCACATGATCCTTAAGGTAGGATTCAATCTCCTCGGTATCCAGCTTAACCATCTCTCGGCCGAGAAGGTCTTCGATATCCACATCCTTAACCTTTTGCATGACTACCGTCTCATCAATGATCTGTGACATTGATGGAAGAATTCTGATCCGACATCCTGTTTTAGCACATTCGCTGTAAATCCGGTTAAGCATGGCAGGTTTAGCCTTAGGCAAGGCTATGATGATTTCATTGATCTTTTCCTTTTGAACCGTCCGGGATATCATGGAATCATCGCCTACAATGGGAATGCCATTAATTTTATTGCCAATTTTCAAACTGTCATTATCAATAAAAGCCACCGGCTTCTGATGAAGCTCCGGATTGCGTTTCATTTCACGGGCAATAATGATACCTGCATCACCGGCACCTATGATAAGCACGCGCTTGATCTTGTCATAGTCTACATGGCTTCCCAGCACATGACTGCGGTAAACGCGATAGAGCAGCCGCACTCCTCCCACGGCAAAGACATCTATCATAAAAGTCAGCGCAAAAAGACTTCTGGGGGCAAACACCCAACCCAGAAGGAAGTACTGAACGACCAGAACCAGGGACAGCAGGCCATTAGCCAAGGCAGAGGCTATAACGACCTGAATCACCTCATAGATGCCTGCATAACGCCATAGACTATGATACAGTCTAAAAAAGGAGAATATTGCAATTTTAACAAGCGTGGCAACAAGGGCAATCCATCCCATATATGGCACAAAGTCTTGTGCAATGGAGCCCAGGTTAAAATCAAATCTGATATAATAAGCCAAAAAAAGGCCAATATTGAGCGATAGGATATCAGCACAGTAGAAAACTACGCTGCGGTAAATTCTTTTCACTTTTTTCCCCCATTAGCGCTTAACTTGTGACCATTTTATTTTACCATACCACCTGCTGAAATCAATTGTAATGAGCTTCCAAGACTGCCTAGAAAAGTTTCTTAATCGTCTCGATAACCCTATCCAGTTCCGCATCCGTAAGCCCGGTACCGGAAGGCAGGCATATCCCCCAATGGTAAAGGTGTTCAGACACACTTTCACCGTCCTGGAAATGGGGAAAGAAAGCATTCTTTGCGAAGACGGGTTGAAGATGCATGGGCTTCCATACCGGTCTGGCTTCAATATTATTCTGGGCTAGCGCATCAAGCACTTTTTGAGGTGATACTCTGGATTTCTCATTGATCAGGATAACCGACAACCAGTAATTAGGTTGGCTCCATGAGGGTATGGGAAACATTTCGATTTCCTCAATTGCGCTGAATGCCTCTTTATACTTTGCAAAAATGCTTTTTCTCTTTTCGATCTTCTGATCAAGCTGCTCGAGCTGACCCATGCCCACACCGGCCAGGATATTGCTCAATCTGTAGTTATAGCCTATCTCAACATGTTCGTAGTGCAACACTTTTTCGCGGGACTGCGTAGACCAGAAGCGGCACTTCTCAATGGCCTCTGCATCGTCCGATACCAGCATTCCACCGCCGCTGGTGGTGACAATCTTGTTGCCGTTAAAAGAAAAAGCTCCAAAGTACCCAAAGGTTCCGCTATTTCTTCCTTTGTAACAAGCCCCCAGGGATTCTGCCGCATCCTCAAGCACCGGAACACCGTAGTCTTCACAGAGCGGAAGGATGGCGTCCATATCCGCACTCTGCCCATACACATTAACCACAACAACCGCCTTAGGGAGCTTGTTTCTTTTTTTAGAGTCATCCAGGGCTCTTTCAAGGGCTGACGGTGACATATTCCAGGAATCAGGCTCCGAATCAATGAAAACCGGCTGTCCCCCCTCATAGCATATGGGAAAACAGCTTCCAGCAAAGGTTAATGCCGAGCAGAACACCTCATCGCCCGGATTTACCCCGAGGTACTTAACAGCCAAATGTATGGCGGCAGTTCCTGACGAAAGGGCCAACGCTGATTTTGCGCCAACCCTTTCAATAAACATTTTTTCAAAAGCATCCACATTGGGCCCTAAAGGTGCAATCCAGTTGGACTGAAAGGCATCCATGGCATATTTGATTTCATTTCCCGTTATATCGGGAGCCGACAGATAGATTCTCTTATCCATAATCGTCTTCCTTACCTTGCAGGTACGCCCTTTACTGTCTTATTGTCGCAGATATCCCTGACCACAACAGATCCTGCGCCAATGACAGAGAACGCACCAATTTTAATATTCTGAATAACCGTAGCCCCTGCTCCAATATGGGTGGACTCCCCAACGCTGACATTGCCGCATAAGGTGGTATTGGGAGATACATGAACAAAATCATCCAACCGACAATCATGTTCAATGACCGCTCCGGAGTTGACTATCACATGCCGCCCCACATAAGCCCCCGCATTAATTATACTGCCGGGCATTATCACTGTACCCTCGCCGATACTGGCATACGAACTGATTTGGCTTGAAGGATGTATGGCAGTGAACCATCGCACGTTATGGCCTTCACTGATTTTTTTCCTGGTACCGTTATCCCCTATCCCAATGACAAAGCATGCACCTGAGGCTGATAATGCCTCAATACAGCTTAAGTCACCCAATCGGGGGTAGCCAAGAAGCTCGGTTTTCTCAGGGTTGTCATCCAGAAACCCGATGACCTGCGCATCATAACCATTGCTAATCATACATGCAATGATATCGGCCACCACCCTGGCATGGCCGCTTCCACCGATAATACACACCTTCTCCATAATCATCAATCCTTCTTGTTTTTTGTCCCCGTAAATTTCTCCATGGTGGCGCTACCCTCGGCCGATATGCCTTCCCGTATAAATACCTTTTTAATTGTCAGTAAAAGTATTTTCAGGTCTAAGCCGAGACTCCAGTGATCTATGTACCACACATCAAACTTAAACTTTTCCTCCCAGGAGATGGCATTTCGACCATTCACCTGAGCCCAACCTGTTATCCCCGGCCGCATCTCATGCCTTCTCATTTGCTCGGGGGTATAGTAGTCCAGGTACTCCACCAAAAGCGGCCTGGGCCCCACCAGACTCATCTGCCCCTTCAGCACATTGATAAGCTCGGGGAGCTCATCCAAGCTGGTGCTCCTCAAAAATCTGCCGTAACGGGTCAGCCGTTCCCCGTCAGGCAAAAGCTGCCCCTTTTCATCCCGTGCATCGGTCATGGTTCTGAACTTGTACATATAAAAGATCTTTCCATGGAGCCCCGGGCGTGCCTGTTTGAAGAACACGGGCCTGCCAAGAATCACAAAGGAAAGAATAATCAGGACAGCATACACCGGCAGTAATATAATAATAGCAGCAAGCGCAATGATAATATCCAATAATCGTTTTACAACCAGCATAAATAACTCCTATGCATTATCAAGACTCAATGATTAATTTAAGAATTTTGCTTACAGTCTCTTGGCGATCAAAGTGTTTCTCCATATGCTCCCTCGAACAGATTCCCATCTCTCTCTTTCGCTCCTGGGGTAATAGAATAAATTCTTCAAGCTTTTTCAGCAGACTCTCTTTATTTTTGACCTCACAAAGAAAGCCTGAACAGCCATCTATTATGGCTTCCCTGCAACCGGGTATATCGGAGGCAATTAAGGGCCTTCCCATAGCAGCAGATTCTAAAAGCGTATTGGACATTCCCTCATGATAAGATGGCAAAACCACACAATGGCTTTCGACAATATAAGGCTTAACATCTTTCTGAAAACCATGGTATGTGATTATGTTCTCTGAAATAAGCTTATTTATTTCTTCCTTATAATTATCCTCAAAAAAGCCCAGCAGATGAAAGTGTACCTCCGGATACCTTTTTTTGAGCTGTTTGGCAGCATAAAAGAGCTCATCTACCCCTTTTTCTTTCATGATTCGACCCATGAATAAAATATTAATTTTCTCTTCATGGAATGACAGTGGAGTAAACATGTACTCGCAAAGATTTACACCCGCCCCGTTTAATAAAACAGTCTTCTCATCGGAAATGATCCGATGCTTAACAAAGTAAAGCCGGTTGGCAGTATTCTCAAAAAGAACGTAACGGCTTTTCTTAAGACTAATTTTGTAAAGCCTTCTAATAAGCCGGGCAAGAAACCCTTCGCGCTGAAGGCTTGTACCCAGGCCTGTGATAGTAGGTAAGAAGGGTATACGATGCCATTGACAGGCCAAGCCTCCGTAGATATTGGGCTTAATCGTATAAGAGAGTACCCTGTCAGGTTTTACGTTCTTTATAAGTTTATTATATATGATGAACAAGGCAAGATCCTTAAAGGGATTAATACTGCGTCGGTCAATAGGCGTTTCATGATATATACATCCCATTTCAACAAGGGGCCTGATCATTTCACCATTGGGTAATGAGATATGAACCTCATGACCCAGCTCTATCAGCGCCTGAATTAATTCCTTCCGAAAGTTATACAGACCCACATCATTATTGATTAAAATCAAAACTTTCATTATCTGCTCAGAACCCTCTTCATCATTGTATACATATACCGAGCCATTCCACGAAGGTTTTTATGGAATACTCTTATCATAGTTACACCATCATTGCTACGCTGCCGTATGAAAGTCGAGCCATTATCGACCTCTTCTATCCATAGATCAATTTGGTGTTTATCAAATACCAGTATATCATAATCACGTTTGCGAAACTGCTGATAACCGGGTAATATCAAGGGATAATGTCTTGTAGACCAAAGACCGGAGTGCGCAACCTTCACACCATGCTTCTTTGCGCGGAAAAAGAATTCACTATGCTCTGAAAGCTTAAGCCGAGGATCCCATCCCCCCATAGCTTTTATGGTTTCGGTCCTGGCAATAAAGAAATTATGGACAGTATGGGCCCTTACGAATCGCTCTCTTACTCTCGTCCTTATTTTGATGATGACCTTGCGATTTTCCTCCTGGATTTTACCAACAAATGTTTGAACAAAACCCAGGCCCAGGCGCTTTTGAAGCTTAAGGAGCCAGCCTTCTTTCTCTTTGCTGCGCTTAAAATAATTAAAAAGGGATCCTGACAGAATATCAACCTTCTCAGAGATCAGGATTTCCCTCGCCTTTTCAATATCGGTCTTCTCATCGAAGTAAAAATCGTCATCACACAGCACAAAGAATTCTGTCCTTACATGATCCAGCAAATAATTCCGACCAAAGGACAGACCACTATCATATGGCAGAGTATGATAATCAATATCCAGATCATGAAACTCTTCTAAAATGTCGTTTTTATAAGGGGTTTGACTGTCGTCGGCAATGATAATGGGATAAGTCATCCCAAGGTGCCTTATAGAAAGCAGCAAATCACGCAGGGATTCTTTTCTTTCAAAGGTTTTTATGATAATGGATACATCCCTTGAGCATCGTAGTCCTATACTCATTCTGTTCTCCCTTTCCTTCTCATACACATTAACACCAGTTTTATCAGATGCCATGGTCTATAGAATAACCCGTTATACCGCGAAAAAAAGTATCTGCAAAGAGCCTTAAGTCCTGCGCCAGATGCTGCACAGATTTCATACCAACGGTAGGAAAGCATACCCATCAAGGCCCCATGGGAAAACTGTGAGTTAATCTTATTAAGCCTTTCCACATAGCAGAGCCACTCATAGCCTTCTTCTAAAGTAATCCCCTCTTTCTTAAGGGTTGAGATATCTGCCATATGTAAGATTTGCTGACGGGGTGTTAAGGATACATTAAAGAACGCCTCAAAGGTCTTTCTCACTAAAGCAGAAAAAGCATCCTTCAAGCGGGAAAGCTTCATAGGATCATGCATAAGGCTGGTATTTATCACTCGATAATAAGTAAGAACCCTGGGAGTATTATAAAAATCCGTTTTTTTAGATAGTTTTATCCATAGATCATAGTCTTCAAGAATTGAACGACGATCATAGGCCAATTGATTATTCATCAACACTGATTTTCTCATCATTACTGATGGATGAGCAAAAGCATTTCGAAAGATGAGAAAGGCTTTAATATGAGAACTCTTTATGGGATAAGTCATAAGGCCTCGGGTTTCTCCAAAGAATCTTACCCAGCTACCGCACACTCCAATTTCGGGATTTCTTTTCATTATCCGTAATTGAACTTCCAGCCTTTTGGGATGTGCAATATCGTCGCAGTCCATACGGGCTATATACTCTCCCTTTGCCTTTAGAATGCCTCTGTTCAGCGATTCTGCAATACCGCAATTCGATTCGTTTTTTAAGTAAACAATTCTTTCATCCTGATAAGATTTTATAATATCTGCTGAATGGTCGGTAGATCCATCGTCAATGATAATCAGCTCAAAATAGGGATAGGTTTGTCTCAAAATACTTTCCAGAGCATCCCGCAAATATTTCTCTCCATTATATACAGGCATAATGACGGATATGAGATCTTTTTCTTTTTTATTATGGTATCTCAATCTTAATCCACTCGTTCTTTTTAATATAGGCTGTGTTGTATTCTCTTGTGATTACCCATTACCTCTGGTCAATACAGGAGAAGACATTACCGAATGCACGTAATTTTATTATATAGGACCTGAGAAACTAAGACAATCTGATTAAGATGCTAAGATATGAACTTCTTACCAGATAAATAGGTCTAACATTCATCAGTGCTTTTCGAGGCTGATAAACGACTAATCCTGCTTTATACTCTTATAATGCTTTTTAGCCGCCCTTTTTGCCATAACAGACGGATATATGAACATACATATCCAATACACTTTCGTCTTGAGACTCTTCGCATACTTTAATGGAATATGAATATTACTCCTGATATTGCGAATACACCTCTTGTATTCTTCGATATTCTCCCTTACTTGATCTGATCTAACAAGACCGTTGATGATTGAGGCATTAAAGCAATATCTATGGTATAACCATGCTGCTTCAATGTCCTTATTCGTTTTCTTCCAAAGCTGCTTCTGTAATTCCAGGGATCTTATGCCGCAATGATTGCTTTCTAAATTGAATGCTCTCATCGCACTATCAGGGTTATAGGTCTGATGATAGACGGACTTTTCTCCAATGGCCACTTTATCAACATATTGAAGATACTCGATATTAAAGAGCATTCCTTCGCCGTACCAGATATCTTTGTTGAATTTTATCCCATGTTCCTTAAGTACACTGTTTTTATAAATTTTATTCCATACTGCAACAAAAATATCTCCTGAATAAATCCACTCTATGGCTTTTTCTGCACTTATAACATACTCATTATCCTGTGAGGCACTGGAGTTTATTGAATAGTAACTCTTACCCATTCCTACCGAGCAGTTGTTTTTAAGCACCAGGTTGAGAAAATAAGAAACATAGTCGGGTTCTACCCAATCATCGCTGTCAACAAATAAAATATATTCGCCCTTTGCTATGGATAATCCCTGGTTTCTGGCGCCGGATACCCCCTGATGACCGCCATTGATAACAATAATTCGTGAATCCTTCCTGGATAACTCATTAATGATTTGAGGGCTTTCGTCTGATGATCCATCGTCGACAAGAATGATTTCTATATTTCGATGTGTCTGCTCAAGCAGAGACAAAATACATTTTCTTATATACTTTTCCATATTGTACACAGGTATAATTATACTAACCAATATATTCTCCATAAGAGAACTCCTCCAAAAAACACATTCATTTGCTGGCTTTCTTATGCAGTAATTTACCGATAATAGCCTGACCTAGTTTGAATAATGAAAGTATATAATCCCATAGAATAAAAGCAATCAGCAAAAATTCAGCAATTAGGAGTATGTTTCCATAGCCTGTGTCAAGGAATAAAGTGACTCCCATAATAGCCAGCAGGACATAACAAATCAAATACTTCGGCGTTAATATCTTTATCTTCACATACTTTTTTGTGTGTATCGCTCGAAATACATACACTGAAATATAGCTTATACAAGTTGCAGCAGCGGCGCCTGACACCCCAAAGACAGGAATAAGGATGAAATTAAGTATTATATTCGTTACAGCCCCGATAATGCTGGACAGTAAAAAGCCCACGCTGTTTTTGTTGACAGTGTAAAGCGCTGAAATGAATGTTGCAAGCGACATAAACACGAAGCCAATCAAGAGGTACGGTGTATACTGCCAGGCCATATAATACTCCGGATCCACATATATGCTATAAAAAGGCTTTATAACCAGCAATATTGCAGCAGTCACCAATACTAAGGTTTTAACCATATTGTCATGCATTATATTATAGTATTCATCTACATCACTGCTTTTTGATTCTTTGATTGCTGAATATGTCCATGCCTGATTAAAAACTGAAGACAGGATGGTTAACAGTGTTGGAATTTTGTACGATACGGCATATATCCCATTGGCTGCAGAATCTATCATGGAGGTAATCATCAGCCTATCGGAGGAGTTTGTCACCCACCACATAAGTGATGTGGGTATTAATAGCACCGAGTAAGATAACATTTCCTTCATCAAGTTTTTGTCGAGTTTAAAGTTTCTTATTGTTCCGCCAATATTACCTGCAATCAGCGAGTATGCAATCAACGCAATATTGCCAAGGATATATGCGCTAAAGTATCCCCTGATATCTTCTTTCAGGACTAAAAGGAAAATGATATTCAAAATAGCTATAAGCAGAGTCTGTATGATAACGCCAATAGCATACTCTAAAAGCTTTTCTCTGCCCCTTAAATTATAAAGACATATTTGACTTACCCCTAATGTAACAGAATATAAATAGACATGTACTCCAAGGTTACTTAGTGATTCAAAACTCTTCGAGACCGGTATAATTAAAAGTCCCACAGTAATGCAAATTAATGAGAAAACAAGACCTATGCTCATTATGTGATCCCCATTGGAGTTCTCATCCAAACTGAATCGCATTACTGCTTCACCAATATTCAACGTAAGTATGGGTACTAAAATAGTGCAGATGGAAACGACCAAATCAACAATACCATACTCAGTCGGTGATAAAACATACGTATATAAAGGAACAAGAATAAACGCTATAATTTTGGAGCCAATATTGCTTAGAGCAAACAACGCCGTGTTCTTTGCCAGATACGTGCCTCTATTCATAACTCTCCATCTCCATATCAATAGATAGCTCAAAGGTTGTCCCTTAAGTAATCTACTGTGTTTACGTGTTCTCTGGCAATCAATTCTTTTCTTTCAGCAAGTCTGTTCTCTATACCATACTTTTGCTCGATTTCTCGTATGTCGCTTAAAAGATGCTCCTCAACATTCAGTCTCAATATTAAATCCATCAGCTTATTCTTATTGCTCGGTCTAGTCATAACGGCAAACCTTTTTGCGAACTTTGAAGCAAATATACAGCCATGAAAAGTGTCTGTGTAAACAAAATCCGCCATAGTAAAAGCTTTAAGCAACTGAAAAGGGGTGAGCGTATAATACTTATTAATCCACATTTGTGGAGAGCCCAGAGCCACGATTTCAAGGTTATTTTTTTTGCACAGTCTTTTTATATAATCGATTTCTTCCTTCTTATAAATCCTATTTTCATAGGAGTAAACAATACAAAAGTGCTCCGGCATATCTGTCAAACTTTCGTTGGATATTTCCTGAGTAAAGTCACCAATACAAACAGGGTCAAGATGAATGTTAACTGCATTGTTCATGAGACTTTCTACAAATATTTGAGTGTTCTTATCTCTTACCGAAAATGACGATATATTGCTGAAAGCATCTCGTATTCTATCTGCAACCCTCGGTGGCAATGATTCATAAGTTGTTGAGCCACATGAGGCCGCATAGGTAATCACACGGCTTGCCTGCTCAACATTCCCAAAAAGCTGACTGGTGAACCCCCAGGCAGTCGCTGACATGCAATTAAAGACCTCATCACTACCTATAACGCATATATCATAGGTTTTAAGATTGTCTGTTTCCTTAATTGATAAGTAATTAATCCTAAAATCCTCAAATATGTCATGTTGCTTTTTTAAAAGAATGCGGCTTTTTAAGCGATTTATTATATACCGATCGATTTTCGAAAGGTAACGGAGCCATCGATTTTTAGAATACTTTTCCATCTCATCGATAAATATCATTCTATCTGTTATTACGAGTTCATTGTCCTCAGGAATAGGCTTAATGTCTATGAATGCGACTTCATGGCCTAAACTTTCTATTATTCTTTTCAATGCATATCCTTGTAAAAGAGAACCGAAGTTTTGAACTCGCTGCATAGATAATATACATATTTTCATTAAATCGCTATCCCTTCTGCTAGTACTCTACAATCAATACAAGAATATTATTTAATGCATGATTACTTCAGATACAGTATACTACATATGCGCCAATATTCTATATCTAAATAACTGGCAGATAACCACATATGATCATCTGCCAGCAATCTAACCACAACTTCTATTTGACCCCATTTGTCAATAAGCTTAATCAGTTTCAATAATCAATCAAAGGACCTACTAACTTTTACTTCTGCTAATGGCTACTTCGGACTTATCTTTATAGAGAAACACCAATCCTATACCAAGAATTCCCCAGAATACCGGAGCAATAGCGACATTACTATCATTGGCCAAAGCGGCAATACAATAGCCAATTACCGCACATAATGAAGCGCTTCCTATATAGTAATCAAATGTATTTTCTGTTTTCCTATATCGAATAATAGCTTTTATAATATACCAGGCCAGGAAGACTAGCATGGCAATCAATGATAAAACACCTGTGTTTATACCTATTTGCAGATACCAATTATGTGGTTTATCTACAATGAGTATGGCATGACCTAAGCCATTTATTTTTCCGGCGATATCCTGCTGAGGAAAATAAACCGCATAGGTATCAGGACCGTGCCCTAAGAATATTGTATCCTTTAAGAGGGGTATACTCCTGGACCAAAGATATCCACGACCTGAACCAAAATCTAAATGATTCTCAAATCCCACACTTTCTACTGGCCCTACTTCATCGTAATATAAATAACTTGTTGGTGCATAAAGCATTTTTCCTTCTGAGAATACAAAAGGCATTACGGCATCATCATATTTTAGGTATGCCACACCTTTATCTATTTCTACTGAATAAAGACCATACCTTGCATTCTCAAATTTTATTATGTTCTCAACTTGATAAGGCTTAATTGAATTACCTTGTTCATCGTAGAAGCCAAGTTGATCACCTTCTAATTTCATGGTGATGGCTTCTGTATCTGTAGCAAATTCAAAAACGTTATTACTCAGTGTTGCAGACTTAACAGAGCTCTTTTTGGGATGATTATTGGTATCTCCACTATTCTTTCGCGAGCCAATCGTCATTGGTACTGTATCAAGAAATTCTTTAGAAACTAGCCCATCTGAGTAATTATCCATTCCGGCAAAAATTAATATAAAGCTTAATATCAATGCTATGGAGTGTTTCCAATATTTTATAATGGGTTTTCTTTCAAAGAATATGAGGAATATAAACAATACAATTCCACCGACAAGACCTGCTTTTGACAAACCTCCAAGCCATAATACAAAAGCAAGAATAGTTGATATGAACATAAATACAGACTTGCCCTTTGACTTGTCCAGATAGTAGTAGAATAAAGCTATGGAAATAGGTAAAATCAGCACAGTATACGAGCCCGTATAATTAGGATTATACAATGTCGTATACATCATTTTTTGTCCGGCAAAATTAAACCGCAAGGTGTCACGTAAAGCACTATAAACACTGGGCACCATAAGCGTTTTACCAAGGCCTGTTTGTAATAAGTCGAATCCAAAGAACTGGCTGATTCCTATAATGCTAATAAGATCAGCTGAAGCAAGCAGCGAGAATACAGCAATCATGACATATTTTTCATCTTTGAGTACTGTAAGGGATGTCAACACTATCAATACATAGGCCAAAATGACAAAGAGGCCTTCATATCTATCAACGAATCCCATCAATGAAATATCGATATATTTTGAGACTACTGTCGAGATTATTGCCAACAGAACATAGCACAATAAAGGTATTAATATCTTATGTTTAGGTATAGACTGTTTTAAGACTATCCGTATAATCCAATATAAGCCTAAAACAACTAAAGCGCATATAAGCAGTTGTGACTTTACATAGCTAAACACGTCATAAACAATCTCATCACCCGTCCAATACTTCTTAAGTGTATCGGACAATTCAATCTCATAGAGTCTCAGATATAATGGGACTATAGCAAAAACAAACGAAAGAACATAAACAGCCAACCTATCCCAGGCCGATTCCTTGTCATTATGCCTTATGGCTCTTGAATAACGCTTTGACATGCATAAACCTCTTTTAATGTTCTTTTGTATAATGATAACTTATTTCTTTTTTTTAGGCAAGAAAAAGGAGTAACTTGCGTTACTCCTTTTCTTTGCAATTTAGTCGCTATTAGCGGCAGGCCCAAGAAGTTCCAGCAGTAAGAACGTTACCTTCTGCGTCCTTGAGAGCCACTTCGTGTGTAACTACAGGCTTAGCGATAGTGTTATCATCCTTAGCCTTAACATGAATTGTTACAACACCATTAGATTCACCAATGCTGAGTATGTCATAACCACCAACACTGAAGGTCATCTTGGAGATTGTAAATTCATCAAGATCCTCGTTGAAGGTAATCACAACGTCACCCTCAGCGCCCTTAGCCACTACACCGTCAGTAGAGGTGATACTCATTACTACATCAGCAACGTCATTACCATCTACCTTAACGGTAGCAACAGAAGGAGCAACCTTGTCAGTCAATGTTGCAGCAGATACCTGCAGCTTGGTGCCATAAGGACTCTTGGTGTTATTAGCACCGCTGATTGCGGAAACAGTTACGGTCTTTCCACTCAGCTTAGCATCAGATCCAATTTCGGAAGCGAGTTTTACAACAACTTCCTTGCCTGATATTGACTCAACAGCAGAGATAGCAATAGTGGTGGTGTTATCGGCCTTAACAACTACTTCAGCGGAGTCAAATACATTAACATCCTTGTTGAAGATAATCTTGACCTTATCCTTAGCAATCAACTCAGCTTCCTTAATATAGAACTGCTCAGTTGTAATTCTAGGAGATACATAGCTTAAGTCGTATGCATTGAGCTTCTTACCAGCAAGGTCAGTAACAACTACACTTACCTTAACCTTCAGATCGCTTGCACCGGTCAGATCCTTATCGAGATCGATGAGAATTGCCTTATCGCTAATCTTAGAGATGGTGTCTTTGTCACCAAGGCTGAAGTAGGTGGAACCATTGGTGGTAACCATGTAGTTAACCTTGTTCAGCATTGCAGACTCAACCATTGCCTCTGAGTAGTAAACATAAATCTTACCGTCGCCCAGGATTGCAAAGGAATCATCTTCGCTGATGCTAGGAGCTGTTTCATCGCCTACAGAGAAGGTAAGAACGATTTCAGAAGTGTTCTTGTTACCCTCGCCGTCCTGAATGGACTTAATGGTGAAGATGTAGGATGTGTTATCCTTGAATCCACCGGTAGGCTTAACAACGAGTGTCTTATCAGCATCAATGTAATCCAGTGTAAATACTACAGGCTTGCCATCAGCAGTTGTGAGGCTGTAGTTGGAGATCTTCTCAGCTTCAACTTCGCTGTTCAGCTTCTCGTCAAACTTGATGTTGAAGGAAACGTTAGTCTTAACTTCGGTAGAAACAACTGCAGGAGGTGTGGTATCAGCGTTCACGGTTACAGTGAAGGATGTAGCTTCAAACTTATTACCATAGAGATCCTTGATAGGATTGTTGTCATCAGTGAAGACAAACAGGGTAACAGTTCCAGCAGGAAGTTTCTTACCAGTAAAGTCAATGGTTACAGTGTCAGTAGCTTCACTTTCCAATAACAGCTTGTTAGCGGTGTAGTTGGGGAAGTCCTTAACACCGAAGGATACCTTAATGTTACCATATACAGGACGATCAAACTTCAGTTTTACTTCATAGGACTTAGCATGTTCAATGGTCACCTGAGGAGCAGAAGTAACTTTAGCATAAGCAAAGTTGATTGTCTTCTCAAATACCATCAAACCAGCGAAGTCATATACCTTAGCGGAGTTAACCTTTACATCGATGTTTCCATCAAGAAGATTTGTTCCAACAGTTACTTCAGCATACTTTCCGTCGTAGCTGTACTTCACATAAGAAACAAACCAGGTGTAGCTGCCGGACTTAATAGAGAATGCATCGGAACCAACAGCAGAAGAAGTTACAGGTTCGCTGAAGTACAGACGAAGGGTCTTAGCACCAACAGCTTCAACTCTTTCGAATACAGGGAAGGTGGTGTCGCCGACAACGATCTTATCGAAGGAAATTGCTTCGGGGATCTTTGTGCCGTCAGCTTCACGGAAGTCCTTAGCAACAGTAACCTTAGCGGTTGTGTTGTTGGTAAGAGGAGTAGTAGGAGCCAGAGTAAGAGTAACAGTCTTGCCATCCGCATCAATGGCAGCAGAACTGATTGCTCTGCTACTGTTGCTGTCGCCCTTATCAAATACCTGATACTTAGAAGTATCCTTAGCGTCATCAGTGTTTACAGGCTTGTTGAATACAACCTTAACCTGGAGAAGGTTAGGAGCAGTTGCGCTCTCGATAGCAAGAGCAACGGGCTTGGGAGCTTCTGCAAAGCCAACAGCAGCGGCAACAGCCTGATCAACTGCACCAGAAGCAATTAACTTACCAATCAAGGAATTGCCATCAGCGCATACACCGCTCTTAACAGCGTTGTAAAGAACGCCAACAACGTCATCACGAATGATGGTGCCGTTGAACTTCAGAGAAACAGCCTGACCAGCGGTGAGAAGCTTAGCTTCAACAGCCAGGTCCCAAACATTGTTCTTCTCTACATTGGGATAACCCATTGCACGGAGAAGAAGGATAACGAACTCATCAGCATAGAGATCAAGCTGAGCACCATAGTTGATCTGACCAGCAGGTGCGCCGCCGATACCCTTTGTGAGGTCGTTCTTAACCATGTAGGCAGCATAGGGTCTAGCCCAGGTTGCGATCGTGTCAGCATCAGCAACTTTAGCCAACTGAGCTTCAATTTCTGCTTCGCTCAATGCAAGGGCATCTTTCTCAGCGCCTAATGCACGAACGACAATAGCCATACCTTGCTCTCTGATCAATTTCAGATCGAGATCAAAGGATGAACCGTTGCCCTTGAAGAGGCCAATAGCTTGGAGAGCCTGAGCCTTGTCTTCATTCTGGACAGCGGCGAGTGCAGGAACCATCATCGATGCAAGGAGTGCAACGGTCATGATAACTGCTACGATTTTCTTAAGGTTTCTCATGATGAAAATCCTCCCTTTTGTTTTTGGAAGCAGGTCACTACTATTTCAAAGTCGGATTACACCTGCTTCCTTAATTGTAATCCGGCTTTGTTTGCTTTATTGATTCAGATGGATAGGGATGATCCGACCCATCATGAATTCGTTTTTGATTATATCACCGCCAAATAAGAGGGTCAATAATACCAACATAGGTGTAAACAAAATGTAACTTATCCAGTAATATAGGTGCCATTGTTACAAATCCTTAATATTATCGGGTTTTTGAGCGTCTAGCTTAAATAATTTTTTAGTGTTTGAATCACTTCTTCTTTATTAGTAATTCTAAAAATCTGAGCCCTGATATGGGCACTGCCCGGAAGGCCATGAAGATACCAGCCCACATGCTTTCTCATTTCCAGCAACGCCATCCTCTCTCCCTTGTATTCCTCCATCAACGCATAGTGTCTGAGGATTGTTTCTAATAGCTGAATTTTATCTATACTTTTATCGTAACGGCCATGACTATAATATTCATTAATCCGTTTAAAAATCCATGGATTTCCCTGGGCCCCCCTGCCTACCATGACCCCGTCGCAGCCGGTGAATTGCACCATCCTCTCCGCATCCTCAGGGCTTCTGATATCACCATTGCCTATAACCGGTATGGTCAAACTTTCTTTGACCTCCTTGATTACATTTAAGTCAGTATTTCCCGAATAGAACTGCTCCCGGGTGCGTCCATGCACCGTCACCGCCATTGCTCCCTCCTCCTCGCAGATAAGGGCAATCTTAACAGCATTCACCTCTGATTCAGTCCACCCCTTTCGGATCTTCACGGTTACGGGTTTTTTGGAAGCCCTTACCACCTCCCGGACAATTTTTCTTACCAGCTCCGGATTCCGCATCAGAGCCGAGCCCTCAAAATTCTTAACGATCTTAGGGGCAGGACAACCCATATTAATATCTATTAAGGCAAACTCTTCTCTATGCGATAGTTTTTCGGCGGCCTCAGCCATGATTTCAGGCTCACTGCCAAAAATCTGCACAGCCACAGGTCTCTCATCAGGATGTGTTTCAAGCAATCCACATGTCTCTTTATCATTATAATGAAGCGCCTTTGCGCTTACCATTTCGGTATAGACCAGCGAAGCCCCCTGCTCCTTGCATAGAAGCCTGAAAGGAAGATCTGTAACGCCGGCCATGGGTGCCAGAAAAATATTGCCCTTAAGCTCAAGATTGCCGATTGTCAAAAGATCACCCCCTGAATGCCATCGCTTGCCTTTAACTGCGTATCTTCATTATAGGTAAAAAAGAAACCTTCTAACCCATAGGCAAGAAGGCTTAAATTGCGTGTAATGTATGACGGATAATGAATCAGAATGGAAGGTCCTCGTCATCCTCATTGAGGGCGTAGAACCCATCTCCGTTCTCAGGCTTTTCAGCCGGGAACGATGGCGCAGAAACCTGGGGCATGGGCCCTCCTAATGTATTAGGTGAACCGGCCTCCCGCTTACTGTCTGCAAAATAAACCTGCTCAACATGGATTTCATCAGCATAACGCTTGTTTCCCTGCTGATCGGTCCAGGAATTATTACGAAGATAACCTTCGACCAAAACCTGCTGCCCTTTTCTGAAGTATTTGCCTACAAACTCTGCAGTTGCTCTCCAGGCTGTAAGATTAAAGAAGTCGGCGGTTGGCTGACCTTCTTGCGGCTTACCAGGGCGGTTGACAGCTAGCTTAAAGCGGGTCATGGGGATGTTGTTCTGGGTATATCGCGTTTCCGGGTCAGCAACAAGCCTCCCCAACAAAATGACCTTGTTCATCAAAACACCACCTAATACTTAATAGGTTTCCGTAAGACTGGCTAGAAAAGTTATGCATCCTTTCTAATAACCATGTACTTGAGGATACCCTCAGTGATCTTGAAATTTCTCTCAAGCTCAGCGGGGAAATCCGGATTTGCCGAGAAGTTCAACAGTACGTAGTACCCTTCCTTCTGGTCTTGGACTTCGTAAGCAAGCTTCTTCTTACCCCATTCCTCAACCTTTTCAAGTTCGCCGTTGGCGGAAACCAGATTGCTGAATTTCTCAACAATGGCTTTAACCTGCTCTTCATCAAGAGTGGGAGAAATGATGTAGACGGTTTCATACTTGTTCATGACCATGTCACCTCCTTTTGGACTAATGGCCCTGCAACATTGTGCAGAGCAAGGATTTGCCGCATAAGTTTTTACGGCATTTGTTATCTTAACATAACTATCTCAGGATGTAAAGGTATATCAAGCTCAGACGTTATGGTACTAAATCACCTGATTCTTTGCAGTCTTTGCCGTTTGGTGGTCCACCCTATCCTTTTGAGAATCCTCAGGATCTTTTATATACGCGCTCCCTGGAGTAAATAGTACGCCGATGGTTCTAAAAATAAGCTTAATATCAAGCAGCAATGAGTAATGCCTTATGTACATCAGGTCATATCTGAGCTTGTCCTCAGCTGATGTACCATAATTACCAGCAATCTGGGCATACCCTGTTATACCGGCCTTAACTGCAAAACGATGCTCATATTCCGGAAGATCATGAATGAACTGTTCTACAAAGAATGGTCGTTCCGGTCTTGGTCCAACCAGGCTCATATCTCCCTTTAAGACATTAATAAGTTGAGGAAGCTCATCAATACGAGTTCTTCTCAAAATCCGTCCTAATGGGGTAACCCTGGGATCATTAACTTGAGATAGTACGGGTCCAGTAATATCCTCGGCATTCTGCTTCATGGTTCTGAACTTAATAACATAAAAACGTATATTCCCTTTTGTTATTCTTTCCTGTTTATAAAAAGCCGGTCCTCTGGAAGTCAGTTTTATCAAAACTGTGGTTATAAGCATCAGCGGACTTAATAGCACCAGTCCAACAAATGACACAATAATATCAAACATGCGCTTTACAAAGGCTTGTTCAGATGTAAGGCCAAGGGTATCTACCATAAAGGCAGGGGTATCCTCCAAATGTACAACCTTTGCATTAATCAGAGAGATCTCGAACAAATGCGGAACCACATAGATAACCTGTTTTCCCCCCATGCATTCCCTAATAATTCTTGCCTTGAATTCGGGGGGGATATCCGCACTTAAATAGACTTCGTCCATATCCTTCAGACGCCTGAGAATAATCTTCTCCTGGGACATGTCTAGTAGTAGCTTTTTGGCGACTCTTTCATTCTTCATAAAGCTTTCTATCTTCTTTTCAAGTTCACTACTTTCATTTCTGTCTGCGCATATGATCATGATTGTCTTTTCACCAGCAATCCGATGCTTCACCATAAGCAGTATGATATGGAAGGTTCCAAGTAATATAAACTGAACAACCGGTGTGATAATCAGTATAAGTCTTGGAAAGGAGAAGCCTTGCAGCATGTATGTGACGGAGACAGTTGTTATACCAAGCAGGGACACCATTAATGCAATAGACTTTAAGACATCATAAATAGTCTTTCGGAAGAAGGACAGTATCTTATACAAGTCAATATAAATAACTGATGCAATGAGTATGAACGGTGAGGCGTTCAAAAATGGTGTGAAGTTAAAAGCTGGTAAACTCTTATATCGCACATAGAATACCAGTACATAGGATGCGAAAATAAGAACCAGATCTATGATTAATATGTATAGCTTATATAATTTTTTCATCTTTCTTATAACCTTAGACATTATAGCACATCCTACAGACGGATCTTGTTTACTCAGTTACTTTCATTGTAGGAGTTAAATACCTTAAAGTCAACTGAACTTAATGGCATTGAGATCCCGGTAACGTAGACGTTCCGGCCTTCAATTCCAGCAATGCAAACAATAAAGTTCCCATACCGCACGCATTAATAAGGTATGGATTGAACTGTGTGCTCAGGCCTAGGGCAATAATAATGAACATAACTGCATAGCCGTGTTTTCTGTGTTTACTGTTCTTTTTATAGGTATAGCAAAATAGGTAAGTAACAAAAGAAAGCCAGACCAATAAACCAACTATGCCAATCTTCATCAGAAGTGCTGGTAAAAACATTTCATAGGAGTATGGGGTTGCCTCAACACCCGGACGTTCTTCGACATAACTCCCATAACCAAATCCAAACAAAGGTCTCTCTTTCCATTTCTCAATCAGTACTTCAATCTGCTCAATGCGGGTGTAGTTGGATCTTTTAGTGCCCTCCAGCTCATCATTAAACCTATCCAAACTTCCACTTTCATCCAATACAGTAGTATCGCCATCATAATCAGGACACTCGGATGCCACTTCAAATGAGTTGATTACTCGAATAAAAATGTAATTATCAAAAAATAGATAGTTAAATGCAAGTGTGCTGACCAGTGTAATTACGATAAGAATTCCCAGCCTATGTTTTCCATACATAGGTTCATGTTTTCTTTGCTCTACCAAGCACATAACCACGTAAAAGAGCATCGCTCCACCTATGCCAAACCATAGGGATTTGGTCAAAGGAGTAAACGAAGCTAATAGCGCAATGACATAAAAAATCATGTCTTTGACAGATAACTCACTCTTCAGCGTAAAATAAAACAGTATAACAAAATATATAGCCGCAGGATAAATAATGCGGATATAGTTTTTCGGCATCATGACAAGCGGCCGATGTGAATGACCAAGAGTTAACCTTTCGATAAGCCCAAAGAAGCCTAACTGGAACGAGGCATCCCCAACAATTCTTTCCCCAAAATACAATACAATATGAAGGATTGATACTAGTACAGCACAAATTTTTATAAGAGTAAGTGCCTTTTCCCATTTTATATAATCTGTTTTAATTAAAATAACTATAGGAAAATACAACACCAGTATACTTAAGGATGCAACCTCTTTAATAGCTAGCTTTATTCCAACACCAGATAGACATGGTACAATAAACACCCAAACCAAGTTTAGTAAGAGAAAAGCTGCCAAAGCTAAATCCAGACCATCGTATAGGCTAAGTATTGAATTATGACTTTTGGGGTTAAGGCTTATACTCCCTTTAATCGTAAGATCGGCAATAACTGCCAATAAAATTGTTAACACTACAGTATATAGCAAATAACGGATGGATAGACTCCCCACCATCAGCAGTTTCCCATTGAACCCCAATATCAACTCCACAGTAAACAAAATAGAAAAAATCTTTAAAAGTACTCTCATATCGATGCCGCCAAACAGATGTCATTTATTTTGCAATTTATAAGCATAAACGATAGAGGAGCAAAAGGCAATATTATTCTCCGTGTAATTTGTGGCACATTGTATATATATGGTACCTATAAACTCTTAATATCATTTCATATATATGATAAACTGATAAAAAAACCTTTTGAGGGATTTAGTGTGAAGAAGAAGATTTCTATTGCAATCGTTACGTACAACAATGAAAATATTATAAGGCGTACTGTTGAAAGCATCGTTAGCCATATTGAAAACCTGTTTAACTATGCACTTTATGTTATTGATAACAACTCCACCGATAATACGGTCAAAGAAGTCCTGAGTTGTAGGGGAAATATTACGTTATTACAGAATAAAAAGAACATTGGATTCGGAGCCGCGCATAATACAGTTATAGAGATGCTCGATTCTGAGTATCATCTCGTCGTAAATCCAGATATCACCATCGTTAATGATGCTATATCCGATATGTATACATATATGGAAGAACATACAGATATTGGCCTTCTAACGCCCCTTGTCAAGCATCCTGACGGGAGGATCCAATACCTTTGCAAGCGGAACCCAACCATTACCGACCTGTTTATCCGGCTTGCTTTGCCAAATTACTTCAAAAAGCGTCAGGATTATTTCACCATGAAAGAAACCGGTTACGATAAACCCTTTTTAGTGGAATATGCAACCGGCTGTTTTATGTTCTTTAGAACCGATATATTCAAGCGTCTTAATGGATTCGATGAACACATTTTCCTATACCTTGAGGATGCTGATATCACCCGGAGAGTCAACCAAATATCCAAGACTATCTTTTATCCGTACAACTACGTCGTGCATGATTGGCAGAGAGAGCAGCACAAGAAGTTGAAGCTTATGTGGATAAATGTAAAGTCCGCCGCATGGTATTTTTTGAAGTGGGGATTGCGAAAAAAGCATTAATCCTTACGCATTTTCATCAGAAACTATCTCTTTAACATCCTCTTCTACTTCCTTAACACTGTTGTCCTGGATGTTTAAAACCTGCTTAGCCTTTTTACTAGCCTTCCGCCATACTATACCAACTACAGCTCCCAACGTAATGACAATTCCCGCAATAGCCTGAACAGCATAAGTAGTTACTGAAGGATCAATATAGGCTAAAGATGTATGAAATAAATAACTCAAACGAACTCCACCTTTTCTTTGTTCTATTCATTTTTAACAATATATATTAACTACATCAAAATCCTTGCATTTTGTCAAGTCAAAAGATGTACCAATAGGGCAAGTACTCCCACAGACTATAACACCTGTAATAAAATATCGTATACTTCTTTTTGAGAGAAAGGCACCGGGTTATTATCCATCCGTCCTTGAGTAAATGCATTCCTTGCAATGATGTCCAGTTCACTCTTATTAATCCCAAAAGCCGATAACCGTAGCTCCTGTATAGGGAGTGATATTTCACCAAGCCATTGTTTTAGTGATGCTTTACTACCAAAGATAGAATATATTCTATGCATATCATCCAACACCATTTCGTTAAGCTCTGCCACTTGAATAAGTGTCATTGCTGCAGCAAAACCGTGGTCAACACCACAGTACATAGTCAGAGGATATGATATAGAGTGACAGGCGGTTGTTCTTGTAATTGAAAAAGCCAAGCCAGCAAGTAGTGAAGCAAGACTCATTTCTCTTCTAAGGCATACATCGCTAGGCTTTTGCAATACCTGCGGCAGGTAGTTCTTAATATGCTCTATAGCCTTTAATGCTAATAATTGAGACAAAGGGGTTCGCCTATTCGCCCAAAATGCCTCCATTGCGTGTGAAAGAGCGTCTAGTCCCGATGAAAGCGTTAAGCGTTCAGGCATAGAACTGGTAAATTCGGGCACAATAAGAGCTACCTTGGGAAAAATGTCCACACTTTCAATAGAAAACTTTTCTTTACTTGTCATATCCCAAATAGTCGCCCATTTCGTAACCTCAGAACCTGTCCCTGCAGTAGTGGGAACTGCAATAATATCTATAAAGGGATGCTGGCTAAGGTACTTTTTTTCTTTAATAACTTTACGCACAAGCTCCACTGACAATTGCTCCGACGGAATCTGATAATATAGGGCACTGATAGCCTTGGCCAAATCTATACAACTGCCACCTCCGATGGCAATAATTTTGCATGGGTTAACTCCCTGTAGTACTTTTAAATAATGGTACACATCGGTGATATCAGGATTTCTAGGGATCTGTCTAAGATGTACGACATCCTTTTCTCTTAGATTATCAATCAAGCTTTCAAGCCCTAACTCAAGGATACGACCTTCGCTGGCTAATAGCAAACATGTCTCATTAGCAGAAACCACGCCATCAAGATACTTAATAGCATCTATTCTTGAAGAAAATACTATTTCAACGGGTGAAAAAGGTATATATTGCACTATTAAGCCTCCTCCCTATTCATTAGGAATCAAAGTTAGGATACTTTTAATTGGCATACAGTGTTGGTCAGCCTCGTAAGACCGAGAGTTTTCAAGGATAAGCCTAGCAACCTTCTGCATGGCAGGAAATGCACTTCTCAAAAGGTGATTTGCATGAATAACAATGTTTACCCCTACAGCTGCCAATTCATCCTCAGTAATAGTGTTATATGTGGTTGGAACAGCAACCAAAGGTGTAAACTGATTTATTTCCCGGAATTTATTACAGAACTCAAGAATTTCATCAGGCTCCTTCTGACATGAGTGAATCATAATCCCATCTGCACCAGCTTCAACATAGGCCTGGCATCTCTCAAGAGCATCATCCATACCTTTATTAAGGATTAGGCTTTCACAGCGGGCTATTATCATAAAATCCTTAGTTTTAAGTGCGCTTTTTCCCGCTTGTATTTTTTCGCAGAAACTCTCTATAGCATCTTGGGTCTGATGGACCTGTGTCCCAAACAATGAATTCTTTTTAAGTCCTGTTTTATCTTCAATAATTACAGCAGAAACGCCAATACGTTCCAACGTCTTAATATTGAAAACAAAGTGCTCAGTGAGTCCCCCTGTGTCTCCATCCAGAATAATGGGTTTAGTGGTAACTTCCATAATTTCTTCCAGGGTATTAATGCGTGAAGTCATATCCACTAATTCAATATCGGGCTTACCCTTTACGGTTGAATCGCAAAGGCTCGAAACCCACATAGCATCAAACTGTTTTATACCTTTTTCGTTTTCAATCTTTGTGTGTTCAGCAATTAAACCAGTTAACCCATTATGAGCCTCTATTACCGATATACAAGGTTTATATTGCAATAGCTTTTTTAACCTGCAACGTCTGTTTTCTGGCATATATAGCTTCTGATCGAGGTTACTTAAGGTTTCATCTGCTGAAGAATGGGTGTAGGGGAATTCTATCAACTCGCCATTCCAACCCTTAAGAAGCTCAATAACTCTCTCCCTTATTTTCGCTTGATATCCAGTTCGCCAGTCATCTCCATGCACCACAATATCAGGTTTCAGCTTTTGAAGAATATCATCATATTCAAGCCTGTCCTGTACGACGACTTTTGAAACACCTTTTATGTTTCTGAACATTGCCATGCGTTCCTCATAAGGAATAAGCGGATATCTTTTATATTTAGCTACTGCCTCATCAGTCAAAACACCAACAGTCAGTTCCCCCAGCTCTGCTGCTCTTTGAATAATATTAATATGCCCATTGTGTATGATATCTGTGCTGAAGCACATATAAACCTGTTTCATTTACTTCCTCCACATACCTGATCGCTCATGAAAAGTATTCTTAATTAAATTTAAATCATTAACATTATCAATCTCATTACAGAGACATTTATTAAGCTCTAAAGGATAAAGAGCAATTCTATCAAGAATACAATTTAGGGCACTTTCTGCATAAACCTTTGTTTCTCCGCGTTCGCAAAATTCTACTATTTTCTCCATCCAAAATTTGAGATCCTTATATAGCAACTTATAGGCAGGCTGGCAGGCAACACAATCCTCACCAAAGAACTCAATTCCAATTGCATTAATTCTTTCACCCTTCAGCTTAGCCTTAAAATCTTTCTCCGGAAGAGGAAGCAAACTATCAACCGTAACTGTACTATACTTCTGCTGAATTAGATCAGCAACAACAGAAGGCTCCATTACGAGATCCCCATGGAACAGGAGTATATCATCATCGAGATAATTTCTAGCCAAATACATTGAATAAATGTAATTGGTCTCTTTATAAATAGGATTGTTAACAAACACATATTTAAAATTGTATTCTTGAGACAAAATATGCTCTTCCAGTATATTTGCAAATGGGCCTGTTGTAACAACAACCTCTTTGATGCCATTCTTACTTAACAGCTCCAGCTGCCAGCTGATAATGGTGTAAACATCGTTAATGGGGCACATGCACTTGGGATGATTTTCGGTTAGTACACCCATCCTGCTCCCTAATCCTGAGTTTAGTAAAAGTGCTTTCATAATCAAAGCCTGCTTTCTCTTATATAGTCCATCAGAGCTTTTTTATTTTCCTGAGGAGTAGTTGTTGGCCTTCCTAAATCCTCTCTTGAGCCCAATGCAGTATGAATTTCAATAAAGCAGATACAATTACTTTTCTTTACTTTTGCTAATGCAGTATCCAGCTCTGTTTGGGTCGCGACAGATAAGCACATCTCGTACCCGGCTTCCTTTGCTAAGCTCAAAAAGCTTGTCCTTCCATACGCAACAGGCATACCGCCCACGCTTTCATGGGCACCATTATTTATCACAACGTGAACAAGATTTTTACATCCTGTCTTTGCTAAGACCAACATACTTCCAAGATGCATAACCATTGCACCATCGCCATCAATGCACCAAACTCTTCTGTCTGGAACATTAAGGGCAATTCCCAGAGCTATCATTGAACTATGTCCCATGGAGCCTACGGTCAAGAAATCTTTTTGATGACCCTGGTTCAAAGATTCTCTTATTTCAAAAAGTTCCCTTGAAGTTTTACCAGTAGTGGTGACAAAAATATCTCTCTCCCCCGACTGGGCAACAATGGTCTTGATTGCATCCTCTCTCAGTAACTTTTTTTCATTTTTGAAATCTACTGAGACATCGGACTTAAGCGTTCCTTTTCTTACTATTAGGGCAATGCTTTTTCCCTCTTTGATTACACTTTTGCTCTCTTCAATAAACCTTCTGTAATCCTCTAGTTGTGTTTCCTTAGAAAGAATGAAGCATTTGATTCCCAAGAGCTCAAGCAGATCTATAGTTATCTCACCCTGGAAAACATGCTGTGGCTCATCTTTTACTCCCGGCTCTCCTCTCCAGCCTACCACAAAAACACATGGAATAGCATATACCTTCTCACTGAGTAATGAGGCAACTGGATTTAAAATATTACCTATGCCGCTATTTTGCAGATATACGAGAGCTGGCCGGCCGGATGCAATATAATGGCCTGCAGCAATACCAACTGCTGCTCCTTCATTAGCTGCAACAATATGTTTAGAACCAATCCCATATCTGACGTATAGTTCATCGCACAGGGATTTTAGTTGTGAGTCAGGAACTCCCGTAAAAAAATTCACCCGCAGCTCATCATAAAGTATATCAAGAAAATCTTTAACCAACATATGACTTCTTCGATCCTTTCTCGACCAATCTGCTTATAATGTATTTACTCCCTACCTCACCACTTTTTCCAAAGTTTGCAATATACCTTTCCACTATAGATGTGATATCACGAGAATAAACGTCTTTCGACTGAATCAACTTATCAATAACTTCAGCCATGTTGCTTAGATTCTTTGTTTCCACCTGTATACCAATCTTATCCCTCAGGCTGATCTCTAGTGGTTCCATAGACAGCTTGATATAATCTGGATTGTTGATTTTTGGTGGTGTATTAATGAAGATAGATGGTTTTTTAGTAACAAAAGAGAACTCATAGGCTGTTCCCGACCAATCTGTTATAACCACATCAGAATCAAAAATAGATGTATTAGAAGTAAAATCAAGCTCAAAACTTAAATCTCCACCTTGATAATCACTATATCGCTTAACAATTGCATCCATTTTAGAACCATATCGCTTGACATACTCTGGATGTGGTCTAACAACAACCTGATAACCCTTGCCTAATAAAGCCGTAAGCAACTCATCGATACAACTGTCAAGTATATTGTCAGGTTGCCATGACGGTGCTATCAATACTTTTTTGTGTTCACGTTTTACACTTTGCATTTTACTGTAACTGTCATAAAGCTTCTCTAGTTGGCCATAGCCCACAGAAACTAGATTTTTCTGCGGAAGGTTATACAATTTCTCAGTCTCACGTATTTCATTAAACTGAAAATCGCCTACACAAAAAATGGTGTCATAGTAGTCCAATGCACCCTTTCTTAAGACCATGTGAGTACTCAATGGATAGTGGAATATGTATACGTATTCAATATCCTTTCTTATATATGAACGTTTGTAATGAAATTGATTAAGATCCGGCATGGTCATCACCACCATATCCGCATCCATCTTCATCATGAGCGTAATAAGGCGCTTTTCCCCTATGTAATAGGGTTTTATTCTGGGCTGTTTCTTCGCAATATCAAAGATCTGATCGTTTGGATCGCTGGTCACATAATGTATAGTTATATTCGATCTTCGTATCAGTTCAATAATAATGTTCTCGAAATACTTATAAAATCCACTCTTTTCTGAATAGAACACAAGATGCTTATTGGCTATTGAAAAGAAACGTTTATAATCTTCCTTTTCCCGCCTCCGATAGGGATCCTTTTTAAACCATTTCTTCTGTCCTGCACCGAGTGCATTGATCTCCTCAAGTGCCTTTTTACTCTCTTCAAGTTCTTTATAATTGATATACTTATAGGGTGGTATGACAGCATTTAAAAACAGTTGTTGGAAGATTGTAAACAGATTGCTGCATATCCAGTACAAACCGACACCTATGGAAACAAATGCACCAAGAAACAGCGAAATTCCCACTGAAATTGACATAGTCATTATTTGGCTGAGACGACTCTGTTCTTTCTGTAATGGATTAATTCTATCCTGTACGATAGAGAGTATAAACGCCGACAGCCCTGCGGCAATCGGCATCAGTAAAGATAGCCCTTTAGCTTCTATGGGTATAAGGGTAAGGGCAGATTCCCCCAGATTGCCATTTATTATCTGTATAAGTGCCATAAGCAGAATAATTTGAATGAGTGTTGGAATTATGCTGGCTAATGGATGGTACTTTTCCCGTTTATATAAGGTGTGCTGTTCCTCAGCAATAGTATCCCCATCACCATAATACTTTATCTTAATTCGATTCAATTCCGGCATTAAGCCAACCATCTTAATGCTGTTCTTATGAACCCATATTGATATTGGCAGCAAAATAACTTTTGTCAGAAGAGTAAACAAGATAATTGCAAAAGTATAGTTTTGTAACAAATTGAAGCATAATGTCATAATGTATTCAAGAAGTTTTGAAAAGATAGATATAACAGAATTCATTATTAATTAACCACCACTTAATCAGATTAAACCCTTCACCACTAATATCATCAAGAACTTTTTAAATCACTTTTCGATATTAAGTGTGGAAGAATCTATATACTGGCCTGCAAAATATTCATCCCCAACTTTTATTACGCTCCGTATATACCATTTCTTGCTGTTATTTATATTCTCTGGTAAATATGCTATATATCCACTACTTAAGTAGAGCGAATTATTAAAATACTCGACAACATCAGGTCGTTCCATCTTCGTCGTCTGAAACATCTGGCTAATATCATCTTCTAATAAAACTTGGACGAATGGAAATATATTTTTTGAATCGAAATTTTCTATAGCAGCCCAACCTTGTACGACAAGTCTATTATTCATTTTAAAAATCCTATCAATACTTCCTAAAAATTCTTTTTCATTAATTACTATTCGCTTATCATCTACTTCTTCACTTACTTCTGTATTATCCAACTGAATTGAATTCCCCCATTTATTATCAATTATTATTTTGAAATCAAAATCATTATCTTTAACAGCATCCTGAGGTACTATGCAGATAAAACCACTACTATTTAAATTTGGATCTTCATAAAATGTTCCTACATCTTCTCTATAATAGCTTGTGGCCTTGTATACCTTATTTTGAATACCATTTACTTCAATATAAACATCTTGATATTTTGAATCTTTACCTGGAATATAAGCCCATCCCAAAATTTGAATTCCATCATCTACTTTTTCAACATTATCTATATTGTATCTAATGTCATTAATAGGTATATTTAACATCTTTGCCTCTGAAGAAATATACCTTTTTATACCATTTCTATCCTTTAAAAATCTCAAGCCTGTTTTCTTGATCCCATAGTTTTGATCATTTTCCCATACATAAACATACAACTCATACACCCCCTCATCCAATCCAATTGTTGGTAAGTTGCATGCAATATATAAGTAGTCGCCGCCCAACTGACTAGATTCCGAAAATTTTAAGTATATATCTTTTCTGTATTGAACCGGCATTTTAGCAGCGTACGCCTTATTATCAGATTTTAAAATCAGTTCAATTCTTTTATTACTATTATCTTTATCAGTTTCGCAGAAGGCAATTCCATTAATGCTTAACGTCTCCTTTAAATCCCTATTAATTGTAACATTGGAAAGAGAAAAGATAACTTCTGAGTTTGAGTCATATGATAGAAAATCTGCTTCATAAAAGCTGTACTCATCAGAAACAATAAAAGCAACGAACTTATTGGCATATATTAAATAAAAAACAAACCATATTAATACAATGAAATAAATTACATATTTAGGTTTAAAAAGCTTATTCATTAAAAGGAACCTCCAGAACTGGCATCTCTGTATTCAACAATTTGCTGAGAGTTATTCTAAGTGTATTTAAACCGGATTGACCTAAAATCTCATCAATTGATTCCCCTTGAAAATAAACAGCATTTAAAATATTAGTCATATCTTTTTGGCTAATAAAATTTCCATGCAATTCAATATCAGAGGATGCGCGGGCACTATGATCAGATTGTAAAATAATAATACTATTTGGATCATTGGTTGTAATCGAATCAACACATTCCACTATAAGTTTAGTAGTGTAAATATACTGTTCTAAATAATACTTTTTATCACGCCAATTGTTCTGATTTTCAACATTTACCATTTTGCCGTCTTTATCAAAAATAAAAGGTTGGTGAGGTATGCATAAATAAAGCATTGTCATCATAGAGCTATTCGGATTAAAATTACTCTTATTTTTCATGTACTCAATAGTGTCCAGAACTAATTCTGCATCTTTTGAAGTGTTACTCTTTATGAATGGATACAAAAAAGTATTCTTCATAAGTATCTCGTATATGTTTTCACCTGTAATAGTCGTCGCCTCAATATCATTACTACCTATAATAGAAGGTAAACCCATAAATTCTGATAAACCTACACCCCTAACGTCATACCCATGTTCTTCAAGAAGCTTGAAAAGCTTAGCGTTGGTTCTATACCTTGTTCTTGTCGCCACATCCACACTTTCGTCTACAACATAATCCAAACTCATATAATTGGTAATAACAACAGTAGTATCTGATGCTTCATTATAACTGTTCGTAGATACTGAAAACTTTTTATTAGTTAAGTAGTCATAGAATTCTCTATTATCATAGCCGTAGTAATTTTTAATTACTTCAAACCCTGAATATTCATCAAATATCAAATAATAAACATTGGGTTTTCCGGTACCTACTTCACTAGGGTTTATTTTATTTTTAGTAGAACTATTAGTACTTAAGTTGACTTTATTAATAATTGCAGGTGTTGCTAAAGCTAAATTAAATAGTATTAGTGCACCAACAACACAAAATATCACTTTGTTTGTTAAATATATACTTTCTTTGGAAATCGTTTTGGTTATAATATAAAAAATATGAAGAGCAACAAAGAAAACAAGTGGTAATATATGCCAGTATTTTAAATAGGGAATCGCTTTTTGTATAAGAGTCTCTATTAATCTGTAATTAATTAAAATAAATGTTAATACCATTGAAACAAAGGTGCTTTGAATTAAAGAACGTGTTACAACCAGGCTTAAACAAAGAACAATTATACCAAAAACTAAATTGACCGCTATAGGTAAACATATACTAAAAATTTGTGCTTCCGCAGCGTTTTGTGCAAATATAAATATAGGGGGATAACTACAAACAACAAATATATACAATAGTGATTTTGCTATCTGTTTTATTATGCTGTTACTTTTGCCCATGACTTCTTTTCCTTTCAACATTATGCCGTTTTAACATAGATAAGCAAAAGAATATTTTCCTTTGCCAACTTGGTGGCAAAACATTATGGACAGTTAACCAAATGACAGAGGTTATACCACCTCTTTGTAAATGATACGCAACTTTACTTAAGAACACTTTATCATTAGGAAATAATTTGATCAATTCCAATTTTTGCTTGCTATGTTTTATTACATGACATCTATAGTTCTCATATAGCTCATATTTCATATCTCTAATATATTTTTTAACTTCTTTAGGCTTATTGATATTTGTTCGGATTCTATAGAACCAAACAACATCATCGTACAACTTAGCTCCTAAGGTGTTTGTATCATGTTGTCTATAATACGCTAATGGCTCTTTTATATACTCTATCTTACCTTGTTTAGCACAAACTAATGCAATCCACCAATCATGATGAATTGCATTATCTGGAAAAGGCAACACGAGTTCTTTTAAAGTCCTGTTTATCATCATTGACATTCCAGTTACAACATTTTGGACACAGAGTTTCCTAAAAGACTGACTTGTTTTTTCTATATATAGCTTCTGGGTTTTGTCAAAAGAATTAGATATAACATTCAAGCAGCTATCCACAATCGCTACATCCGAAAACGTAATAAACGGAACATTTAATCCATACATACTTTCTAATTTTTTCATACTGCTGAAGAGTTTTTCCAACTTATTTTTTTGCCATACATCATCTTGATCAGAAAAAGCTATATAGTCACCTGTTGCCATTTTCAAAGCTGATTCAAAAGTTTTCATATAGCCTAGATTATTTAAATTTTTATGAGCCACGAAAGGAATATTTGCCTCTATTAAAAAGTCTCTAGCCAAAGAAAACACGTTATCCTTTGATGCATCATCAACTAAAACAATCTCATCTGGACGCCTTGTTTGCGAAACGATAGATTTTAATTGCTCAACAATATACTTTTCACCGTTATATGTAGCAATAACAACACTTAGTTTAGCCATTTTAAATTACCTCTTAGGATTTTATAGCTTTCCAAATCCTCTTTAATTTATTATACAGTCTAGACTTTTCCGGAACGAATTTCCGAATAAATTTTTTTAAGCATTTAATTACTAGACTATCCTTCTTTTGATATATATGGCTTGCTTCAACCTTTTTGGAAGCTATATACTCTCCATATTCATTCATCATCCAGTTATAAAAGCAAAATCCTTCATGTACCTCTAGGGGATTTGAAAAATATGGATGCGTATCTCTACGTATGAGCATAATTTTTCTATGAACTTTGGGAATTATCAAGCCATTCTCATAACGTGTATATTTCCACTCAACTTTTTTCCACTCATCTTCACCCGCTAATTTTTCTTGCTCCAAGTACCATTTGCTTATTTCATTGACGGTCTTTGTATGCGGATAGAAATCATTTAGTTGGGAAAGAACTATTGAATGTGCTCCTGAATCTACTCCAGAAAAGTGAAAGAACCTAAGGGGTTCTCCGTTAACTAAGTAAAGCCCATTCTTATCCTTCGTTACTATCCTGTTTGATAAATTCCAGGTAGAAACATTATATCCAGGGTGTTTTAGTATATGGTAATTATCAAAAAGCGAGGGAACCAAATCTATCCATTTCTGATCTGTGAATAATCCCAACAAACCTTGCTCATCTAAAAGTTCCAATAAAGTGTAATCATCATCCAAGCAAAATTTCATAAGTCTCTTATTCCACCAGGACAAAAATTTTTTGCCCTCTTCATCATTCTTAACAGCAAAAAATCCCAGATTGTATGTACCGCGTTTTAAGAAGAGAATTTCATTTCCTACTATATAATTTTCGCGTTCTTCAGGGATAGTTGTATGTGGTGTAAAAATCATACTATACGTATTAAGCGCTTCTTCTACCTCTATTAGCTCTGAAAAAACAGCTATATCAGGATCTAAATAGCAGACTTTTTCTGCACCAAATTTCTCCATAATATAAAGTGCACAGCCGGGTTTAACTGCTGTACAGACCTCTGTAATATTATGACGAAAAAAAAACGATTTAGGTGATTCAATTATAGGAAGTTGATCCGTTAACAATATATCATCAAATGGCTCGTCTTCAAGATTAAAATGTTCTGGTAAATTGTCAGAAAGTGCAAGTATAAAATAAGCCGTGGGATTATATTGCTTTAACGTTTTAGCTAAAATGCGGGCCTTTGGGATATAATTTGCTGTAACACTTGTGAAAAAATGCATATTTACCTCCAAAAGTTATTCATTAATCTTGTTTATTATTCTAAATAAGTTCCAGAATTTCGAATCATAAATTTTTTGTAATTTTTCTGTCAGTGACTTTATCGTTTTATTCTTATCATCAATTAATTGTGTTAGTTCTAATGAAATTACTTCCTTCTCATTTTTTAGCCACTCTAGATGGTCTTCTTTTTCCTTAATAATTGTCTCAAGCTCTGAAATCCTATTGTTTAACGATGCTATATCTTTGTCTTTTTGTATAAACATATTATCGTAATTTATTGCTTGCTTTTGCAACTCATCTATTACTTCATATAAATCTTTAATAAATTTATCCTTTTCTTTAAAATGAATGTCATAACTCTTTATTAGTTCTTTGATATCTTTATCCTTTTGCTTAAAAATTGAATCATATTCTTGCAATTGATTCTGCATCTTTTCTACAGTTTGGTACATTTGATTTATTATTTTGTCTTTTTCTTTAAATTCTTTATCATATGCTTGTACTTGATTTTTTAATGAATTTATCGCGGATATGTTTATATCTCTTTCCTCTCTTAATTGATAATTTTTTTTACTTAATATATCTACTAATTTTTTATAGTCATTATCTCGAAGATCATACATCTCCCAAGTAATTTTCACAGTTCTAATATTCCTGGTATCCGGCGACACAACATAGTAAATTGGATCAGGAGTACTGAAAAAATCAAATCCATCCTCCGTAAGATCAGCATTCCCTGCTTTTAACATAATATTGCCGTCATTTGTTTCCGCTGAAATAACTTTAACTTTACATGGACTTTCTATAGGATCAAAACGCAACGCTAGACAACCCTCTGGGATATTAAAAGAAATAAAATAGTTATTACGTTCGTGATTAAAATTAGCACTTGCTAGTAAAGGTTCCTCCATAAAACCTTCGCCTATATCATAATGAATTGCACTGATTAAGTTTCCGTATCCTGTCAATTTATTAAATGTCTTAGAATTATCCCATTCTCCTTTTTGCAAAGAACACACAAATTGGTAAACGTTACCGTAAGCATGATTTAAAATACTTTGATAGAAATCTTCAGGAACTTCATTTAGATTAACCTTTTGCTCAGTCTTACCAATATTAACCGTAACAGCATCTATATGCTTAATTATTAAACCCGTTTCGTAAGCCAACTTTTGCAATGTGTGATATGTAAAAAAATGAATATGATCTTTGTCTAAAAGACCTATTTGAGTGTATTCAAATTTATTCTGATATAGATTTACTAAAATATCATTATGTGATATATTAGGTACAGAAATAAGAATACTCCCATTATCCTTTAATAGCTTAACTGCCTTACTGACAACTACGTAAGGATCATGGAGATGTTCCAAGACATCCGCAAAAATAATGAAATCGAAATGTATATTTTTGAATGTTTCCGCCCACTTTAAATCTGAAATATCTCCACATATACCATCTACTGCATATTTAAGAGCTTCTGCATAAGCTGCTTTGTCTTGCTCAACAATATATACACTACAATGTAAATTTTCTTTTAAATATCTTGTCATTCTTCCGTAAGCAGGTCCAAATTCTAAGATCACACTTTCCTTAGAAATAAGCCGTACTATTTTAGCTCCTGCTTCATTTTCTTCATTAGGATTCAATCCCACATTATATTTTGTCATAACCCACCATCACCTAAGGTCACTGTATGCATTACAAACTTCAGAAACCTCACCTATTTTGACAACTCCACCTTGATGTATCCATACAGCTTTATTGCATATTCTACGTATTTCATTTAAATCATGAGAAACTAATAATAAGGTAGTCCCACCGCTCATCAGCTCCTGCATTTTCTTATTACATTTTCGTTGAAAAACTATATCACCAACTGCCAAAATCTCGTCCACAATTAGTATATCCGGTTTTACAATAGTAGAAATAGCAAAACCTAGCCTAGCAAGCATACCAGAAGAATAATTTTTTAAAGGTATATCTATAAAATCCCATAAACTGGCAAACTCTACGATATCATTAAAATTGTCTCGTATAAACCTTTTACTATAGCCTAACATTAATCCATTTAGATACACATTTTCTCTGCCAGTAAGTTCCATATCAAATCCTGCACCAAGTTCTATTAAAGGAGATATCGATCCCCGTACAGTTGCAGTACCGGTAGTGGGTTTATAAATTCCTGCTAAAACCTTTAGTAATGTACTCTTTCCAGAACCATTATCACCAATAATTGCAACTGCATCTCCCTTTTCTACATTAAATGAAACATTTTTTAATGCGTAAAAATTTTCAAAGGTTAATTTTCTGTGTATCTTTTTTATAATATATTCTTTTATATTATCAATTCTTTCACTTGAAAGATTAAATAACATACTAACATTATTAACTTCAATTGCATACTCATTCATTATCTACACCTCAAATGTAAAGTACGAATTTAGATTGCCTTTCTTTAAAAAATGCTAATCCAATAAGTAAAAAAGAAAGCGATATACCCATACATAAAATATTTTGCTCCAGTGAAGGGAATTCTCCCATATATAACAAAGAACGAAAATAGGTAACGAAGTGGTACATAGGATTAATATGCATTAATTTAAAAATAACATTGGGTAAAATATCAACAGGATAAAATAATGGAGTAAAATACATTAATCCTGTTAAAAGAACATTATAAATGTGTATTACGTCCCTAAAATAGACTGCTAAAACAGACAATATTAATCCAAGGCCAGTACAGAATAAAAATATGCAAATTAAAGGTAACGGAATAAATAATATATGCCATGTTATCGGTACTTTGAAAATTACCATCATAATTATCATTGCTACTAAAGCAAATAGTAAATTAACGAATGATGATATTACCCTAGAAACAGGAAAAATATATTTTGGAACGTATATTTTCCTTAAAAAACTAGCATTCCCTAAAATAGAGTTCATAGCGGTTGTTGTTGACTCTGAAAAAAAAGTAAAAATGATTTGCCCAGACAAAATATATATCGGATAATTTTCAACAGAAAACCGGAATATTTGGGAAAATACAGCTGTAGTTATAAGCATAATAAATAGAGGATTCAACAAAGTCCATAAATAACCCAAAAAAGATCTTCTATATTTTAATTTTATATCGCGGTTTACTAATTCAAATAGCAGATCCTTATATGACCAGAATTTTCTTATATAAATATTCATAGCCTAAAACCTCATAAAGCAATCTCATTTAAATATCTACTAAGCGCATCCTTCCATGAAGATAGTCTTTTAAAACCAGCTTTGTCAAGGCTTTTCTTGCTCATCCTAGAATTAGAAGGTCGCTTTGCTCTAGTGGGATATTCTGATGTGGATATATACCTGACATTTGTTGAATAGTCCGCCTGCTTAAATATCTCCTGCGCAAATTCGGCCCATGAGCAATAACCTTCATTTGTGGCATGATAAGTACCGTACTTTTCTGAAGCAACCATATCACAAAGCAAGGGAGCAAGGTCTGACGTATAGGTGGGTGATCCAATTTGATCACATACCACATTCACCTCATCCCGCTCTTTCCCAATCCGCAGCATTGTCTTCACGAAGTTATTGCCGTTTTTTCCAAATACCCAAGAAATACGCACAATAAAGTACTTCTGGAGAACTTCTTTTACTGCCCATTCTCCCTCAAGCTTAGTCATGCCATAAACCGAAGTTGGACCTGTAGGATCGTCAACCTCATAAGGTTGGTCACCAGTTCCGGAAAAAACATAATCTGTGCTAATGTAAATCATTTTTGCATTGATTTCTCTGCAAACTCGTGCTATATTTCGAGATCCTTCTGCATTGACTTTTCTACAAAGTTCCGGATTGTCCTCAGCCTTATCCACAGCCGTGTAAGCCGAACAATGTATAACTGCACCGGGGTTATAATTTTTTATAAAGGCCGTTACTGCAGTCTCATCGGTTATATCAAAGTCATCAATGTCCACACCGAGACATTCAATTTTTCTTTTTTCCAGTTCTTTGACAACATCATATCCGAGTTGACCCTTAACACCTGTTACAAGCACTTTCATATTTCCACCACATATTCAAATTTCATATCTATCTATTACCATACATTTTTTCATAATAGCTTTGGTATTCACCATTAACAATATGTTCCCACCATGATCTGTTCTGCAGATACCAGGTCACCGTCAGTTTTATACCCTCCTCAAACTTTGTCTTTGGAAGCCAGCCGAGCTCCTTATGTATCTTGGTTGGGTCAATAGCATAGCGCATATCATGGCCCGGTCGGTCGGTAACAAATGTAATGAGACTTTCTGGCTTATCAAGGGTCTTTAAGATGGTTTTAACCACATCCAAATTAGTTCTCTCATTATGACCACCTATATTATACACTTCCCCTACACAACCATTATGAATAATCAGATCAATAGCAGAGCAGTGATCCTCCACATAGAGCCAATCACGCACATTTTCTCCTTTTCCGTACACTGGCAATGGTTGATCAGCCAAAGCCCTGGTGATCATCAAGGGTATCAGCTTCTCTGGAAAATGGTAGGGTCCATAGTTATTGGAACATCGGGATATGGTTACCGGCAAATTGTACGTACGATGATATGCCAGTACAAGTAAGTCTGCTGATGCCTTAGATGCTGAATATGGTGATGAGGCATGTATGGGTGTATCTTCTGTAAAAAACAAGTCCGGCCTGTCCAAAGGAAGATCGCCATAGACCTCGTCGGTGGAAACCTGATGGAATCTTTTTATTCCATACTTTCTACAGGCGTCCATAAGTACCTGGGTTCCAATGATATTAGTTTCGAGGAAAAGCCTAGGATTTTCTATAGATCTATCTACGTGAGATTCAGCCGCAAAATTGACAACAATATCGGGCTTCTCATTCTCAAAAAGCTGATAAACAGTTTCTTGACAAGCAATATTGCCTTTCATAAACTTAAACATAGGGTTATCCATAACATCGGATAACGTCTCCAAATTGCCTGCATAGGTAAGGGCATCGAGGCATATAACCTTATAGTTTGGATACTTTTTTATTATGTATTTTACAAAGTTGGCACCGATAAAGCCGGCACCCCCGGTCACAAGTATAGTCATTTTCAAAAATCTCCCTGATACTCAAAATTTACATCACTGTCACATAAGAGAGGCGCTGCTTTATCCTTGGCAGATAGGATAGGATTTTCAATATTCCAGGATATATTTATCTCTGGGTCGTCATAGGCAATACTACGGTCATGTTCAGGAGAATAGTATTCATCAGTCTTATACTGAACTTCCACATCATCTGTTATGGTCACAAAACCATGGGCAAATCCCTTTGGGATAAAAAACTGCCTTTTATTCTCCGCCGAAAGCTCTATTGCCAGCCACCTTTTATAAGTAGGAGAGCCTTTGCGCAGATCCACGGCCACATCCCATATAGCACCCCTTGTGCAACGCACTAGCTTTGCTTGTGCCTTAGGGGCCAATTGGAAATGAAGGCCACGTAAGGTTCCTTTCTGAGCCGAGTAGGAATGATTATCCTGAACAAAATCACAATCCAATCCCTGCTCTTTAAGCTTTACTTTTGAGTAGCTTTCAATGAACCATCCTCTGCTGTCACGAAAAACCTGGGGCTCAATAATTAACAAATCTTTTATATTCGTTTCAATGATCCTCATATGTTAATTCCTCAAAACCTTATTTTACCTTCAGCCACATTTCTGAGATGTATACCGTAAGGTGATTTTCCATATCTTTTTGCAGACTCAAGCAAGGTTTCTTTATCGATCCACTCATGAGTATAGGCTATTTCTTCTAGGGCCGCAATCACTAAACCCTGTCTGGTTTCAATAGTCTTTATGTAATCAGATGCTTCTGTCAGCGAGTCCACCGTTCCGGTATCCAGCCATGCATAGCCCCTGCCCAGGGTGATAACATCCAAGGATCCGTCCTCCAGATAAAGACGATTGAGATCCGTTATCTCCAGTTCACCTCTAACACTGGGTTTTAGTTTTTTGGCAAACTCGCACACCCTTTCATCATAAAAATAGAGACCCGTCACTGCATAATTTGATTTTGGTTTCTTTGGTTTTTCCTCAAGGGATAAAACCTTTCCATTTTCATCAAACTCCACCACGCCAAACCGCTCGGGATCCTCCACATAATAACCAAAAATGGTAGCTCCGTGTGTTTTTGATGCAGCTTTTGCGAGTTGATTCGTTAAGCCATTGCCATAGAAAATATTATCGCCAAGAATCATTGCGCTTCTATGTCCTGCAATAAAGTCCTCACCAATAATAAAGGCCTGGGCCAGTCCATCAGGGGAGGGCTGCTCCGCATAGCTCAAGCGAATACCAAATTGGGAACCACTTCCCAAAAGCTTCTTAAAGTTAGGAAGATCTTGGGGCGTAGAAATAATGAGTATATCTTTTATCCCTGCAAGCATAAGTACAGATAGGGGGTAATAGATCATTGGCTTATTGTAGACCGGAAGGAGTTGCTTGCTGGTTACCATGGTCAAGGGATACAGCCTTGTTCCCGACCCCCCCGCCAATATGATACCTTTTATTGTTTGCTCCATATTCGATTACCTCGCCAGTCAATAGTACACTTATTATTATAAGGAAACAGATCTGCGTAAACAATGGTATAAATTCTATAGATTCCTTTTGATAACAAGTTCGATGAGCTTCTTGAATAAACGATCAGATAGCTTGAAGCCAATTAACTCAAAGGTAACCGTGGACCAGTTACTGGATATAAGCCTCAACATCTTAATAAGAGTGGATCTTTTTCCCGTAGAATAATCATAGCGAATGGTCACTTGCTGAATATATTCATCCAAAAAGGATGTAATTGCCTGATGGCTCAAAAATCGCGCTCTTATAGATTCCAGCATGGCTAAATGTTTAATAAGCCTTTTTTCACGATAAGATTGCTTATCTGAAATATCCTTTAGAATCCCTGTCTGATTCATACCATGCTGTCTGTATTGCACCAGGGGCTTGTTGACATAGGCTATGTATCCCTTTACTGAAGCGCAAACCGCAAGCCAGCGATCATGTTGCATCCCCAACTCAAACGGAATTGCAGACTTAGCGGCTTCTGCATGAATGAGCATGCAACAGCCACTGATAAAATTACGGATCAATATCCTCTGCCAAAGATCATACCCTTCATAGTAATGGAACCTTTTCCTGACCTTTGTAATACTATCGGACACAGTGTTTCCATCGCCATCAATGATTGCCATGTCACTGTATGCCAGTAAAGCATTATTCTCATGCATCGCCTCAACTAAAATCGATATCTTGTCTTCCTCCCAGATATCGTCCTGGTCGCAATAGGCAAAGAGATCTCCCTCGGCTTCCTGTGTGAGTCTTTCAAAGGTCTTATTGCTTCCAATATTATATTCATTACGAAGCAGTCTGTAGG
>JAKIML020000082.1 GCA_022702935.2 Bacillota bacterium | reverse complement strand
TTTTGCTCTATTTTACCCCGTATTTGGAGTTTACACAAAATTCGGGATACTACCCACATATCTGCATGCCTGCCTGACCGCACTTGTAGCATATCCATTCCCCCAATATGGTTCACCAATGAAATATCCCATTTCAGCAGTTCTGAAATGAATATTAGAACATCGAAAAATTCCTATGCTTCCAATAACTTTATCATTGAGCGTAATTGCAAAAGCATATGTTTTCGTTTTGTCAGCAGACAAAACGGAATTAATGAATTCTTCTGCATCTTTTTCAGTATATGGATACGGTATACCATCGCGTAAATTATTCAAGATATTTTTGTTGTTTATAATCCTTGCGAGCTCATATTTATCATCGGTTCTCCATTCTCTTATAACACAATCCAACAATAACACCTCCTATATTTTTTGGGGTTGTGTCAATAATCTTGCACACATTTGTAGGAAATCCTCAAGTAAATGCTTCTAACTGATCTGTTCCTGCCCAGAGCCCGTAAATTAGCCGTTTAGAATGTCCATGTTCATGTATCGTTTTGTTCCCCAAGCTTTACTGCAGATATGCCTTAACCGAGCACAAACAAGCATTAGGGCTGCTTCACCATCAGGAAAAGCACCGACTACTCGGGTTCAACTACACACCTTTGAAAATATGCTTCAGGGAAAACATCTGCTATGCTTTCTATCAATCCAAGGCACTTATATCCTCTATTTCTCCTGCCTTTGAAAAAGGCTTTCTCTTGTAGTAACCTGCCCTGGTATCCTTTCTTTCATCGCTTCTTTCATAGCGTTTTGTAATTGTGCACAATTTATTATATGTTTTCTCAAAAACTATTTCAAGGATATTCAGACGCTTCTGACTATGCCCTTTGACATCAATAGCGGGTACGAGTTATACTGAAAAACTGGAAAGGTTTTATATGACCAGAATTTAAATACCCCCTTCCGTTTACTCAACGAAAGGGGGCATTTCACACTATGTGGGTCTTTATTGTATATTATGTGGTTTTGGTTAAACTAAAAGCTGTCTGTCTGAACATTGGCCTTGATAACCGTATTCTTTTTCCACCTTCCTGTAATGCAGAAAAACAGCAGAATCAATCCGGAAGCCACACTGGCGATAGGCGCAGCCAGCCCTAAACCCCATAGTCCTTTTTGCATGACCGAACCAAAAAGTATGGCGATGGGAACTCGGAATCCAATGGACGACAGAATACCGCAAACCGATGACACAAGCGTATGGCCCGCCCCGGTAACAAGACCATTCAAACAGAACGTGGCAGGCACTATCAGGTAATCAAAAGAAAATGTTCTGATGTAATCTACCCCGGCCGCGATGGTATCTGGATCATCGTCAAAAACAGATAGAATCTGATGGGGGAAGATTTGCGTGATAATAAATACTACAAAGGTAATTGAAAAAGCAAGCGCAAAACCGGTATAGAAGGTTTTTTTAGCGCGCTCAATGGCTCCTGCCCCCATGTTCTGCGCAACCATTGCTGAAACCGAGGAACCGACGGCAATGGCCGGAAGAATTGCAAATCCGTTATATTTCCCGACAATACCGACGGCAGCCGATGCATTGACACCCATACTATTGGCAATGGTGGTAAGTACTAAAAACGAGAAGTTGATAATGACGTTCTGGATTGAAATGGGTATGCCAACCTTCATTATCATTGTAAAACGTTCTTTTATGAACTTGAACGAACGAAGCTTAAAATCAAAGACAAAGTCACTTCTGATCAAAGTAATAATGCATAGAATCATGCTGATAGCCTGTGAGATGACTGTCGCTATGGCGGCTCCCTTTGCCGCCATGCCAAATGCGCCAACAAGCAATAGATCCAATGCGACATTGATTGTACATGCTATGGATACGAAAATCAAAGGCCTTCTGCTGTCGCCAAAAGCTCTCAGAATGGCAGAAAACGCATTATACCCAAAGATAAAGACCGTACCCAGCAGGGTGACATCAAGATAATCCCTTGCCTCCTGGTAGGACTCTGCCGGTGTTTGCATGAGCTTAAGTACGCTGTCTGAAAGGACGAGCATAATAATTGTAGAAGCAACACCTGCGACAAGAAGAAAAGTAAGCAGTGTACTGATGGTCTCTTTTACAGACTTTCTGTCTCCGGAGCCCAGGTATTGGCCAATAATAACAGTACCCCCAGTGGTCAGGCCAATAATCAGGTTGG
This sequence comes from Bacillota bacterium, assembly GCA_022702935.2. Taxonomy (GTDB): domain Bacteria; phylum Bacillota; class Clostridia; order DSM-8532; family DSM-8532; genus DTU059. The sequence goes on along the minus strand of JAKIML020000082.1, from coordinate 62,413 downwards.
TCAGAAGCAATGTAACCTGCCCGCCTATATTCACTCCGGAGATGGCCGCAGTGCCTGAGTAATTGCCGACGATGAGCATGTCAGCGACATTGTAAAGGCTTTGAATCAGATTTGACAGCATAAAAGGCAATGCAAACTTAATAAGCTGCTCAGCAACATTGCCCTCGGTGAGATTTCTTTCAATAGTTCGCTTCCCCATATGGCTTAAATCAGTCCTCTTTCCAGTCAGTCAATAGAATAAAAATAATGCAATCGCTTTGTTGAGATTGCATTAATAAAGAATCGACCTAATTATTATACATAAATGGATTTCGATAAAGCAACTAATAAATTGTGTTAATCTTCTGTTTGAAAAGCCTGAATTTTTGTCACTTCCATACTCTCTTGAGCTTGAAGGCCTCTTGGGCATAACCCCAGACCGAAACAGGAGACATAATCATTTGATAGCCTAACATGAACAATATGAAGCCGGAGAAATTCTTCCTGACTTTTAAATTGAGCCGCCTGAATACATATTTCTGATAGGTATACAGGACAGCGTAGCTTATAAAGGTTAGCGGAAACACCAGCAAGGTGTACGGCCCCACAATCCAGAAATGGCCGAAGCATGCCAAGATCAGCCCTGGCAGCCAGAAGAAGGTGTATGACAAATCCAGGTATGGCATGATCAGATTAATTCCTGTTAAATATTTGGTATAAATCTGGGGCTGCTGCCATGGCTTGGTTGTTTTAAGCGCCTCAATCATTCCTCGGGCCCAGCGCGAACGCTGCCGCGCCAGGATTCGAAGGTTATTGGGGACACTGGTAAATGCTACGGCCAGCGGTTCAAAATAGGTCTTCCAATTTCGTTTCAACAGGTTCCATGTCAGTACAATGTCTTCCCCTATGGCATCGGGCCACCCGCCGATTTCCCGGATGCAATCGGTTTTATAAACGCTATAGGCTCCCTGAGCCACCAAGGTTCCCTGATATAAACCCTGCAGCCTTTTGATGGATGCAATGCTTAAAAAATAATCCCATTCCTGTATCCTGGCGATGAGGTTTTCGCGGCTGTTTCTGACCAGCACTGAACCGGCCACTGCGCATACGTCCTTGGGAGCGCTTTCAATACGCGCTACCAAATACCTCACTGCAGAAGCATGCAGCAGGGTGTCTGCATCCAGAGTGATTACAAGATCAGTTTTGACATGGGTTAAGCCGGTGTTTAAAGCGTTGAATTTTCCGGGGTTCTCTTCCCGGATAACTGTAATATCCAGCCCCAGCTTTTTTCCTGTTGATTCAGCAACAATAGAAGTATCATCGCTTGATCCATTATCAATGACAAACACTTTGATATGGCCGTTATAATCCTGTTTTGCAATATAGGCTAATGTGTTTTCAATATTCTCAGCCTCATTTTTTGCTGCAACGAGTATGGTAATCTCCTTAAGCGGGTTTTCATCCTTGAAAGGCGGCTGCCTGTCAAATATCAAACTGATCACCAGAAAAGCGTTCATATAGCCAGGTATATAGGCAATTCCCGTGATGATAAGCAATGCCAAAGGCATGGTTACAATGGCTGATAAATCATTCACCCATGGGACGGATATATAAATTGAAAGCCCTGTCCATAATAACGCAAACAAGTGACTGAGCAAGAACTTTATTTTAACGGGGATATAATATGCTTTTTGTGTATGTAAACCTGTTTGTAAGGATAGTTCCTTAAGCTCCAAATTTTAATCCACCTTTCATCTCCAAATGCAATGGCTTATCAGAGGCGAATGCTTTTCACATCCACCAGCCGGTGTCTCAAACTATCGAATGTCCGTTGGGTATACGGTGGTTCAGAGTTTCATGCATGCTTAACAGCCTGACATGTCAAACGAACAATGTAAAAAAAGCAATACGGAATAATCCGTACAGCACCCTTTCTTGTGTCCTGCTCGGTGTTAAGACGAGACTCCTTCTTTTCACAATTGTTTTGGGAAGATATCGCCTGATTCGGCTTTTTCCGTGGTCATCCTTTCTTCTTCGACAATGATTACTCTTGGAGTATAACTGATATTGGCAATAGTTATCAAATGTAACTTTTTGAAACATTGGAGAAGATTTACCTGTTACCAGGGCAGTCTTTCTCCAAGATAGTTCAAATACAAAGGCCTTTCCTCTGTCGGCAACACTGTATCCAACACCACATTCAGTATTCCTTTTGCCGACTCTGTGGGACTGAGCTGTGCCGTTGTATCAAGGTGTCCGCGCATAAAGGTGGCCACATGCCCGGGATGCATAGCGATGACCCTGCCGCCTTTCTTCCGCAGGTTATTATGGACGAGTGCGGATTGCATATTATTGGCAGCCTTGGACATACAATAGCCAAACCAGCCCTCTCTGGCGCAGTCTTGGATGCTTCCTGCCTCGGAGGAGATGTTTACAATGGTTTTAAGCCCGCTTTTTAAGACAAGAGGGGCTAGGGCATTGGTGACACGAAGCGTTCCTACCGCATTCACATTAATGACATGCAATATTTCGTCATAGTCCAACTCCTCACCAAGAACCTTTTCAATATCACCGAGGATGGCGGCGTTATTAATCAACAGATCGATATGGGGTACGAGTGTATCCACCCTGTCCTTCATGACTTTCACGCTGTGATAATCACTGATATCAAGATCCACAATTTCGAGCTTATTCCCATATAGCTCCTTCAGCGCGTCCACAAGCGTTTCCTTGGTATTCAGCCTGCAGGCGGCCACAAAGAAGTTTCTTTCCAGCAGCTCCTTTACAAGCGCAAGACCTAAACCGTGATCGGATCCTGTTACCAGTGCGTACATCATAAGACGAGGCCTCCTTATTGGTGACTTAAGGCATTTAGGTAAAGGTAAAGTTCATATACGTATCTTATAAGGACGTTGATGGGAGCGGCTGGCATGTTATCGGCCATTTGTGCATTTAAATACTGTCTCTGGTGGGTGTGATAAATCTGGGTTCAATAAACTCAACACCTGATGCCATGACATAGCTAATAAGCTTTTCGAAGTAATTGGGGACTATCTTTTCGGTCTCCATATGGTCATGGATGAGGACGATATGATGAGCGCCTTCTTCAAGCAGGACCCCTCCTGTGGAAGGATTCTTGTCATGAATGCGTTGAATGACGTCTTCATAGGTATATCCGCTGTTTTCTCTTATCATATATTCAGTAAAATCAAAGGTCCAGTAGACATCAATGTCTTTATCCAGGCCATTTTCCTTATACCAGTCAAATCTGATAACTGAATCATCAATTCTGTCAAATTGGTGTTTCTTTAAATAGCGTTGAATTTCCTCTTTGTTGTCCCCGCCCTTATCACCGTAGGGAAAACGTATCAGCTTATACCTTCTTTCAATGCCTGCTGCTTGATATAGTCTGGTGAGTATGTCCTCCTGCTTCTCAATCTCACTCAGGCACTCTGACAAGGTGAGTTCGCTGAAATGCGGATGGCTATAGCTATGATTGGCCAGGATGGCTCCCTTTTTCAAGGCATACAAAGCTTGGTCCCAGTGTGCTTCAATTTGCTGACCAACCGCGAATAATATGGGCGTAATTCCCTTTTCGCTCAAAAAATCTATGATTCTCGGCGTGATTATGGTTGATGAGTCATCAATGGTTAAGTAAGCTTTGCTCATATAAGCGCTCTCCTTTGGGTCTTTACTCGGTTCTATCTGGTGGCAGCAGGGACTTAAGCATATCGGCTATGACATGATACCCGGCTTCATTAGGGTGAAGCCCGTCAAAGAGATAATCCTCGATACAATAGCCGTCATCCCCTGCAAAGGCTGAATAACAGTCCACATAATTCACATAGTGATATTGCTCAATGGTCGTCTTTAATGCCTGGTTTAAATCGCGAATCAAATGCTGACTGTCAACAAAAAACGGCGCTCTGGTTGGAAGAATGCTAATGACGTATATTTCAGCGTCAGGTATCTTATAGTGAATCTTTTCAAACATGGATTTGAAATTACGGAGGGTAGTATCCCTACTCACGTTATTTCCTATATCATTAATGCCGCATAGGATGACAATGGTATCATAGCTTCCTTCCAGCATATCGTTGATTCTTTTTTCGATATGTACAGTCGTCTGTCCCCCAATCCCCCAATTGGAGCAATCCTTTCTGCCAAGAAAGCTATTCCAGTCCCCGTATAAGGACATGGCATTCTGAACGATACTGTCCCCGATAAAGGCTGTCCCGGTCAGGTTCTTATTGGTCCATCTGGTCTCACCCTTTGGATCAATCACTGTACCCGTTCCGGGATAGTAAGTTAATCGTTCCAGGGTAATGGTGGTATCCTCAGAACCTTGGGTATAGGCCTGAATCAGGTCTAAACGCTTAAAATTGGTTCCAAACTTCTTAATACAATCCTCAATGCGGAATATTGATTCATATCTTCCATTTTCCAGGGGTGTGGTTGAGGTTGGCGCCACAGACACCCAATGCGTGGTGCCCGAAACACTGGATAGCGCAAGGATGAGCTTGTCCCTATGCCCTGTGTACTCCATGGCGAAACAACTGCCCTCATTAATCAGCGATGCATCAAACTCACCGCCAACATGCTTTGTAAAGAGATGGGCCAGCAGGCTTTGCTTTCCTGTTGCTGTTTTGCTTCCATTGAAGAGTACAAGGGCGCCTTCTTCCTTTGAGTGTTTATTGTCTTTTTGCTCGACCATTACTATATTCACCAGGCTATAAATTTACTTAAATTAAGGTTATTTTAATTTATTTTTTACCCTAATTCAAGTAGCAAGATGGTATAGCAAAGTATATCTTTATAGTTCATCGCGCGGACAGATTAACCACCCATCTCTCCTTCTTCAATGAAATGTGTGCAATCACGATCTTACCAACATCCAGCAGTTTAACCACCAGATACATGATAATAGGACTCCAGCTTGTAAACTCGGCCATCAGAAACAGTACAGGAATCATGATCAGAGTATTGACGCCATCCACATACATACAGGCCCTCGTATCACCGCCCGCCCGTGAAACGGCCAACTGAGCATTAATATATGTCCATAACGGCATAAGCAGGGCCATGACTATGAGCATGCTTTTGCTGATTCGCTGTGCATCCAGACTTAGGCTGACGAATACAATTGGGACGAGTGCCGTGGTACAAAAACTGAGCAGACACATCACCAAACCGACAACGATTGCGCCAGAAAGCATCCAAACTTTTTCCTTCTTGGCCTGTTCCAATTGGTTATTACCAAGGGATTGACCAATGATGACACTCGTTGCTGTGGTAATGCCATTTAGGGCGGTGATAATCAAATTAAAAATCGCAAAGCTGGCTGCCATACCCGATACCACATCGGCCCCGCCCCTGCCGTTGAAAACAGCAGAGGATACTGTTTCCGACATAATCCACATCATTTGCGAAAGGATAATCAGTGAACCTTTCTTGAGTATTTCTCCAAAGAGTTTGAAATCAAGACGCTTAAGGATAGCCAGATTCACGAAGTCCGGTTTATCTTTGATTGCATAGCCAATAAAAAGAACCATTTCAACGGTTTTTGCAATAATGGTGGCATAGGCTGCGCCCTTCACTTCCAGTCTGGGCATGCCCAAGTTGCCATAAATCAGTCCCCAGTTGAAGAAGGTATTGACCAATGTAGCCGTCACAGAAATGATAAGCGGCACCTTCACTTCGCCAATCTCTCTGTAGGAGGAGGCAATGATAAAGGAAATGATGGACTGAAGGCCGACAAATCCCATGAGAAACATGTACTCCTGTCCTTGATCCAGGATCAAATCTGCCTGGGAATTTCCAATGACCATGAGGCTCAACACCTGCCTTGGAAAGACCATGGTTACAAGAAAATATGCCAGAATCATGGAAAAGGCGGTTACCAGCTTGAAGGCAAAGGCCTGCTGCATCCCTTCCTTATTCTTGGCACCGGAAAACTGTGTAAGAAAGATTCCGCCAGAGGTGCACACAGAACCTAGCAGTACCATGAAGATAAAGAGTATCTGCCCGGAGATATTAACACCTGACATCTTGACATCACCAAGTCCGGCCACCATAAAACTGTCAATCAATGAAACAAGACTTTGCAGAAGTGTTTGAAGCATAACGGGAATCCCGATCATCAATGCCTTCTTATAGAATTGCATATCCCCGAAGTATCTATTGACTGTTTGTGATTTTGCTAATCGCATATTGAACTCTCCCTTGATATAACTGCTCGCTTGAAAGTTGCTTCTGTTTCAAATATAATAATATCGTTCGCATTAAGAAAAATATATCTTGTATAACCGCAAAAATATCAAAATATGTTACTTGTGAGTGATATTATGATAAATATGAGTGATATAATAACAACACGAAGCGACAGAGCCCAGATTGTAAATTATAACAATCCGCTTTTCGAATGCTTTGCCGTAAAGACCTATTACGCCCCGAACCGGACCTATCATGTGACAGAGCATTGGCATGAAGATTTGGAATTGCTCTATGTCATAGATGGTGAATTAAAGTATACAGTTAACGGGAAATCCATCATCCTTCACAGGGGTGAAGGTATCTGTGTGAATTCGAAGCGCATTCATTCCAATCACTCCATCCCTGGGAAGTCCTGCGCCTACTATTGCAGTGTTTTTCACCCATCTCTTCTGGCCAGCTCCAAATATATAGAGCAGACCTACCTGACACCTTTGCTCGGCCCCAACTCTTTTGACTACCTGCTGCTAAATCACAACGACTGGACCCATATCATTATTGATGAGCTGGAAAGGCTGTTTGAGGAGTCTGATCCCAAGTGTACAGAGCTGGATATCCTGGAGACATCCTTCAGAATATGGAAAAACATCTATAAGCATGTGGAGGCCCCTATCACAACCAATGAGCCCGCCTCTCCCAAGATTGGCGCATTTAAGTCCATGATGCTCTTCATTCAGGAACACTATAATGAGAAGATCTCTCTGGAGGATATCGCTGCGGCCGGGAATATGGGCAAAACGCTTTGTGCCAGGCTTTTTAAAGAATATGTCTCCAAGACCCCCGGAGAATATCTGATCTATTATCGCATTCAGAAAAGTATTGAGCTTCTTACCAAGACCGATTTAAGCATTACAGAAATCAGCTATGCCACCGGCTTTTCCAGCGCAAGCCATTATACAAAGACCTTCCATGAAATGATGGGCTGTACCCCGTTGAAATACAGAAAAGATAATTCCTATCATGTAAACGATCAATATCTCATTCCCCAAAAGGATTCTATGATTCGTTAACCTGTTTGCACATGAACCCTTTTTATAGATCAAGCCCTTCCAGATGATATCTGGGCTTGCCTTTGCTCTTTTGGCCGTATTCCACAGCCTCAACAGGGCAATAACAGATACATGCCATGCAATGTGTGCAGCTTTTCCCCCAAACAGGCTTTCTGTCCACAAGGTGAATATTCTTAAGGGGGCATTTCTCGGCACATTTCCCGCAGCCGATACATCTGTCGTCTACCGTGAATGCTTTCGCTTTAACAGAAAACGTATAAAACAGCGGATTCACTACACTGCTTAAAAGCCTGTAATACAGACTATCCTTTTCAGCGGGAAGCTTCTCCCCTGCTGCAATTGCCTGGGCTGCCCGTTGAATCACAGGCTCGGCTTTTTTTATAATATCTCTTGCTGTATTCTTATCCGGCGCATCAAACATGGCAATATAGTTCTCGGGCATAATTATCTGCGCCGTTCCCATGTATGCGCAGCCTAAACTCCTGCAAAGCCTCTGATTGTATAAGGAGGCATTACCAATTTCACTGCCGCAGGTCAGAACAAACCAGACCTTTTTTGCTTGAGAAAAGTCAGTCTTCTTAATCCACTCCTGCACGATTCTGGGGATTCTCCATGCATAAGTAGGGGCTATGAGCACTACCCCTTCAGTATCTACAGAAGGAGTACCATTATTTTTTATCTCTGTATTCAGATTAATTCGCTTACAGTCTAATTTCTCTGCCACCTTTTCGGCGACATAACGGCTATTGCCTGTCCCTGTAAAATACAGGATTAGGTATTTGTCTGCCATAGAGGGAGCCCTCACTCAATGCGTCATCCAGAAATTAAACATGTACTCAATTCTGGATGACATATTTTCTTGAGTATACATCGAAATACGCTGCATAGGTCTCGCTTTTCAGACGCTTTACGCTGTCAAGGTATTCATGCCGATCAAAGGAGTCGGACTCCATAAGCTGCAGATTTGGATTAAGGAGCAGCTTTGCGTTCCTGCAAAAAGCTTGTAACTGCTATAACATCTTCAATGTAATGGTCTACCGAAAGGGTGCTTTTATCTATATTTCTGTTATACGACAACCCGGCACCTCTCTGATCCCAATAGACCACTGTAAAAGCGTCTTCCAGTCCTGTGGGGTACTTTTCGAAAAGGAAATACTCGGGCATGCCGGGACCGCCATGGACAAAGAGCATTACCGGATTTGAGAGGTTCTTGCTCCTTATAATCATGCCCATGGTGACTCCGTTGATTTCCACAAAGCATTTTTCCGCAATGCTGTAAGTATCCTTTAATCGGTTTCTGTCTTTAAGTTGCTCTGTCCTGTATGGTCTCACTATCCTAATTCTCCCGTGAAAAGCATAAATGCGGCTGAAAAAAGCAGCAACGGAGGTCTGGCCCGAAGCTGCTTAGAGTAATCTTGGAATGGGCTCAGTCATTTTGGAATCTGGACAAGGCCTTGATAGCCATGAAGCCCAGGATAAATGCGGCGACAGACATCACGGCTAAGCCTATCCACCAAAAGAAGGTCGCTCTTTCGGGCAGCGCGGGCAAAATTTTGTCCTGGAAGATCTCCATGGTGGAGCCAATGACAAAACCAATGATCATGCAATAGGTCTGATGGGGGAATTTATTCATGGTCCATTCGAGGGGTTTAGTAATCAAAAATACACCGATTAATGTGGCAACGCCCAGGATTCCGATGTAAACAACGTCAAACTCGGTGATGGCTTTAAGCATGGTATCGTACATACCCAAAACCAATAGCATATGAGAGGTGCTGATGCCCGGAAGCACCAGGGCCAGGGCAATGATGATACCCGTCAGAAGAAGCATCAGATAATGGGTGATTCCAGAGCCGAAGCTGATATTAATGCTGCCTGCCGGAATAAAACCGATGGATATGACTATGGCGAAGCCCAATATGAAGTAAGCTGCAGAGGAGACCCTCAAAGCGGAGCCCTTTGTTTTCTTGTATAACGCGGGAATGCCCCCCACCACTGCGCCTAAGAAAAAGACCGATACAGGCAGCGGGAATTTTTCCAGCATCCATTTTATTAAGAAGGAAAGAGAACCAATACCGGCACCGGCACCAATGCAAAACTTTATGAGAAACAGCATATTGCCCTTGATATCTTTAAGAAAATTACTGATTGAGCTGATGAGCTTATCATAAATCCCAAGAAGAATGGCCATGGTACTGCCGCTTACTCCGGGAACGCTCATGGATGAGCCGATGGTAAATCCCTTGATTAATATGGTCAGGTTTTCTTTGAGTTTACTCTTCATCCTACGTAAATACACCGTTTCGTTGGTGTATTTTCCTCCTCTTTCTCTTAATCACTGACGAAAATTATAGCATCATACGCATGATATGTAAATTATCCCTCACCTTGCTGCGGTCTTTCAGGCATTATGATATCAGAAGATTGCCTCATTACGCAAAATAAAGGCCATCCCGGCAATAAATAATCCGTACCCATCGTAAAGACGGATACGGACAGTAGTGGTCTTTATGTCTTATATTATTCTGTCATAAGTATTCACGACCTTACAGATAAAATCAGCGGCATTTTCAATGAGCCTTTCATCCACCAGGTCCAGGGTATCCTTCGGGCAATGGGTATAAGATACGCATGCATCAAAAATATCTGAGGCGCAGACCACAAGGCACTTTGTTCCGCTAAAGGCAAAAGCCGCATGATCTCCGGCGTACCAAGGCTGACCAGGGACGATATTTGCACAGCCGTTCATGATATCGTTTAAACTGAGCTGCTCATTCTCACTGAAGTTGAAGGGGGCAACGGCCACCTGGGAGCCTTTATGGGCTACCGTATCAATATTAATGAGAAGGGACACTTCTTTTCCGTTCTTCTTAAGCTCTTCCAGGTAAATAAGCTCCCCCTGGGGGTCATAGTATTCCTCTGAATTAAACGGAACAATATCAATGTTATACCTGTCGGTCTCAATGCCCCTGGCCGCCAAAAGCATGGTCGCCACACCCGATGCATTATCAAGGGCACCGTCGGTATTGTACTTGCTGTCCATGTGGGCGCAGATAACAATGGTTCCCTTTGGAGCGGCAACCTTTTTGGTGGCAATCAACTGATGGGCTGTTGCCGTTTCATTGCGTGAGTTTATGGATACTTCCAATACTCCTGCCAAAACCTTGTCCTTTATTTCCGAGAAAACCTCTGTATCGAGGCTTGCGATGGGAATATGGAAGTTCCCGTCCTCAATCAAGGGGAAGGGCTTAAGACCACTCATGCTCGAGCTGCCTGTCACGGCTATGATTGCCCTCGGCTTCTTGGCCTCCAGGCACTCAATGATGGCTTTGTGCTCGTCTGGAAAGTAGAAAGGAAAGTTCTTGGGCTGCAATGGTTCCTGGGTCAAGTTCTCTGTTAAGAACAGTATCTTTCCCTCACATTCTGCCTTTTCAAGCTCCTGAAGATTACTTGCAACAACAGCGCTCCCTGTTCCGCAAAAGGCTTCAGAGAAAGGACTTACCTGTAACGGCAGCCTGCTTCCATCAATAATTAAATAAGATGCTTTGGTTTCCCATACCTTACAGTTGAAGGGCACTTTACGTATTTCATATCCCAGGGGTTCAAGATATGATGCGATAAAGTCTGTAATCTCCTGATTCTGAACAGTTCCCACCGGTCTTGGTTTTGCGATCCTGGATAGCAATTCCATTTTTAACACCTCGTTTCTTGTATTCACTTGGATAACAGAATACTAACAATTCCATCAGGCGCTTTTCTCGACTTTTTTTAGCATAATCACTTCACACAGCGGCATGAAAGTATCCTTGCTGCTGTATACTAAGCATCATAGATTTTCTGTGCAATTTGTGCAAACGCTTGTACTGCGATACCAATTTAAATATAATAAGACTGGCAAGATATTCTACATGATATTAAGGAGCTAAAGGTATGATGAAAAACAGACGGTTTATGTCCAAGCTGCTTGTATGTTTTCTGATGCTTTCGCTGGTGCTTTCAGGCTGCGCTCAGCTCGGCCAGAATCAACCCTCCCCATCGCCTTCACCGGATCTGGCAAGCAGCTCACCCACTGCCACACCTACCAATGCGGAAAAGACAACTCCGGTTCCTGAATGGTCCTATAATGCAACCATGTATGAGGTGAATGTCAGACAATACACCAGGGAAGGAACCTTTAAGGCCTTTGAAGCGCATCTTCCCCGCCTTAAGGAAATGGGCGTTAAAATATTATGGTTCATGCCCATCTACCCCATCTCTGTTGAACAGCGGAAGGGTACCCTGGGCTCCTATTATGCCATAGCCGACTATAAAAATGTGAATCCCGAGTTTGGTACCCTGGAGGATTTCAAGGCTTTGGTGGACAAATGCCACGAAATGGGCTTTAAGGTCATGCTGGACTGGGTGGCCAATCATACGGGCTGGGACAATGTCTGGATGAAGGATCATAAGGACTGGTATACCCAGGATGCCAATGGGAATATCATTTATCCTGCAGGAACCGATTGGACCGATGTGGCCGATCTTAATTTTGATAATCAGGAAATGCGCGCAGCCATGATCGATGCCATGTCCTTCTGGGTAAGGGATTATGATGTGGATGGATTCCGCTGCGATTATGCCACAGGCGTACCTCTGGACTTCTGGGAAACAGCCAGAGAGGCTTTAGAGGAAATCAAGCCGGTATTCATGCTGGCCGAGGACGACAGAAGCATGGCCTTTATGAAATATGCCTTTAATGTCAACTATGGCTGGAACCTCTATCACAACATGAATAAAATCGCTTTGGGAACCTATAGCCCGGCCAACCTGGTCAGCTATTTTACGAGCCTTGAAACGCGTTATCCCGGGGATACCTATCCCCTCCACTTTATCGACAATCATGATGAGAATTCATGGAATGGTACGGTTGAAGAACGCCTGGGCCAGGCGCAGTATCCCATGCTGGCCATGCTCTTTACAACACCGGGAATGCCCTTAATCTATTCGGGGCAGGAAGCCAATCTCAACAAAAGGCTTGCATTCTTTGAGAAGGATGAGATCGATTGGTCCTCCTTGCCCAATAAGAAGCTCATCAGCACCCTGGTTAAGCTCAAGCTTGACCATCCGGCCCTTTGGAACGGGGACATGGGCGGCACCATTGAATTTATGGAAACCTCGGATAAGAAGGTTCTGGCCTATGAGCGGGCGAAGGATGATGACAGGATTTTTGTTATTCTGAACCTGTCCGCCAAGGAGACCGATGCCGCCATTACGCTGGCCCAAAATTTTGAGGGCACTGAAGTATTCACCAATGAATCAATAGCTCTTTTGGCTGGGACAAATCAGCTTCAATTAAAGCCTTGGGATTATAAGATCATCATTAAGAAATGAAGTTGAAATACTGCTCAATACTGCTATAAAAAGAGGGTTCATCATACCCTCTTTTTTATATTTTTTCAAATTGTTCAAAAAAACACTTGATGTTGACACCGTGTCGTACTTTATAATGAACCTAAGCGAAATGTGAGGTTAAGACTATGAAGCTGCAAAACATCACTCAGGTGTCAAAGAACTACGGCATCTCAACAAGAATGCTACGCTATTATGAGCAAGTGGGACTCATCAAAAGCCTGCGCAAAGAAGACTATGCCTACCGCGTTTACGATGAAACCGCATTGAACCGATTACAGCAAATCATCATTCTTCGCAAACTGCGTATTCCCGTCAAGCATATTATCAGCATCCTCAGCAACCAGGACGCTGTAAAAGCTGTGGAGATATTCAGAGAAAACATCAATAAAATTGACAGTGAGATGACCACCCTCTCTACCATAAAATCCATCCTGCTGCGTTTTGTTGAGGAGATCAATGAGAAGGCTGACGTGCATTTGAGGCTTCTGACCGATGAGGCATTAGTCACGGTTATAGGCTCCCTCTCCTTTTCGGATAATCAAATTAAGGAAAGCAAAGAGCAGCCTACCCTGGAGGATTTGAATAACGCCCATGAGGAGCTCATGCGGCTGGAGGATAAGGATGTACGGATTGTCTACCTTCCTCCCATGACCATGGCTGCCGCTTATGCATCAGGAGAAGACTGTGTCGATAAAGCTTCAGCGATTATCAACAGATTTATAAAAGAAAGCGGCCTTCTTAAGATAAAGCCCGATGCTCGCGGCTTTGATTTTAATTTCTACCTGGAAGGACAGGCTCCCGGCGAAAAGATTCATGGGCATGAGGCCTGGGTGTCAGTACCCCCTGATATGGAATTGCCGTCACCCTTAATCAAACGGGAATTTAAGGGAGGGCTTTTTGCCGCCCATGTCTTAAGAGAGTGGGATTTCCAGGACTGGCGCCGACTGAAAGATTGGGTGGATTCCAGTGATAAGTATGAAAGTGATTGGGGCTCTCCGAGATGGGAAGCGCCGGAAACCGGCACCGGCCTTGGCCTGGAGGAAACCTTGAATCTCTATCATTTCATTGAAACGCACAATGCGGAGATGAACTGGCTGCAGTTGGATTTATTATTCCCTATTAAGGAGAAGAAACCCTTATAAACACCCGGCCATATTTTCTGTGTTTTAAATGTCGTGTATTTGATTTCCTTTGCATGTATATGGATACATGGGCTATTGATCAAGGACAACATTGCGATTTACCCTGTCGCATTAAAGGAGGAATATTTTTATGAGCAAGTTTGAGAGTGCATTGAAGCTTTTGGAGGAGCGCTGCGGCAATGGCAAGGATGTGGATATTGCCCTGGCTACCCTGTCCCTCACCCCCGGTTCCTCGGGAAAGCCCCGCCCTGCTGTACGCATGGTGTGCGCTTATTATGAGGACGGTGTCTTCTATGTCTCCACCGATGCTACCAAGAACAAAATGCTGCAAATCGAGAAGAATAATGAGGTAGCCGTGTGCGGAATGGACTGGTATGCCTTCAATGGTATCGCTGATAACCTTGGCTGGGTTAAGGATGAGAAGAACGCAGCGATCAGAGCCAAGTTCAAAAAGGTCTTTGGCTGGTTCGATGAAGTGGGCGACGAAAACAACCCTAACTCCATTGTACTGCGCATTACCCTTACCGATGGGACGATTATTGACCATGAGAAAAAATATGGTTTTGACCATTACGAAGTGGACTTTATCAATAAGACGGCCAAGTAAGAATATGTGCTGATGATGCGAAAACTCCCTTCTGGTATTCATCCTTCATACCAGGAGGGAGTTTTTTGTTCCTCGGGCCCAAAGCCCCGATTCACCATCAGCACCCCTGAACTGCTGTTCCTTCAAAACGATATAGCTTTCCGGAAAGCAGGGTGAAAATTCTAGACCTCTATCTTAAAACCGAAATCCACTTCACTGGCAGGCTTTCCTCCAGCAACACCCCAGTTTTCCATGAGAACATCATGAAGGACAATATGTAATGTCCATATCTTCAAACTCACTTTTCCGCTACCCTATTGGGATCGGCTTTGGTATAATAGCAGATGATTATATAAGACTAATGACTGCAAAGAGGTTATTATGACAAAAGCTTCAGACCAGAATCAACTTGTTCAGCCTGTGGTGAAATGGGCCGGCGGGAAACGTCAGCTTCTGAATGAAATTGAAAAGCGCATCCCCAAGAAGTTCTCCACCTACTATGAGCCCTTTCTTGGCGGTGGTGCTGTTCTTTTCCACCTCCAGCCCAAAAAGGCGATTGTCAATGATTATAATCATGACCTCATTAATGTGTATCTCACCATAAAGAACAATGTGGACGAGCTTATAGAAGACTTAAAAAAGCATAGTAACGATAAGGCATATTATTATAAGGTCCGGGAGATGGACAGAACCGGTGAGCTTGAAAAGATGACTCCCGTCCAAAAGGCATCAAGGCTCATCTATTTAAACAAGACCTGTTACAACGGGCTTTACAGGGTCAATTCTCTGGGGCAGTTCAATACTCCCTTTGGCAAGTATAAGAACCCCAATATTGTCAATGAGGCTGTTTTGAGGGCAGTGAGCAAGTACCTTAACGATAGGGATATCATCTTTAAAACCGGCGACTTTGAAGACGCATTGAAAGGAATACGAAAAGGAGCCTTCGTTTATTTCGATCCCCCCTATTTCCCGTTAAGTGACAGCTCTTCCTTTACGGGATATACCCTGGACGGCTTTGGCAAGGAAGATCAGATCCGCCTTAAGTCGGTTTGTGACAAATTAAACGCTATGGGCGTTAAATTCTTGCTCTCAAACTCCTCGGCGCCATTCATTGAAGATTTGTATAAGGATTATACTATGGAGAAAGTGGGAGCAACCAGAAGCATTAATTCGGTTGCTGAAAATCGCGGCGCAATACAGGAGATACTGGTGCGAAACTATGAGATTGATTGAAAGGAACTGGGAGAAGCTTTTTAACGATTATGATATCCTGTCCCATATCCAGCGCGATGGCTTCTATACCATTACCTCTGCCCTGATTAATAAGGTGCATGAGGCACGATTGATGACCAAGTTTGACCATAAAGCCAACTTGCCCGATATCTTTACCCGGAACAAGATTTCTATTCTTCCCATCACCCGTGGGAGTTATATACTGGGCCATTTTGATGCCTATCAAGATATAACCTATGCCGATGTTAAAAACATACGTGTTTCACTCCCCGCCCATATCGAATCCATCAATTACAGCAACCTCTACAGTGAAAGTGCCTGTCTTCACTGTGCCTATGTCAGCGGAATCATCAATGATATTGCAGAAGAAGCCACCCTTCCTACTGTATCGGGGAGAATGTCGGCAGGCAGCTTCAGCTTTAATATTCGGAATGTATTAAAAGGGAACCTCTACCCCGTGACTGTTGAAAACTCCCAGCTCGAGATTGACGGCGGATACGAAAGCGCACATAAGCTTATTATCATCGAAGCCAAAAACTTTACGGCAGACGACTTTCTCATCCGCCAATTGTATTATCCCTACCGATTATGGAAGAGCAGGCTTGCCAAAGATGTTATTCCCGTTTTCATGACATACAGTAATGATGTGTTCTCCTTTTTCATATACCGTTTCAATGCCCTTAACGAGTATAATTCTTTGGAGCTTGTCCAGCAGCGCAACTATATCATCGATCCGGAGCAGATTACACTGGATGATATCTACCAGGTTCTTCAGACTGTTCAGGTTGCACCGGAGCCAGAAATACCCTTCCCCCAGGCCAACTCCATGGTGCGCATTGTGGACCTTTTGAGTATACTCATGGAGCATGGGGAGCTTTCTGCGGATTATATCACCCAAAACTATGCCTTCACGGAGCGGCAGACAGCCTATTATACCACAGCAGCCATCTATCTGGGCCTTGTCCGAAAGCGTAGGGATGGCGCAGTTTATTACACCCTGTCCGAGGAGGGGCGCAGGGTTATGGGGCTGCGGCATAGGCAAAAAGTCCTGGGGATTGTTGAGGCCATATTAAAGCACGAGGTGTTTAATATGGCGTTAAGAGAGTATTTTGCAACCTTCTCCCTTACCCGGGACAGAATTGTTGACATTATGAAACAGTGCACCATCTACCATGTGAACTCACAGGATACCATCGAGCGAAGAGCCCATAGTGTATTAAAGTGGATTGAATGGATACTTGCTTTGGCGGATTAATGTTCCGTTTATCTTTTCAAGCAGGGAGGGTCTATGCTAAAGATTGGGGAGTTTTCGGTCCTGTCCAACATCAGCATCTATATGCTCAGAAATTACGATAAAATCGGATTACTGACGCAAACAGCATTGATAAGCAAAACGGTTATCGGTACTATAGTGTGGACCAATTGATTGTGGCCAATAAGATTCAGGCATTGAAGGCTATGGGCTTCGGCCTGAGTGAAAATTACCCATCATATTGTGGATTATCTTATGGGGGATTGTGCCCAAGTAAAGGATTTAGGCTTCATGCTTCATCAAATCGCTGATTTGGAGGAGCAAGCCTATATCCGAATCTTGAATCAAACCTACTCCTGATGCTTTGGACCTGATATTTCCAATAATAAAGCTTCTGTCCCCAGGGAAAATTATGACTATGATTTTTTAGCAGGAACGGGACGGAGCCCATGAGTATCCTTGAAAAAACCTATGTTTTCATGTTTAAGAATACCCTGAGAGCGGTTAATCCTGTCAAGAAACGGATTGTCAAGACCGAGTGCAAGGTTCATAAATTCATCAATGAGCAGGCCGTCATCATTCTTAAGAATGATGGCCATGATGAGGCCTACAGGTTGATGTCCCGCTATCTTCAGGCCATTAATGCCGGTGTGGTATGGGCTGATCAGGATTTTAAAAGCAGTGATCATTTCTATAATCCCGACACCCAGAGAGGCCTCTTTGGCAACAGCCATGCCAGAAAAGAGTGCCGCACCTATTACAAGGCAGCACTGAAAGAGTATTTTCAAGGACATGTGAAGCGTGCCATGTTCTACTTGGGAGCGGCCTGCCACCTGATTCAGGATATGACGGTTCCCCATCATGCCAATGTCCGTTTGCTGGATAACCACAGGAGCTTTGAAAAATGGATCATCAATGCTTATCGAAACTATGATGAATACAAGGTTTATGAGGGCGGGATCTACTTAAGCTCTCTGAGGCTTTATATCAATCTCAACAGCCGAAAGGCCATTAATACCTATCTTAAGTATCACGATATCAGGGATAAAGAGCGGCGGTTCTACAAAACCACCTCAGTCATACTGTCCCTGGCCCAAAGAACCACCGCCGGTCTGATGTATAAGTTTTATCATGATATCCATCGTATCAGTCTCTACCGAATGTAGACATAAAAACCGGATGGCTCCTATCCATCCGGTTTTTGCTCCTTCGATAAGGGATGATGTTCTTTAATATTATAGTCTGATCTTCTTAATGTCTTCCTTCAGTCTTTCAATATCCCTGAGCCAGTCTTCGATGTCATGCTCATGCTCCAACTCGTCATTGAGGATGTTGGTAGCCATCTGATAGGTGGAATGGTCCTTGCCGTAGGTGAAGTTGGCAATCTCTTCATAACGCTTGATGGCACAGCGCTCCCCGCCCAGATTCTGCTCCAGAATCACCTCAACATAGGGATCATTGGGCTCGGCGTACTCGCACTTTGCATACTCCATCCACTTGGCAGGATTGAGTATGGGGGTTCCGCCCAACTGAATGATTCTGTTAACAAGCAGTTCGGCATGGGCCAGCTCTTCATTGGCATGGACGAGAAGCTCAGGCTCAATCTCGCTTCTCATAGGTCCTTCCATGACTCTGGCGCCAATCCAATATTGGTAATAAGCAAGCCATTCCTCGGCGAGGGCTTCATTCAGCATTTGCACCAGCTTCTGAACATCGAGATTCGCAATATCAACAGCAAGTTTTCCCATAACATAACACTCCTCATTCTTCAATTTGTTTATTAGTATCTACCCTTTATGTAAAATATTAAACGCGCTCGGGCGGTATCGCAGAAATATTACCCAAGGGAACCTCGACAGAGTTTAATCCGGCATCAGTATCCTTCATTGGAAGCGGTGGGGAGCTTATCCTGACTGAACTCAAGGAATTGCTCCACGTCCATATCGGTAGCAATGGAGAACAGCTCGGGTATCCATTTCTGAACATCCTCATAGTCGGTTTCCCAGATTTCCTCCCGTGTTGTCCGAATCCATGGGATATTGACACTGAACTCATCAACGCCCATACCTATTAAAACCGGGAGCAGCCGTTTTTCCTGGGCGGCTTCGCCGCAAATGCAGACCTTGATATTGCTTTGATGGGCATTGTCCACCACCTTTTGAACCAGTCTCAGAAAGGATGGCTGAAAAAGGCTGTAGAGATACTGAACAGAGGGGTTGAACCGGTCAACAGCCAGGGTGTATTGGAGGAGATTATCGGCATCTATACTGAAAAAGTCACATTCGCGGGCAAAAATATCGCTCATGAGGGCAGCAGCCGGTGTTTCTATGGTCATACCCACAGAAATATCCTTATTGCAGGGAATTCCCTCAGTGTCCAGTTCCTTTTTACATTCCTCCAATAATTGCTTGGCTTCTCTCAGCTCCTGAAGGGTACAAATCATGGGAAACATTATGCGGACGGCTCCAGAGGCGCTGGCTCGCAATATGGCTCTGAGCTGTGTTTTGAAGAGTTCCCGACGCTCAAGACAATGGCGGATAGCCCGGCGGCCTAAATAGGCGTTTTCTTCCTTGTGAAGGTCCAGATAATTAACCCGTTTGTCGCTGCCTATATCCAGGGTTCGTACTGTTAAAGGCCTTTCTCCCAGATGGAGTGCTGCGCTCTTTAAAATATCAAACTGCTCTTGTTCGGTGGGGCACTGATACCGCCCTAGAAACATGTATTCGGTTTGAAAGAGACCGATACCCTCGGCGCCATTTTCCAAAGCTGTTTTTATGTCGTTGAGAGAGGCGGCATTGGCCAGAACTGGGATTTTTCGTCCATCCCTTGTTGTGCCGTGTATTCTCTCCTGTTCTTTAACTATTCTGCATTGCGCCATAGCCTTCTTTTTTATGCTCATCATTTTCCGTAAAACGTCCTGGGTGGGATTGATGTAGACCTCTCCCGATTCGCCGTCAAAAGCAATATACTCATTCCATTGAATGGATTCCATAAGCCGGGGTATGCCAACCACAGTGGGAATGCCCATGGTTCGTGCCAGTGTGGATGTCAGGGACGTACATCCCCCTGCCTCGATCAGGAGCCCCAACACCATCTCACTGTTTAGGTAGGCTGTATCCGATGGGGTAAGCTCCCTGGCAACGACTATGGACCTCATGCGCTTATTGGCAGAAGCATTCTCCTCACGCTTTTGCATATGCTTGATTAATCGACCGGCAATATCTTTGATGTCCTGGGCACGTTCCTTGAGGTATTCATGATCCAGGCTCTCAAAGACCGAGACATAATAGTCCCTCACATTGGCGATGGCCCACTCTCCGTTAATCCGATTGGTGACAATTTCCTCTTCAATCTTGGTGATGAAGTCCTCATCCTGGAGCATCATTATCTGGGCTTCAAACAACCCTGCCTCTACATGTCCCAGTTTTGCCTTGGCTTTGGTATAAAGGCTTTTTATCTCTGCAATACTGTTCTCTACGGCCTTGTTCAATCGTGCGATTTCATCCTTGACTGAGACTCTGGATTCCTTGGTATAGGCTATGGGCATGGGCGTATAAACCATGGGGTGTCCGGCTGCTATTCCGGGAGAAACTCCTAAACCTTTGAGCTTAATCATAATCTCACCTATTCCACCATTTCATATTCAACCAGCTTTCTGAGTGCATCAAGAGCCAGACTTGCATCGGGGCCTTCTGCAAAGATCTCAAGCTCATCGCCCTTTTGAGCGCCTAGTGCCAGAATCCCAAGAATTCTTTTGGCGTTAGCTTCTCGGTTCTTGCATCGGATGCTAATATGGCTTTTAAATTGGAGGGCGTTCTTGACCAAAAGACTTGCCGGCCGGGTATGCAGTCCGCCTGAGTTGTTGAGCGTAATTTTTACACTGTTCATAATGCCTCCTTAAAATGCAGACCCACAGTATAAAGGCATGAACTTATGCTTTTTCATACATAAGCTCATGCCCTTAACGGTCATACTGCTTTCATTCAATTCTATGATGCATTCTGGAGCCATAGAACGGGACCTTATGGCATGGTCAGGGGTGTTAACATAACCGGGAAAACAACATATTGTGTTAGAGGAGGCCTCCCTTTGGGCATGAAATCTTTTGCTTTGGGATGGCAGGCTGAATGGAGCGGCATATTCGGTGCAATCAGGGAGGTATAAACATTATGGCCGAAATTAATGAGCAAAACGTATGCAACTTATCAATTCCATTCAGTATACTCACATTGCCCCCCGATCAGTTCACGCTTTTGGCAACACTTTTAGGTATCCTGATTGCTCAAAATCTTAGCGTTGATCTCCAAAACACACTGGGAAACTTCCTCCAGACCGTGGGCCAGATCATTGTCACCTTTGCGGGACAAAAGGAGGTCTACGATAATTTAGCCAAGGGCAACGGTACTGCGAAAAAATAATCCTCTGGGATGTTCTCACGACATCAGCCATCCTGGGTGATGAAAAGATTTATGGATGATATGGAATGGGTTTGCTTGGTCACATAAACCGTATGTGCCCTGTTTCGACCAAAGTAGGCATTGGGCAGCGTGAAAATAATGTGTTTGGTTTCCGAAGCCCTTAAGGTTAAGGTTTCTCTTCCGGCAGGAATGGGGATATATTCGGAGGCCTCTTGATAGATGATCTCATTGAACCACATCCATCGTCCGGCCAATAAATCCACTGCGGGTATATAGGGTGCCAGGTGTACAATCTTCACCTTGGAACGGCCTGTCGGAACGGTGGTTTTATCATCCAAAACAATGACATCGGGACCGGTGGACAAGCCGTGAACCACCATGGAGACAATACCCCTCCTGGGGATAAAAAGGGTTTTGTAATAAATGGGCCGTGATCTGCGGCCAATGGTGCAGAATATGATGCGATGGTTCCCCGGTCTTACGCTCATATAGTCCGATACACCCTGATAGCGCAGCCCGCTGTAAAACAGCTTCCCGTCCAGATACACGTCGATGGGAGAGAAACTGGGCAAGAGATGGACAATGCGCGCATAGGAGCGCTTCCATCTCCCCCCTTCAATACCGTATTCATAGTCCTGATCATAAAAGCCGTAAGGTTTTGGCCTTTTATAACCCTCCAGCGAGTTATCAAGGAATAACCTTCTGGAATATTCCATCGGGATATTGGACGGGTTGCCTGTCGGATTTCCATCCCGGCTTTCCACAGGCTTATGAGGCCCATGGTTACTGTTCATAGAAATTACCCTCACTTCCTTAAAGAACTTTTACAATATCAAACACGCTGTTTAAAACCAGCCAATTTTGCGGGAAGTATTGCATAATGGTCCAATAGCTTACGCCACCGAGATTGAATTCATTGGCCAGTGTCAGCTTGGCCAGGATGCTTCGGGCATCATCGAACCAAACCTCATGCTGTTTTCCGTCATCGGCATAATACCTGAAGTAGGGTGCCTGGGCCACAGGATCGTATTGAATGATGGCTCCTTCCCGCCAGGCCAGATTTACGGCCCCCACATTGGAAACCGTGCTTGCTGCGGTTCCTTCCTGGAATGGAAGGGTCCAGTTGTATCCGTAATTGGGAATGCCCATGAACACCTTTTGGCGAGGAATTGCCGAAACAGCATAGTTGAGCACCTTGCGAACCTCGTTAATAGGGGCCACGGCCATGGGCGGACTGTAGGTATATCCCCATTCATAGGTCATAATGATGACATGATCCATTAAGGCACCATGGACGGGATAATCATGGGCTATATATAAGTCTCCTTCCTGTGTGGCTGAGATTTTTGGAGCCACGGCTGTGGTTATGGTATAGCCTAAGGGACGGAGCCGGGAGGCCACCTTTCTGAGAAAATTATTGTACTTCTCTCTTTCCTGCGGATAGATATATTCAAAGTCTATATCCAGCCCGTAATAATTCTTTTGCTGCAGATTCCTGATAATATTGTTGATGAGTGTATCCTGTACACTGCCGCTGCTTAGGATGGCACTAGCCAAATCACTGTCAAAGCCCCCATCCTCCCCGATATTGGTGATGACCATCAAAGGTGCTACCCGGGCATTACGGGCTTCCTGGATTAAGGGGGTATCATTGATGGGGTCGAAGGTTCCGTCAGCCTTTACCTGATAGCTGAAGATACTGAGGTAGGTCAAGTAGGGCAAGGTTTTTCTCAGGGTTTCCATATTGATATTGGGGAAAGCATAGCCATTTACCTCTTTGGGACCAAACTTTATAGTTCGCGGAGGAATATTGACAATCTGTCCTACTGTAAGTCTGGCGGGATCTGTGATTTGAGGATTTGCCGCCAAAAGATCACTAATTCTCAACTGATATTCCAGGGCTATGAGATAAAGGGACTCGCCGGGAGCCACCGCATGTCTCCGCATTCCCTCCAGAATGACCAGTGTCTGCCCAATCACCAACTGAGTGGGATTCTCCAATTCGTTATCGGAGACTATTTTTTGCCAGGACACGCCGTATTGTCTGGCAATGGAATATACACTTTCACCGGGCTTAACCACGTGAATGATCATGGATGATCACCCTCCAATTGCTTGAATTGATTTATTTTCTTAAGAAACCGTCATGTAATTTTATGAAAGAGGGAGCATTGCCACTTTCATTTTTAAGGTTCTAAGGATATGCCAATAAAGCCTTCAAAGCTTGTCAGGCTGCTTAAGCAATAAAGATATAGGACAGAACCGGGCATGAGTTCCTAATATTAACATATGCAGTTTCATATCTGTGTGCTTGTAAGGTTTTTATGAATATTCTAGATTTTTGATGTGTATTGGTGTAAACTATTTTATCGAAGGAGCGTGTTATCAATGGAAATAAGAGTTGAGCTAACCCAGAATCCTAAAGCAAAGCCATCAACAGAAAGCTTGGGCTTCGGCAACATCTTCTCGGACCATATGTTCATCATGGACTATACCGAGGGAAAGGGCTGGCATGATGCCAGAATTGTCCCCTATGGAACCATTCCCTATGAACCTTCCATTATGGTATTTCATTATGGACAGAGCCTGTTTGAAGGTCTGAAGGCCTATAAAACTGATAAGGGCGAAGTTGTATTATTCAGACCCGAAGAAAATATGAAGCGCCTGAATCAGTCCTGTGAAGGACTTTGCATTCCCAAAATTGACGAGGCCTTTGGTGTGGAAGCCATTAAAAAGCTTGTAGCGATTGATAAGGATTGGATTCCCGACGCACCCAATACATCCTTGTATATTCGACCCTTTATCATTGCAACCGATCCATTCCTGGGAGTTCGTCCGTCCAACACCTATCAGTTCATCATCATCACCGGTCCTGTAGGCGCTTACTATAAAGAGGGGCTGAATCCTGTCAAGATTTATGTGGAGCCCTTCTATGTCCGCGCAGTTGTGGGCGGACTGGGCCAGATCAAGGCCAGCGCCAACTATGCGGCCAGCTTGAAGGCACAAATGGTAGCCAAGGAAAAGGGCTATACCCAGGTGCTCTGGCTGGATGGCGTTGAAAGAAAGTATGTTGAAGAAGTTGGAACCATGAATGTCTTCTTTGTCATTGGTGATGAAATCGTCACCCCCGCTTTGAACGGAAGTATTCTTCCCGGTATTACCAGAAAGTCCTGTATTGAGCTCTTAAGGTCCTGGGGCTTGAATGTTGTTGAGCGCAGGATCTCCATTGAAGAGATCTACGAGGCTCATGCTAAGGGCTTGCTGAAGGAAGCCTTCGGTACGGGAACAGCCGCTGTTATCTCCCCCATTGGTGAACTTAACTGGAAGGACCAGAAGATTGAGTTAAGCGGCGGCCATATTGGTGAACTCTCACAGAAGCTCTATGACCAGCTCACCGGCATTCAGTACGCCAAGGTTGCCGATCCCTTCAACTGGGTGGTTAGGGTTTAATAAAGTACATATGATATAAAGAGAGGGAACGATTGATTCGTTCCCTCTTTTGCTTTAGTTTTTCTATATTCATTAATAATCCATATTGCATATATAGGAACAGGTCATGGATAAGCTGTGTGACCCTTTGCATATGAAGTCATATTTCATCATTAAATGGTTTATGTACAGTTTTTATGATATTTATCTGAAATTGCTCTGTAATTTTTAATAACTCCATATACATTTGTGTAAAGGCTGGCACCGACAGTATTTTCCAACTCGATGTTTTTCGAAAAATACAAAATTAGGACTTGAAATCCTTTAATAATCACGCTATAATAAATTTCGTCGTTGCGGATTGGTGTAACGGTAGCACGACTGACTCTGGATCAGTTTGTTAGGGTTCAAATCCTTAATCCGCAGCCATTTTATTCAAAGCCGGTTTCCAGAGACCGGCTTTTTTGCTGTCCATTTTCGTGATAGGTTAAGTCGAAATATTCAGGTTAATGTTTAAAATTTTAAGGAGAGAATACCCATTCTCCCCTTTTTAAAATCTTTTTCCTTTTATCGATAGGAGTAGCGATTGACGGGCCCGGAGCTATGGGCATGGCATATGGCAACGGCAAGGGCGTCGGCGGCATCGTCGGGCTTTGGGATCTTGTCCATATTAAGCAAAACCTTGACCATTTGCTGTACCTGCTCTTTTTTTGCCCGACCATAACCTACCACAGCCTGCTTCACCTGAAGCGGTGTATATTCATAGACCTTAATGCCTGCCTTTGCGGCAGAAAGAAGGGCCACCCCTCTTCCATGCCCTACCTTGATGGCTGTTTTTACATTGGTATTGAAGAAAAGCTCCTCCACAGCCATGGCATCGGGTTGATAGCGGGATATGAGCACATCCAGCTCGTTATTCAATGTCAGAAGCCTGTCTGAAAGCTCTGTATGTGCCTCGGTGGTGATAACTCCCACATCCATCAGCTTGAATATATTCCCTGAATATTCTATAATACCGTAACCGGTGATCGCAAAGCCTGGATCTATACCGATGATAACCATTATTTAACCCCCGCATCTCATGGGTGCGTTTCCCCGGAAATCTTCTTGAAAAATCCTGGGGTTGCATATTGAATATTTATACATTGTATTGTATAATTATTAAAAACAACACCCTAAACCTATCTTAACATAGAATGGAGAGATTGTGTTATGAGCAAGGAAAAAATCGTACTGGCCTATTCCGGTGGTTTGGATACTTCCATCATTATTCCGTGGTTGAAAGAGAACTATGACGCCGAAGTTATTGCTATGGCTGCTGACGTTGGTCAAGGCGAAGAGCTTGAGCCCCTCAGAGAAAAGGCCATTAAGACAGGCGCAAGCAAAATATACATCGAGGATCTTACCGAAACATTCATCACCGACTATATTTACCCTACCCTGAAAGCCGGTGCGGTCTACGAAGGCAAATACCTTTTGGGTACTTCCTTTGCCCGTCCTATCATCGCCAAGCGTCTGGTAGAAATTGCTGAAAAGGAAGGCGCTACGGCTATTGCTCATGGCGCAACCGGAAAGGGTAACGATCAGGTGCGTTTTGAGCTGACGGTTAAGGCCCTTGCTCCCCATCTGAAGATTATTGCTCCCTGGAGAATCTGGGATATTCGCTCCAGAGAGGATGCCATCGACTATGCCACAAAGAGAAACATCCCCATTCCTGTAAGCAAGAGCAACAACTACAGCCGTGACAGGAATATATGGCATCTGAGCCATGAGGGCTCCGAGCTTGAGAATCCGGCCAATGAGCCCTTATATGACAGACTCCTTCAGCTCTCTGTTACGCCTGAAAAAGCCCCCGATCAGCCCACCTATGTGGAGATTGAGTTTGAACAGGGTATTCCTGTGAAGGTGAATGGTGAGAAGCTCTCCCCTGTTGAGCTGTTAACCTGCCTGAACAAGATTGGCGGCGAGAATGGCATTGGAACCATTGACATTGTTGAGAATCGCTTAGTGGGTATGAAGTCCAGGGGTGTTTACGAAACTCCCGGCGGCACCATCCTCTATGCGGCTCACCAGGAGCTGGAGAATATTACCCTCGACCGAGACACTGCACATTACAAGGCTCTTGTCGCACAGCGCTTCGCTGAGCTGGTTTACTACGGACAGTGGTTCACACCCTTGCGTGAAGCCCTCTCGGCCTTTGTAGATTCTACCCAGAAGTATGTCACCGGTAAGGTCAAGCTGAAGCTTTATAAGGGTAATATCATTCCCGCAGGAACCGAGTCTCCCTACTCCCTCTTCAGTGAAGAGCTCTGCACCTTCGGCGCCGACGATGTTTACAACCATAAGGATGCAGAAGGCTTTATCAACCTCTTTGGTCTTCCCCTTAAGGTGCAGGCCAATATGAAGAAGCTCAACAATATTAAAGACTAAGACGCTAAAAAGGATAAAAATAAAACAGCATGCCATGGTTAAACGCCATGGCATGTTATGAATTGAGGATGAAAGATGAAACTTTGGGGTGGACGTTTTTCCAAAAATACCGATCAATTAATGGATGACTTTAACTCGTCCATACATTTTGACAGCAGGATGTATAGACAGGATATCATCGGAAGTGCGGCCCATGTAAGAATGCTGGGCCATTGCGGCATTATTCCTGCCGCCGATGCTGAGCTCATTCGCAAGACCCTGTTTGAGATTCTCGAGGATATTGAGAATGGCAAGGTGGAGTTTGAAACCTCGGCCGAGGATATCCATATGAATATTGAAACCCTTCTCATTGCCCGCATTGGTGATGTGGGTAAGCGCCTTCATACCGGAAGGAGCAGAAATGACCAGGTGGCTTTGGATATCCGCATGTATTTGAAGGATGAAACCCAGACCATCAAAGGGATGCTTAAAGCCTTGCTTGAAATCCTGGTCAATATGGCTGAGGAACATTATGAGACCATCATGCCCGGTTATACCCATTTGCAGAGAGCTCAGCCCATCACCTTCGCCCATCATCTTATGGCCTATTTTCAGATGTTCCGCAGGGATATTGAACGGCTGGATGATGCGTATAAGCGTATGAATATTATGCCCCTTGGTTCGGGCGCCCTGGCGGGTACCACCTACCCCCTGGACAGGGAGATGGTGGCCAAAGAGCTTGGCTTTTCGGCAATCACCGAGAACAGCCTGGATGCTGTCAGTGACAGGGATTTTGTCATTGAGCTGGCCTCCTGCCTCTCCATGATTATGATGCATCTTTCCCGTTTCAGCGAGGAGATCATCCTTTGGTGCTCCTCAGAGTTCTCCTTCATCGAGCTGGACGATGCCTACAGCACCGGGTCGTCCATCATGCCGCAGAAGAAGAACCCGGATGTGGCTGAACTGGTACGCGGAAAGGCTGGTCGCGTTTATGGCAGCCTGATGTCCCTGCTGACCCTGATGAAGGGGCTTCCCCTGGCTTATAACAAGGATATGCAGGAGGATAAGGAAGCCATCTTCAATGCGGTGGATACGGTTAAGCTCTGCCTCCCCATCTTTACCCGCATGCTGGAGACCATGAGGGTTAAAAAGAGTCATATGTACAATGCAGCCCGGGGCGGCTTTACCAATGCCACTGATATCGCCGATTACCTGGTGAAGAAGGGCATCCCCTTCAGGGACTCCCATGAGATTATCGGAAGAATGGTTGCCTACTGTATTGAGAAGGGCAAGAACATCGATGAAATGAGCCTGGATGAGTTCCACACCTTCTCGGATAAGATTGATAAGGATGTTTATGAGGCCATCAGCCTGGAGACCTGTGTCAATGAGAGAAAGGTTCCCGGCGGCCCTTCCATTGAAAGTGTCAAGGCATCGGTCCGCTCAGGCCGGGAGTACTTAAAAGGAATTCAGTGATTATCTGACAGTATTACTTTGCAA
This sequence comes from Bacillota bacterium, assembly GCA_022702935.2. Taxonomy (GTDB): domain Bacteria; phylum Bacillota; class Clostridia; order DSM-8532; family DSM-8532; genus DTU059. The sequence goes on along the minus strand of JAKIML020000082.1, from coordinate 33,794 downwards.
CCAACAAATAAAAAGCTCTTCCAGAAGTCCGTTATGGATTCTGAGAAGAGCTTTTTTGAGCCATTGAATGACTTATATATGCAATAAAAAACGTCCCAATGTTCAACCATCGAGACGTTTTAATAGGGTTCGGCTTTCTTCTCTAATGCTTTACCTAGGCTGTGCCAAGAATTTCGAATCTTCACGCGCATTTCCTCATCCAACGTGCTCTCGATGACGCTATTCAGTTGTTTTCTCATGGCATAGTACTCTTTGACATCAAAGTCTTCTCTTTTTAGGAGTTCATCCATTGCGTCCAGCCAATCAACAAGATATTCAATGCCCATATACTCCTTAGACACCTTTTTCTTAAGGTGTGCTACGACAAGCTTGACGGCTTTCCTTTTGACATCAAGATCATCCAGATGCTTCTCCATATCCTTTGATACTGACATTAACTGTGGCCTCCTTCCCATGATAAAAAGCTGATAACAAAACTGAGGAGAGCAATGCCCCCCTTGGTTTTCTATGCCTATAAAGAAAATGAAATACTCAATCCGGTAAGAACTTACCGGATTGAACGAAAAAATAATACTATTGGTACACTATTATCTATTTTACATCATTTCGCAAGATAAATCAATGTTTCCCATTAATATCGATGGGCCTTTGGGTCTTAGTAGGTCACCAGCCTTTTGCTGCCCAGCTTCTGAGTGTCTACCTTATCGGCCTTACTCTCAGGAACCACAATGGTTTCAGGATCGCCATCGCTGATAAACATTCTGGATGCGGTCATTCTGGACAACCACCAGGTTAAATCGCAATCAACAGGGTCCTTGCCCTGGGATCTTATTCTGTGCACATAGGAGCTGTCATATTTTTTGCTGATAGATGGGACTGACGGCTCAGCGCCGACAGCCATAATGGTGTCATGGTGATAAGCCACGCCTTCATAGGTTCCATTCTGCAGCGCCGGCCAGAGGTTTTTATCCTTGGGTCTGCTGCCATAAGGAAGGGCCAGTGAATAGAACCTAAGTCCGGGCAGAACTTCCTCGGCCCTTTTCTGGTTCTTCCCTATGCTTTCCTGAATCTTTTCGGTAGTGGTGATGGCTCTGTAATCCACATGACCCCAGGTGTGGGTGCCAATCTCAAGGCCGAGGCTCTCAAGTATTTCAAAGCGTTCTCTTAAGGAGCCTGCACCCATAAAGGTATTGTCTCCGATGTCCATGTTGACATAAAAGATTCCCTTGAGTCCGAAATCGGGATGCTTTTCATTGAAGGCCATCATAATGCCTACGGCAGATTTGGGGTTTACTTTAAGCTTCCCGTTTTCTTCAATGAGATTAAACTGGCCCGGAGTTCCATCGTCAAAGGTAAATACCATGGGCATGGTCCCGGCGGGTACTGATATATTGCAGTCAATGAAATCCTGCATGCTGATAAGGCGGTAACCCTGATTGTACAAGGTCTCAAGGAGCGCCTCAAATTCTTTGAAGGTGGTGGTATATTCCTTATCCCCATCATATTCGTCAACAAAGCGATGGAACATGACCACGGGAATATCCCCTGCTTCATTGGGCTGGAAGGCTTCATAGTCGGTCCGGATCACCAATTTCTGCTCGGGAACCTGTGACTCCTGTGGTTCAGGCGTTTCTGAAGCCTGGGGCTCGGGGGTTGCCGAAGCCTCGGGGGTCTGAGAAGGGGTTGGTGACAGAGCCAGTGTCTCGGTAGGAACCGGAGTTTGGGGCGTTGTTTTGAACCTATCACTTAAAGCAAACATAAGCCCTGCGAACAGGACAACGAATAAGCTGACAAGAATGAGAATCCCCTTATTATTGGGTCTTAACTTACGCTTCATTAAAAACACCTTTCTCCTCTTTGGTATTAATACTCTATCCCCTTGCGAGCCGGTATTCCCGAATCAAAGGGATGCTTTTCTTTGGAAAAACAGGTGATATAGTGGGCATACGCCTTAAGCTTGTCCGAGGCGCTTCTGCCGGTTAGAACCAGCTCAGTTTCTCCGTCTATAGCACTCATAAAATTTGTAAGCTCATTCTCGGAAAGAAAATTGCATGCTACCACATCCAGGATTTCATCCATGACAATCATGGCATAGCCGTTTTCTTTGGCCGCTTCAATGAGCTTAAAAAAGCCTGAGCGCAAATCCTCACGGGTCTCAGCCAGTGACCTCTCATCCATATTCCAAATAAAGCCTTTATGTCGCATTTCAGGCCGAAACAGAGCAAGATTATCCAGGGTTTTCATGACTTGGATTTCACCGCTGTCCAGGCTTTTTAAGAACTGAGCAAATAAAACCCTCTTGTTCCATCCCAAAGCTCTGATGGCTTGCCCAACAGCGGCCGTTGTTTTCCCTTTTCCGTCTCCAATATAGAGATGAATCATGTGTTAACCCTTCATAGCTTGTTCATTTTATCGGTTTCTAAAACCAACAAAAATGACAAGGGATTATACTAATCTCTTGTCATGTTAATTATAGTATATCACATATTAAAACACAAGTCCTCATTACCTTCCCGTACGATTAAAGCTGTAGGACTTGGTGGTTTTTTTCTTCCTGAGCTTGTCGGCCAGATTGGATGTGCCTGAGCCATACTTGGGAGCACTCTTTTTGCGGTTGGCTAATATACTGGCGATGGCGCCTGTGATGAGCGCAATGGCCAAAAACAATGCAGTATTCAGGGTGAAAACGAACTTTCCTTGCATCAGGCATCCTACAATGTAGGCAATAACTGCGTAGACAAAAGCTGATATAAGGCTTGAGACGAGGCTTTTTTCCGGATACTTTCTGGCAGCCATACTGCTTCCCGCAAACACGCCCACTATGGTTGCCGCAATGGCTGACGGCAAGGTGTACTGCTCAGGAAAATCAGTAAAGCATAGCAGCAAAGCGGCCAACAAGAGGATGACAAAGGTTACCACCAATGATAAGACGACGGTTTTTAAAAGATCCACCAAGTAGCTTGTGGAGAACTGGCCCTGGTATTTCTCTTCCACGATGAATACCCCCGTTATTGTCCAATCAACTACTTAATCCTATTCAGACCCCATAAAACATAGAACCAGTATTGTAACCCCTAGAGAACCTTTTGAATAGTATATATTGAGTTCAATAGGCATGGGAGGTTAATTATATGATCGGTGGTTTGAGAGGATGTTTCGGCGGCAATTGTGAAGTTCTCATGTTCATTATCCTCTTCTTACTCCTGTTCTGTAATGGCGGATGTAGTAGCAACAACAACAAATGCTGTGACTAACAGTTGGGTAATGTAGAGCTTACCCGGAAGGAGGTGCCGTTTATGAAGGGCTTTGATCGTGATAGCGATTGCACCATCTTATTCTTCATTCTTATTTTCCTTTGCTTGTTCTGGAATAGGGATGGTGGCTGCTGCGACTAAATGAATAAAAGCAAAAAGTCACGGGGGCATCAAGCCTCCGTGACTTTGCAGAAGTCTGTTGACTTATAAAGCGTGAGGGGCCCTTAAGCCTCTCTTTTTCTCATCATTTCACTCTCATGTTCCCTGTTAGCTCTCATTTGCTTAAAGTAATTGATGATATACATAACGGCTGCAAATAATGCCATGACCACACAGATCCAGAAGATGGTGTCACTGACTGACCGTGGGGCACCAAAGAAGGTTGTGAGAATGGCAATAAAGAGAAGCACCGAGGTCAGCTTTCCAAACCACTTGGCCGAAACATCCACCTTTTTCTTTGTTTTGATGACATAAAAGCCTGAAACCAGCAGGAACAGATCCTTTACCAAAACCAGCCAGGGAATAATCTTTAATATCATCTCCCGCTGAGCCAGCATGAATAAGGCTGTAAGCTGCATGAGCTTATCAGCAAGGGGATCGGCAACCTTGCCAAATGGAGTGATGAGCTGATACCGCCTGGCTATGATACCGTCAAGCACATCGGTAATTTCTGCTGCAATAAATACTACAAGCGCGAGATAAAGCTTGTTCTGCAACATGAGCACTACAAATACCGGTACAGCAGCCATTCTTAGAATAGTCAGGATATTAGGGACACTCTTAAGTATTGCATTCATAGAATCACGAATTATCTCCTGTAATACTATTAAACATGGGCAGAAGCCTTTCATATAGCTCAGGCTTGTATTTGGCAATATTCACAGGCCTTAAATGGGTACCTGTCCAGGCATGCTCTGTAACCCCTTTACCACAGAGCACATTGCGCTCCTCCGCATAGATTTCATAACCGATGACCAGACGGGCTCTGGTAGCTTCAAGGAGCCGGGTTTTAACCAGAACAGTCTCCCCATAGCGTATGGGAGATTTATACTCGCAGGACAAGCGCGCCAGAGGAAGCATGAGCCCCAGCCGTTCAAGCTCGTCATAGGAAATACCAAAGTGTTTAATGAACTCGGTTCTTCCGCATTCAAACCAGACCGGATAAACCGAATGATGCACCACACCCATCTGATCGGTTTCAGCGTATCTTACAGGGAAGCGTGTCTCAATAATCATGGATAACTTGATTCACCTCAAAGTGCCAAGATTTTGCTCAGTGTTATCAGATCTTCGTCAATGGTCTTCTTCATGCTGAGGGCCTCATCAATATCGAAGTCTGTGAGCTTTCCGTTTTGAACTGCAATAATGCGATTCCTTTTATTGGCTAAAAGAAGATCTACGGCATAGGCACCCATACGGCTTCCCATAACACGATCATGCAGGGTTGGGGTGCCTCCGCGCTGGATATGCCCCAGAATGGTGGCACGGGTGATGATATCAGTTTTTTGTTCAATATATTTGGCAATTTCAACAGCGCCGCCCACACCTTCGGCCACAATGACCAAATAGTGCTTTTTGCCGCGGTTACGGCCTTCGATGATGGGATAGATAATGTCCTTGTCAATGTCGAATTCCTTTTCGGGAAGAATGATGGCCTCTGCACCGCCTGCAATACCGCAATTAACGGCGATCCATCCGGCATGACGGCCCATGACCTCAAGCACACTGCAGCGTTCATGGGAATAGGATGTGTCACGAATCTTGTCTATAGCATCCAGAACGGTATTCATAGCGGTGTCATAGCCAATGGTGTATTCGGTACAGGCAATATCATTATCGATGGTTCCCGGTATACCGATGACATTGAGGCCCAGCTTGCTGATGTCCCTGGCACCTCTGTAGGAACCGTCGCCGCCTATGACCACCAGGGCGTCGATGCCGAAAACCTTTGCCATATTCATGCCCTTTTCCAAACCGGCCTGAGTGGTAAACTCAGCCGAACGGGCTGTCTGCAGAATGGTGCCGCCCCTTTGGATAATATCACCCACCGAGCGGATTTCCATTTCTTCTATATCACCGTGTAAAAGGCCCTCATAGCCTTTATGTATTCCCAGAACCTTTAACCCGTGATAAATTCCCGAGCGAACAACAGCTCTTACTGCTGCGTTCATACCCGGCGCATCTCCACCGCTGGTCAAAACCGCGATGGTCTTGATTGAACTCATATAACACCTCCGTACTACGTTTTATTTATAAAATACCCGTGTATAGCACACGGGTAAGTCTTAAAAACCTTTTTCAATGATGATGCTGTGAGCTTCTTCCACTTCCGCTTCAGGAACGGAAACTTCAAAGTAGTCATCCGCCTTCTCTTTTCGGTTGACGGGGTTTACCCTGACCAGGATACCGCCTTCTTCCAGAATCGATTTAAGCTTCTCTGCCATATCTTTATTTTGTGCCATGTAAACGACCGTCCACATATTACAAATGCCCTCCCTGCTTAGTCCCGGACTCAATTACACCATGACTGCAGTGAATCTTGGATTTTCCTCTGATCTTAATGGCCGATGTTTGCTCGGTAAATTGCGCAATTAACACTTCACCCTTGTCAAGGATTTCAGTATGGTGAAGCCTGGTGTCTCTACCTCGGGTAAGACCAATGACATTGACGCCATTTTCCTCTGCTTCTATGACGATGTAGTTTGCATATACTCTGTCAGATTCAATCTTATCCAATGTACCACCTCAGAAACATATTATATTATTTTGCGCTAAAGTGCAAGCATTATCATTGTTAAGTGCTTCCAAGCCATCGGCCTAAGGTCCTTTGAATTTCACGTTTTGAGTACCAACCAGGTCAGTCAGCTCCTTAATGAGAAGCTCGCTTGCCTGTATATTCAGTTTCAACTGCGGTTTATCGGCCTTATCGATGTACACCAGGGCGCGATCGGCTCCCTCAAAGTATTTCAGAAGTGCAATGGCCGCTTTTCTTTTCTGCTCCGAAACCTTGTCATCCAGTAATATCTTTATTATCCTTCCACCATTTGCGACCTTTTCATGCGCTGATGAAGGCATCTTTGTACCTGAAATGCCATAGTCGGGCATAGGTTCATTAAGTAAATTATTTCCCGAGGAAGCCCCGTAGTCTGCTCCCGGTGCATTGGCATATTCCTCTTCCCCATAATTAGTGGAGGCGGCCTCAGAAGCCTCGGTGCTGTCGGTCCAATTGTTCCGAACCAGAGGAATGATTTTATCGGCAAGTATTTTTGGCTGCTCCTCTTCCTTGACGGAAATATGTCCTTCCACCATAAGTCGGCTGTCATTGGTTATCAGCCGGGCGTTTTGCTCATAAATATTGGGGAAGACAATGACCTCCATCTGACCGTAGAGATCCTCAAGGGTCACAAATGCCATCATCTTATTGTTTTTCGTGCTGATGGTCTTTATATCCGAAATAATACCGGCAACACGAACAAACTGACCGTCGGTAAGACGGCTCTGCTCGGTGCCCTCTTCCTCAGACATTTCAAAATCATAGGAGAAGACGGTAACCTGTTCTTTGATCTGATCCTGAAATTCATCCAAGGGATGCCCGGAGATATAAAGGCCCAGCATTTCCTTTTCCATGACCAGCAGCAGGCGTGAATCATACTCGGTCATATCGGGCCATTCCAGGGTGGCTGTTTCATCGCTCTCCATACCGGTATCAAAGAGGGAAAGCTGCCCGGACAGCATGGTTTTACGCTTTTGAGCGACCCTTTCCAGGATTCTTTCATAATTGGCCATAAGCCTTGAGCGATAAACGCCAAACACGTCAAAGGCGCCGCATTTTATGAGGCTTTCGCAGGTTCTCTTGTTCAACTCCTTGCCTTCGAGACGTTCGCAGAAATCAATAAAGCTTTTGAACGGACCGTTGGCATTCCTCTCTTTTATTATATTATGCACCACTGCTACACCCACATTCTTGACTGCAGAGAGCCCGAACCGGATGCATCCGTTTTTCACCGAGAAGGTGCTTTCGCTTTCATTGATATCGGGGGGCAATACCTTGATGCCCATCTTCTTGCATTCAAGCACATATTGACTGACCTTGCCTAAACTTCCAATGAAGCTGTTAATGAGGGCGGCCATAAATTCAACCGGATAATGGTACTTAAGCCATGCGGTCTGATAGCCCACATAGGCATATGCGGCAGCATGGGACTTATTGAAGGCATAGCTGGCGAAGTCCATCATTTCGTCAAAGAGCGCATTGGCGACTACCTCGGATATGCCGTTGCGCAGGGCGCCGGGAATGACCACTTCCCCCTTCTCATTGACACTGCCGTAGATAAAGAATTGGCGCTCGGCGTCCATGACCTCTTTCTTTTTCTTGGACATGGCACGGCGGACCAGGTCGCTGCGACCCAGGGAATACCCGGCCAGATCCCTGAATATCTGCATGACCTGTTCCTGGTAGACCATGCAGCCATAGGTCACATTGAGGATGGGCTCCAGCTTGGGTGTGGGATAGGTAACCCCCTTGCTGTTGTTTTTATTCCGCAAATAGCGCGGGATCTGATCCATGGGACCGGGGCGGTACAGGGAAATGCCCGCAATGATATCTTCAAGGCAGGTAGGCTTAAGCTCCTTCATAAAGGAGGTCATGCCCCGGCTTTCAAGCTGGAAAACCCCGGCGGTTTCTCCCTTTCCAATCATCTCATAGACCTTGGGATCATCATAATCAATCCTGTCAATATCAATGGTGATGCCCCTTCCCCTTTTAACCATATCCACGCAATCCCGGATGACGGTGATGGTTCTTAGGCCGAGGAAATCCATCTTAAGCAGCCCCAGCTCCTCAAGAGTGGTCATGGGGAACTGCGTGGATATAAGCTCCTCGTTGCGGTACAGGGGTACGAAATTGGTAATGGGCTCACTGGAAATAACTACCCCTGCTGCATGGGTGGAAGCATGGCGGGGCATTCCCTCCAGGGTCATGGCCGTTTCCAAAAGCTCATGGATACGGGGCTCGGAGGCATAAAGGCGCTTGAGCTCCGGATTCATTTCCAGGGCATCGGCAATGGTCAGATGTTTGCCGGGCATCATGGGAATGAGCTTGGCCACCTTGTCCACCTCGTTATAGGGGATGGCCAAAGCACGGCCCACATCCCGGACGGCGGCACGGGCAGCCATGGTTCCAAAGGTGATGATTTGGGCCACCCTGTCCTCCCCATATTTTCGGACCACATAGTCGATGACCTCCTGCCGGCGTTCATAGCAGAAGTCAATATCAATATCGGGCATGGAGATGCGCTCGGGGTTCAAGAACCGCTCAAAGAGCAGTTGATATTTTATGGGATCCACATTGGTAATACCCAGACAGTAGGCCACCATGCTTCCGGCAGCCGATCCTCTTCCCGGGCCTACCATAATTCCATTGTCCCGGGCATACTTAATAAAATCCCAGACAATGAGGAAGTAGTCCACATATCCCATTTGATGGATGGTGTTAAGCTCATATTCCAGACGCTGCTTTAATTCCTCGTTCTCACCATAACGTGCTTTAAAGCCTTCATAACATTGGGCCTTCAAGTAATCAAAGGGGGTTGTTTCTGCGGGAACCTCATACTTGGGAAGATGAAGATGCCCAAACTCAATATCCACCTGACAGGCCTCGGCCACCCTGACCGTGTTGAGCAGGGCTTCGGGATAGGCCTTGAAATGCTCCCACATCTCATCGATACTCTTTAAGTAAAATTCATCGGTTTCAAACATGAGGCGGTCGGTGTCCTCGATGGTCTTGCCGGTTTGGATGCAGATCAGGATTTCCTGCGCCTTTGCATCGTTACGGTGGATATAATGTACGTCATTGGTGGCAATCAGCGGAATTCCCGTCTCCTCTGACATGCGGATGAGTGCCTCATTGACCTGTTTTTGCTCTTCAAGACTGTTATACTGAAGCTCCAGGTAAAAGTTGCCCCTTCCCATCATGCTGTCAAGCCTGATGGCGAGTTTTTTGGCATCCTCGTACTCCCCGGCCAGTATCTTTTGGGGTATATCTCCGCCCAGGCAGGCGCTTAAGCATATGAGACCCTCATGGTAGGTTTCCAGCAGGGTATAGTCAATTCTGGGCTTATAGTAAAAGCCCTCGGTGAAGCCTAAGGATACCAGCTTCATGAGATTGCGGTAACCGGTATTGTCTTTGGCCAACAGGATTAAATGGCCCTGTTCGGCATCCTGGCGGACCTCCTTGTCTTTGTAGGAGCGCTGAGCGGTATAGACCTCACAGCCGAGAATGGGCTTGATCCCCTCTTTCCTGCAGGCCTTGTAAAAATCAATGACGCCGTACATGACCCCATGGTCAGTAATGGCCAAGCTATGCATGCCCAGCTCCTTGGCCCGCTTCACAAGGGCCGGGATGCGGCAGGCGCCGTCCAATAGGCTGTATTCGGTATGTAAATGCAAATGAACAAAATCTTTCAAGGTTTTACCTCATAAACGAACATTCTTTCTTTTATTGTACCATATGTACCTGACGGATGACATCTTTCAGTGCAATTTCGATTTCTTTTTCATCAAGGGCTTTAATATCGGGGGTAATCCCATAGCCGTCAATATTAATCTCCCTGACATTCCAATAGGTATTGGCCATGAGCATGACCACCTTATCCGTGGGTGAGTCAAAGACCTTCTGGCTGACGCCCTTGCCATAGGTGGTATCTCCGATAATCACTGTCTCGGGTATATATACCTTTAATCCCAGCGCCAAAAGTTCGGCGGCACTGGCCGTTCTTTGGTCTGTAAGCACAACAATCTGCTTAAAGGAAGCCTTGTCGGCCGAGGAGTAATAGCTGTTCACATACCCCCTGGCATCTATATAGTTGACGACGGCGCATTCCCCCAGAAGATAATCGAGGATTTCGGTACAGGCCTTCATATCTCCGCCGGTGTTGCCCCGAACATCAAAGACAAGAACCTTTTGCTCCTTGCCCTGAAGGGCTTCGGCCAGCCGGATAAACTCAAGGCCCGTTTTACGATTGAAGGTTTCAATGGTGAACAGCTCATAGCTCAGGTCGTCCAGCACGCGGGTGGCATGAACCACCGTTTCGTCCTCCTGAGCCATCATGAAATCATCATAATCCCGCCCCCATAGGATGAAGCTGTAGGGATCATTGGGATGCAGGCTCTCCTCCACATGATTTGAAATCTCCTGTATGGAGGAAGCCTTGAAGCTTTCCAAAGCCGCAAGACTTTCCTGGAAAGCATCATGGGGATAGAGATAATCGTCCTTCATAAACCGGGCCAATCGTGACGCCAGGGGCTTTTCAAGTGCCTCCAGCTCGTCCATGAGCCATAATATGTCCTGATTCTGCGGATTGATTTTCAAGGCTGTTTGAGCGTACTCAAGGGCCGATTCATAGTCTTCTTCAAGATAGGCCAGCCATCCTAACCGATATAGGGTCGTTGAATGGTCGTCAAAGTTGAAATCCATGGCCCTTCTGAAGGCTCTCAGCGCATCTGAAGGCTCATGAATGGCTTCATAGCAGGCGCCCAGATAATAATAGTGATCATAGCTTTCATAGCCTTGCTTAATCTGCTGCTTCGCCTCCTCAATGCACTTATCATATTGTGCGCCATGGTATAAGGCCCAGAGAATATTGGTGCGCGCAGGCCCATAATCCTTGTTAATTTCTATGGCCCTGCGATAATACTCAATGGCTCTGTTGTATTCGGTTTTATCCCCCAAAAGATTGCCCAGGGCATTATAGGCCGATGCATAGGTGTTGTCCGACGCGATGGCCCTTTCACAGACCTTCTGAGCTTCATCATAATTTCCAAGATTCATATAGGCATAGGCCAGATTGACCAAAATCTCCGCATCATTGGGAAAGAACTCAAGGTATTGCTTATAAGCGGCAACAGTGCTAAAATCATCGCCTCTGTCCTGATAGGCATTGATGAGCTTTAAAAGGTTATCACGGTTTTTGGGATCCTTTTGATAGTCTTGGTAGAGCTCTTCAATATACGATAATTCTGTATCGCTGATCTGCTGGGAGACTGTTGGTGTGACGGCATCGGACAATGCAGGCTCCGATGAGCATCCTGACAACATGATGACCAATGCAAGAATTAAAAGCTTAATGGATATTTTTCGCATGGGAAACTCCTGTTCAAATCGTTATTCAGAGGAGGATGAACTCCTTTTCGGTAAGAAGTCCGTGGACCTTTTTATCATAAACCTCGGACGGGATGGTGTCAAAAACCTGAAAGGCATGGGCAATGCCTATGAAAAAGGCTTGTGGCGAGCATTGCTCAAGAAAGCGATCATAATAGCCCTTGCCGTGTCCCAACCGGTTGCCCTTTTTGTCAAAGGCAAGACCCGGCACAAGAACCAGCTCAATGTCCTTGGGGCTGATGGCTTTGAGGCCGGGATCTGGCTCACGAATTCCGTAAGCACCTTCCACCAGCCCCGAATCCAAAGCATCAATGGGTACGGCATCCATTTCGGTGGCATTCTTTACTCTCGGGATGAGCAAGGTCTTGCCATCTTCCAGGATTCTTTGGTTAATGGGCATCACATTGGCTTCCTTGCCATAGGGCATATAGGAAAGAATCACCCGGCTCTTCTTGTAAACCGGGAGCTGTATTAGTAACTGACATAGGGCTTTTGAGCCATCCAGGATCTCCTGGGCGGAAAGTGTGTTCCTTTGATTGAGCATCTGTAACCGGAGTTCTGCTTTATCCATGATACACCTGCTTTCGTAAACTTACTATTAATTGTATCACGGACTGGCTGCAACATAAAGCCGAGCACAATGGACAGTATGTCATCCATGATAATGTAATCACGGGTGCACGTTTCTTGGATTTTGGGCATGAAAAAAGCGGCCTTGATAAAAGACCGCTCTTATCTTATTATGGATTAACCGTTGATGATCTTGTTGCCGCACTTGGGGCAGAATGCGGTGTCCTTGGTTACCTCTGCACCGCAGTTGGAGCACTTGGAAGCATTCTTCAGCTCAAGAACCTTGTTGCTGAGCTCTTCGATCTTAAGCTCGATTTCCTTAATCTGTGCGCAAGTTTCATCGTAAACGGAGCTTTCACCGGCCTTATATGCCTTGTAAACCTGCTCACCGATCTTCACATAAAAATCTTTAATCTTGTCCTTCTCAGTACTAATCTGAGAATTCAGCTTGGTAATTTCAATAACATCCTTACCCTTTTCGGTAATGTTCTTACCAAATTTCTTCACATCATCAAAAAATGCCATTTTTAAAAGACCTCCTTTAAGGTTATGAATCTTGGACTGTATATACAATACAGCTATGCCCGATCACATTAATATCATACCACAGGTTACCAGCCTATAACATTAAAAATTTCTAATGGTTTTAATTAAGTCTTAAGCTTGATAAGCGCTACAGGCTTTTTCTGCGCAGCAGTGCATCCATGGGCAGCGGGCTGTGAGGAATACGCACCTCCATCTGGGCATGGGGGGCTGATTCAATACTATTTCCCTCATTATCATACATTTCGTTGAGGGTGAACTGGTAAACAGGGCCCTGGGGCGGCAGAACCTCCACCCTGTCACCCAGCGCAAACCGATTACGCTGCTCAACAATCACCTGCTGCTTCTCATGATCATAGCCCTTTACCACGCCAATAAAATCATAGCCTCTGATATAGGAGCTGGTACCATAATTATGATCGGCGCTGCCGGGCTTATGAAAGAAAAATCCCGTGGTAAAGTCCCGGTTGCTGACCTTGGCAACCTCTTCAAACCACTCTTCCTTTAAGACATAGGGTTTTTGTTCATAATAGGCGTCTATGGCCTGTCTATAGGCCCTCACAACGGTGGCCACATAGAAGGAGCTTTTGACGCGTCCCTCGATTTTCAGGCTTTTGACGCCGCTTTCAATCAGTTCAGGGATATGGCGGATCATGCATAGGTCTTTGGAGTTAAAGATATAGGTCCCCCGGCTGTCTTCTTCAATGGGGAAATATTCCCCGGGTCGCTTTTCTTCAACAAGCTGGTACTTATAGCGGCAGGGATGGGCGCAATCCCCATGGTTGGCGCTTCGGCCAGTCAGATAATTGGAAAGAAGACATCGGCCGGAATAGGACATGCACATAGCCCCGTGGACAAAGACCTCAAGCTCGATACCCTCCGGATCGGTTTGATAGATTTCCCGGATTTCTTTCAGGGACAGTTCCCGGGCCAGCACCACCCGGCTTGCGCCCTGGGCCTTCCAGAACTGAACGCTGTGTGTGTTTGTGGTGTTGGCCTGGGTGCTGATGTGAATGCTTAAATTTGGCGTTAAGGTCCTCACCAGACTGAACATGCCAGGATCTGAAACAATGACCGCATCGATTCCGGTTTTTGCCGCTTCCAGCAGGAAGTCTCCGGCCTTATCCATATCCTCGTTATGAGGGATGATATTCATGGTCAGATAGACCTTCTTCCCTCTTTCATGGGCAAAATCCACGCCCCATTTCATTTCCTCAATGGAAAAATTATCGGTGGCTGTACGCAGTCCGAAGCTCTTTCCTGCCAGGTAAACAGCATCGGCACCATAGAGAACAGCCATTTTCAGCTTTTCAGCATTGCCTGCAGGCGCAAGCAATTCAACTTTATTCATGGGGTCCACCTTTCTTCAGGCTCAATGCCATTCCATCCCCAATGGGAAGAATGGATGTAACAAGCCGGTCATCCGTGCACAGGTTGTTAAGATATGTCCGCAGCTTGACGGCAATGGTTCTGTGTTTATGGGGCAAGGGCTGAGTGCAGGTCACCAAACCCTTATACAGCACATTGTCGGAAACCAGAAGACCACCTTTTTTCAAAAGTCTCATGGCCTCGGGGAAATACTCAAGGTATTGCCCTTTGGCAGCATCCAAAAAGATCATATCATAGGGTGTGGAAAGGCATTGCATCACCTCAAGGGCATCGCCCTGCAACACCCGGATCCTGCCTTCCAAACCCAGGTTTCTGATATTCTCCCGGGCTCTTTGCGCCATATCCTCGTCCAGCTCAATGGTATCAATGATACCCGCCTCAGGCATGGCCATGGCCATGATGGATGCCGAATAGCCAATGGCTGTCCCTGCCTCCAGAATTCTCAGGGGCTTTAAGAGACCAATAAGAACTTTTAACAACGAGGCGGTTTCAGGAAGAATGATGGGCACATAATGGCTTTGGGCATACTGCTCCATTTCTTTCAGATAGCCGGTCTCCCGCTGAAGGACCGAACGCAGAAAGCTGTCCACCTCGGGATAGCGCAGTTGCTCTTCCATGGAGCCTCTTCCCCCTTTCGTTGTTCTCTGGCTTAATGGTTGAAAAAGGCGGCTTATGCGCCGCCTTCTTTAAGGACTATTGTCCGCTTACACCGTATTTCTTTTGATCCCTCTGATGGCCCTCGAAGGTTTCGTTATAGATATTGGTTCCGTCAGGCGTTGCAAAGAAGAAATAGTAATTGGTCTTCTCGGGATAAAGGGCAGCCTCAATGGCTTCAATTCTGGGTGAGCATATAGGCCCCGGAGGAAGCCCTTCTATCCGATAGGTATTGTAGGGGCTGTCTATTTCCAAATCCTTGTACAATACCGAGCTGGTGCGTCCCAGACCTGCATAGATGCGGGCGTACTGGACGGTGGCATCGGACTGCAGGAGCCTTAAATCCTTGCTCTTTAAACGATTGTGGAAGACACTGGATATCTTCTTAAAGTCAGCGGGATACAGGGCCTCGGTTTCAATGAGGGAGGCCAGTGTGATGACCTCGTCCACCGTCATGCCCAATTCCTCTGCTCTGTCATAGAACTCCTTGGTGAAGACACGGTTGAATTCATCCAGCATACGGGTGATAAGTTCTTCCTCGGTCCAGCCTTCGTCCATCCTGTAGGTGTCAGGATACAGATAGCCTTCCAGAGGATATTTCCGTGCTTCGGATACCTCAAGATCCTTAAGGAAGGGATACTTATCCATCTTTTCCTCACAGATCTTCAGGAATTTTTCCTGGTCCACATAGCCCTGCCCTGCCAGAATCTCAACGGTTTCTATCAGGGTTTTGCCTTCAGGAATCATGATATCCTTGGTGGGGTTCTTCAAAGGCTCTCCGGCCAGCCTCACCATGAGGGCATAGTAGTTCATATCCTTGGAAATAAGGTAATTTCCTGCCTTATAGGCATTGTCAAAACCCATGATCTTGGACATGAGCCGGTAAATGGTCGTGTTGTTAATAAAGCCCTGTGCCTTCAGTGAGTCGGCAATATTGACGGTTCTCGCCCCCGACGGGATTTTGAAGACAATGCCCGATTCCTCGGTAAGCTCCTGGGCGGCCTGCTGGGTGCCTGCAACAATATAGCGATACCCGTACAGCGCGCTCAACATAAAGGCAATCATGCATATGACAATCAGGATCAGGATTTTGAGAAAAATATAGCGCTTCTTTTTCTTCTTCTTGACCTTCGTCTTGGAAGTCGTTTTGCCTAAACCGTCATTTTCCTTAGGTTTCTTAACAGAACTATTTCCTTGCACCACTTTTCACCTTTGCCCTCTGCTCAGAATTCAGAATCTTCTTTCTTAATCGAATGGAGAGGGGTGTAATTTCCACCAGCTCATCATCCTCAATAAATTCAAGACTCTGTTCAAGGCTCATATTCATGGGAGGAACCAGCCTGAGTGCTTCATCGGAGCCCGATGCACGCATGTTGGTCACATGCTTTTTCTTGCATACATTAATGACAATGTCCTCGTTTCTTGAGCACTCCCCTACAATCATTCCTTCATACACAGGCACATTGGGACCAATGAAAAGGCTCCCGCGCTCCTGAGCATTATAAAGACCGTAGGTTACCGATTCTCCTGTTTCCCAAGCAACCAGAGCGCCGCGAAGGCGTCCTTTAATCTCTCCCTTATAGGGTTCATAGCCATGGAAGACATGATTCATTATACCATTTCCCCTGGTATCCGTCAAAAACTCGGAACGATAGCCAATGAGGCCTCTTGCAGGTATTTTGAAGTCCAGACGGACATAGCCCTGAGCAGGGCTGTGCATGTTGACCATTTCGGCCTTGCGCATGCCCAGCTTCTCCATGACGCTTCCCATGGATTCCTCGGGAACATCGACCACCAGATACTCGATAGGCTCATAGATCTGACCATTCTGCTCAATGGTGATGACCTCGGGCTTGGAAACCTGAAACTCATAGCCTTGTCTTCTCATGGTTTCAATGAGAATGGCCAGATGAAGCTCACCACGGCCTGATACCTTAAAGCAGTCAGGAGAATCGGTCTCCTCCACTCTGAGACTCACATTGGTTTCCATTTCTTTAAACAGCCTTTCACGGAGATGACGGGAGGTTACATAGGTGCCTTCCCGGCCTGCAAAGGGGCTGTTGTTGACCATAAAGAACATGGATATGGTGGGCTCATCAATATCCACAAAGGGTATGGGTTCAGGGCATTCCTTGTCACAAATGGTTTCTCCAATGGTGATGTCGGATATCCCTGAAACGGCAATGATTTCACCAATGGAGGCCGAATCAATATCGGCCCGCTTCAGACCCTGGAAATTCTGCAGGGATGAAATCTTGACGGGGACCACTTTCCCGTCCCGCTTGCATATGACGGCCTGTTGATCCCGGCGAATGGTTCCCCGCTCTACACGGCCAATGGCTATACGTCCAATATAGTCATCATAATCAAGGCTGGATACCAGGAACTGGAGAGGAGCCTCCATTTTGCCCATGGGGGCTGGTATATGCTCCAAAATGGTGGCAAACAGAGGTTCCAGATTATCGGACTGATCGGACAGGCTCAGCTTGGCATAACCATTTCTGGCTGAGGCATAAACCACAGGAAAATCCAGAAGATCCTCATCGGCGCCCAGTTCAATAAAGAGATCCAGAATCTCGTCAATGACCTCATTGGGGCGTGCTTCCTTCCTGTCGATTTTATTAATGACCACAATGGGCTTTAAGTGCAGGCCCAGAGCTTTTCTGAGGACAAATCGGGTTTGGGGCATGGCGCCTTCATAGGCGTCCACTAAGAGCAGCACCCCGTCCACCATTTTAAGAATGCGCTCCACTTCACCGCCGAAATCGGCATGGCCAGGGGTATCTACAATATTAATCCGGGTACCGTTAAAGAGCACCGCGGTATTTTTCGACATGATGGTGATTCCCTTTTCTCGCTCCAAATCGTTTGAGTCCATGACCCGTTCGACAACCTTCTCATTGCTGCGGAATATACCGCTCTGTTTGAGCATGGCGTCCACCAGTGTGGTTTTTCCATGGTCAACATGGGCGATAATGGCTATATTTCTTATATCGTTTCTTACACTTTCCACTTAATCACCTGCTGTTTAGATTTGGTCACAAAGATCCATTTTACAGCTTTCCTTCATAAAAATGTCCTGCATTATTCTACTGATTCTTTCAGCCAGTGTCAATGAAATCGTTGGGCAAAATGGCTTATTTAAAGGCAGTTTCGCGACTTTTGCTGATTTTTCGTATAGACACCTAAAAGTTTATTCACACTTTTCATCATATTTAGTAGTATTATATAATTCGTTGGGTAAAGGTAATGATATAATCAATTTTGTGCCATGCAGTCAATGTGATTGACTTGCATTGACAATCCTAGTATTTTAAGAATAATCGTACCCTATACTACCATGAAAAAAGAGGTGTATTGGCCTGTGGCCGCTGATTTTGCTGAACAAATAAAAAAGAGCTTAAGAAACGCTTTGTCAAATCCTACTGCAGTGATTGTATTCAGTTTTCTCATTGTCATTATCTTAGGCACCTTCTTCCTCTCCCTGCCCATAGCCAGCGAGGAGGGTCAGTCCACCCCCTTTATGGATTGCTTATTTACGGCCACTGCCGCCACCTGTATCACCGGCTTGACTGTGGTCGATACTGCCGATCATTGGTCCACTTTCGGAGAGATTGTCATTCTTCTTATGTTTCAGATAGGCGGGCTGGGCTTTATTACTCTGGCTACCTTTTTTATCTCCATGGCGGGGAAAAAGACGGGACTTAAAAGCATGATGCTGGCGCAGGAATCCATTGCCAGCTTTAATCTTCAGGAAACCGTGCCCCTGGTCCGACAAATTTTGATGCTGGTCTTTATTATTGAATTTATAGGCGCAGTAATTCTTTCTGCAGGCTTTATCCCCCAGTTTGGCCTCAAAGGCATCTACTTTGGCATATTCCATTCAGTTTCAGCCTTTTGCAACGCTGGCTATGACCTTATGGGCGGTGCCAAAAGCATGTACGATTTCAACAATAGGCCCCTTATCCTCTATACCATTGACGCTTTGGTTATTGTGGGCGGTTTGGGCTTTATTGTTTGGAAGGATTTACTGGACTATCGCAAAAACAAGAAGCTTCTGATACACACTAAAATGGTGATGTGTCTCTCAGCCTTTCTCCTTGCTGCAGGAACTCTGTTTATATTCTTTGTCGAATATGATAATGCCTTAAATCATCTGAGCGTTTCTGAAAAGATGAATGCGGCTGTTTTTCTATCGGTCAATGCGCGCACAGCGGGATACACCTCCATAGACATTAATACGGTGCACCCTGTCACCAAGGCCTTTCTTTCGCTGCTGATGTTCATCGGCGGTGCCTCGGGCTCCACATCCGGCGGTATTATGGTCAACACCCTGGGTATTATACTGGTGGCCATTTACTGCATGCTCAGAAAAAGAGATGAGACGGTGATTTTGAAAAAGCGCATTCCCCCGTACATTGTTATCAAGAGCTTTACTGTTGCCTTCTTTGTGGCCTCCATGATTCTGACCATAACCTTTGTGCTCAATCTGATGCACCCTGAATTCAGTCTCCTCGACTGCCTTTTTGAGGCATCGGCTGCTGGATCCACCGCTGGTATGAGTACGGGGATCACACGGGCAATGAATCCCCTGGGCAAGCTTTTGATGATTATGAGCATGTTCGCCGGGCGTGTTGGGCCCATCTCCTTTGCCCTGGCCTTCAGTTTGGCCCGAAAGGGGCAAAACAACACCATCTACCCCGATGGTAAGTTTGTAGTGGGTTGATTTAATAGCTTATTTTCTTTTTTATCCTGCTTTTTATACACGCCATAAGGTTTTCAAAGGTCAGGTAAACCGAAGGAATCACAATCAGGGTCACCAGGGTGGACAGGGACAGCCCACCCATGACCACAATGGCCAGGGGAACCTGGATTTCGCTGCCCTCCTGCCTGGATAAGGCCATGGGCAGCATGCCCAGAATGGTTGTCAGGGTAGTTATGAGGATGGGCCGCAGTCTTAATGGACCTGCCCTGACCAGGGCCTCCTCTTTGGAAAGGCCTTCCTGCCTGAATCGATTGACGGTGTCAATGAGGACAATGGCGTTGTCCACTACCAGCCCCACCAGAATAATGATGCCGATAAAGGCAGGGATGCTTAAGTTCTTTCCGGTGATGAACAGGGACAACAAGGCCCCCGTCAAAGCCAGAGGCACCGACAGCAAAATGGTCAGCGGATGCAGCAGGGATTCAAATTGAGCGGCCAAAAGCATATAGACAATGAATACCGAGAGGATCAACGCTCCTTTAAGGTCACGGAAAGAATCAAACAGATCCTGCTGCTGGCCGCTATAGGAATAGCTGTAGCCCTCAGGAAATTCATAACTTGCAAAAGCTCTGTCAATATCCTCTGTGACCTTGTTGAGGGCGCGGCCGCTGAGACTGGCTGTGATGGAAACGGTGCGTTTTTGATCCTTACGCATGATATTTGGCGGCGACTTCTCCAGGATGATGTCGGCCAGCTCGTTTAAGGGCACGATCATGCCCCTAGGGCTTTGAATCTTTAAATCCTGAATCTTCTTAAGATTATTGGTATCCTCCTTTTGAACCATGAGGACAATATCAATCTCTGTCCCGTTATATTTGAATCGGGTGGCTGTGAGCCCCTTTATCTGCACTTGGATGATCTGCCCCACCTGGGCCGTGGTCAGGCCGTAAAGCAGCGCCTTGTCCCGATGGATTTTTATGGATACCTCCTGGATTTCTTCTTCAATATTGCTTTCTGCTTCCTCAATGCCCTTGATGCTCTTGACAAGGGCGAGAAGATCTGCGGCTATTCTTTTTAAGGTATCCATATCTTCTCCGGTAATGCGAATATCCACTTCGTTGGTGCCAAGATAAAAGCCCATGACCCGGCTGTCATCCCCCACCTTTATTTTTGCGCCTGGCATATTGGAAAGCCTGTTTCGGATATCCGCCGCGATCTGACTGATAGTCCTTTTGCGTTCATCCTTACTGCCAATAAACACCGACAGACTTGCCTTTTCGGTGGTGGAGCGGTTGAGGACAAAACCCCCGTTTCCCAGATTCATTGTGATTTCTTTCACTTCCGGGATTTCCTGAATGCGGTTCTGTGCCTCAAAGGCCATATCATGAGTTTGACTCAGGGCACTGCCTTTGGGAAGGGTAAGCTCTACAGATATGATGCCCTCATCCATGGCCGGAAAGTACTCCAATCCCACTGCGGGCAGGGTCAGAAGGCTTGTCCCGAAGATGACAAAGGCCAGTATCAAGGTGACGGCTCTTTTTCGGATGGAAACCCGCAAGAGTTTTTCATAGCCCCGACAGACCCTTTGATAAAATCTCTCCCACATATCAAAGATGCGCGTTCCCAGGGGCTTCCTCTGTCTGTTTTTTCGTACGTATTCAATGCTGAGCAGCTTTGAGGCTGCCATGGGAATAAAGGTGACGGCAATAATCAGGGAAGCCAGAAGCGAATAAGTGATGGTCAGCCCCATCTCCTTGAAGATCTGGCCCGTAAGCCCCTGGATAAAGGCTATGGGAAGAAAGACAATAACGGTGGTAAAGGTTGATGCCGTGACCGAGAGCATCACTTCCTTAGTCCCTGTTTCAGCCGATTCCTTCAGGCTCATTCCCTCACGCCGATGTCTGTAGATATTCTCCAGAACCACAATGGAGTTATCCACCAGCATGCCAATGCCAAGAGCCAGGCCCGCCAGTGAGATAAGATTGAGCTTGATTCCTGAAAAGTACATGAGGACAAAAGTGGTGATAATGGAAACAGGCATGGAAATGGCGATGATTAATGTGGCCCGGAGATTTCTCAGAAAGAGAAAGAGTATGAGAGCGGCTAAAATTCCGCCTTGGATCACCGAGTCCTTGACGGCCTGCAGAGCTGAACCGATATAGGTGGAGCTGTCATAGAGGATATTAAAATGAATCTGACCATAGGTCCTTTGAAGCTTTTTTATCTCATCCCGCAGATTTTTGCAGACCATGACCGTATTGGCATTGCTCTGCTTCTGTATGGACAGGCTTAAGGAAAGTCTGCCGTTGATATAGCTCTCACTGGTCTTTTCTTTTTGGACTATTCGGACATCGGCCAGTTCCTTTAAAAGCACCATCCCCCCTGTGGCGGTGGGCACCGAGAGATTCTTAATATCTTCCATCGAGGTGAACTCACCGTGGGTTCTTATGAAAAGGGACATGCCCGAGGTCTCAATCTGACCGGCAGGGATATTCAAATTCTCTGTGGCCAGATACTGAGCCAGATCTGTGATACCAATGCCATATAAAGAAAGCCGTTCAGCATTCAACTCAATACTGATTTGCTGCTCAACCCCTCCCGAAAGACTGACGGCAGCCACACCGTTGATACGTTCCAGCTTGTTGATGATTTGATCCTCCACAAGGCGCGTGAGCTCCTCCATGTCCATATCTGCACTGATACCCAGCTCAAGCGTGGATTGGAAATTATTGGGGTCAATACGCATAATCATGATATCGGTTACCCCTTCGGGCAGATAGGTTTTGACCAGATCAATCTTTTCCCGCATTTCAAGGGTGGCAAAATTCATGTCGGTCCCCTCGTTGAAATACAGAATGGAAAGACTGTACTCGCTGGTGGAGACAGTTTCGATGGATTTAAGGTCTGAGACTGTGGTAAGGACCTCTTCAAAAGGCTTGGTAATAAGGGTTTCTATCTCCAGGGGCCCGGCTCCCCGATATTTGGCCGTTGCCACAGCAATGGGCATATTCAGATTGGGGAGTAAATCCATTTGCAGTTTTGAAAGGGATACGGAGCCTATCAGTATGACGGATAAGATCACCATGATTACTGTGATAGGCCGCCTGATGGAAAGACTGGGCAAATTCATTCAGTTGACCTCCCCCGATACCTTCACTGGTGTTTTGTCATTGAGAAACTGCTGTCCCTTTACAATCAATAGCTCACCCTGACTGAGCCCTTTTACGATTTCAACCCTATCCCCATCAGTAATCCCCGTGGTCACAGGTCTTCTGATGGCCGTTTCATCTTCACAGACATAAACATAGCTTCCGGTATCGTTGGAGAGAATGGCCGAGGCCGGCACTACAACACTGTTGTCACGCTGCTCGGTAAGGATGTTGACCCGGGCGGTCATCCCGGGCTTGATGAGTTGCTGAGTATTGTCCACTTCAATGCACACTTGAAAGGCCATGGTATTATCCACAGCAGGGCTCACGGTAACCACCTTGCCCTTAAAAGGGAGCGCTTGGGCAGAAGGAATGGATATTTCCAGCTCCTGCCCTTTTCGAATGTGGCCTATAACCTTTTCAGTAACCGAGATGACTACCTGTACTTTATCCGCATCCATGATGGTATAGGGTACCATGGTGTTGGACAGGAGGCATCCGGGTACTATCTCCTTGGTCATGATGATGCCGTCCATGGGTGCGGTTACACGGGTATAGGAAAGCTGCTTACGGGCGTTTTCGATTTGAAGCTTCAGCATATCATAGGAAGCCTGAGCCTGCTTATACTGATCCCTGGCGGCGTTCATGGCATCCACCGCCCCTTTGGACTCATAAAGGTCATAGGCCTCTCTTGCCGTGTTCAATGCATTGAGTGCCTGTTGGTATTGATTTTTTACCTGGGAGTATTTAAGCTGATTAATGGCCCTGGCTTCCAGCATAACAGTGGTTGTGTCCAGAAGCTGCTTGGCGGCTGTAAAATTGTCTTCGGCACTTTTTAAAGCGGCCTGAAGCTCCAGCTTTTTAGCCTCATATTGGCTTCCCGAGGCCGCCACCACTCCGGTCTGTGCTAAATCAAGGTTGGCTTGAGCAACCTTGAGCTGTTCCTCCAAGACCCTGATATTGTCCTCTATTTCAGTACTGTCTATGGTAAAAAGCAGATCCCCTTCACTGACCCGATCCCCCACGTCGAAACAGGCCGAGGCGACCTTTCCCTGAATGGGTGATACGACATAGGCTACCTTCCGGGGCTTGACCATTCCGCTGATTTGGGTATAGTCGTAAATATCCTCTGCGGAAACCCGTTGAACAATTACCGGAATCACCGACGCTTTGACTTCCTGGGACGGTGTATGCCCTGAGCAAGCCGATAGTGTGAACAACACGCTGAGCACAGCAAAATAAGGTATAATTCTCTTTTTTAAACCTTTCAAAGCCAGCATTATATCGACCCTCTCACCTGGAAATAGAGAAGCACATCCGGTGATTCCCCGGCAGAATCCCTTTGGTATTTTTATGTAGAAGATAGTACGGGATTTTTGCGGGTCACCCTAATCTAAGTATTGATTTTTTGATGGAAGTTTAGTCTCTTATTTCCGCAATTTTATTTGGCAAGTATTTCTAAAAGGGTCAACATGCCTACCCAAATGTAAAAAAGCTGAGTCCCAGGAAAGAAATCCATGGAACTCAGCTTTTATAGCCGGATTTGGCTTATTTACTGTATATATACTTGGCAAATTCGGAATCGGGGCTGATGATGATGGTGGTGTCCTCGTCAATGACTTCCCGATAGGTCTGGAGTGTTTTCCAGAAGGCGTAGAATTCAGGATCAATATTGTAGGCTTCGGCATAGATTTTAAGTGCCTCAGCATCACCTTCACCCATGAGCTTCTGAGCCTGTTCATAGGCCTGCGCTTCTATGACAGTGGCGGTCTTTTGAGCCTCGGCACGGAGGGTTCTGGCCGCCTTTTGACCATCGGCCCGATACTTGGTGGCCACAGCCTGTCTTTCAGAGCGCATTTGCTCGTAGATGCTCGGCTTGGTCTCATCGGGGAATTCAGTTCTCTTGATGCGGATATCCCGGATGGTAATGCCGTTGGGCTCCAACTGGCTGTTAACATAGTCCTCCACATTCTCCAGCATGGTCATGACATAATCCTTGTCTGCTATGAGAATATGGGCGTCAATCTTACCGATTTCTTCACGCATCTTTGAATAGATGAGCTCATCGATGCGCTGGTGGGCGCCTTCACGGCTTCCGATATTGACCATGAATGTGGCCGGATTGGTAATCTTCCATTGGGCGTAATTGTCCAAAAGGATGGTTTTCTTATCCTTTGTAAAGACTTCCTCGGCATAGGTATCAAAGGTCAGAAGCTGATTGGAGAACCGTTCCACCTTTTGAATCAGAGGGATTTTAAAAAACAGACCCTTGCCCTGCTCAATGGTGATGTCAGCAAAGCGGGGATTGTCCTTGAGGGCCTGAATGGAGGGATCGTTGATATCGTCCACAATGATCCGTACTATCTTGTCAAACTGAGTAATAACAGCCTGTTCCTTTTCCCCTACCGTGAACATAAAGGAACCGGTAAACAGGATTAAAACCAGTACCAGGCCAATAAAGACACCAAGACTTATCAGCAATCCCTTGGCCTTATCATTGATGTTTCCGTTTTTATTGCTCTGCGCTTTATACTGCTGCTTAATGCTTTCATTTTCCATGCTTATATCTCTCCTTTTCTTTAACCATTTTTAAAGAATTCGTTCCTTCCCAGGCTGGGGCTTTCCCCCTTGAACGGGGTTTTGAACATTATTTGCTTTCGTCTAAAGGAAGGAATCGGAGGGTTTCTCCCTTATCGCTCATGATATAAATCTTAGCTTTTGGGAGAACCTGCTGCATGGTTTCAAGATACAAACGGGTGCGGGTGACCTGGGGACCCAGCACATAGTTGGCCAGAACCTGTTTGAAGTTCTCCACATCACCCTTGGCCTCGGCAATACGCTTTTCACGGTAGGCGTTGGCTTCGTTGATCATCTCCTGGGCCTTGGCTTCGGCGGCCGGGACTATCTCATTGGCTTCCTTCTGAGCCTCATTGATGTACCGGTTCATGTCCTCACGGGCCTTAATAACATCATTAAAGGCATCCTCTACCTCGGCCGGCGCATAGACCGCCTGTAGGGCGAATTTGGTAATATCCACACCCAGTCGGTATTCATTACAGATGTTTTGAAGATCCTCACGAATCTCACTCTGGATGATATCCTTTTGATCAGTGAGAACATCATTGAGCTTATGATTGGCAACCACACGGCGTACTGAGGCTTCCATGGCCATTTTCAAAGTGTTCATGGCATTGTCCACATTAAAGACAAAGTCCTTGGCATTGATGATTCTGAATTGGATAACCGATTCGGTATGTACAAGGTTCTCATCACCGGTAATCATCAGGGATTCCTCAGGAACCGAGACATAGGTGGAGGAATGATTGGTGTCACCCACCGATTGGGTTCTGTACCCTAATTCAAGGGTTCTGATCACATCGCATTTAACAATCTCCACATCCTGAATGGGATAGGGCAGGTGCCATTTTAAGCCCGCTTCGTCAACGGTTTTCACATAGGCGCCAAATTGGGTGATGACCGCCCTTTCACCTCCATCGGTTTTGAGGGTGTAAAAGCCCGACAGCAACCAGATACCGATAACGACAATGGCGATTGGAATAAGGTACTTTAAACCTAATTTTTTCATCCTTTTCTCCTTTCCGGTGAATTAGAATATTCTATGGCATAAACTACCAATAGATAATACGTGTGAAATCTTTTGTTGTCTGAGTGATGCTTTCGATGAAGGGGGAGCTTAATCCTCAAAAATTTCAGGTATCATTCCATCCAAGACCTGAAGGGCCCTTTCAGATAATCTTCTGTTCTTATCCTTCTTCTTGCGGATTTTCTCCTTAAGAGGATCCATAATGCCAAAGCTAACATTCATGGGCTGGAACTTACCCGAAACAGGGCTGGAGATATATCGGGCCAATGCTCCAATGGCCGTTTGGCCAGGAAACAGGATGGGCGCACAGCCCTTAAGCTGCCTTGCTGCATTAAGACCAGCCACAAAGCCCGAGCTCACCGACTCCACATAGCCCTCCACCCCTGTCATCTGGCCTGCAAAATAGAGATTATGATGCTTCTTCATGCGATAGGTTGCATTCAAAAGCTCGGGAGAATTGATGAAGGTATTGCGGTGCATAACGCCGTAACGTTCGAACTCAGCATTCTCCAGGCCGGGGATCATGGAAAAGACACGTTTTTGTTCTCCCCATTTCAGATGGGTCTGGAAGCCCACAATATTATAAAGGGTAGCAGCGGTATTGTCCTGCCTGAGCTGCACCACCGCATAAGGCTCCTGACCAGTACGGGGATCGATTAAGCCTACGGGCTTTAATGGCCCAAAACGCATGGTGTCCTTTCCTCGCTTTGCCATGGTCTCAATGGGCATACAGCCCTCAAACACCCGATCATCCTCAAATTCCTTAAGCTCAGCGGTCTCAGCATTGATTAAGGCCTCATAGAAGGCCTCATACTGCTCCCTGCTCATGGGGCAGTTGAGGTAATCAGCTTCCCCTTTTCCATAGCGGGAGGCTTTAAAAACAATATCAAGATTAATGCTGTCCAGACGAACAATGGGAGCAGCCGCATCAAAGAAATAAAGACTGTTTCCGCCTATCAGCGAAGAAATATGCTGTGCCAGGTTGTCGGAGGTCAAAGGCCCTGAGGCCACAACCGTAATGACATCATCACTTAATGATGTCACTTCGTCATGGATTACCTCAATGAGAGGATGTTCCTGAATCCTTTGAGTGACCATCTGTGAGAAGGATTCCCGATCCACGGCCAGAGCGCCCCCTGCGGGAACTCTGGTAGCATCGGCACAGGCCATGATTAATGAGCCCAGATTACGAAGCTCCTGCTTTAAGAGACCTACTGCGTTTTCCAGCAGATCGGAGCGCAAGGAATTGCTGCAGACCAGTTCGGCAAAGGTGTCCCGGTGATGGGCCGGGGTTCTTTTCCTGGGCTTCATTTCAAAAAGCTTGACCTTAATTCCCTGGCGCGCAATCTGCCAGGCGGCTTCACATCCGGCAAGTCCGGCTCCGATAACGTGAATATATTGATTTTGCATGGTTAACTCCTTTGTATATGGTTTAATTTTATGATTTTAAGCGTGTACACTTTTAAGCATACTCATTATTATAAGGCTATTTTGAGGGTTATAACAAGGTTTTAAGCGCTTTCCATCCTTTGTGGCGTAGTATTTCGGCTGAAAATAAGCAATACCGTTTTATTCTCCTAGTGATTTCTTTCACAATGTCTGATAAAATGATGAAATAAGCAATCATGAATAATGGTGAAGGTGGATAAAAGTGAATAAGCGTTGGCAGAAAATCCTTATCATAGTAATGGTACTCGTAGCTCTGGTTACCTTAACTGCAGCCGTAATTTGGCTTATAAGCAAGCCTCAACATAATCTTGAGGGGAGTATTCCCTCCCAGTCGGTTGAGCCGATACCTACAACAACTCCCAACCCAACCCCTACTGCTACACCGACACCCGAGCCTACCCCCGAACCCATGGTGCCTAAAAGGGCCAAACTTATCTCTGCCGGGGACTGTGTGCTTCATCTGGCCTTCCAGCAATCTGCCTATAACAAGCAGGAGGACACTTATGATTTCCTGCCCATTTTTGAATCCTTAAAGCCCTATACTGAACCGGCCGACTACAGCCTTATCAGCTTTGAGAGTGCGGCCACCAACAACCGCAAGGACTATACGGGCTATCCCATGTTCAACTGCCCGCCCGAGATCTTCGACGCCTTTAAGCGTGTTGGCTTTGATCTGGTGAATAACTCCAACAACCATCAATTGGATCGCAAGCTTAAAGGAATGCTTGAAACACGGGATAACATCAGGAAAGCCGGCCTGGATGTTCTCGGTGTTTATGACAGTGAAGAACCTCGTTATATCATCAAGGAGCTTAATGGCATAAAGGTGGCTATGATGGCCTACACCTATAGCTGCAACATGAACGAACTGGCCCTGACTGAAGAGCAAAGATACAATCATCTGGCCCTCATTGACGAGGAAAGGATGGAAAAAGAGATCAAGGAAATGGAATCAGTGGCTGATATCACCGTCGTGGCCATGCATTGGGGGATTGAATACACCCAGAAGCCCAATGAGGAGCAAAAGAATCTGGCCAGGAAAATGATAGAATGGGGTGCTGATGTCATCCTTGGCTCCCACCCCCATGTGGTTCAGCCCAGTGAGATTGTGGAGCATGAGGGCGAGACAAAATATATCATTTATTCCATGGGCAATTTCGTGAGCAATCAGCGCCGCGGTGCTTCGGGCTATCCCAAAACCCATAAGGAACTCTGCGAAGACAGTATGCTGGTTTGCATTGATTTTCTCAAGGACCCGGAAAGCGGGAAAACGGTTATTGAAAAAGTGGAACATATCCCCACCTGGCTGTGGCGTTATCCGGAGAATGGCAGCTATCAGTTCAGAATTATTCCCGTCCCCTCCCTGGATTACTATAAAAACGGCGAATACCCGCCCGAGGTACTCGCCGAAGCTTATGAATCCTATAAACGAACCATGAGTCTGATGACCAATTATTCGAGGTAATGGTTTATTTCGATGCCTCATTGACTGTGTTGACTTCATTTGAAGTATTGGCCTCATTGACTTTGCTGGCTTCATTGGCCGTATTGGCTGAGGCCTTGGAAGCACCTCTCCTGGACTTGGTCTTTCCCGTACTTTCCTTTTGCTGCTCCTCCAGGTGGTCGCATTCGGGATTGGCACATTTGAATTGAATGAGGCTGCCTTTGGCTTTTTGGGTTAAAAAGTTGGAGCATTTGGGGCAAACCTTATCGGAAGGCATATCCCAGGTCATGAAATCACACTTGGGATAGTTTTCACATCCAAGATACTTTTTCCCGCGCTTGGTTTTCCTGATGATTACCTTACCCGAGCACTTAGGGCACTTAACCCCCGCTTCCTCTACCAACGGTTTGGTGTTCTTGCAGGCCGGGAATCCAGGACAGGCCAGGAACTTCCCAAACCGTCCACTCTTTATGACCATGGTTTTTCCGCATTTATCGCAAATGACATCGGAGATTTCAACAGGAATCTCCACCTTGCTGATGCTCTCCGCTTTCCTTACTGTTTCCTTAAAGGGGCCGTAAAATTCTCGCAAAAGCTCCTTCCAGGCAATCTTTCCTTCTTCCACCTGGTCAAGCTTGCTCTCCATTTCAGCGGTGAAATTGATGTTAACGATATCCGTAAAATTGGCCATCATCAACTGGTTGACGATTTTGCCCAGTTCAGTGGGAACAAGCTGCTTTTTATTGCGCTCCACATAGCCCCGGTTGATGATGGTGCTGATGGTGGGCGCATAGGTGCTGGGCCGCCCAATCCCCTTCTCTTCCAGTGCCTTAACCAGGGTGGCTTCAGTATAGCGCGGCGGTGGTTCAGTAAAATGCTGAGCGGGCTCGGTCTTTACAAGCTTTAAAGCTTCGCCTTTCTGGATGGAGGGCAATAATTGCGTATCGTCCTCTTCCTCATCGTCCTTACCTTCCACATATAAGGCCATAAAACCCTTAAAAATAAGCTTTGAGCCGCTGGCCCGCAGATTGATGACAGTTTTATCGGAAAGGGTTCTAGGCTTTCCTTCGATTTCAACAGACAAGGTATCAAAGGTGGCCACTTCCATCTGGCTGGCCAGGAACCTGTCCCATATAAGCTTGTACAGCTTGTACTGATCAGGGGACATTAAATCCTTGAGGCTCTCAGGCGATCTCTCCACATAGGAAGGACGAATGGCCTCATGGGCATCCTGGGATGCGGATTTCGTCTTGAACTGCCTGGGCTTGCCGGGAAGGTAATCCTTACCGAATTTCTCGCTGATATAGCTTCGTGCATCGGCAATGGCGCCTTCAGAAATGCGCACCGAGTCGGTTCTCATATATGTAATTAAACCCACCGACCCCTCGCTGCCCAAATCAATGCCCTCATAGAGCTGTTGTGCAATCAACATGGTCTTTTGCGCTGTAAACCCAAGCTTTCTTGATGCCTCCTGTTGAAGGGTGCTGGTGATAAAGGGCGGTGAAGGCTGTCTTTTCTTCTCGCTCTTTTTGACATTGGCTACAGCAAAGTCCGAGTCGGATAAGAAAGCCAGAATCTCATCGGCCTCTGTCTGACTCTTGATTTCAGTCTTTTTGCCATTCTTACCGTAATAGCGTGCCGCGAATACCAGCCCATCCTCCTTGCGGAACTGGGTATCAATGGACCAGTATTCTTCGGGAACAAATTCTTCTATTTCTTTTTCACGATCACATATAATTCTTGTTGCAACCGATTGTACTCTCCCTGCGCTCAAACCCTTTCTGACCTTTTTCCAAAGAACGGGACTGATTTCATAGCCCACAATGCGATCCAAAACGCGGCGGGCCTGTTGTGCATCCACCAGATGGATATTGATGGGTCTGGGATTTTGCACCGCATTCAAAACCGCATTTTTTGTAATTTCATTAAATGTGATACGGCATTGGGTTTGGGGGTCGATCTTGAGAATATGAGATAGATGCCAGGAAATAGCCTCACCTTCCCGGTCAGGGTCGGTGGCCAGGAAGATCTTCTCTGCGTTGGCAGCATCCTCTTTAAGATTCTTAATTAAGTCACCCTTACCGGTGATGGTTATATACATAGGAGTGAAATCATTATTTATATCTACACCTAAATGACTCTGCGGCAAATCCCGGATATGACCCATGGATGCTGCAATCTTATAGTCATTCCCCAGATATTTCCTTATGGTTTTCGCCTTGGCGGGCGACTCAACGATTACGAGATACTTAGACATTCTCGTCCTCCATAGTGCTATAGGTAATCAAAAGAGTATGTCCTACAACTCTCCGATATCGTATCATTGTTATTTTATTTTGTAAACTGGCTTTTTATTCTGATTTGATATTTTCACTAGATTTTGGTCACGAAATTAGGTAGTTTTTCGACAAAAATCATAGATATTTTTGGATTGGTAGTTGTTTTTTCTTGTTGGATTTTATATAATGAGATTGTGCAAGCGTTTCCACATGATTCAAGTGACTGATTCTATAGGAGGAATTTCAATGGCGAAAAGAACTGGGATGAACTTTATTCAACGTATTGCCAAGACGACCCGGGAAAAAGGCATTGACCTTAAGAAGGGCTTTAATCCCATTAAGCTTTTACGGGAGCGTATGAGCGTACGCATGATAGCTTTTATTGGCTCAGTCGTTTTATTGGGAAATGTCATTCTACTATCCTATGTCATCAGCAGTCTTCGTGCAGAAAAAATCAATGAAAGCATTGGCATTACCGAAAGTATGGCTGCTGAATCAGCTCTTGAAATTCAAAACTTTGTCAATAATGTCTTCAACAATACAGAGTTCCTGCAACAACTGGGTATACAACAGCGTATCGCGACCATAGTCACCCGTGATAATATCCGCACGCTGCTGGAACGCTTTTTAAAGAATGCTCCTGATACCTATGCCGGTATGTACATGCTGGGTGAAAGCAATGTCTTAGACAGACTGGACGTCTCCTATAAAAACAGCACAACCGGCGACAGCACAGGACGTGCGCGCATACATACCGCATGGGGTTTAGATACCCTTGGAAACTCCTCCGTCATCCTCCTTTCCCCTGAGCATCCTACGAATCTTGATACGACCGACACTTACATCTTCATGAAAGAAAACATCAAGCCCATTGTCTCAGCGCCTTATGATTTGGATGCGGATGGCTATACAAGAACAGTCATTTCATTCAGTATGCCCTTCACTGTCCACGGTACCGACTTTTATGGGGTATCAGGTACTGAGGTTTACATCGAGGCCTTTCAGCCCTTTATAGCCCAAGCCACTGAAAGAATCGGAAAAAGCGGTCTTGTGATTCATGACGGCACTGTTCTCTTCTATGGCAAAGATTCTGCCTTTGAAGGAAAAAAGATTACTGATTATATCGATACCAAGTTTGAAGCTGACTATCAAAAGGCACTGGAAACCGGGAAAACCGTAAGTCGTTCCGATACCAGAAACGGTGTATTAATGTGCTTCACACCTGTGAATATTCCCAACACCGATTTGAAATGGGTTTTCTGGTCAGAGGTTCCCCTGTCCACCATTCTCAGTGATGTTAATTCGACCATGACGGTTATGATTCTGCTTTGCCTTATGAGCATGATTGCTGTGCTTGCAGCCGTATCCTTACTCATCAGCAAACAGATAAAGCCTATTCGTGTCGTTACTCAGCATCTGAAGAACTATGCCAATGCTGATTTTACCTCAAAGATTCCTGAATCTGTGTTAAAGCGCCAGGATGAAATCGGTATGCTGGGAAGCTCTACTGATCAAATGCGACAATCGGTATCCGAGATTGTTATGAGTGTCAGATCCCAGGCCAAAGAGGTTGCTGAGGCTGTGGCAACGGTTAAGGAATATATCGATAATTTGCATAATAGTATTGAAACCATCTCAGCCAATACCCAGGAGCTGTCGGCAACCCTTATTGAGACCAGCAGTTCGGTCAATGATATGAACCGATCTGTAAGTGAGTTTGCACAGGCTGTAAGTACCGTAAGCTCTCAGGCTGATGTGGGCAACAAGTCCTCCCATGAAATTAAGGCCAGAGCCCAGGAGGTCTTTGAAAAGGTTCAACGGATTGGTGAGGAAAATCATGTCATCCATGAGCAGGCTCAGAAGAAGCTTGAATCGGCCATCAGTGAATCCAAATCCATTAAGAAGATTAATGCGCTGCTGGATACCATTTTGAGTATTTCTGCCCAGACCAATCTCCTGTCGCTCAATGCGGCCATTGAGGCAGCCAGGGCCGGAGAAGCCGGTGCAGGCTTCAGTGTAGTGGCAGATGAAATCCGTAAACTGGCCGACCAGTCCAAAGATCATGCCACACAGATTCAGACCATTTCTGAAATCGTCTTAAAGTCGGTTAAGCACCTTTCCGAAAGCGCCAATGACCTTCTGAATTATGTGGATACCAATGTTAAGGAAAGCTTTGAGCTTCTGGACAAGACCGGTGAACAGTATAATCAGGACGCAGTCTTCTATCAGGAAATGTCCCTTAAGCTGGCTTCCACTGCTGAACAGCTCTCCCACGCCATCAAGGCCCTGGATTCCACCATCGGCAAAGTGGTATCGGCCACTGAGGACGGCGCGAGAGGCGCCACCATTATCGCCGACGAAGCCACCCGTATTCTTTCAGGTTCAGAGAATGTGCTGAGAAAGGCCATATCCGCTGATAAGAACGCTGAAGAGTTAATGCAAGCGGTTTCCAAATTTAAGCTCAGTGAGTAAAGAATGGAAAACTTAATTTAAAGACTGGTATGACCTCAAGTTGGGAGAAATCCTGACCTGAGGTCTTTTTACTATAATGCCCCCACTTGTCAAGACAATTTTTTAGCTTTTCTAAGTTAGGTTC
>JAKIML020000040.1 GCA_022702935.2 Bacillota bacterium | reverse complement strand
GAGGTGTGAGCTTTGGCTCAACTTCTTTTTACACCATTATATAGACTTAATCCAAGATAGCTCCTTTAATAATTAGTTACTAACATATAATTCTCATTGAATTATACAGCGTGGTAAGCGATTATTATTCTCATATCAATAAGTCTGCAATAGCGGCAGACGGCTTCCCCCCTTATGAAAAGTAACTTTTAGATCAGGTTACGACTTGGCTGTATGTTTTCTCAAGTGAGTGGATCGCTAACAGATGCACCAACTGGTTTAAACAATACAAGTTTGCCATGAATGTTAGTAATATATCCAGTCATAGTTTTCCGAAAAGCAAAACCTTGAACCGCTTTTGGAGTTTTCTGGTTCGAGTTTTCTTTGCCGTTAATTGAACTCATAATGAGATAAAATCTACATTTCATGACTAAAAATTTGCGTTTCATGCAAAGGGTAACTCAATGTAGAATTTTTATGCTAGAGTGGGAAGCAAATAGGATATGATGCAGGATAAGCCTTCATCGGCAAGTCATCCCTGGTCCTGTTTTGAGAATAGGTTGAGGAGGATTTGCTATGGATCAGCAGATACTTTTTGAAACGGCCAAAATACTCATCAATAAGATCAGGAGCGCAAGTGAAATAGGGGGGATATGGCTGACCTACAGTGATGTGAGTGCCGCCATACACCGGAATACGGGCATATCCATTGAGCCTCTGGCCACCAAGAACAATATCGGTGAATTATCCATCCGGTGCCATAAGATGGGCCTGCCCCTGATTTCATGCATTGTTGTCAATAAGGGTGAGATGATACCCGGCCAGGGCTTTTTCAGATTATACAGTGATTTAATGGGAATAAAGGTTAATAAGGAAGAATCGGAAATCCTGTGGCTCAAGGAAAGTGTGGAGTGCTTCGGCTGCCGGGAATGGGACAGGCTGCTGGCTAATGTGAACCCTGATTATCAGAAAACGATCGAGCAAAATAAAGCAGCCCAAACCAGTATCAAAGAGACGGAAACCCATAAAGCCCATGATGCAGCCAAGCTTTACAAAGAAGGCAAAGAAATTCTGAAAATGCACATCAAGCTTGAAAGAGAGCGCAATCCCTTTGTCATCAGGGATGCCAAGGCCGCCTTTGCCAGGAAGCATGGACGATTGTACTGCGAAGTGTGCGGCTTTGATTTCAGATACCTCTATGGGGACATGGGCAAGAACATTGCAGAGGGTCATCACAAGAAAATGGTGGCTGACATGAATACAGCGGGGGAGAATACCACCGTTGAGGATATTGCCATTGTCTGCAGTAACTGCCATACCATGCTCCACAAGTGTAATCCGCCCATAACTGTTGAGGAGCTCAAGGCCATTGTTAAAAGGAATATCGGTAACTTCTGACGATGAAACGAGCTGTTCGTGCGCTGTTCATCCATAGGGTGCTGGCTTTGCTTAAAAAATCACTCCGATGCAGGGGATGAACTCTGCTGTCGGAGCTTTTTTGCGATTGAAAGGCCAATGGCAGCCGAGAAAGCACCAAGCCCCACGAATGTACCCCATAGAATGTTCCAGAAGGGGTTAGAGGTGTCGAACATCCAATATAGGAGCTTTTGCCACACTTCCAGACGTATCAGAATAGCAAACAAATCAAAGAGCAGATATCCTCCACCGAATATGTAAATCCACCGC
Source organism: Bacillota bacterium (assembly GCA_022702935.2). Classification (GTDB taxonomy): domain Bacteria; phylum Bacillota; class Clostridia; order DSM-8532; family DSM-8532; genus DTU059. The sequence goes on along the minus strand of JAKIML020000040.1, from coordinate 583 downwards.
CACCAATAATTACGACCCCGATTCTTAAAGAAGATCACCATGCCCATGATGCAGAAGGCACTCAATAGTCCCGCAAGGGCAAAGTAAAACCAGCCCCGGTTCTCCATCACCGAGAGCCAGAAGCGTGAATAACTCTCACGGTCAATCAGGCCCCAAATCCTATGCATATGGAATAAGCCGAAGAATAGGAAGAAGTATATTTCGGCGCTATAAATTTTCGGTTTGTTGTTCATTCCGCTTCTCTCCGAATAAGTAAACATTTCTCTTTTGATGCCAATTTATACAACTATATCATAATAGCGAGAGCAAAAACAGAGTGGTAAGCTCATGTTATGTGTTATGAAGTAACTAAATTGATTATTTACAGATAGTACAAGAACCTATCCTTTTTCTCCAAAGATTTGGAAAGGCTAAGCAATTCCGTTAATGACATCTATCGCTTGGGCGTTTTGTAAATGGTTGAATTGGATGTTCCAACTGTATGTATGCTTATATGCACAAATAGCAAGGTCAATTCTAGTGAACAATTGAGACTGTCCCGAAAATTGTGTAAACCTCCATTACGGTGTAGAATGGAAGCACC
>JAKIML020000048.1 GCA_022702935.2 Bacillota bacterium | reverse complement strand
TCTGTTTCAGTGGTTTTGTTTTTTCCACTGTCTACTTTAAGGGGAGCATATCATACCATGAAGTGCCTTAAGTTGCTTTATTAGTTCTTAAATACCTTACGCGGCGCAAAGGTGTGGAAGATATCAATCATACTCTCGGTAGGCTCAAACAGAATGACGGTAGGCTCGTTTTGTCGGGTGTAAATAAACCATACGTCAGCATCCTTGTTATGGGATGAGTAATCCAGCACCTTCTTGCAGGACGAAGCTTCGCCCCTATACTTATCGCTTTTGACCCGCGCCACGAGCTCAAAGTCCTTGGCGTTGCCTGTGAAAACACGCTTGCGTTTCTTCTGATTGATAATCATATCAATATCCAGATCGCCGCTGGTCACAATGTATTCATACTCAATATTCTGCCTGCTTATCACCATATAGGCCAGATAATAAACACCGGCGATTAATATGGGTGAAAAAGTCGGTACAAAGATAAACAGTGCCACACTAATGACGGTGGCTAAAAGCAGCGCCAGAAACACCAGAGCAATCTGGAGTCCGCTTTTACGTCTCTTAATAATTTTCTCAACAAACATATCCATAGAGCTATTCTCACCTCTTCATGTGTATGATTGTATCATAGGGCTCTTTATTGTGGCAACTTGCTTTTTATGAAGAACAGCTCTTTCCGGATATTTTTTGAGGGTTTAAAGGTAATTATTACAGTCCCAGAAAAAACACCTCATTGATTTTATCCGAGGCATTGCAGGTCTGCATGGCCTTCAGGATCTGCTGCTCGGTAATCTGACCAATGATCTCCATCTCCTTGTCGAGCACATAAAGGATATGGAACCGATCATAGTCAAGCATTTGTATCACATCGCCCAAGGTGCATTCCTCCATGACGACCATGTGGCGAGCTGAGTACACCCCTTTGCTGATAATCCTTTGCTTTCGATTAAGCAGGTTCTCAAGCTTCATAATACTCACCGTCTCCTCAAGAAGTCTGGTCCCAGGAAGCATAACCACTGCTATCAAGAGGCTTGGATTGCCAAAGAAGAACACCTGAAGCAACCCCGTAATAACAAGACCTATCTTGGTCATGAACGAAAACCGCTTGATGAGTCGGAAGGTAATGTTACTGCCCACCAGCTTATAAAACAGAATGATAAACAGTTGCCCGCCGTCCAGGGGATACATGGGCAGCAGGTTAAAAAGACCTATGGCCAGATTGGCCTCAAAAAGCTCACGGGCAAAGCCCTCGCCAAAATATAAAGGCAGGGCCAGAATAAAATTGCCCATGGGGCCGGCAAGATAAATGACCATTTGTTTTTTAAAGCTCTTTACGGTGCCCTTCAGCCTTGCCCGAATGCCAACGGGAGAGGGCCTGAAAGCGAAAAGCGCCACTCCAAACAGCCTTGCCGCAAGGGCGTGAGAAAGCTCATGAAAGAGAATGGCCAGCACGCATGCGGCAATAATTCTGATCAGGGCGATCCCCCCAGAAAGCGAGAGCAGGCCTTGATAATATTCTCAACCCCAGCCAACAGGCCCTGAGGGTCCCAATGGGTGTCCACCACGTGTTTCTTAACGAAGGACAGGGCATCGGCCATGGATTCCTGCTGCTGCATCAGAACCACAATGCCCAGAATGGCGAAGCAGGCCAGGGACTGCTTGATGATTCTGATGGCCATGACAGTGGTATGATTATCGGCAATCTCCGTGGTATATCCCGAAGCGCTGCCAGATCGGTACTCCCTCAGACTACTGGTATAGCTGTTCCGGCGGTTGCCGTAAAGCCTTTTGTAAAGCCCCGAATCAACACGCCTCAGCCCATGGGCGGCACTGGTCCTATCATAGGCACTGTTTCCAGTCCATGACCTGTCTTCGCTGCGTTCAAAGGAGGTATAGTTTCCGAAGCTGTCGGAAGCCTCCTCGTTTGGTCTGGCCGAGTCCGCATCCTCCTGTGCTCTTGTCTTCTGGCTGATAAGCCTGTCTGCATCCTCGGTAAAAAAGCTTTCAGCCTTCTGCGGTTCCTCTTTTCTTTCCACCAGGGCATGGGTTTGGGTATGGCCCTCCGAGGTGTCCAAAACCCGCCGCCGCTGAATATAGCTTCTATATTTCTCCAGGTTTTCAACATCCGCAAATCCCATGGCTCATCATCCCCGTACTTTATTCTCTTATGAATCATATGAGGGCCATAAGGGGGGATATACCACCGACTTCTGCTTCGTCTTTCTCGCGACAGATAAAAAACGGTTCTACGTCAATTGTTGGGGTAGGACAAAGTAAAATGAAGTAGTTCTATGTTA
>JAKIML020000025.1 GCA_022702935.2 Bacillota bacterium | reverse complement strand
ATCCAGTCTTTAAATTTTTATTTTCTTATCTGTCTACTTGACAGGGAGCAGTTCAGTATGCCATGGAGTGCTTTTTTCATCTTCCTTTATACTTAATTGCCTGCCTATTTTTAAGATCCTTTCGCAATGGAAAGAAGTATGGTATAGGCTCTCTTTTATGGGCCCTTCCTGCTTAGTCGAGCACGGGAGGGCTTTTTCATATCTCCCGATTTTGCTTCATTTTTCTATGGGATCGACACATATCTATATTGTATAATAGGTGTACAGTCAACGAATGCAGCATGAGATATGAATGGGGGTACCATGAGGAAAAAACAGCTCACCACAGTGTCGGTGATATTAATACTTCTTTTAATCATCACCGGAGTCTACGCTGTTTATTTGAAAAACTTCGCACCCAATAAGACCGTGGTGGCGCCTTTTGACACCGAGGGGATTCATTTGGTTATTGACGGCGATTGGATTCAGGAAACCCTTCCGCCCATAATCAAGGAGGGACAGATTCTATTGTCCTTCGACACCATCAAGGCCTACCTGGATCCTTATCTATGGTATGATGAGGCCCTTCAGAAGGTGACCATCACCACCAGGGATCGGGTGGTGCGCATGAAGACCGGAAGTCTGGATGCCCTCATTAATGAAAAGCCCATGGAGCTTAAATTCCCTGCGGTTGAGGAAGGGGGAGCTCTGTATCTGCCCATTGAATTCTTAAGCGAGTTTTATGATCTTTCCCTGCGCTATGCTATGGACCATCAGGTGGTTATTGTTGATAAAAAGGGGACACCCTATCAGGTGGCCTGGCCCGTGGATGCCCGTACCGTGGTCAGAAAGGGTATGAGTATTCGGGAGCCCATTATCAAGAAATTTAAAGGGGAAGGGAAAAAAGAGCTGACCGTCAGCCAAAGTCCTGAAAACAGCCTGTTTATCTATGCCGATTACGGGGACTGGGTGAAGGTGCGTGCCTATGACGGGTCCATAGGCTTTGTGAAAAAGGAAGAGATTGTGCTGTCGCCATACCAACCGGTCTTTGAGGAGCCCGTTGAGGAGGAACCGCCCCAATTAACCGAGGGCAAGATCAATCTGGTCTGGGATATGACTTATTCCAAGCGGAATATTGAGCTTTTTGGTGATGCAACCACCGGAATTGACGTGATTTCACCCACCTGGTTTGAGATTGTGGACAGGGAGGGTACCATCAAGAACAGGGCCACCCCTGATTATGTAGAAAAAGCCCACCAAAACGGATGGCAGGTTTGGGCGCTCTTTTCCAATGCCTTCAGTGACATTGATGGAACCAGTATGATCCTCAATAACTCGGATAAACGGCAGGAGATCATTCGAAGCATACTGGCCTATGCTTCGCTCTACAAGCTGGACGGGATCAATCTGGATTTTGAGAATATCTATAAGAAAGACAAGGACGCCTATACCCAGTTTGTCAGAGAGTTCTATCCTCTGGCCAAGGAGCAGGGGCTTTATGTATCGGTGGATGTGACCGTGCCCGACGGCAGCGATACCTGGTCAAAATGCTATGACCGCAGAGCGCTGGCCGAGAGCGTGGATTACATATGCCTGATGACTTATGATCAGCACTGGGCTTCAAGCCCCAAGGCCGGCTCCACCGCCGAGCTCCAATGGGTGGAGGATAACCTTAATAAGACCCTGGCCGAGGTGCCCGCCGAAAAGCTCCTTTTAGGGATACCGCTCTACACCAGGCTCTGGACCGTGGAGGTCGTAGACGGTAAGACCAAGGTGTCTTCCAAAGCCCTCAACATCACCAGTGCCTGGAAGGAGATTGATGAGAACGAGGCCGTGGTGGCATGGAATGACAGCCTGGGCCAGTACCATGCCAATTATGAGAAGGACGGAAAAACCTATCAAATGTGGATAGAAGATGCAGATGCAGTGAATATGAAGTCCTCGCTGGTGCACCGCTACAACCTGGCCGGAACCTGTGTATGGGCAGCCAATTTTGCCGACGAGAGGGTATTTAATATCCTGGACAGAAACCTTAAACAGGTCCAGAGCTATGAGGAGTGGAGGACCTACTACAGCGCCCCGGAGATTCAAAAGTGATAGGGGTTCTGGATGAATTATCCGGCATGCCCTGACTTGAGTCTTTTTAGTGGCTGTGCTAAAATGGAAACACTGTTATCTAGAGGATGAAACTATGGAAAAAGTCAAAGAAATACCGGCAAGCCCGTGGGACATTGTTCTTTTGCCGGTGTGGGTTCATAAAAAGCTTTCTGTGAGAATCAGAGGTCTCATAGTTGCTTTCCTGCTGATT
>JAKIML020000007.1 GCA_022702935.2 Bacillota bacterium | reverse complement strand
TCGTTAACAGCCTCTAGGAGCCCTAAACACTTATCTCCAATGAATAGTTGAACACTTGACAATCCACGCTCCCTTAAGCTCTGTAGAAAAGCTAGCCAGCTTTCCTTGTGTAAAGGGTATAATTGAATTGTAAGAAAAGGGCCCTCTGAAAATGTAGAAAAAAGTGCATTTTATGATATCCTGTTTTCCATGGAAATGGAGGATATATAAGATGCGACAAGATGTATACAACGAGGTAAGAAGACAAATGAACCAAGATATTAAAATCAATTGTTCCGAAATAGCTCGAAGATTCAATTGTGACCCGCGTACAGTAAAAAGCTATATGAATGGTAAAAAGCCAAAGAGGAGAACCACCTTTAAGCCAAGCATTCTTGATGACTACAAAGATATCATCATCGACAAGATTGACAATTATGGAGCAACAGGTAAGGCAGTATATTACTTCATCAAAAAGAAAGGTTATCCTGGGAGCTATACAACGGTAAAAAAGTTTGTTCGAAAACATAAGTCTGAGCAACTAAAGAGAGCGACCGTAAGATTTGAGACAGTACCGGGGCTACAGGCTCAGGTGGACTGGAAGGAAGAATTTAAGCTTATCAATAGAAATGGCCAAGAGGTTGTGTTTAACATCTTTCTGTACATATCAGGATATTCAAGAATGAAATATTTTGAAATAACAACCGATCGAAAACAAGATACCCTTTTCCGATGCCTGATCAATGCCTTTCGTTTCAACCAAGGTTCAACGCAAGAAATATGGTTTGACAATATGCATACTGTAGTTGATCGGCCAAATACAACGGCAAATAATGTGAAAATAAATGCCGCCATGCAACAGTTTGCCAAGGATATGGGTTTTGGAATTTGTGTTTGTCGTGCCTATAGGCCTCAGACCAAAGGTAAAGTAGAATCTCTGGCTAAACTGGTGGATAGATTGGTGGTGTTTAACAGAGAGTTTGATACAATGGATGATTTGAAAGCCATAGTCAAAGAATTCAATAAGGATATCAACAATGAAATATGCCAAACAACAGGACAGACACCTTATGAAAGGCATCAGTATGAAAAAGAGTATTTACTTCCCATTCCGTCAAAAGATCTCATTGCCTCTTACACAAACAGCACCATTAAGAGAAGAGTCAGCAAAGAATCTATGATAACCTTTAATGAGAAAAAATACTCTGTTCCAGTAATGCTCATTGGTGAAACCGTCGAAATAACACCTTACGCCAATACTATCCAAATATACTTTAAAGGCGAACAAGTGGCAACCCATAATTTATCTTCCAAGGTATTTAACTACGATATAGAACACCTGAAAGATATCCTTAAGTCCGATGTGTACCGGTATAAGGATAACGATGAAATTGAAGCAGCAGCTAAAGAACACCTGTATAATATGGATCAATTTTTAGGGGGTAACCTATGAATATCTACAATAATGTACTCAATAACCTAGATGAACTGAGATTAGAAAAAATCAAATCTTGCTTGGCTGATTATTTGGACAGTATTAAATCAAGGGAGCTTACGCCCCTTGAAATCCTTAAAGATCTTACCGATATGGAACTCGAGGCTAAAAAAGTCCGATCAGCTAAAAGCCGGATAGGTATAGCAAACTTTCCATATGAAAGAACAATTCAAGATTTCGACTTCGACTATCAACCATCTATCAACAAGCGCGAAATACTAGATTTAGCCACTTTACGGTTCATAGAACAAAAGCAAAATATATTGTTCATAGGCTCCCCTGGGGTAGGGAAAACCCATCTGGCCACGGCTATAGGTATGGAAGCTGCTCAAAAAAGATATATCACATACTTTATTAGCTGCCATGACCTAATCGCACAACTATGCCTCGCATACCGTGAAAATCGTTTAGAATCAAGGCTGCGTCACTATTCAAAATACAAACTTCTCATAATTGATGAAATCGGCTATTTACCTATCGATAAACTGGGAGCGAACCTGTTTTTTCAATTAATAGCCAGAAGATATGAAAAGAATTCTACAATTATTACCACTAACCAACCCTTCAGTAAATGGGCTGAAGTGTTTGATGACAGTGTTATTGCTGCCGCTATACTGGATAGATTACTCCACCATTCAACAATCATAAATATTACAGGAAAGTCATATAGAACCAAGGATAAGTTGATAGTTCCTTCAAAACAACAAGTACAAAATTAGTACCCGAAAACGACATTTTCAAAAGGCCCTTTTTATGCATTTTGGTATTGACTTTTACACCTTGTCTTCCTTCATTCCCTCAGATGCCCCGATCACTTCTCTATAGCCATCTTCATTAACCGCCATTGCGATGAGAACCGATA
>JAKIML020000101.1 GCA_022702935.2 Bacillota bacterium | reverse complement strand
GCAGAGACCTGTGTTTTTGCTAAACAGTTGCTTGGGCCTATTCTCTGCGGCCTGCTTATTCAGCAGGCACCCCTTCTCCCGAAGTTACGGGGTCATTTTGCCGAGTTCCTTAACAACGCTTCTCCCGTCGGCCTTAGGATTCTCTCCTCATCCACCTGTGTCGGTTTACGGTACGGGCACCAACTACACTATAGCAGCTTTTCTCGGCAGTGTGGATTTGGGAACTTCTCTACTTATTGTTTCGATCCGCTTAACACTTCACCCTCGCCTGACGGATTTGCCTTTCAGGTGCGGCTTTGTGCTTGCCCGAGGTGTTCCATTACCTCGGATCCCCTATCCTCCTGCGTCCCTGCAGTTCTGATAATTGGTGGTACAGGAATATAAACCTGTTGTCCATCGACTACGACTTTCGTCCTCGCCTTAGGTCCCGACTTACCCAGAGCAGATCAGCTTTACTCTGGAAACCTTGGATATTCGGCCTAGAAGATTCTCACTTCTATCTCGCTACTCATTCCGGCATTCTCACTTGTAAACTCTCCACAGCTCCTTACGGTACTGCTTCTGCAAGCTTACAACGCTCCTCTACCAAAGAACTTACGTTCTTTCCAAAGCTTCGGTGGTGTGTTTTAGCCCCGGACATTTTCGGCGCAAGATCTCTTGACTAGTGAGCTATTACGCACTCTTTAAATGTATGGCTGCTTCTAAGCCAACATCCTAGTTGTCTTCGAAATCTCACATCCTTTTCCACTTAACACACACTTTGGGACCTTAGCTGTTGGTCTGGGCTCTTTCCCTTTTGACCACGGGTCTTATCACTCGTAGTCTGACTGCTAACTCTATCTATGTGGCATTCTTAGTTTGATATGCTTCGGTAAGCTTGTAGGCCCCCTAGGCAGTTCAGTGCTTTACCTCCACTAGACTATAGTTAACGCTAGCCCTAAAGCTATTTCGAGGAGAACCAGCTATCTCCAGGTTCGATTGGAATTTCTCCGCTACCCACAGTTCATCTCCGCCTTTTTCAACAGACGTGAGTTCGGACCTCCATTACCTTTTACGGTAACTTCATCCTGACCATGGGTAGGTCACCTGGTTTCGGGTCTATTGAAAGTGACTATATGCCCTCTTCAGACTTGGTTTCCCTTCGGCTTTGTACCTCCTGGTACTTAACCTTGCCACTTCCAATAACTCGCCGGACCGTTCTACAAAAAGTACGCGGTCGCACATAATATCGTGCTTCCACTGCTTGTAAACATAGAGTTTCAGGTTCTCTTTCACTCCCCTCCCGGGGTTCTTTTCACCTTTCCTTCACAGTACTATGCGCTATCGGTCACCGAGGAGTATTTAGGCTTGGGGGGTGGTCCCCCCGGCTTCCCACAAGGTTTCTCGTGTCTCGTGGTACTCTGGATCCTGCCAGGCTTCATTTGGATTTCGCTTACGGGATTATCACCCTCTTTGATGCGTCTTTCCAGACGTCTTCAGCTATCCGCCTTCTTGCCTATGTGGCAGTCCTCAACCCCAAAGTACAAAGTACTTTGGTTTGGCCTGTTTCCCGTTCGCTCGCCACTACTTAGGAAATCGATGTTTCTTTCTTCTCCTGAAGGTACTTAGATGTTTCAGTTCCCTTCGTTCCCCTCTTACAGTTATTTTATTGGCTGTAAGATAACTGAGGTTTGCTCAGTTAGGTTTCCCCATTCGGACATCTGCGGATCAAAGCTTATTTGCAGCTCCCCGCAGCTTTTCGCAGCTTATCACGTCCTTCATCGGCTCTCGGTGCCAAGGCATCCACTCTACGCTCTTAGTAGCTTGACCTATTTGGTCTTATGATTACACTCTCAAAGAATAATGTCCTTCAAGGATAATATTCTATGGGAATGAGTGCCTTGTTTATCGGTTAAATTGTAGATTTATTTATATAAATCTTTGACGCAGTATTTGTTTTTCAAAGAACACACTTGAGAGTTAATGAACTCTCAAAATAAAATAGTAATCATGTCCCTTATTCCTTAGAAAGGAGGTGATCCAGCCGCACCTTCCGATACGGCTACCTTGTTACGACTTCACCCCAGTCATTGGGTTTGCCTTAGGCGGCTCCTATCCAGTGGATTCGGTCACCGACTTTGGGCCCCCCCAACTCCCATGGTGTGACGGGCGGTGTGTACAAGACCCGGGAACGTATTCACCGCGACATTCTGATTCGCGATTACTAGCGATTCCGACTTCATGCAGTCGAGTTGCAGACTGCAATCCGAACTGGGACTGCTTTTTTGAGATTTGCTCACCATCGCTGGGTCGCTTCCCTTTGTAGCAGCCATTGTAGCACGTGTGTAGCCCAAAACATAAGGGGCATGATGATTTGACGTCATCCCCACCTTCCTCCAGGTTATCCCTGGCAGTCTCTCCAGAGTGCCCACCCTAAGTGCTGGCTACTGAAGATAAGGGTTGCGCTCGTTGCGGGACTTAACCCAACATCTCACGACACGAGC
>JAKIML020000105.1 GCA_022702935.2 Bacillota bacterium | reverse complement strand
TACTGCAATATACAGTAGAATATCGGGTTTGCCCTCACTGTCTATGTAGTTGAGCTCCTTTAAAACCTCGAACTTATCCTTGGTGACCACGTCATCCTTGCTGATGATGCGTTCATCCTGATAGATAATCACCGGGTTTTCCTTCAGATAGCTTTCAATAAATGCATTCTTCTGATCGGCTGTGGCCTCCTCGTCAATCCGGCTGTTGGGTTTGATGACTTTGTTGAGGACGTCTTGCGCAATAGGTCTGATAAGCTCATTGTCCAGCTTCTCCATGATGGTCATGAGATGGCTGGCTTTCTCCTGTTCAATATTGGAGGTCATGAGATTCATTCCTGTCAGAACAGGAAGAGTTTCCTTAATAAACTGGCTTTTTAAGTTCTTAATAAGGTTTAAGCCTTCAGTGGTAAAGAGCTCCTGAAGCTGTTCCTCATCCAATCGATGAAGAACGCTGTAGCGGCCATTGGGATCCAATTCCTTCAGCTTGTCGCTGTAGGTTATGGGCTCCTGGCTCACTTCACTGCCCCTTCTTCCTGTTGATGGACCGGAAGTCTGGGCTTGGGCCATTTCGGACATCATGTTTGAAAAAAGGACTTCAAGGCCGTCAAAATACTCATAGGCCCCGTTGTACATGTCGCTGTTGGCATTGGCAATATCTATGATCACGGGGGGCAGCTCCGCAGCCTTGGCTTCGGCATTCTGCCGGGTCATTAATGTGTTTTCAATATCCCTGGGGGCGTTGATATCATACTGGGATATATCCCCTTCGGCCAGCTTATACTTTTTAGGGGCGGCCTCGGAGGCCACAACCGCAGATAGCACCAGCCAGGTAAAAATCACCGCCAGCAGCCTTTGAAAGGACATGCTTTTAATGACCCTGTAAAACTTGATGTCAGCCTTTTTCTCATGTTTTTTGACCATTTAAACACCCCTGTTCTTGGCATCCATTTCATAGGCCTTGACAATGCGCTGAACCAGTTCATGGCGAACGACGTCCCGTTCGGTCAGGTAAACAAAACTGATGCCTTCAACTCCGGAAAGGATTCTTTTGGCCTCAATCAATCCAGACTTGCCGCCCGGAAGATCGATCTGGGTAATATCCCCCGTTATCACCATTCTGGAGCCTGTCCCCATTCTGGTCAAAAACATCTTCATTTGCTCCGGTGTCGTGTTCTGTGCCTCATCCAGAATGATGAACGAGTCATCCAGCGTTCTTCCGCGCATGTATGCTAAAGGTGCTACCTCAATGATTCCTTTTTCCAGGTTACTGTGATAGGTTTCGGGCCCCATAATATGGTACAGAGCATCATAGAGGGGGCGCAAATAGGGATCGACCTTGTTCTGAAGGTCACCGGGCAGAAATCCCAGCCGTTCTCCTGCTTCCACGGCAGGCCGGGTGAGAATGATGCGGCTCACCTGCTTTTCTCGGAATGCCTTTACAGCCAGGGCTACAGCCAAGAAGGTTTTGCCGGTACCCGCAGGGCCCACCCCGAAAACAATGGCATTCTTGCGCATGGCCTCCACATACCGTTTTTGCCCATAGGTCTTGGACTTGATGGGCTTTCCTCTGTAGGTAACACAGACCTGATCCAGGGGCAGATCGCTTACCTGTACTCTCTCTTCCTCGGTAAGCTCCATCAGATAACGTACATTCTGTTCGGTGATGACGTCACCACTCTCAGCAATGAGCATCAGCCTTTTGATGATGTCAACGGCACGGTCCGCCCGACTCTCAAAGCCTGTTACCCTCATGTCATTATTTCTGGCTGTGATTTTCACATCCAGCTTATCTTCGATCATGCGAATATTTCTGTCGTTAGTACCAAATACATTGGCTGTCTGATCGGGATCGGGCAGCTCAATCAGTCTTTCCACTACTGTATCCAAGGGCTGATTTCTCTCCTTGTGTTTTATTGTATGGATGCAGGTCTTAGTCCTGCAATGTCCTCCTCACATTCCACGACCACCTGAACATAGGTTTGGTTGTTCTCTCCCGTATAATGATGAACCTTCTCATCCACAACCCTGCTGTCTGGCGGAATCCGCTTGGCGAGCTCCTCTCTGGCCTTCTCCTCAGCAATGGCCAGGGCCTCGTCAAAGGTTAAGGGAACCTGCCTTTCCATTATTTCAAAGCTTTTTTCTATCGTCAAGCCTATGGGAAGGCTCACCCCAAAGGGTCCCGTCAGGGTTTTGTCATAGGTGGTGACCTCATACAGGTCAAAGGCCGGTGCCGCTCCGGGAAGCCTTATCTTGCCGTCCAGGAACCTTAAATAGGTGACCTGGTGTGTCTTCCCCGTTCTGAGCCTCTGGGTATACTCCATGGAAACGGGCAGGGAGCTTTCATACCACGTTCTGGCAATAATCCGGCCCATGGCATGAACATCCCGGGTTCCGAATTCGGGATACATGCTTTCAAGTCTGCCTGTCACAAGGACCTGATCCTTTTTAACGGTATCCCCTTTTCTTACCAGGGCCTTTCCGGCATAGACCTCCATTTGGACAATCAGACCATCCCGTTCGGCCACAATATCAAAGGCTTGGTTGTTCTTTATCAGGGGCGGCGCATCAATACTGTCTTCAATGTTCACATAGAGCATGACGCCCTTGATTTCAACACCCACCCAGGCAATCCCATCCACACTGAGCCTGATCTTGGAGGCAATGGCCTTGGGGTTCAGCCCCATCTTAAAGCTTCCTCTACCTATCTTCTCCATATTCAGAACATTCATAACCTGAGGAATCATTTCCGGCTTGCAGCCGTTGATCTGAATGTCCCAGATAATGGAGGTGGAGAGGGTCAGCAGCGTGATAAAGAGAAAGAACCCCACCTTGAAGCCCTTCCTCTTTTTAAAGCGGCTAAAGGCAAAGGGCAGACCCTTTCTCTTCTGAATGCGAACCCGGCAGCCCGATTTCTTTGCGGCCGGCCGCATGAGCCTAAAGCCTCTGAGGCTGGCTTTCATGGTGGCCGATCTGTCGGTCACCCGCACAATATCCCACAGGAGGATCTGCCGTTTGGAGCATATATTTATAAAGCGTTCCACGCTGTTGCCCGTTACTAATAGAATAACATATCCCCTGATATAATTCCATAAATGAACCAGAAACATAAGCGCCCCACACTCTCTTACGCATCGTAATCAATATTGGATATCTTTCCGCCGATGATGATCTCCTCACTGGTGATTTCCCGTATGACAAGATTGCTGCCCATGACCTTAATAACACCGTTTTGGGTATTAATGCGTATCATGCCGTCCTGAAAATCCATGATTCCTTTGAAGTTCTCAATCATGACCTCGCCCCGGCCAATGGCCGTGACCTTGGGTCTGCTGCCTATGACATCGCCCGGTATTTCAAAGATTTTTGCCAGCCTCTCTCCAAGGGATTTGAGGCTTTCTCTGTCCTTCTTGGCGGGCTTTATTCTGTGAATTCCTCGTTTCATGGCATGTCACCTCGTGCGATTCGCTCAAGCTCAAAGACGTCCCCAAACTCATAGCCTGCTTCCCGGGCATAGTGGATAATGGCATCCAGGGCCTCGGCATTGTCCCGGGACACGGCATGGAGGAGCATGATCTCCCCGTTATGCAGATTGTTCTTCACCTTTTCAAAGGCATATTCCCAGCCTCTTTGGCGATTGGTGTCCCAGTCGTCATAGGCAAAGCTCCAGAACACATTCACATAGCCAAGCTTGGAGGTTATGGCCAGGGTTTTCTCACTGTATTCTCCCTTGGGCGGACGCAGGAAGACCATATTCTTGCCGAACTTGTCATAAAAGCGTTTGTCCAGGCCCAGAACCTCTTCCTCCACTTCCTTTTCGCTTAAGAGGGGCAGACTTTTGTGCCGAACCGTGTGGTTGCCCACTGCATGGCCCTCATCCAGCATGCGTTGAACCAGGGCTTCTTCCTTCTCCAGATAGGGGCCCGTGATAAAGAAGATGGCATTGACGTTGTTTTCCTGAAGCACATCGAGAATCTTTGCGGTATACCCGTTTTCATAGCCCTCGTCAAAGGTGAGATAAATCTTCTTCTTAGAGGTGTCGCCAATATAGAGGGACTTGTACTTGGCCAGCAGCTCAGGAGCCCCGGGATCGGCCTTAGGAAGCTCTCCGTTTTTGCTCCTTAAAATTCCCCATCTTCGTAAACTGGCCGAGCGGTCATAGGATTCTGCCGCAAGGTACTGGGAATCATAGTCATTGGGTACCAGCCCTTCAGAAAGGGTGCCCGTAATCTCCACCGCATAAATCCACGCGGATGTATCAGGAAGCTCGGGAACAACGAACAGGATAAGGGTGAGCGCCATGAGCACAACAATGACAGCCACGGGGAAATACCGCCTTATTCGTTGCATATCAACACTCCCGCAACAAAAAAGAGTCATTGCTATTCAATGACTCTTTGTTTCCTATTCTTATGATATGAAGGTGGGACAGGCCAAAATTACTGGGCCACCGGCGAGAGCATATCGATTCTTAAAAAGTCCTCCCGGACACCGGGCACCACAATGTTATCCTCTTTGCGAATATCTATTTTGAACTCATGATATTCCCGGAAGATGCTCACCGCGCCCCCAAGCAGATTCAGGGCCCGCTCAATGCGTTCGGGTTCGCCAATGGCTTTAATGGTATAGGGTGGAACAAGCTGTCTGCCGTTGACCATGATATAATCACCGGCAATACGGATTTCGCTCATGGCCACAATTCTTTCATCGTTGACGGATATGGCTTGTACATCGGTGGCCTTAAGCTCGTTGACGATCTCCTCAATATGCCTATCCTCTATGCTTATCTCGCCCTGGGCCTCCATGGTCAGGATGATGCCGCTTCCCTTGACGGTTTCCAGACCTGCCATCATGCGGGCATTCAGTACCGATTTCTCCAGATCCTCGATATATTTCTTGTCACTGTTCTCGTCGGAACGAAAGGCGTCCACTTCCCGTTGAAGCTCCTGAAGCCTTGTCTTCAGCATCTCATTATTGTTCTTTTCCATAAGCAGCTCGTCAATGAGCTCACTGTAGGTCTTCTTCTCATATTGGGCCAGAACCTGATTGACCTTGACGCTTTTAAACTGCAGGGCTATCATCACACCAAGAACCAGGCAGACTGCCGTGAGTGCTATAATTTTAAATATCTTCATTTATTCACTACCTCCAGGCCCTTAAAGACTTTATCAAACGAACGGAAGGGGTGGTAACGATCCACAACAATCTCATCCTGTTTGACAATGTCAATCCGGATATCGGTCAAGCGCATGAATGCCACCTCAGCCATGCTCTGAATAGCATCGTACAATACATCAGGATCCCCAATGGCCTTAATGACATAGGGTGCAGGATAGCGGCTGTCATTCACAATGATGGTAGGACCTGCGCATACCGGCTTGGTGGTTGTAATAAGACGCTCGCCATTGATGGAGATGGCCTGGGCGCCGTTGGCCTTCAGTTCATCCAGAATCTCGGTGATATTATTGTCATGTATAAGATATTCGTTGGGATCCAGCTCTCCTACGGCCGGAGCGTCCTGCAGGGTAATCACAATTCCCCTGCCCATGACCGGTGTTAATCCTGCCCTGAAGTATTCATAATCCCTCTGCTTCAAGAGCTCGTTAACCTTTTGGTCGTTCATCTGGTTGCCGATATTCTGCGTCATGAGTTCCATTTCAGCCTCCAATTGGGTAAGCTGCTCAATGAGCATGGCATTCTCAGCACGGGTAGCGCTCAGCTCCGATTGCAGCTCAGCCAAATTTGCGCCTTCATCGGATTCACTTAATACAACTCCCCGAAACTGAAGACTGATGACAATGCCCAATATGAGAAATATGATAAACATCATGCCGCGATGGCCCTTGTTCATTTCATCCTCGCTTTCAACAGATGTCAGAGAAATTCCTTTATGCGTATAACCTTTGACACCGAGGTATCTATGTAACGGTCATCCACCATAACAACGGGTTTGGACAGATTCATGCGATTCATAAAGACGACCTCGCCAATCTCCCCCGTATTGAGCCTTACCTTGGTGCCTATGTAGTAGTGGGTGATGTTATCAAGGAAAACTCTCAGCACCACGGGATCCAGAACACCGAAGCTGCCGTGCTGCATGAGCTCAAAGACCTTGAAGGGGGTATCCTTGCTGTGGTAAACACGGTTGGCCGTCATAGCGTCAAAGATATCAGCCACGGTAATAACCTTTGAATAGAGATTGAGCTTATCCCCGGTCATCCCCATGGGATACCCGCTGCCATCTTCCTTCTCGTGATGGGTCAGAACCGCTATGGCCACCTCGGATGGAATGCCGTCCACCTGGTGAATGAGGTTATAGCCGTACTCAGAATGCCTTTTGATTTCCTCAAACTCGTCGTCGGTAAGCTTTCCGGGTTTATTGATAATATGCAGAGGAATCTGGGTCTTGCCGATATCATGCAAAAGTCCGGCCAGAGTCAGATCTCTCACACTTTGATCATCCAGTCTCAGCCATTTGCCTATGAGCATGCAGAGCAATGCAACATTGAGGCTGTGGTAGTATGTATACTCGTCAATATTACGCACCTGCGTAATGGACTCAATGATGTTCCTGTGTGCATCCACATGCTCCAGCACCGAATCTACAATCTGTTGAGCCATCTGAGAACTAAGGGTTCTTCCCGATGTAATATTCTGGAATATCTGCTTGACAGCCATTACATCCCGCTCATAATCCACCATAAACTGCTGTGATGACTGAGATTTAACATAGGTGATCTTGGGCTTTTCAGGATGAACGGCAACGGTCTCAATACCCAGGTTCTTGAGCCTGGCGATCATATTCTCATCCAGTGTGACATTTTCCCACAGGATGACATTCCCCAGCTTGTTAAAGATGACTTCTGCTGTACTCATTCCGGGCTTTACAGAATCAATGGAAAGAATCGCTTTTCCCTCTTTCATTTTCCAGACCTCCGGACAGCAACGGTTGATTTTTAATACTTCTATTATGTATATCGTTTAACTTCCGCCGGGGCTTAACCATTGCACATTCTGAGGAACTCTTCCTCATCTATAATTGTAATGCCAAGCTGGACTGCCTTGTCAAGCTTACTTCCCGCTTCGCTTCCGGCCAGCACATAGGTGGTCTTCTTGGATACGCTTCCCGAGACCTTTCCGCCTCTTTCCTCAATCATGGCAGCAGCCTCACTTCTGGAAAAGCTGGGCAATGTGCCTGTCAGTACAAAGGTCATACCCGAGAACTTGCCCTGGGTGTTTCTGGTCACCTTGGAGGTCATGTTCACGCCCCTGGATTTCAAAAGCTCCAGAGTATGGCGGGTTTGCTCCTGATGCATAAAACTCTCCAGGCTCTCGGCCATTTTCTCGCCGAACTCAGGAACCTTTTGAATCTCCTCCTGGCTGGCTTCCATGATAGCCTCCATGGTCTTAAAATGTTCAGCGGCAAGCTGGGCCGCTCTCAGGCCAATATGGCGGATGCCCAGGCCAAAAAGCAGACGGGACAAATCATTATCCTTGGATCGCTCAATGGAGGTTAACAGGTTGTCCACTGATTTTGCACCCATGCGCTCCAGGGCCATGAGTTGCTCACGCTTCTCATGAAGGGTGTACAGATCGGCTATGCCCTTAATCAAATCCTTTGCCAATAGCAGCTCCACCAGAGCGGGGCCTAAGCCCTCAATATTCATGGCATCACGAGAGGCAAAGTGAACCAGGCTCCTGAAAAGGCGGGCGGGACATTCAATACCGGTACATCTTTTGACAGCTTCCTGCTCCTCCCTTACGGCGGGTGCGCCGCAAACAGGGCATTGATCGGGCATGGTATAGGGCTGAGTGTTTTCAGGACGGGCCGAGAAATCCACGCCAATGACCTCGGGAATGATCTCGCCGGCCTTGCGCACCCAAACCATATCCCCAATCCGAATATCCCTCTCCTTAATAAAATCCTCGTTGTGCAGGGTGGCGCGGGAGACGGTGGTTCCTGCCAGCCGAACAGGCTCTAAAACCGCATTGGGTGTCAGTGCCCCTGTGCGGCCTACCTGAATCACAATATCCTTAAGCCGGGTTTTTTTCTCTTCGGGCGGGTATTTATAGGCCACTGCCCATCTGGGGGCCTTGCTGGTTGAGCCCAACCGCGCCCGCTGATCCAGATGATTCACCTTGATAACCGCACCATCGGTTTCATAGGGAAGGCTGCCCCGAAGCTCGCCAAGGGCCTTAACCTCCTCCACCACCTGATCCATGAATTGACAATGCTTGTAATCAGGACTGGTTTTAAAGCCAAGACTCTTCAGGAATTCCAGGGACTCGGAATGGGTCTTAAAATAGACTCCTTCCACCCGCTGTATATTGAACACATAGATATCCAGCTTCCTGGAGGCTGTAATGGAAGGCTCAAGTTGTCTTAAGGAGCCGGCCGCAGCGTTGCGGGGATTGGCAAAGACCTTTTGACCCAGGGCTTCCTGCCGCTCATTGAGCTCCAGAAAGTCTTTTTTGGACATGAAAACCTCGCCCCTGACCTCCAGATAGGGCAATACCATCCCCTGCTCCATATGAAGCCGCAACGGTATGGATCGTATGGTTCTGAGGTTCTGAGTCACATCCTCACCCACAACCCCGTCTCCACGGGTGGAACCCCTTACAAACAGACCGTTTTCATATTCCAGGGAAACTGAAAGACCGTCAATCTTTTTCTCAACGATATATTCGGGCTGGTCCGAGCCCAGGCCCTCCCTGACCCGACGGTCGAAATCATAAAGCTCTTCAATAGAGAAAACATCCATGAGGCTTTCCATCTTCACTTCATGGACAACCTTGGAAAAGGCATCCCCGGCTTGTCCACCAACCCTTTGGGTGGGGGAATCGGGGGTGATGAGATGGGGATTCTGATTCTCAAGTTCCAGAAGCTCATGATAGAGCTTGTCGTACTCGTAGTCGGATATTTCGGGATTGTCTTCCACATAATATCTGTGGCTGTGATAGTTAATGATTTGGCGCAATTCTTCTATTCTTTTGCGGCTATCCATATAACTTATTCCTTTGCCTCCTTAAAGACATACATGTCTCCATTATACTCGAAGGCGTCAATCTCTTTAAGTGCTAATTCAATGCCTTGAACGATGCCCCTGGCTGTATTGCTCCTAAACTCCTCAGAGGCCAGCCGCGCATGGTCCTCTTTATTGGTAATATAGGCTGTCTCAATAAGGACGGCGGGCATTTGCGTATTGCGCAGTACAGAGTAGTTATTCTGTTTAACACCGTTGGACTTAATGCCGTTGGCTTTCACGATCTCATCGTTGAGAAGCTGGGCAAAGCGCTCGTCAGTGAACTCTGTGTAAACCCCGTCCTTCTCCATATAGTAGACCTCCATGCCGTTGACAGCCGCAGCCCCCGCATACTTAAGGTCATAGGCATTGACATGGATGCTGACAAAGAGGGAGGCCTTATTCTCATTGGCAATATTGGCCCGGGTCAACAAGTCCTCCCGATTGCTTGCACTGAAGCGATAGTCCCCATCCCTGGTCAGGATTACGTCGATGCCTTTCTCCTTCAGATATTCAGCCACCTTCTCTGCCATACTGAGGGTAATATCCTTCTCATAGAAGCCCTCTTTGTAGGGAGAAATGGTACCGCCATCCTCCCCGCCGTGACCAGCGTCAATAACCACCAGTACGGGCTCCATCACCTTGCCCTCGGGAATATCAATGGGCGGAGGTGTGGGGTCAGGATCGGGTGTGGGATAAACAATGGGGGTTACCACCACTGCACCTTTCTGTGAAGGCTCATCCTCACTTTTGGCTGCAATAACAAAGATTGCTGTCAGGACCAGCAAAAAGAGCATGATAACCGCTATAAAGCGCGGAGCGTTGGCAATGCGATAGCGATATCTCTTTTTACCGGGTCGATTGGGACTAAAGCTCATGAATAAACCACTCCGTTACTTGCTGTAACTTTTATATTACACTAATTTATACGCAAAGAACAGAGAAAATTATCTGCCAAATCATTGCTAAATGGCGCTTTTACTGTAAGAAGCGATCCACATCATCGGGACCGATGTTCTCGTGAAGGGCCATGTTGATGCCATTGGCCACCAGCTTTGACAGGTACTCCACAACCTCGTCGGCATCCTTGGGCGCCACCACCAGATTCCCGGAATAAGGCTCCAGAAGCTCAATAATCATGCGGTATTTCTCTTCTCTGTCAATTTGGGAGATCATCTTATAGAAATCGCTGCCGGGACCGGCCTGCTGCATCATGCTGTCCATAACCAGATCCAAAACGTCACTGGCCATGGTGGCCGCGTCCACAACGGTGGGAATACCTATGGCAATAACGGGCACGCCCAAGGTTTCTTTTGTTAAGGCGGCACGCTTGTTGCCTATGCCCGATCCGGGGGCAATTCCCGTATTGGCAAGCTGAATGGAGGCATTTACCCTGTTCATGTTCCTGGAGGCCAGTGCGTCCACGGCAATGACCAGAGCCGGCTTAACATTGTCTACGATCCCCTTGATGATGTGGCCCGTCTCAATGCCCGTAATGCCCAAAACCCCCGGTGAGATGGCACACACGGGTCTCTCTGTCTCATTGACCTCTTCGGGCAGAAACTCATAGATATGCCGAGTCACCAATACATACTGAGCCACCTTGGGTCCCAGGGCATCGGCGGTGACATTCCAGTTACCCAGGCCCACCACAAGTACTGTGTCCTTCTTGTCCAGATGAACCAGGCTCTCCAGCTCCCTGGCCAGCATTCTGCAAGACTTCTCATAAAGGTCCCTGCTTCTTTCCCTTATCTTGGGAATATCCAGGGTAATATAGGTGCCAATGGGCTTGCCCACGGCCTGTTCACCCTCCGGAGTATCCACGTGAACCCGGGTGATGGACACATCCTGATCCCCGTCCTGTTCCACCCGGATGCCCGGAATCCGCTGATTGGCTATCGTCCTTGTCTTGGCACCCGCACCTACAGTCCTGGACTCATCGGCCATATCGGTGCGAATGCTGCGCTTAATTTCGTCCATAGTGTCCCTCCCTTTCAATCATAAAAACTAGTATCTTCATCCCGATGATTTTTCATTCAATGGTTGGTTTGTTTGAAAGGGAGAGCAAAAAAGGCCATGATGTTCTCATCTTCCAGCGGAGACTTATCTGAAGAGAACACCATGGCCTATTCAATGATGAAATGTCATAGGTTTTGACTTATGGTTCTGCGGCATAGGCCACCTTTGTGCGGCTGCTCTCATAAGCGCCGGTGCTGGTGACCGAAATGTAGACATAACCAGCCGACACACCCAACTGGGTCACCTTGATGGTCACTTCCGAGCCTTGGGCGGGAACGGTGCCGGAGCCCAGCAGGCTTCCGCCGGTTGCCTGATTGTAAACCTTCACCAAATCCCCTTCCATCAATCCGGCTACGGTAATGGTATCGGACTTGCCAGAATTGTTGACAATGATCACATAGCTGGCCTCGGGCGGATCGGATGTGGCCTCAGCGGCATAGTCGGCCATGGTACGGCTGCTCTCCAGCTTACCGGAGGAGGTCACCGAGACATAAACCTTGCCGGCGCCTGTGCCAAGCTGGGAGATCTTGATGGTTACTTCACTGCCTCCCACAGCCACAGTGCCCGTTCCCAGCAGTCTGCCGCCTGCAGCCGAATCATAGACATTGACCACATCGTTTTCTTCCAGGAAGGTTACGGTGATGGTGTCGGCCATATTGGCGTTATTCTTTATGATGATATTGCTGGATGCCGGTGCATCACTGGCTTGTTCAGCCATATAATCCACGCGGGTTCTTGCGCTTTCCTTCTTGCCATAGCTGGTGACGGAAACATAGACGCTTCCGGCAGATGACCCGAGCTGATCAATGGTGATAATGGCTTCAGTACTGTTTTCGGCCACCGTTGCAGAGCCTATGGGCGTGCTTCCTGAAGCTGTACTGTATACCTTGATAAGATCATTGGGCTCCCGGAAGGACACCTTAATAATATCCGGCATGTTGGCATTATTGGTCACACTGATATTGGCAGCGCTCAGGCTGGCGGAGGTCGCCTCTGCCTGGTACTCTACCATGGTTCTGTCACTCTCCAGCATATTGACATGGGTAACGGTGACATAAACCTTGCCAGCCGACGAACCCAACTGATTGACCCTGAGCGTTACCTCACCGCTGCCGTCAGTCTCGGTTGCGGAGGCCAGCAACGTGCCGTTGGTGGCTGCACTGTAAACCTTCACCACATCGTTCATTTCAAGGAAGGTCACTCTGATGGTGTCAGGAATTCCTGCATTATTGGTGATAATAATATTCTCAGCAAGGGGCTGGCTTGTCTTCTGCTCAGCGTCAAAGGTTACGGCTGTGCGGCTGCCTTCCAGCTTGCCCACACTTTTCACGGCAATGTAAACCGTACCTCCCGAGCTTCCCAACTGAGGAACGCTTATGGTGACATAATTGTTATAGGTACCAACGGTACCGGTTCCCAGCAGGGTTCCGCCTGTGGGCGCATTATAGACATTGACCACGTCGCCGCCTGACAGGCAGTTGATCTGGATAGTGTCAGGGGCACCGGCGTTATTGGTAATGATAATGTTTCGGCTGTCCATCTCGTCTGACTTGGCTTCGGACAGGTAGGCCACTTCGGTTCTGTCGCTTTCCTGATAGCCCTTCTTTGTCAGTGATACATAAACCTTGCCTGCACCAGTTCCCAACTGGGTGATGGTCACCGTAGCCGTGTCGCTGAACACAGGGGCAATGGCCGTACCAAGCAGTTTTCCGCCCTTGGGCGCATCATATACATTGATGGTCTCTTCGCCGGAGAGCCCTGAAACCTTGACTGTGTCGGCAATACCGGCATTGTTGTCCACAATGATGTCCTTGGCTGCCGGAGCTTCTGACTTGGGTTCAGCGGCATAAGTCACCTCGGTCCTCTGGCTCTCAAGCTTTGAAGGATTGGTGAGGGACACATAAACGCTTCCCGCCTCGGCGCCAAGCTGAGTTACTGAGATGGTAACCGATGAACCATAAGTGGTCACGGTTTCACTGCCCAGAAGCGTTCCTGCCTTAGCAGCGTTATAAACCTTGACAACATCTCCGCCCTGGAGCCCGGTGACGCGGATGGTATCCGACATGCCTGCATTATTGATGACCGTTATCTGACTCTCCTTAAGCGGAGATGACTGGGCTTCGGCCAGGTAATCCACTTTAGTCCGTGTACTTTCCAGTTTGTTCTTGCTGGTTCGTGTAATATATACGCTGCCAGCGCTGCTGCCAAGCTGGGTTATGGAAATCTCCACCGAGGTTTCATAGGTAGATACCGAAGCCGAACCTAAAACATTTCCGGCAATAGCGGCACTATAGACCTTGATGGTATCTCCGCCTGACAGGCCTGTTACTCTCACGATATCGGAGGTGCCCACATTGTTTGAAACACTGGCATTTTCAGCCTTTATGGGCTCGGACTTCTCTTCTGCCGCATAATCTACTTTAATTCTGGCGCTCTCCAGACGGTTGGCATTGGTAATGGTAACATAAACGCTGCCCGCTTCACTTCCCAACTGAGGGATGTTTACGGTGGCCGTATTGCCCTCAGTCACTGTGGCGGAGCCTAAGAGGCTTCCACCTTTTTCGGCAGAATAAACCCTGATTTGATCCTTAAGGGCCAAGCCAGTAACCTGCACGGTATCGGAGGCTCCCGCATTATTGGTGATGACAATGTTCTCGGGTTGAATGGCTTCAGACTTGTCCTCGCCCGGATAGTCCACCTTAACCCGCTGACTTTCCAGTTTACCTGCACTGGTCACGGTAATATAGACGCTGCCTGCCGAGGTACCCAACTGGGATATGGAAACGGTGACATAGTTGCTATAGCTGCCCACTGTAGCGGTTCCCAGAACCTTGCCGCCATACAGGGCATCATAAACCTTGACCACATCGCCCTCTCTGAGGCCCGTCACCTCTATGGTATCAGGCGCACCGGCATTATTCTGGATGACAACATCATCACTGGTTATAGCAGGGGTTACATCTTCAGCCAGATAATCCACCTTGATACGATCGCTCTCAAGCTTGTTGGGTGAGGTAACACTTACATAAACACTGCCTGCGTTGACACCCAACTGCTGTATGGTCAGGGTGACATAGGATGCGTCGGCCGGTACGGTTGCAGTTCCAAGAACCTTTCCTCCCACTGCCGCATCATAAACCTTAATCACATCCCCGCCCGATACTCCGGTCACGAGTATGGTATCGGCGGTACCCGTCACATTATTGGTCACAATGATATTATCCTGTGAAATACCCTGGGATTTGCTTTCTGCGGCATAATCCACCTTAACCCTGCCGCTCTCATTCTTGTTAACGCTGGCAACCGTGACGTAAACGCTGCCTGCGTCGGTCCCCAACTGATTAATGGAGATGGTTACCTCTGTGGCATTGTTGCCCACGGTGCCTTGACCGAGAAGCACACCGCCGCTCATGGCGCTGTAAACCCGGACTACGTCTCCGGCTGTCAGATGGGTCACCTGAACGATATCGGCCTTGCCTGCAGGGTTGTTGATGACTGTAATATTTTCAGGCTTAAGCGCATCGGTTACAGTTTCAGCAGCATAATCCACCTTGACCCTGCTGCCCTCCATCTTACCGGTGCTGGTCAGGGATATATAGACGCTTCCGGCATTGGTGCCAAGCTGCTGGACAGTAATGGTCACCTGATTGCTGTTGGAGGACACCGTAGCATTGCCAAGGAGCCTTCCTCCAGAGGCCTCGGAGTAAACCTTCACCGTATCCCCAGCGGAGAGGCCGCTGACCACGATGGTGTCAGCCTTTCCTGCATTATTGGTTATGACTACGTTTTCGATACTGATGGTATCGGAGCTGGGCTCGTTGGAATAGTCAGCCTTTGTACGGGTACTTTCAAACTTGCCCTTTGTGGTGCGGGTTAAATACAGACTTCCGCTTGTTGAACCAAGCTCGGGAACAGTAATGGTGATCTGGGTCTGACCCGCAGAAACGATACCCGAAGCAATAATACTGCCTCCCTTGGCCGCATCGTAAACCCTGATTTCATCCCCGGCCGTTAGATTGGTCACCGTAATGGTATCCGCAATACCTGAATTATTGTTAACGACAATTTGCGAGGAAACCAAAGCCGTGGAATAATTCTCAGCCGGATAGTCCACCTTTAAGCGGTCGCTCTCCAGCTTCCCTTTTTGGGTCAGTGTAAGATAAACACTACCGGCATATTTGCCCAACTGCTGTATGGTAATGGTCACTTCGGTCTTCCCATTGGGTACAGTGGCTGTACCAATGACATTCCCGCCCTTAGGGGCATCATAGACCTTGACCACATCGCCAATGGAAAGGTAATTGACACGGATGGTATCGGGAATACCGGCATGATTAAATACAGTGACATCGCCTTCCTGGATGGGGTCGGATTTGGGCTCAGCAATAAAGTCCACCTTGATGCGTTCACTTTCAAGCTCACCTTTGTTTGTGACTGAAACATAAACGCTGCCTGCGCCGGTTCCCAACTGGGTTATGCTGATATTGGCCTCGGTCTTGTTGACCGGGACATTATAGGAAGCCAGGAGCTTTCCCCCGGTCTTCGCTGTATATACCTTGATGGTCTCCCCGCCATAGAGGTCGGTTACAGTGATCACATCTGCCTTTCCGGCATTATTGGTAACCACAACACTGTCGGGGGACAGCGGTGCAGTCTGTATCTCTGCATCATAGGGAACCTTGACTCTGATGCTTTCAGTTTCACCCTTTGCGGTGAGTGTCACATAAATATATCCCGCAGTTGTTCCCAACTGAGCAATTTTAATAGTCACCTCGGATTTGGAGGATGAGGCCGTGGCCGATCCCATCAATCTGCCGCCCGTTGCCGCGTTATACACCTTAACGGTCTCATTGCCATAAAGTCCTGTTACAACAACGGTATCCGATGTACCCGCATTGTTGGTGACAATAATGTCCTCGACTCTTGGCGGACTGGTCTGAGATGCTGCAAACGAAACCTCTGTTTGCATGAAGAGAAGTGCGAATATTAAAAACAAGCTGATAACTCTGATAAGATGTCTTTTCACTTTAAGTCTTCCCCCTTCTTCTTTGGTGATTTCTCCTATATTCTAACAAATATTTTAGCAAAACAAAGGATAATTTTGCCATTCTTTTGTTACATTAATATATATCGGTTATCTCAGCGGATTAATTTAGAAAAACAGCCCTGTTTCTTTCATTTTCTCAAAAGAAAAATAGGATGATTTTTCCTCAGAAAGTTAAAGCCTGAAACAAAATTAAAACCTTGCCCACAAAATTCTTGCAATGGTCAAAACTTCGTGTTAATATATTGTGTGTTGCACGTAGTCAGTAGGAGGTGAATGTACATGCCAAACATTAAATCGGCGATTAAAAGAGTTAAAACAACCAAAGCAAAGAACATGCGCAACCGTATCAAGAAGTCTGAGCTGAAGACAACTCTTCGCAAGTTCCGTGAAGCTGTTAATGCTAATGCGCCCGATGCTCAGGAAGCCTTGAGGATAGCCATTAAGAAGGTTGACCAGGCTGCTGCGAAGAAATTAATTCACAAGAATGCCGCCTCCAGAAAGAAGTCGCAACTTCAAAAGGCCTTTAATGCTGCTTCTGCTAAATAATGAACGGTTAGAGCATTTTAAAGAATAAAACGTACCGCTGGTACGTTTTTTGTTTTGCATAAAAAAAGCCCGGAGGGCTTTCCGGGCTTTATCACATTTTCAGTTGACATTCTTGACGGTGATGTTTTCCATTGGCACATTGGCGTGTCTCACCACGATATCACTGATCTGCGCCACCTCCTGGGCCGACAGGCTGGAGGCCTTAACAATGACATCCACGTTGCCCGTATCACTCATATAAGCCATGGCATCCTCAAAGCCTCTCTGCTTGATGAGTGTTTCTATAGTGACTTCGGTCTCACTCCTTCTTATGATGGCCACGAGCTGCTCCTGAGCCTCGGCCGAGGTCAGGGTGGCTGACGCCTCCACGGCACCGTCATTGCCCAATGCGATGGACTTCAACTCTTCCTTCTGCTTGCTCCGGGCCTTATCGCGCTCCAGCTTGGCTTCGGCGAAAAAGCCGGTGGGCTGCTGCGCCTGGGCCAAGGCCTCGTCAGTGATGTCCAGGGCACTATTGTCCACATAGACGGCGGCACCCGGTATATCCTCCAGGTCATTGCCCTGGGAGAGAATGAGGTCACTTACACCGCTGGCAGTGCCCGATTCCCCCGAGCCCCCGTATGTATACTGCAGGATACCTACCGCAATAATGACCAGAACAAGTCCCAGTACGATAATTTGTTTTCTTTTCATACCTTTCCCTCCCAAGGGTTGTTCCCCTTACCAATAAAGCTTCCTATGACAAACCAAAGGGCTTAAGCGCTTCATATCAATAAAATTATATTATGGTGGTCCCGCTATTTATGCTTTAAGATCTGCACCCGGTGCTCCGGGATTCCCAGAAGGGTGCAGACTGCATTATTAAGCTGGGCCTTAATCAGCATATCATCGGCTCCCTCGGCCACCACCACCACACCCTTTATCTGGGGCACAATGGTCTTCAGAATAATGGGCGTATCATCACCAGAAAGGGCTATCTCCCGGGTCTCGCTGATTTGTGAAGTCTTACCGTCGTTTCTCTCATCATTTCTTGTATCCTGCTCGTTATTATAGGCAGGGATGAGTTCGGTGCTCGTATCGGCATAGATCATCACCTTGACCTGGCCGGCACCCTCCACATGGGAAAGAAGCTCGGCCAGACGCTGCTCGATTTCAAGCAGCATATCCTCCCCATTCATCTGTGAAAATGAACCGCTCCCCTTATCCCCGCTGGTAACGCTGCTGGCATCCTTCAAGGTGTCCTTCGACGGGTTGGAATCAAATAGGAAGGTGGTCGCCAGAAGGATGATAACCCCCAGTATCACAATGACTATGAGATTCTCAAGGGTCCTGTTTCTGGGCTTGCCCTTGTTCTCCTCTTCATTCTTTTTGACAAAGAAGCCGGTAATATTCTTAAACATCCTTTACCCTCCTCCGGAAAATTGGCTGGCATCTATCAGAATCTTGCTTTCATCCACCTGAAAGGATCTGGATAGCTCGGCCTTTACCGCATTGATTTTAGCCTGGGGCAGAACCTTACTATAGTTTTCGCTGCCGGGTCTCAGGGTCAGGTACAAGGCCCGGATGGCCCCGAAGTCCTGGTCCCCAGGGTCTTCGACCAAAACCGCATCCACATGGGTGACCACAAATTCCTTTTCCCCCATAAACCGGCTTTTGATATCGCCCATGATGGTCTTGCGATAGAGCTCCAGAATTCGTCTTGAATCCTCATTCTTTAGCCGGTCCACCCGTCTTTTCAGTTCTCCCTCTGACAGCTTAAAGTAGTCATTCCAGGCCACCGTATCCAGTTCAAAATTACCTTTGATAAGCTGGATGGCCGGCATGGCAATCACCACTGTTACCGCCAATCCGCAGACCAGGCGTACATATTTGTTGAGACTTCCCTGGGGGGCGAATTTCTCTATCAGGTTGCATAAAATGGTCATCGTCACCAGTGTAATGATCCATGCCCTCAGTTCATTCATAGTCCTCTCCTCTTTAGTTATGTCATCAATCCGCTGGAGCTCATAAAGGTTCCGGTCAGGAGCACCAGAACGAACAGGGAGGCCCCCATAATGCCGAGAATCACCGAAAGGCAGCCTGCGGCATCCTCCAGGGCGTCACTGATGCATTCATCACACAAAGGTGCTCCAAATGCCGCTGTAATCCTTAGCGCCAGCATGACAATAAATACCTTGATAAAAGGCGTTACAAAGATCAGTCCCAGCCCGATGATGGTCAGAACCCCCGCTGCATTTCTGGCCGCCGAGGTATACAGCAATATGGTGTCGGCCGCATCGGACATATATTTTCCGGCCACCGGAATAAAGGTGCCAATGGCAAACTTGGTGGTTTTCAGGGCCACCTGATCCACGGTGCCGCTGGCCAGCTTCTGGATGGATACAGCTATGGAAAAGGCCAGGGTAATGGCACCCGTCACCCACACCGAACAGCTTTTTAAGAGCTTGGCCAGGGTTTTGAGTTTAAAGCGCTCCGATACACTGTCCACCAGGAACAGAATACCGGCCATGATGGTCAGCGGCAGAAGAATGGTCTTAAACACATGGCATGCGGTATTGACACCCAGGAGCATAATGGGCTGCATGGCCGAGACCGAGACAATTCTTCCCGAGGCAGCCATAAGAGCGAACAGTGCGGGCATGACAAAGGCGGCAATGTTCTGCATGGAATCTATGGTGGACAGCACCACCTGGGTTACGCTCCCAAAGCTTACTGCCGCAATAATGATCAGAACCCCGTTGACACTCAGACTGGCCACCTGCCCCGGAATTCCGCTGTCCATGGGCGAGAGCGCCCGAATCACAGTCCCCAGGAGCATGACGCAATACATCTCCAGAATCAGCACCAGATTGGCCTTTATTTCTTTTCCAAGGAGCGCAAAAAGCATTTTGGGAAACCCCCTGAGGTTATCCATGGGCTTGCCCTTAAGGGCATTGGTCATCATCTCCTCTGCGCTAAACCGATAGTCATCGGGCAGCCCCGAAGTGTTCAGGGCCTTGTCTATGGCATTCTGTATATTCTTAATCTCACTGTTATTGAGCTGTTCTTCCAAAAGACGTTCATTGAGCTGGGACCCGGATGGGTCGGTCTGGCAGAAGGCCGGGGTTACTGAGAGGCACAGCATGATAAGAAGTATCCATATCCCTGCTCTGTACTTTACGGTTATGTCCATGGTATCCGTCCCACTTTCTTATGTACTTGCTATTCCTTGTGATGCTGCCCTTTGTGCCATTCATATTCATTCTTATAAAATCCCCGAAATAATGCGAATAAGGGAGGTGGCAATGGGAACCGCCGTAACCATCATCATGATCTTCCCCACTGTTTCAATCTTCGCGGCGATGGCATTCTGTCCCGCATCCTTGCAGGCATCTACCGAAAACTGAGTGATATAGGCCATGCCTGTGACCTTTAATACAGGGACCAGCAGCTTTCCGTCAATCCCTGCCTGCTCAATGCTCTCCTTAATCACTTCAAGGATGGCCCCGGCCTTTCCCAGGGCGATGACCAGAGCCATAACCCCAAAGGAAAGCCCCAGCAGCATGCCCAGCTCGGGCTTCTTGTCCGAGAGTACAATGGCCAGCAGGGCTGTCACTATTCCAATACCGGCAATGCGAATCAGTTCTGCTTCCATACCTGTGCACCATCCCTAAAACCCGAATAAGGCTTTGACGGTGTCAAAGAGGTTCACAATCTCCTTGACTACCATGAGCAGGACCACCACTACTCCGGCCAGGGTTGTCATCATGGCCATCTCGTCCCGGTTGGATTGCTTGAGCACCATATTAAGAATAGAGACAAGGATGCCTATGGCGGCTATTTTGAAAATTAAATCCACATTCATGCTATTATCCCCTTATATCAGAAGAATGACCATGGCCGCACCTGTCAAAGGGCCGAGGTTTCTGTAGAGCTTCCCCTTGGTATCTGCCAGCTCCCTGGCTTTTTTCTCAAGCAGGGCAATCTTCTCCTTCTCCATGTCAATGATGGTTTCCTGACTTATTCGGTCCGATTTGCCCAGAAGCTCGCCCAGGTTGTCCAGCGCTTCCACCTCAGTATGGCTTAAGGGGAGTTGATCCCTGAACCGATACAGGGCATCCTTCCATGCCCAGCCGGCATCCCTGTGCTGCTCCTTCATAATCCTGCTGCTTTCCAGGAAGATATCCGACCATACACCGCCCGTATCCTCTTTTCCGATGATCTCAAACGATACTGACAAGGGTGTGCCCAGTGAGCACATCAAATTCTTAAGGCTGACAAGGATCTCCATGAGTCTTAAGAGTACACGCTGCCTCTCGGCCAGCCTGGCCGACATTTTGAGTCCCCAGGCCGTACATCCTGTGAAAATCAGCAGGCATCCCAGAGCCCTGAACCAGAAAATCAAGCTCGTCTCCATGTGTATTCATCACCCTTATCCATCTTTTTCCGTTGTTTATTCCAAGAACAATAATTCGTTCAAAACCCTCTTGATGGGCCAGATTACCCACCCCAAACCGGCCTCTGAAATCGGTCAGATCAAAGGCGTGAGCGGTGGCCATAAGTCTTACGCCTGCATTCCAGGCCAGCTTTACTGACTCCGCATCCCGTGTGCCGCCCAGCTCGTCCACAACAATGACATGGGGGGCCATGCCCCTCAGGACCATTTCTATGCCCTCACTTTTTCGGCAGCCGTCCAGAATATCAGTTCTGGGGCCCAGATCGTTCTGAGGGATCCCCCTATACATGGCAGCCAGCTCGGAGCGCTCATCAATAACCGCTGTGCGCAGACCCGAGAAGAAATCCGTTCCCTGGCTGATCAGCCTGCACAAATCTCTTAAGAGTGTTGTCTTGCCACATCGTGGCGGGGAAAGGATCAGTGTATTGTAAACATCCCTGTGGTTTCTGATTATGGAAGGAAAAACCGCCTCAGCACACCCTTTAAGCTGGCGGGACAGGCGGATGCTCACCGATGAAATATCCCGCATGCCAGTAATCCTGTCACCCTGATAGACCACCGTGCCGCATACCCCGGCCCTGTGTCCGCCCTTAAGGGTAATAAATCCCCTGATAATATCCTCCTGATAGGCGTAAAGGGATTGGTCACAGAGTCGGTAAAACAGCTCATTGAGCTCTTTTTCGGTAACTCTCAGGGCCTTCTCATGGCCATTGAACAACTGCCCATCAGCGCCAATAAACCGATCATAACCAGCAAAAACCCCCATAAGCGGGAGCGCTCCGCGAAGTCGTATCTCCTCCAGTTCCTTGACTCTGCCGGGCTCCAGGCGCAAAAGTGCGGCCTTGATTCTGGCAGGCATATAATTGTCGAGGAGATCATAAAAGATTCCGGTGTCAGGGTTGTCCTTGGTCATGGTGCTTCCTCCATACTCAACAATATGAGGACATGCTTTAATTTATGACCTTGCCCGAACCGATATGAATGAAAAAGAAGGGCATGAAAAAAGAAGGGGTCTTGCTTCCCCTTCTTTAAAATCCATGGTTAATCTTTATTTATAGGTGAATGATTCATAGACTCTTTCGTTCTTGACAATATTGTACTTGGGCTCAAGGCTCCAGCTCTGCAGAGCTTCCTCGTAGAACTTATCCATGGCCTCATCTTCCATGGTTGCCTTCACATTGGCCTTTACATCCTCAAAGGAGGTACGCTTGTCTATTTTAACCACATAGATAACAAAATCAGTTTCTACGATATCAGAGTCCCCGGGCTTATTGTTAAAGGCCCAGTCTATCAGGTTCTGAACCAGTGTCCCTTCGCTGTAGGTAAGGGTTGCTTTGCCAAGGGGGGTATCGGAGTCCTCCGGGACGGTGTCCTCAGTATACTCGGCAATGAGTTTATCCATGTCCTCGCCCTGTTTAACTCTTTCCAAGAGCGCCTCAGCGTCTTTACGCTTTTTCTCCAGCTCCTCATCGGAAAGAATTCCGTTTTCGCCCAGCTTTGCAAAGGAGATATAGCTGATATCCACCTTGTCAAAGACCTTGATGTCCTTTTCATAATAGGCTTTGAGTTCCTCATCAGAAATCTCGGCCGGCTGATAATTCTTCTTAAGATAAGATTCCCTGAAGTCATCAATGACGAGGAGATTCTCGGTAATCCTGCTTAAATCCCGTGCACTGACATTGAAGGAATACTGCACATAGGATTCAAATTGGCTGTCGGTCATGCTGGATTTGTAGGTTGCCAGGATGTTTGCCGCCTCGTTCTTTATCTGGGTATTAACGGTGAAGCCGGCCTCCTTGGCCTTGATAAGCTGAACCATGTATTCCTTGGAGGCATCTAGCGCATCACGCTTTGCTTCCTCCCAGGGGTTTTGTCCATCAGTAGTTTTCGTCCAAAATTCCTTGATTTCATCGCTTGTTTTTGAGGAGAGGCCCTCCTCCTGTTCAATAACCAATTGCTGCTGTTTCAGGAAGAAATTGAATTCCGCCTTTGATATGCGTTGATTATCCACGGTTGCTACATAGCTTGAACTGTCAATGATGTAATAAGTGAGAGCAGCCACCAGTAAAACGGCAAGCGTAATAATAATCTTGAGCCTGTTTGCCTCTTTTTGAGTCAAAATCAGCTTTTTTTTAGCTTTGCCCTTGCTGCTCCTTTGCTTTTTTTTATCCATAAGTTCCACCCTTTTTTGCTGGCATCAATAAAATGAAAACGCTACAAGCAATATTATAATCAATCAGGCTCCTGACTGCAATTTCTGTAGGTCTTGTAATAAAATCTTAATATTGCTCAAGATATCGCGATCTTTTTCATTTTTTACCCTTAATGAGAGATAGGGCTGCTTTCCTGCACTAAACATCAGTCTTCCACGCCATTTCCCCATCAATTCGCCAATCTTTTCAAGGGGCAGCATGGATTGATCGGAAAAATAGAACAAGATGGCGTCCTCCTTGTCCTTGATGGCAGCAAAGCCCAGGCTGGCCGCCAGATTCTTGATATAGGCGACCTCAATAAGGGTGGCTGTCTCGGTGGGGATATCCCCATATCTGTCGATAAGCTCATCCTGGATGTCCAGAATGTCCTCGGGCGTCTCAATGGCTGAAATGCTCCGATACATGTCAATTCTCTGGTTCTCATCCTCAATATACCTGGCATCGATATATGCGCTCATTCTCAGCTCCACCGTGGTTTCCAACGCCCTGTTGGTCATGCGCTCGCCTTTAAGCTCGGTCACGGTTTCGTCAAGGAGCCTTAAGTACATGTCATAGCCCACCGATTCCATATGCCCGTGCTGCTCGGGACCCAAAAGATTTCCCGCGCCGCGGATCTGAAGGTCCCGCATGGCAATCTTGAAGCCTGAGCCAAACTCGGTGAACTCCTTGATAGCCTTCAGACGTTTTTCTGCCACCTCGTTGAGCACCTTGTCACGTCGATAGGTCAGATAGGCATAGGCCAGGCGGTTGGAGCGCCCCACTCTTCCCCGGAGCTGGTAAAGCTGGGCCAGCCCCAGGCGGTCGGCATCCTCCACAATGATAGTGTTTACATTGGGCATGTCGATGCCCGATTCAATGATGGTGGTGCACACCAGCACATCGAACTCCTTGTCGATAAAGGATTGGATGACCCGCTCCAGTTCTCTTTCCCCCATTTGTCCATGGGCATAGCCCACCTGGGCCTCGGGAACCAGGGCCTGAATCTGCGCCATTTTGCCGTGTATACCATGAACCCTGTTGTAGAGGTAGAAGACCTGCCCCCCTCTGGCCAGTTCCCGGTGAATAGCATCCCGGATAATGTCCTCACGGAACTCCACCACATAGGTCTGCACCGGGTAGCGGTGCTCGGGCGGGTCCTCAAGGGTACTGATATCCCTTATGCCCGACAACGACATATTCAATGTTCTTGGAATGGGCGTGGCCGACAGGGTTAATATATCCACGGTGGGATAGCGGGCTTTAATGGTTTCCTTATGCTCCACCCCAAAGCGCTGCTCCTCGTCAATGACCAGGAGTCCCAGATCCTTGAACTGCACCGATTCGGCCAGCATCATATGGGTTCCCACCAAAACGTCAATGGTGCCCTTTTTCAGATCCCGAATAATGGCCCGGTGCTCCGCATCGGTCCTGAACCGGCTGAGCATCTCCACCCGGATGGGGAAGCCCTCAAAGCGCTTCTTGAAGTTCTCGAAATGCTGAGCGGCCAATACGGTGGTGGGCACCAAAAAGGCGGCCTGCTTGCCGTCCATGACGGCCTTGAAAACAGCCCTCAGCGCCACTTCTGTCTTTCCATAGCCCACATCTCCGCAAAGGAGCCTATCCATAATGGTTTCCGATTCCATGTCCCGCTTGATTTCCTCAATGCATCGAAGCTGGTCTGGGGTCTCCTCATAGATGAAGGCATCCTCGAACTGCTTCTGCCATACTGTATCGGGAGAGAAGGCATGGCCCTTCATGTTGCGCCGCTCGGCCTGGATACGGATAAGGTCGTCGGCCAGAGCTTTCAGGGATTCCTTGACCCGGCTCTTGGCCTTGGCCCACTCGGTGCCTCCCAGCTTGTTCAGCCGCGGCTCCTTGCCCTCCGACCCAATATACTTTTGGATCAGATCCATATTGGTGGTGGGAATATAGAGGGTTCCCCCGTCCTTGTAGGTGATCTTTAAATAGTCCTTGCGGACATTCTCCACCACAAGCTGCTCTATGCCATTGTAAACGCCGATACCATGGGCCTGATGCACCACATAATCCCCCACCTTCAGATCGGTAAAGGAGGAAATGCGCTTGCCTTTTTCGGGGCCCTTGCGCCTTGTGTGTTTTGTCCGGGTGGCGGCAATATCGCTTTCAGCAACAACCACCAGTTTCTCATGCCTATAGATAAAGCCGGTCTGCAAATGTCCCTGATCCACCACCACGGGAAATGCCTGGGGCCAGGTCGATTCGCTGGCAAGCTGGTGAGCTGCTATCCCCTTTTCTCTGAGTTCCTCAATCAACCGTGCTATACGATCTTTGGTGGAGCAGAGAATCATGACCCTATACCCTTCGGCCCGCCATTTTTTGATATCCTCGGCCAAAAGGTCCAATTTGCCGTTATAGGAGCTGATGCTGGAGCCCTCCACAGGCACCCTTGCCATGTCATGCCCGGCTAATGGCCGGCTTTCCTCAAAGGGCGCCAGGGTCATTAGGCTGTTCCTGGCCGCTCCGGCCATAAGGGTGTCAAGATCATAGAGCATGGAAAAGGTGTCCTTCAGGATCATCCCTTTTTCCAGCAGCGTCTCGCACAGGTTGTTCAGGTTCTCCTGCTCGTTCTCCATGCGCTCCCGGGTCCGCTCGGGCTCCTCAAAAAACACCAGGTGCTTTTCCTTCAGATAGTCAAACACATGGGCCCTTTCTTTGAGGAGGTATGGGATGAACTTATCCACGCCCGTAAAGTAATGGCTGTCATGGAGCTTTTCCACATACCTGAGAATATTCTTTTTAAGAAGGGGTCTTATCTCGGCTGAGACACTGGGAAGGGTCTCCTCCAGCGCCGACTCGATACGCCTGGCAATGGCCTCGGTCTCCTGGCGGGAATAGACGATCTCCCGGGCCGGATAGATGGACAGCGCCTCGCACTGACCCGTAGAGCGCTGGCTGTCGGCCGAGAACCAGCGCATGGAATCAATCTCTATATCAAAAAACTCAATACGGCAGGGGGATTCGGTATTGACGGGGAAGATGTCCAGAATACCGCCGCGCCGGGCATACTGGCCTCGGCTCTCCACCTTCTCAACCCGCTCGTAGCCCATTTCCAGCAGCTTCTCCTCAAGGTCGCTGCTTTCGAAGGTATCTCCTTGCTTAAGGGTCAGCAAATGCTTGCAGAAGGCTTCGGGGGGCATCAGAAAATGCATGATGGCCTCGGCCGAGGTGACAATGAACCGGTAGTCCTTTTCCAGAATCCTCACCAATGACGCAATACGCCCATAGGTCTGTTCAAAGCTTCGGGCTTCCACGTCGTAGAGCATGATATCCTTGCTGGCCAGAAAGACGGCCTGATCCCCGGTGAGAAAGGATAGATCGTTATAGGCCTGCCGGGCCTGCATTTCATTCCAGGCCACATACATCCCCCGCATCCCGGAAAGCTCCGAGAGCAAATAGGCAAGATGACGTTTCTGAGCATCGGATATACCGTATATAAGAGTCTCGGTGCCGGTTTTGGCCAGCCGGACCAAGCGATTGATGCCATCGGATTGGCTTAGCAGGGACGTGATATGTTTCATGATAACCTCTTTGCGAGCGAACTTAATGGTAGTATGACCATTTCTTGCACATTTTCATAAGGATACTATATCCTTTGCCCTATGAGAATTCAAGTATGCGTGGCCGCCTCAAAACAGTATACAGGCATGGATGTTCAAATCTGACAAGCCTTAAGCAGGAGCTGTTGAATGTTGTCATGTTGCACTAAACTGCTCGGCCATGCGACCTAGATGGCGCGATTGCCAGCGACCTGGGGAGCTTGGCGAAGCAAGTTCCCCAAGAGAGCAAGATTGAGCTTGAACAACTTCCTGCGACGAGGACCGCTGGAGGATTTGAATGCCATGGCCTATCATTTTACTCGTTAAGCCGTGCTTTAATAAGCGCGGCCAGCTTTTGGCTGATGCCTTCCACCTTGGCGATATCCTCCACGCTGGCTTCGGCCAGCTTCTTCACCGAGCCGAAGGCCTTAAGCAGCTTCTTTTTGCGGGCAGGACCGACGCCTTCAATGTCATCCAGTACCGACCTTTCCATGCGCTTTTTTCTCAGGTTCTTATTATACTGCAGCGCATAGCGATGGGCCTCGTTCTGAACCGAGGCAACAAAGCGCAAAATATCGCTGTCCCGGGAAAGCTCTATGCCCGTGACTCCATTCACCAGACGATGGGAACGATGCCTGTCATCCTTGGCCATGCCCCAAATGGGGACTTCAATCCCCAGGTCCTGAAGCACCTCTTTGGCGGCACTCACATGCTGGCCGCCGCCATCCACCAGAATAAGGTCCGGAAGGGTTGAAAAGGCCTCATCCTGGCTTCCCGAAAGGTATCGGTTAAAGCGGCGCAGCAGGGTCTCCTGCATGCTGCCGTAGTCGTTCTGCTCGGTAATTACTTTCATTTTAAAGCGTCGGTATAATCGGGTGTCAGCCTTCCCCTCCCGGAAGACCACCATGGACGCCACAATCTCGGTATTTCCTGTGTTGGATATGTCGTAGGCCTCGATGATTCTGGGCAGGGTGTCCAGCCTGAGGGCCTCCTTAAGCTTCTTCAAGGCCTCCAGGGATTTTGCCTGAGCGGCGAGAACATCCTTCTTGTAGAGCTCCAGCTCCTCCTTGGCGTTCTGCTCGGCCATATCCACCAGCTCGGCTTTGGTTCCCCTTTGCGGGACAATCAGCGTTACCCTGGCCCCACGTTTTTGGGTGAGCCACTCGGTTAAGGCTTCCTGGGACTCTGGCTCATACTGGAGGGCCACTTCCTTGGGCACCTCGGTGTTGGCCTCATAGTACTGCATGACAAAGGATTCAATGGCGGATCCCGCAGGTGCAGCCCCCATCCCTTCCAGGACAAAGGCCCGCTTTCCAATGAGCTTGCCGCCCCGGATGGTCAGCACACTGGCCGCATAATGCCATTGATCCGAGTAGAGGGCGATAACATCCCTTTCGTCGAACTTGGTGGAGGACACGGCCTGTTTGGTATAGAGCACATGGATGTTCTTAAGCCTATCACGGATGGCGGCTGCCTTTTCAAATTCCAGATTCTCGGCCAGCTCTTCCATTTGGACTTCAAGCTTCTTGATGACATCATCCTGTCGCCCCTCAAGGAAGGCAATGGCATTCTTAATAAGTTCTCCGTACTCCTCCTTGGATATATAGCCGGCACAGGGGGCCGAGCATAGCCCGATATGGTGATAGAGGCAGGGCCTCTGAGGCTTTTCCTCCGATATCTGCCGCTTGCAGGTTCTTATGGGGAATAGCCGCCTTAACAGCTCCAGAGAATCCCTCACTGCCGATATTTTGGCATAGGTTCCCAGATACTTGGCCCCGTCCTTTTGGATCTTGCGGGTGATCTCGATTCTGGGAAAATCCTCCTGAACGGTGATACGGATATGGGGATAGGTCTTGTCATCCTTCAAAAGGATGTTATATTTGGGCTTATAACGTTTTATAAGCGTGTTTTCAAGAATCAATGCCTCGGCTTCGGTATGGGTCACGATATATTCAAGGGAATGGACATGGGAAACCAACTGGGCCGTTTTGACATCCCTGTCATCCCGGGCCTGGAAATAGGACTTCACACGGTTTTTCAGCACTTTTGCCTTGCCCACATAGATGACTGTGTCAGTTTCATCCCGCATTATATAAACCCCCGGGGCTTCGGGAAGATTCTTTAGGGTCTCCTTGATGGATGCCATGGCTTCACCTCCTGTCCTGGCTTTTCGGGTAATATTCAGCAATAAAAAAGCCGGCTTATCGCCGGCCCCCTTGTATACAATGACTATTCAGTCAATCCTTTGATGGCAAATGCCTCAAGCTCGCTTAAAGCAGTGGCCTCATCTCTTCCGTCGGTAATAATGGTAATTTGATCACCAGGACTGATACCCAATGATAAAAGCCCTAAGAGACTCTTTGCATTTGCTTTGCGTTCATCCTTTTGAATCCAGATATTGGCCTCGTAGCTTGACGCTTTCTGAATCAGCCTGGCAGCCATCTTTGACTCCAGACCATTCTTGCTCAATATCGTAACTTCTTTAGACATCATGGCGTATATTCCTCCTGGCTGTTACCAAGTGTAACGACGTATTTCTTGTGCTGCATTCCTATATGAAACACTAGGACATATTAACAGGGTTTTTTTATTCATTCAATATTATACAATAGTGGTTTTAAAAATAAAAGCATTTTTACCGATTTGTCAGTTTGCCTTAAGTTTGGGCCTTCCCCTGAGGATTAATGAGATGAAACCCACAATAACAAGACCGATGCTCAGGGCAAACACCCACAGATATTCCGAAATGAAAGCGACCAGGGCCTTCATGACGGTGAAGAAGGTCTTGATATCGGTGCCCATGAACCAGAGGAAATAATAGAGCGCCTGGGACATATAGTAAACCAGCTCTTTATAAATTAACTGAATAACGGGTACACCATTGATGGGCAGCATAAACGCCACCAGGACCAATGCAATCAGAGCCACCAATCCCCACACATAGGGCATGGGCTTCTCTTTGGGCTTGATCTTGGCTTTGCGCACACTCTCCATCACCCGTGTCTTAAGACCATCGGGCACCAGGACATGGCCGGCCTGATCAAGGGCCTCCCTGACCTTCTGCCAGTTTTCAAACTCATCCCGGCACTTTGCGCAATGGGCCATATGCGCTTCCAGCCCGGCCAGCTCCTTCTTGTCAAACCCTTTCTCCAAATATTTCTGGTAATCCTTATCCGTTAAACAGGTTTTCATGGCAACCTCCGCCCCTTTCCGACAAACCGCAGATTTTGGGTCAATAGTCCTTGAGGGCCTCTTTCAACATTTTTCGTGCTCTATAAATACGGTTCTTGACAATACTCATGGGCTGCTTCAGTATCTCAGCGATCTCCTCATATTTTAACCCCGAGGCATGGAAAAGCATCAGGGGCTGGCGATACTTGGGCTCCAACTGATTGATAAGCGTCTCCAGCTTCTTGACTCTGTCCCTGGAAACCACAGCCTCCTCGGGAGTTATTGTTTTGTCTGCAGTCTCCAAGGCTTCATCCAGCGGGTTTGTCTCCCTCTGCTTTCGCAGCATATCAATGCAGCAATGATAGGCGATCTTGGTAATCCAGGTAGAAAACTTATAGTCGGGATTATAGCTCCTCAAATGGATATAAGCCTTGGTAAAAGTCTCCTGTACTGCATCCTCGGCCCGCCCGGCATCCTTCAGATATTGAAGGGCCACCGAAAAGACCAGCCGCTGATAACGCTCAACCAGTTCTGCAAATGCTTCAGTATTTCCTTCTATACATTGTCGGACAATATCATAGTCCTGCATAATGCTTATCTGTCCTTGTTCCGGAAAGCTTATGCGTTCCCTTTACATGTAAATTTTACACTTCATAAAGGTAATACGGAAGAAAAATACGAAAGTCTGACTGACAGTCCCAGCATATATAGGTCTTACGGCCCACTTTCACCGAAGGAACTCAGCGTGTATGCTATTTTTAGGTGATTTAACAATGCACGTTTCATTCTCGCTCTATTACAGAGCGCCCTCCGGCAGACATATTCCCGTAGAAGCTGCCGATTCATTGGTTGCCAGATTGAAAGGACTTATGGGACGCAGAGAAGGAAACTACGGCTTCTTTGTTGTTCCATGCAGATTTGTTCACACCCTTTTTATGCGCTATCCTCTGGACATTCTCTTTCTGGACAGTGAAAACCAGGTCGTGGGCATTAAAAGGTCCGTTAAGCCCTGGCGCATTGTCCTGCCCGTCAGAGGGGCTAGCAAAGCGCTGAAATTCCCCTCCTCACTGCATGCCACTGCCTTTGTCAACATCGGCGACACCATTCTCTTTTATTAAAGTTCCTCCGGCTCAACCCGCACCAAATGAATGAGCTTACCTTTGAAATCCCCCTGAATACCTGTCATAGTCATTCCGCCATACATGAGCACACTTCCGCTGAACACTTCACCCGTCTCCGCATCCTTGTAATAATACTCCGGATTAAGCCCCTTGAGGCGAACACGCTGGTTCTTAAAGCTGGGCCGATGCAGCACCTGGATATAGGTCACAAGCGCCTCTGTTTGGTCCTTGGACACCACGGCCCAGCAATCATAGACATGGTTCTCGGCATAGCTTCCAATGCGGTAGTAATCCCCCTGCCGGATCAGATCATTGAAGCGATGATACAGCGCGACTTGGCTGGGAATCAGGGCTCTGTCCTCCTCGGGAATTCTGGTCACATCCAGCTCATAGCCAAAGGTGCCCGCCAGAGCCACATAGCCCCGGGTCTCAAAGGGAGTGGTCCTATGGACGGCATGATTGGGACAATCGCTCACATGGGCTCCCATGGTGGACAGGGGATAGACCATGGCCGTTCCCCGCTGGATCTCCAGTCGCTCAATGGCGTCGGTATCGTCGGAGCACCAGATCTGGGGGCTGTAATACAGCATGCCCGCATCAAACCTGCCGCCGCCGCCTGAACAGTTTTCAAGCAGGATATGGGGAAAATCGGAGGTCAGACGCTCCATCATCTCATAGACAGCCAGCATATAGCGATGGCTCACCTCGCCCTGTCTGTCGGGCGGCAGGTAGGCGCTTCCCACATCGGTTAAGGGGCGGTTCATATCCCATTTCACATAGGTAATATTAGCACTTTTCAGAATATTGCTGAGCATGGCATAGACCGTTTCTACCACCTCGGGGCGGGTCAGGTCCAGCACATACTGATCCCTGCTTAAACAGGGTGTGCGGTCAGGAACGCGAAGGCACCAGTCGGGGTGGGCCCGATAGAGATCCGAGTCGGGGGAAATCATTTCAGGCTCGAACCAAATGCCAAACTGCATGCCCAGTTTATTCACCTCATTGACCAGATAATTGAGCCCGCCCTGGATCTTATCCTCATTGACCACCCAATCTCCCAGAGAGCAGTTGTCACTGTTTCTCCTGCCGAACCAGCCGTCATCCATGACCAGCATTTCAATGCCCAGCTTGGAGGCTTCCCGGGCGATATCCAGAAGCTTTTGGGTATTGAAGTCAAAATAGGTGGCCTCCCAGTTATTGATAAGGATAGGACGCTTACGATCCTTATACTGGCCCCTTATCAGATGGCCCCGCATCAGGTCATGGAAGGTGCGGGTCATCTTCCCGATGCCCTGGTCCGAGTAGACCATGATGACCTCGGGGGCGATAAACTCCTCCTCGGGCATAAGCAGCCATTCGAAGCCCTCGGGATTGATGCCCATGACCACCCGGGTGGTGCTAAACTGGCAGCCCTCGGCGATGCCCACGAAATTTCCCGAATAGACAAAACAGAAGCCATAGACCTCTCCAGAGTCCTCAGTGGTTTCCCGGGCCGCCAGGGCCATGAACGGATTGCACTGGTGGCTGGACTCACCCCTTACTGAGGAGAGCACCCTCTTGCCCAGGCCCACGGGCATTCTTTGCACATGCCGCTCCCGAGCCCATGAGCCGTGAAGGGAGATGATATCGTAATCATTTCCATTCAGATCCACACAGGCTGATAATGCCTTTGTCAGGCGGATGGGCGCCTGGGATTGATTCCTGATACGAACACTGCGGGTAATGGCGTTGAATTTTTCAAAAACGGTATAAACAAGTACCACCTCAAGATTTAATATCTCGTCCTTACAGGTGATTTCCAGGGTGGTGGTTTCCTCCTCGGAACCAAAGGTGGCCGGAAGTCCCTTCAACCGGGGTTTCCCTGCATAAATGCGATGGGATTGGTACTTTATCCCGCACACCGAATGGCCATGGGCATCCTTTACGGCCAGGCAGGCTTCCCGGAAATCACCCTGGCCAAAGGTGGAATACTCTGTTGGAAATGCGTCGTTAAAGGAAAGCCGCTCCCGATTATTCCGTGAGGGTACCTGGGGCCACTCATTGAGACGCAGAAAGCTCTCCACCGGTAGATATTGGTCAGGTATGCGCTTACCGAAATAAACATGGCCTAAAAACCCCTCATCGTCCACAACTCCGATGACATAAGAGGTTTGACCGGCATCCAATTTGAAAACCCTTTGCTTTTCCAAATACTTAATTCCCATAATAATAACCTCTCTATCCAAGTAATGGTTTATAGCATCGCCGCTTTGCGGCATACAGATATTCCCTGATTTACCCTCATTGTATAGGATTTTATACCCATGGTCAAAGGTCTGTTACCGAATTTTTAAGGCATTTACGGGCAATAAAACATGCCATGGATTTCTCGGCTCATAAAGCCATACAAGAAGTCCATGGCATGGTTATTAATCAATACATTCGTAATAAGGATATGGCTTTGGGTTTAATCCAAACGCCTATGCATGCTGTTGGTGATGCACTTCTGCGGACAAGCCTTTTCACATTCTCCGCAATTGGTGCACTTGGTGGGATCAATTACTGCCAGATTGTCATTCATGGCAATGGCCTGGCTGGGACATACCCTGACGCATTTCTGACAGGAAATGCAGGCCACCTTGCAGTTCTTTCTGGCCACAGCCCCCTTATCATGGCTGGAGCAAACCACTGTGAAGCCCGACATGACGGGGATGAGATGGATGATACTCTTGGGACATTCGGCCACACAATTGCCGCAGCCCGTACATTTATCTTCAAGGATCCTGGCCACCCCTTCTTCCATAACAATGGCATCAAAGGGGCAAACCCTTTTACAGCTTCCCAAACCTAAACAGCCATAGGAGCAGGCATTCATGCCGCCGGCCAGAGCATTGGCTGAATGGCAGCTTTCCATGCCGTCATAATCGTACTT
Source organism: Bacillota bacterium (assembly GCA_022702935.2). Lineage (GTDB taxonomy): Bacteria > Bacillota > Clostridia > DSM-8532 > DSM-8532 > DTU059. The sequence continues at coordinate 35,253 of JAKIML020000105.1, read as the reverse complement.
CTGCTCCACATTGCTGCAGGTTCCCTGGCAGAGCACCCGGGCCACCTTCACATCAATAGAGCCTTCATCCACACCCATATAGTCGGAGATGGCGTTGACCACCTCAATACCGCCCACGGGACATTTGGAGGCATGGACGCCCTCATTGACAATGGCTTCGGCCAGGCCGTCACAGCCAGAGTAGCCGCAGGCGCCGCAGTTGGCACCGGGAAGCATCTCTCTGACCTTGCTGATTCTTTCGTCCACCTTCACCTCAAAAACCTTGGAAGCGTAGGAAAGCCCCAGGCCAAAGGCCAGACCCAATCCCGATATAATTGATACAGGAATTAATATATCCATTTATCCTTCCCCCTTCCTACGGCAGAACCAGGCCCGCAAAGCCAATAAAGGCTACCGACACCAGGGAGGCCGCGATGAGTGTAATGGGCATTCCTTTAAAGGATTCCGGAATATCAGCAGTTTCAAGGCGTTCTCTGACACCCGAGAAGAGTATCAGGGCCAAGGTGAAGCCCAAGCCGGCCGCAAAGCCGAAGACCACCGATTCCACAAAGGTATAGTCCCGTTCAACAAAGATAAGCGCCGAACCCAAAACCGCACAGTTGGTGGTAATAAGGGGCAGATAAACACCCAGGGCCTTATACAGGGCAGGCATGAGCTTTTTAAGAACAGTCTCAACAAACTGCACCAAAGTCGCAATAGTCAGAATAAAGGCAATGGTTTGGAGGTATTCAAGAGAATAGGGCTTAAGCAGATATTCATTAATGAGCCAGGTCACAGCCTGCGACAGCACCAAAACGAATACCACCGCACCGCTCATACCCACGGCGGTAGAGGTCTTTTTGGATACACCCAGGAACGGGCAGATACCCAGGAACTTTGAGAGAACAAAGTTTTCAACGAACATGGCGCCAATGAGAATGGCAAATAACTCCTTCATTATGCCTCACCTCCATGCATGGCCTTGCTGCAGCCGGGACATCCGGCAGCACAGCCCGATCCTCCCTGGGCTGACGCAGGATCCTTTTTCTTATTGGTTAACTTGTTAATTAAAGCAATCAGGAAGCCCAGAACCATAAATCCTCCGGGAGGAAGGATGAACAGTGTGGCGGGCTCAAACAGATTGATGGTTACGGGGATACCCATCCAGGTTCCTGCACCCAGAATCTCACGAATAGAGCCAATGGCTGTGATGGCAAGCGTAAACCCGGCACCCATGCCCAAAGCGTCCATGATGGAAAGAAGGGGCCCGTTCTTCTGGGCAAACATCTCTGCCCGGGCAAAGATGATGCAGTTAACCACTATCAGCGGAATGAAGATACCCAATTGCTTGTTAATCTCGGGCAGGAATGCGGCCAAAAGCATCTGCACAATGGTGGTGAAGGTTGCAATGATGGTGATAAACACAGGTATACGCACCTTGTCGGGCACAATCTTACGGATCAGGGAGATAACCAGATTGGAGCCCACTAGAACGAAGGTTGCCGCAGCCCCCATTCCCAAACCATTCTTGGCCATGGTGGTGACCGCAAGGGACGGGCACATACCTAAAAGGAGGCGAAGAGTGGGGTTTTCTTTGAGTATACCGTTAAAAAATACAGAACCTAAGGATTTCTTTTCTGCCATTTTACGCACCCCCCAATAACGAACGAATCAGTATCACGGCATCAGCCACGCCCTGGGTTACAGCCCTGGAGGAGATGGTGGCCCCGCTGACAGCCTGTATTTCGTGGTCTTCATCGGCAACGCCCTTGACCACAGAGAAAGCCTTCTCGGGAATTTGTCCTAAATACTGCTGGGTAAAGGCCTTATCGGCTGCTTTAGAGCCCAGACCGGGGGTCTCGTTATGGCTTGCAAGCATAACACCTGTTATATTGGACTCCATGTCCACACCCACAAAGATTTTAATGGCTCCGCCATAACCCTTGGAGGAAACCTCAACTACATAACCCTGGGTTTTTCCTTCCTTTTGGGCCTCATAGAGCTTTACAATTCTATCACTGACATCAAGACCCTGCTGTTTAAGTTCATCGGCCTTCACAGGCTCCAAAAAGCTGTCGCTGTCGGGGAAAACCATTTCCAGGCTTTCCTGCTCGGTTTTCTTGTCATTTTCTTCAATAATGGGCTTGGTCACGCCGTTGACATAGGCCAGAGCACCCGTCATAATGGCACAGACCAAAAAGAGAATCAGGGACGGTTTAATCAAATCCTTAAACACGTGCACCACCTCCAAATCTTTTCGGGGCAGTATACCGATCAATAAGAGGAACGGCTACGTTCATCAGAAGAATGGCAAAGGAAACGCCCTCGGGCATATTGGTATAGAGTCTGAAAACAATGGTCAGAACACCACAACCCACGGAAAATATGGCCATGCCTTTTTTCGTCATGGGACTGGTGGTATAGTCGGTGGCCATGAAGAAGGCTCCCAGAAGAAGACCGCCGGCCAGTACATGGAAGAGTGGGTTGCCGGTCAGAAAACCATTGGGCCCAAGAATCCATGCCATCAGGGCCACGGTGCCGGTGTAAATCACGGGGATATGCCAGGTGATAACACCCCTGAACAGAAGGTAGAGCCCGCCTATGATAAGGGCCAGCGCCGAGGTTTCACCCAGAGAACCGCCAATATTTCCAAAGAACATCTGGGACAGACCGGGAAGGATTCCGCCTTCCTTCAGAATTCCCAAGGGTGTCGCAGAGGAAACAGCATCAGCCATATTGGATGCACTGTTAAATGGCGCGGTCCAGAAAGTCATCCTTGAGCCGTAAGCCACAACCAGCATGGCTCTGGCGGCCAGGGCAGGATTGACAAAGTTCTGACCTATTCCTCCGAAAAGCTGCTTGACAACAACTATCGCAAAAAACGCTCCCACAACAGCCATCCAGACAGGAAGCTGGGGCGGAAGATTCAGAGCCAGAATAAGCCCCGTAACCACAGCACTTAAATCACCAATGGTGTTGGAACGCTTAAGGGCTTTTCGGGTCACATATTCCCATCCTACACAGGACAGGGTGGTAATAGCGATGAGCAAGGCGGCGCGTACGCCGAAATAGTAAATACCTGCAGCCGTCGCGGGTATGAGCGCAATGATAACATCCAGCATCAGCCTGCGGGTAGTGATATCACTCCTGATATGCGGAGAGGAACTCACTGACAACCTCTTATCCAAAACACATTCTCCCTTCTAAGGTGTTAGTCTCTATGCCTGCTTCTTTGCAGAAGCGCGTCGTAAAGCATCCTTGCCCAAACGAATGGATTGGACAATCAGGCGCTTGGCCGGACAGGCAAAGACGCACGAACCGCACTCTATACAGTCCATGATATTGTATTTGTTCAGTTCATCGAACTGGCTGGCCTTGGCCAGGCGATCAATCTCAAGCGGCAGCAAATTCATGGGACAGGCTCTTACACAGCGGCCGCATCGTATACAGGCGGTCTCCTGGGGGAGCTTGCCTTCTTGTTCACTCAAGGCCAGAAGGGCATTGGTGTTCTTAAGCACAGGAAGTTCCAATGAATAGAGGGCCACACCCATCATGGGACCACCCATAATGAGCTTTCCAGGCTCCTCCTTCAAACCGCCGCAGAATTCGAAGACCTCGCCTACGGGAGTGCCAATAAGAACCTCCACATTTTTGGGATACTTAACGGCTGATCCGTCAACGGTGATGCGCTTCTTGATAAGGGGCATGCCCGTCTTTATGTAGTTTGCAAGAAAGGCGACACTGGTAACATTCAACACAATACAGCCCGCATCAGCAGGAAGCTTTCCCGGTGGCACCTGACGGCCCGTCAGGGCATAAATCAGCATTTTCTCAGCACCCTGGGGATAGATGGACGGAAGGCTCACCACTTCGATGTTTGGCTTGCTCATTGTGGCCTTTTTAAGCAGCTCAACAGCATCGGGCTTATTGTCCTCAATACCAATAAAGGCCTTGGGAATACCCGTCCATTTGAGCACATGTTCAATGCCTTCAATGATACCGGCAGTATTCTCAAGGCATTCCCTGTAGTCCGAGGTGATATAGGGCTCACATTCAGCCGCATTGATAATCAATGTATCCACCTTGGCATCCTTGGGAGGATTCAGCTTCACATGGGTGGGGAAGCCGGCGCCGCCGAGACCTGTCAGTCCCGAAGCGCGTACTGCCTTTAAAAAGTCTTCCTTACTGGTAACAACGGGCGGCTCAATGGCATCCAGTTCCTGAAGGCCGTCGGGCTTAATCTCAACACAAAGGATGGGCCTACTCCCTGAAATGATTCGTGGCTCAACGGCGGTTACCGTTCCCGATACACTGGCGTGGACGGGCGCAGATACAAAGGCATCGGTATTGCCAATGACTTGTCCCACCTTCACCGTGTCACCCTTTTTTACAAGGGGCTGGCAGGGTGCCCCCAGATGCTGAACCATGGGAATAACCACCTTGGAAGGCAGTCCCATAACCACTGTTGTCGCATCCTTGGTGCTTTTATGATGCGACGGATGCACTCCACCTTTAATCCTAAAAAATTTCATAGATGATCAACTCCATTTATCTATAAGAACTGATGACGAACTTCATTATGTTATACACACGGCTGCCAAAGACGATAGCATATAAAAATTACCGAAGATAAGCTGTGATCATTTGTTTAATAAGCACATTGAAAGCTCCTGATGTACTCCTTATGTATTAAGTATACATAGTTTTCTTTCCCTGAGCAATTCAAAGAACTTACCATATAAAAAGTTCGCCGTTTCAACTAAGAATAATTTTGATATTTAATCAAAATTGCGAATTGAAAACTGAAAGAAAACTGACTATAATTAGAACTGAAAGCAACGCAAATTGTTAATAATTTAACCTTAACATCCAAAAGTATCCTTTGTGCAAGGATACTTTTATTTTGCCCCTTTCAGCGCTTTCGGCCCCCTTTGGACAGGGCCCTGCCTGGTAAACCTCTCCTCCCCAGCAACATATACTAATATGAAATGTTGTCCCTTATGATTATCAGCGGCAATGGCGTCGGTTTATTACCCGCGCCTTTTTTATTGGTATGCATGCACATGGGCTTTTGCTGGTGATCAGACATAGGATGCTTTATTTCCTAAAAGACAGGAGGAGAATTTATGTGCGGAATCGCCGGATGGGTAAATTTAGTCGAGGATCTGTCCCTGGAAAGGAACATTCTTGAGGATATGTCGGAAACCCTTAGAAACAGGGGGCCCGATTCAAGCGGGGAATGGTTTTCTCCCCATGCCATGCTGGTTCACAGAAGGCTTGCCGTGGTGGACCCCGAGGGAGGTCTGCAGCCCATGGTACGGACGCTGAACGGTAAGTCCTATGTAATAACCTATAACGGTGAGCTCTATAATACTGACGAACTGCGCTCCGCCCTCTTATCCCTGGGCCATCACTTCCACACCCGATCCGACACCGAGGTGCTCCTTGTTTCCTATATAGAATGGGGCCCCCAGTGCGTAGAGTATTTGAACGGCATCTATGCCTTTGCCATATGGGACGAAAAGGAGCAGTGCCTGTTCATGGCCCGGGACAGATTTGGGGTCAAGCCTCTTTTTTACAGCCTCAACGGTCAAAACCTCATCTTTGGTTCTGAGATGAAGGCCCTGTTAAAGCACCCTATGGTCAAACCCGTGGTGAGCACCCAAGGCCTTGCCGAGATCTTCACCCTGTGTCCCGCCAGAACTCCGGGCCACGGGATTTATGAAAAAGTCTTTGAGGTCAAGCCCGCCCACAGTATTATCTTCACCGGCGACGGAATCAAAGAAAGCTGCTACTGGACCCTGTCCAGCGCACCCCACGAGGATTCTCCCGAGGAGACCATAGAAAAGGTATCCTGGTGGGTCAAGGACGCTATAAAGCGGCAGTTGGTCAGTGATGTCCCCCTGTGCACCTTCTTGTCCGGGGGCTTAGATTCCAGTATTATTTCTGCGGTTGCAGCCATAGCCTTCAAGGAGGAGGGCCGAATCCTGGACACCTTCTCCATCGACTATGTGGATAATGAAAAGCATTTTAAATCCTCCCTCTTCCAGCCCAATGCCGATGCGCCCTATGTCAGGCTCATGTCGGAAGCCTTCGGCACCCATCATCATGTGTTCACCTTTGATACTCCGGAGCTGGTGGAGGCCTTGAAGGATGCGGTTCTGGCCAGGGACTTCCCCGGCATGGCTGACGTGGATTCCTCCCTCTATCTCTTCTGCCGGGAGATTAAAAAATTCGCCACCGTGGCCCTAAGCGGTGAGTGCGCCGACGAGGTCTTTGGGGGTTATCCCTGGTTCCACCACAGGGAGTTTTTTGAGACACCCACCTTCCCCTGGGCCCGGCTGCTGGATGAGCGTCTGAAGGTTCTTTCCCCCGACCTGAGCGCGCGCATTAATGCCCATGAGTATGTCCGTCAGCGCTATGAGGAGACCTTAAAACAGGTTCCCCGCCTGCCCGGAGAAAGTGCTTTGGAGGCCAGGCGCCGTGAGATCTTCTATTTAAATATCACCTGGTTTATGTCCACCCTCCTGGATCGGAAGGACAGAATGAGCATGGCCCATGGTCTTGAGGTGCGGGTACCCTACTGCGACCATCGCCTGGTCCAGTATGTGTGGAATATCCCCTGGTCCCTCAAAATGTATGATAACAGGGAAAAGGGCTTACTGCGCAAGGCCCTGGAGGATACCCTTCCCCATGAAATTCTCTGGCGCAAAAAGAGCCCCTATCCCAAAACCCATAACCCCTCCTATACCCAGGCTGTCAAGGAACGGATGCTGGATATCTTGTCCGACAGCAATTCCCGTATACTGCCGTTGATTGACAGAAAGACTCTTTTGGAGCTTATGGACCGGCCTGCCGAATTAGGCCGTCCCTGGTTCGGGCAGCTTATGGCCTTCCCGCAGCTTCTTGCATGGCTCATCCAGGTGGAGACCTGGCTTACCGAATACAAGGTTCAGATCCAGTAAAAAAGGGGTGGCAAACCCCTTAAAATTTGCTATACTATACTAAAAATAAGGATTAGAAAAGAGAAGACTGCGCGGCAGAAGAAGCTTATCAAGGGCTTTTTGTCAAAAATGAATTTTTTGATTTCATCTCTTGCATTTTGGGCGGATGGTATGGTATAATTTGACCGTAAGTTGCAAGTTTGATGCTTTAATCCTTCAAATATTTGTGAGAACAAAGGCGTTCTTAAGGGGGTTTACTTGAAGTATCCTTCCTTAGGAGCGCTTTAATTATATTTGCAAAGGAGCAAATGTTATGAGTAAGAAATGGGTTCCAGAAGAAGTTATCCGTATGGCGAGAGAGAATGATGTCAAATTTGTAAGGCTGCAATTTACGGATATTTTTGGCATGTCAAAAAATGTTGCTATTACTGTAGATCATCTAGAGCAAGCACTTCAGAATAAATATATGTTTGATGGATCTTCCATAGACGGGTTTGCGCGTATTGAGGAATCCGATATGTATCTCTATCCCGATATCGATTCCTTTTCTATCTTCCCCTGGCGTCCGCAAAACGGTCGTGTGGCCAGGTTGATCTGCGACGTCTATAAGCCCGATGGCACTCCTTTTGAGGGCGATCCGCGCTATATCTTAAGAAGAGCCCTCGCCGAGGCACAGAGCATGGGCTATTCATTGAATGTGGGTCCTGAATGCGAATTCTTCCTTTTCCATACCGACACCAACGGCAGAACCACAACCCTCACCCATGATCAGGGCGGCTATTTCGATTTAAGCCCTATGGACTTAGGCGAGGACGCACGTCGGGATATCTGCCTCACTCTGGAGGAAATGGGCTTTGATGTTGAGGCCTCCCACCATGAGGTGGCCAACGGACAGCATGAAATAGATTTCCGCTATGACGAAGCCCTTCAGGCTGCCGATATGCTCATGACCTTCAAGATTGTGGTGAAAACCATCGCCCGTCGTCATGGTCTTGCCGCTACCTTTATGCCCAAGCCCATTGCCGATATGAGCGGCAGCGGCCTACATACCAATCTGTCCTTATCCAGGGACGGTAAAAACGTCTTCTATGATCCCAATGACAAGCTGGGACTTTCGGCTGAGGCCTACAGCTTCATGGCAGGTGTTCTGGATCACATCAAGGCCATCACCGCCATATCCAATCCCCTTGTCAACTCCTACAAGCGTCTGGTATCGGGTTATGAGGCTCCCGTATACATTTGCTGGGCCACCAAAAACAGAAGCCCGCTGATACGCATCCCTGCTGTCAAGGGAGAGGCTACCCGTATAGAATTACGAAACCCTGATCCATCCTGTAATCCCTATTTGACATTTGCCGTTATTCTTGCTGCAGGTCTGGATGGTATCAAGAGAGGCCTGAAGCCTCCCGCCGCCGTAGAGAGAAATATTTATACCATGAGCGATGAAGAAAGACGTCAGCTTTTCATAGAAAGACTGCCCGAGAACCTCAACGAAGCTCTGAACGAACTTGAAAAGGATCAGCTCATACTCAATGCTCTTGGCAATCATGCCGCTCAATACTTTATCAAGGCAAAACGCCAGGAATGGGATGAATATAAATCTCGCGTGCACAATTGGGAGATTGATCAATATCTTTACAGGTATTAAACCCTAGGGTGCAAACTTGGTGCATAACACCAGAAAGCGAGGATGATCCTGTGGATATGAGCTGCAACATATTAATAGCGCTTCGCCAGCAGGAGTCCATTGAACAGATCAAGAATATCCTGATTCCCCGAGGGTATAGCATCATTGACACCTGTACATCCGGGATGCAGGCTTTACGAATAGCAGGAATGAACACCATTGATATCGCCATCGTGGGCTTTACGCTTAGTGATATGCCGGGCCTGACCTTTGCCACTGATCTTCTGTCCCAGTACCCCTGCTCGGTGTTGATGATAACACCGCCCGAACAGATCAATTATGTCAGAAGCAGTGCCGGTCCCCATGATATCATATGTCTTCCCAGACCTGTGACATCGGCAGCCTTATTGACCTCTCTGGATCTCATTCTTCAGTACAAGGAGAGGATCGCCTGTATCACCCGGGAGACGCAGAAGCTCAAAATGGATCTGCAGCGAAGGGCAATCGCCGATAAAGCCAAGACCGTATTGATGAACAAGCTTGGCTTAAGTGAAGCCGAGGCTTGGCGAGCCATCCAAAAAAGGAGCATGGATACGGGTATACCCCTGCAGGAAGTGGCCGAAGCCATTATCAAAGAGTATAAGCATAAATAAATATTAATATGGATTTCTCTTTCGAAAGATGATGTAACTCTACCGGGCCCAAAATTCCAAAAGAGAAAAGCTTATTAAGATGCGCCCCTCCTAAGAACCAAAGCGCAAAAATTCTTAGGTTATCTTTTTTGTACCTTAAATACTGGCAAATACGTTATTAAACGAATCAATCAGGCAGGTGAAGCAAATGAATGAACAACGACAACGACAACGGCAAATGGCTCCAGCCATTTCACAACAGCAACAAATACAAGAGATTGCCCCTTTATGGCGTCCGGAGTTCGAACATGACAATTGCGGAACAGGGTTTGTGGCTCATGCCCTGGGCGTAAAGTCCCATTCCATTGTCACTGATGCGCTTGAGGTCCTTAACAGAATGAATCACCGGGGCGGTGCAGGTGCAGACCCCGATACCGGAGACGGTGCCGGAATTTTGACCCATGTCCCCGACGCCTTCTTCCGCAAAAGCGTGGATTTCACCCTTCCCGAAGAAGGCAAATACGCTGTGGCCCAGGTCTTTTTAAGCCGCGATGAGGAACATCGGGAAAAGAGTGAGGCCATTATCAGGAAGGTTATTGCCGACCAGGGCCATGCCCTGCTGGGTGTACGAACAGTACCCATCAACCTTCATGCCTGCGGTAACGGTGCCCGTATATCGGCGCCCTGGGTTACCCAATACTTTATTGGGTTCACCCCTGCCATGACCGATGAGATCTCCATCAATGTTTCCCTTTATGTATTGAGAAGATTAATAGAGAAAGCGACTGGGGAAGCGGGCCATGATGTGTATGTGGTCAGCCTTTCTCACCGCACCATTATTTATAAAGGCATGATGCATGCATGGCAGATCTCCGATTTCTATCCTGATCTTAACGACAGCGACTATAAATCGGCCATCGCCATGGTACACTCCCGCTTTTCCACCAATACCTTCCCAAGCTGGAGCCGTGCTCAACCCTGCCGATATATGGCCCATAACGGTGAGATCAACACTTTGCGCTGCGTGGAAAGCTCCACCTCCGCCGCCGAGAACTTCCTTCAAGGCGGTTTTCTGAAGGATCGCATCAAGGAGATCCTGCCCATTATTCAGGCCGACGGCAGTGACTCCATGAAATTCGACAATCTCTTTGAGTTCCTCTGGGTATCGGGACGCCCCATGCCCCAGATCCTGATGATGATGATGCCGGGGCCCTGGTCCAAGGATGTCACCATGCCTGAGGAACAGCGCCGCTTCTATCAATATGCCGCCTGTATGATGCCCCCCTGGGATGGTCCTGCTGCCATCACCTTTACCGATGGCCGGATTGTGGGCGGAGTATTGGACAGAAACGGCTTAAGACCTGCACGCTGGATTCTCACCCGCAATCACCGCATGATTCTGGCTTCAGAAGCCGGTGTATTGGATATCCCTGCCTATGATGTGGTTCGTAAGGGTAAGCTTGGTCCTAACCAAATGGTGCTTCTGGACACCGAAACCGGCAAGCTCCAGGAGGATGCCGAGCTCAAGGCGCTTTATTGCAAAGGGCCCTGGTATGACTGGATTAATAAGAACTGCATAAGAACTGAAAAGATCCCCAAGATAACCTATAAAGCCTCTGAAAAGGATACCATTGAAAAGATGCAGCATCTTTTCGGATGGACCTACGAGGACAGAATGAGCACCATCCTCCCCATGACCCTCACCGGTATCGACCCTGTGGGCGCCATGGGTTATGACGCCCCCCTGGCTGTTTTGTCCAATAAGGAGCAGCCCCTGTTCAACTATTTCCAGCAGCTCTTTGCCCAGGTTACCAATCCTCCCATTGACCCCAACTTCGAGGAAATGGTTACCGGTATGGATGTCTTCATCGGCAAGAGCGGTGACTTTACCCAGGATTCGGCTGAAAACTGCGAGAAGATTCATCTGAATACACCCATCCTGAGCCCGGCTGTTTATGAAGCACTGCGTAAGGGATATGAGGGCTATAAGCTCACTGAGGTCCCCATGCTGTTCACCCGTGAACAGGGTCTCCAAAAAGGACTTGAGGCCTTCTTTGAGGCTGCTGACAAGGCTATCGCCGACGGCGCCGTATTGCTGGTGCTCACCGACAAGGACGCCTCAGAAACCCAAATCCCCATCCCCTCTCTTTTGGCCGCCTCGGGTCTGCACCATCACCTTATCAGAAAGGGTACCCGCGGCAAGTGCTCCCTCATTGTGGACAGCTTTGAGCCCCGTGAGGTTCATCATTCAGCCTGTCTTTTGGGTTACGGCGTAAAGGCCATCTTCCCCAGAGGTGCCTATGATGTGATTTCGGATATGGTAAAAACCGGGCACATTTCGGGAGTCACCGAGGAGAAGGCTATTGAAAACTATATCCATGCCGTGGATCACGGTATCCTGAAGATTATGTCCAAAATGGGTATCTCCTGTGTGGACGGCTATATCCGGGCCCAGATCTTCGAGGCCGTAGGTCTCTCCCAGGAGGTTATTGACAATTACTTTACCGGAACGGTCAGCCGTGTGGGCGGCATGACCCTTGAGGATATTGAGGGCGAATGCCTCCGCCGCCATGAAAAGGCCCTGGCCAGTATGGATCAGGCCCTGCCCTCGGGCGGACGCTTCCAGGTTAAGCGTGACGGCGAGCAGCACCTGTATAATCCTCAGACCATACATACCATTCAAACTGCGGTCAGGAACAACGATTATGAGCTCTATAAGGAATATAAGCGCATGATCTGTGACGAGAACCAGGCCAGCCTGCGCAGCCTTCTGGGCTTTAAGAAGGGCAACCGTGTTCCCCTGGATGAGGTTGAGCCTGTAGAGCGCATCATCCGCCGCTTTAAGTCGGGTGCCATGTCCTATGGCTCCCTGAGCCAGGAAGCCCATGAATGTCTGGCTGAGGCCATGAACATCATCGGCGGTAAGAGCAACAGCGGTGAAGGCGGAGAAGACAGCCGCCGCTTCGGCACCATGAAAAACAGCAAGATTAAGCAGGTGGCTTCGGGCCGTTTCGGTGTCACCAGTGAATACCTGGCCTCTGCTGAGGAAATTCAGATCAAGATGGCCCAGGGCGCCAAGCCCGGCGAGGGCGGTCAGCTCCCTGGCAACAAGGTTTATCCCTGGGTGGGCAAGGTGAGAAATTCAACCCCCGGTGTGGGTCTTATCTCCCCGCCCCCTCACCATGATATTTACTCCATTGAGGACCTGGCCCAGCTTATCTTCGACCTTAAGAACTCCAATCCCAACGCACGGATCAACGTCAAGCTGGTTTCTGAAACCGGTGTGGGCACCGTTGCCGCAGGTGTGGCCAAGGGCGGAGCCGATGTCATTCTCATCAGCGGTTATGACGGCGGTACCGGCGCCAGCCCCAGAACCAGTATCCATCATGCGGGTCTGCCCTGGGAGATTGGTTTGTCCGAGTCCCATCAGATTCTTATGGCCAACGGCTTAAGAGGACGTGTCCGCCTTGAAGTGGACGGCAAGCTTATGACGGGCCGGGATGTTGCTATCGCCGCCCTGCTTGGTGCCGAAGAATTCGGTTTCGCCACCCTGCCCCTGGTGGCCATGGGCTGTGTCATGATGCGTGTATGTAATCTGGACACCTGTCCTGTGGGCGTTGCCACCCAGAACCCTGCTTTGAGAGCACGGTTTACAGGCAAGCCCGAATATGTGGTCAATCTGATGAAGTTTATCGCCCAGGATCTTAGAGAGATCATGGCCGAGCTGGGCTTCAGATCAGTTGACGAAATGGTGGGAAGAGCCAGCGTCCTGTACCAGGAGAAGCAGTCGGTCAAGACCTCCAACCTGGATCTTTCCAGCATTATTGCCTCCGATTTGCCCCTGCCGTGGCATGCACTTCCCCAGGGCGAGGAACACAACCGTCTCTTCCATGATATGGTGAGATCCCTCATCGCCTCGGGCGGCGGCAAGGTCACCCGTAAGGTGAAGAATACCGAACGTGCTGTAGCCACCCGCGTGGGCTACTTTATCAGCAAGGAATACGGCAAGCTCCCCGACGGACATTTGAAGTTCCAGTTTGAGGGTACTGCCGGACAGAGCTTTGGCGCCTTCATTCCCAAGGGCATTGAGCTGACCCTGATTGGTGAAGCCAACGACTACCTTGGCAAGGGCTTAAGCGGCGGCCGTATCATAGTAAAAGCGCCTGATGATGCTGGCTGGGAAAGCACCGACAACTATCTGTGCGGTAACGTGGCCCTCTTCGGTGCCACCGGCGGTGAGCTGTTCCTGGCAGGAAAGGCCGGCGAGCGCTTCTGTGTCAGAAACAGTGGTGCCAAGGCCGTATGCGAGGGCGTGGGCGAGCACGGCTGCGAATATATGACCGGCGGTATTGCCGTTATCCTCGGCGAGGTGGGCAAGAACTTCGCCTCGGGTATGTCGGGCGGTATTGCCTATGTTCTGGAGGATGACAACTTCAGAAAGCGCTGCAACACCAAAATGGTTGGACTCTATGAACTGGATGCCATGGATGTGGTTACCGTTTACACCCTCATTCGTCGGCATACCGAATACACCAATTCCAAGATTGGACGCGAAATTATCGAAAACTGGCCCAAGAATGTACACCGGTTTGTCAAGGTTCTGCCCAACGACTATAAGGAGATGCTGGATGCCATGGCCAGAGCAACGGTGGAAGGTCTGACAGGCGATGAAATGATGGCACGGGCCTTCAGTATAAAAACGGGAGCTGGGAGGTAGAATATGGGAAAAGCAACGGGATTTATGGAATACAACCGCAAGACGGCCGAGGAGAGATCGCCTCAGGAGCGTCTTCAGGACTGGGATGCCTTTCATCCCCGTTTACCGGAAGCAGAAGCCAGAGAGCAAGCTGCCCGCTGTATGAACTGCGGTGCCCCCTTCTGTCATAGCGGCGTCAACTGGAGGGGTGTCACCTCCGGTTGTCCTTTGGGAAATCTCATTCCCGAATGGAATGACCTGGTCTACCGGGGACAGTACGAGGAAGCCTGGAAAAGACTTTCAAGAACCAGTCCATTCCCCGAGTTCACCTCGCTGGTCTGTCCCGCGCCCTGTGAGGGTGCCTGTACCGTGGGGCTTCATTGGGCACCTGTCACCATCAAGGAAATAGAGCGCTTTATTGTAGAAACGGCTTGGGAGAAGGGCTGGATTAAGCCCAATCCTCCCAAAACCCGCATCGGAAAGAAAGCAGCGGTGATTGGCAGCGGGCCTGCTGGCCTTTGTGCCGCCTGGAAGCTCAACAGCCTAGGCGTGGACGTAACGGTTTATGAAAAGAGTGAACTGCCCGGAGGTCTTTTAACCTTTGGTATTCCCAACATGAAGCTGCCCAAGGAGATTGTGGCACGTCGGATTATGGTTTTGGAAGAAGAAGGCATCACCTTTATCACCAATACCGATGTGGGCAGGGATGTGAAAGCCGAGGAGTTGGCACAGTATGATTGTATTCTCCTGTGTGGCGGCGCCGGTCAGCCCAGGGATTTAACCGCCGAAGGACGGACCCTGGACGGCATACGTTTTGCCGTACCTTACTTAAGCGAGGCCACCCGCCGGGTACTGGCAGGCGATACCGATGCCAAGCCCCTTCAAGGCAAGAATGTTGTGGTCATTGGCGGCGGCGATACCGGCAATGACTGTGTGGCAACAGCCCTCCGTGAGGGTGCTGCCGCGGTGGTACAGCTTGAAATCATGCCGCCCCTTCCTCAGGAAAGGGCAGCCGATAACCCCTGGCCCCGCTGGCCCTTCGTCTTCAAGACCGACTATGGCCAGCAGGAAGCCATTTATCTGATGGGGCATGACCCAAGGCAATTCTGCACCACCACCGCCGCCTTCATTGGAGAAAACGGCCATATCAAGGCCATTGAGACCGTGCAGGTGGATTGGGTGACCGAGAACGGTCGTCGTTTTCCCAAACCCCGGGAAGGAACCCAAAAAACCTATCCTGCTGACCTGGTGCTCATTGCCATGGGCTTCACAGGCGCAGAGAGCTATCTTCCCGAGGCCCTTCAGGTCACCTTGGGTAAAACCCACGCCACCGACAAGCCGGGCATCTTTGCCGCCGGCGATATGCGCACAGGCCAAAGCTTGGTGGTCAAAGCCATGCGGGATGGTCTGGATGCGGCCCAGGAGGCCTTCCGTTATCTGACCGGCAAATAAGCCGTTTCGCAGACCAGAGGCCAAAGAAATGAGGTGTGGTTATGAAATTTACAAAAATGCACGGATTGGGCAACGACTATATTTATGTCAACGGATTTGAGGAGAAGATTGAGGATCCCGCCGCCCTTTCCGTTAAACTCAGCGACCGTCATTTCGGTATCGGGGCCGATGGGCTGATTCTGATTCTGCCCTCGGACGTGGCTGATTTTCGTATGCGCATGTTCAATGCCGACGGCTCGGAAGGCGCCATGTGCGGCAACGGCATACGCTGTGTAGGAAAATATGTTTACGACAAGGGTTTGACCACCAAGACCGAGATTGCCGTCGAAACCCTGGCGGGGATTCGTAAGCTTGCCCTCTTTCCCGATGCCCATAACAAGATAGAAAAAGTGCGTGTATGGATGGGTGTTCCCCGTTTTTCCGATACCCATGATCTCGCCGATCTCCCTTCCAGGGAATTCCCGACCCAGGTCAGGGTTTTGGATCGGGAGTTCCCCCTCTACTGCGTATCCATGGGGAATCCCCATGCCATCACCGAAATAACCAATGCTTTTGAGTACCCTGTGGAGAAGTATGGTGCCGAAATCCAAAAGCTGCCCTGCTTCCCCCAATCGGTGAATGTGGAGTTTGTTGAGGTGACTTCTCCCAACACACTGGACATGCGCGTGTACGAGCGCGGAAGCGGTGAGACCCTCGCCTGCGGAACGGGTGCCTGTGCCTCGGCCGTGGCCATGATGCGCTTGGGAAAGCTGAGCAAGAATGCTTTTGTCAAGCTTCTGGGCGGCACCCTGCAGATTGAATGGCGGGATGACGGGGTCTATATGACGGGTCCTGCTACCCATGTATTTGACGGTGAGGTCAATGATTAACGGAGGAATACAGAACCATGATAGTTAACAGCCATTTTGGAAATGTTAAAGAGACCTATTTGTTCTCAGAAATAGCCAAGCGCGTCAGCGATTTTAAGGCTCAGAACTCAGGCGCCGATGTAATCCGCCTGGGTATTGGCGATGCTACCCAGCCCTTGCCCGAGGTCTGTATCAAGGCCATGCATGAAGCGGTGGAGGAAATGGCCTACCCGGAAACCTTCCGGGGATACGGCCCCGAGCAGGGCTATGATTTTCTAAGACAGGCCATCAGCGAGTACGATTATAAGGCTCGCGGCTGTGATATCGAGGCCGATGAGATCTTTGTCAGTGACGGCGCCAAGAGCGACACCGCCAATTTTACCGACCTCTTTGGCAAAGGCAATATCATTGGCATCTCCAACCCAGTTTATCCCGTCTATCTGGACAGCAATATCATGGCCGGGCATTCGGGCGCTGAAAACCAAGGCAGTTATGAAAACATCGTCTTTCTGGATTGCCTTCCCGAAAACGGCTTAAAGCCCGCCATACCCGATAAGCACTTGGATATTGTCTATCTGTGCTCCCCCAATAATCCCACAGGGGTAACCCTGAGCCATGAGGACCTTAAGGCCTGGGTGGATTATGCCCTGGAGCACAAGACCCTGATTTTATTCGATGCGGCTTATGAAGCCTTTGTCACCGATCCATCCATACCGCGGAGCATCTATGAAATCCCCGGCGCTAAAAAGGTGGCTGTAGAATTCAGGAGCTTCTCCAAAACTGCCGGCTTCACGGGCACACGCTGCGGTTATACCGTTGTGCCCAAGAGCCTGGAGATCGCCGTATCCAACGGCAATAAGCCCCTTCATCTCCACAGCATGTGGCTGCGCCGCCAGACCACCAAGTTCAACGGCGTATCCTATATCGTTCAAAAGGGCGCGGCAGCCATATACAGTGAAGCAGGGCGCCATCAGATAAAGAAGGCCATTGATATTTACCTCAGTAATGCCAAGGCCATCCGAAAAGCCTTTGAGGAAAAGGGCTATCAGGTCTGGGGCGGGGACAACTCCCCCTATATCTGGCTGAAGGTGCCGGAAGGAAAGACCTCCTGGGAATTCTTTGACTACCTGCTTAACACCTACCATATCGTGGGAACCCCGGGCTCGGGCTTTGGAACCCGCGGTGAAGGCTTCTTCCGCCTCACTGGGTTTGGCAGTCCGCAGAAGACCAAGGAAGCTGTCAACCGTATTCTGAAGGGCCTGCTTTAAAGCTTTTTCAGAGCGATTTATTTGAATAGCAACAGCATGAGAAGTTGAAAGATGCCTGCATCTCATCAACTTCTCATTTTTTTATAAGGAAATCCTTATCTTAATATAATGGGACTATCGTATAATGTGAGTATAGCCAAATATTTAGGAGGGAGTCCTGATGCTAAACACATTATTAGCTTTTAAAGATTCGGTGATACAGAAGCTGGGGCCCGTGCTGGGCTACGGTGTTCTCATTCTGGGAGCCATTGTGGCCCTTGGCCTTCTCATTGCTCTGGCCAAAACCGTATTGACCTTGTTCATCTGGCTGGTGGCCTTAGGTGCGGTAGCCTTCGGCGCCTATAAGATCTACGAATTAATCACGGCTAAAAAGGGGAACCAATAAAGAAAACCTCCAAAAAAAAGCCTCCCTGAAAAGGGAGGCAACTTTGGAGGTTAAATGCTTTAAGGTGTGTTATACTAAACCGAAAAGCAGATCCCCGTAGGTAGGTATGGGCCACAGGCTTGCATCAACCAAGGTCTCCAGCTTGTCGGCATCAGCACGAAGTCCGTTCATCAGAGGAATAATCTCATCCTTATAGGCCAGTGCTATCTTGTAGCTGTCCTCGCTGCTTTCATCCAGCGCGTCAACAGCCAGCTTCAATTTATCAACTTGAAATTTGATGCTTGTGGTCAGGTCAACCAGCTTGCTCAGCTCTTCCTTGTAGGAGGAAGCATCGGCACCGGCGGCGTTGAGAGAAGCCACAGTATCGGCAACCTTTCTGACATAGTTCATGGAAGCGGGCAGGATTTGTCTGCTTGCCATTTCTACCATGGTCAGAGCCTCAATTCTGATTGTCTTGGCATAGTTCTCAAGGTTAATCTCATAACGGGAGTGCATCTCGGTATGGGACAGAACGCCGTGCTTTTCGAAGACCTTGATATTCTTTTCGTCGATGAGAGCAGGAATAGCGTCCACAGTAGTTTTTAAGTTAGGCAGACCTCTCTTCTCTGCTTCTTCGACCCATTCAGGCGCATAGTTATTGCCGTTGAAGATAACACGCTTATGCTTCTTGATAATTTCCTTAACCACTGCATTGACCTCAGCCTGGAAGTCAGAAGCTGACTCGAGTCTGTCAGCAATCTGGGACAGCGCTTCAGCCACGATGGTGTTGAGGATGAAGTTGGGTGTAGCAATGGACTGAGAGGAACCCACGCTGCGGAACTCAAACTTATTGCCGGTGAAGGCAAAGGGCGAGGTTCTGTTTCTGTCGGTGGTATCCTTGGGCAGAACGGGCAGTGTGGAAACACCAATTTCCAAAGTTCTGCTGTTGCCATTGTTCTTGGCAACGCCGGTCTCGATTTGCTCAATAACATCGGTCAATTCCTCACCAAGGAAGACGGAGATGATGGCCGGAGGAGCCTCATTGGCACCCAGTCTGTGATCGTTGCCGGCGGAGGCAATACCAACTCTCAAAAGGTCGGCATATTCGTCCACAGCCTTAATGACGGCTGTCAGGAACACCAGGAACTGTGCATTGTCCACAGGGGTCTTGCCGGGATCCAGCAGATTCTTGCCCTCATTGGTGGACATGGACCAGTTGTTATGCTTACCGGAACCGTTAACACCTGCGAAAGGCTTCTCGTGGAGCAGGCAGGCCAGTCCGAGTCTGTCGGCAACCTTCTTCATGATCTCCATGGTCAACTGGTTATGATCGGTAGCAATATTGGTGGTAGAGAATACGGGAGCCAACTCATGCTGTGCGGGAGCCACTTCATTATGCTTGGTCTTGGCGGTAACGCCCAGCTTCCAAAGCTCTGCATCCAGCTCATGCATGAACTCTGATACTTTATTTTTAAGATTACCGAAGTAATGGTCTTCCATTTCCTGACCCTTGGGAGGCTTAGCGCCAAACAGGGTTCTGCCGGTATAGAGAAGGTCCTTTCTCTTCATGAAGTATTCCTTGTCAACCAGAAAGTACTCCTGCTCGGGACCAACGGTGGTGAACACCTTTTTGGTGGTGGTATCACCAAAGAGTCTCAGAATACGAATGGCTTGCTTGGAGAGAGCCTCCATGGATCTTAAAAGAGGTGTTTTTAAGTCCAGAGCTTCACCGGTGTAAGAGCAGAAAGCAGTCGGTATGTACAAGGTGCGATCCTTTACAAAGGCCGGAGAGGTACAATCCCATGCGGTATAACCTCTGGCCTCAAAGGTTGCACGCAAACCACCTGAGGGGAATGAAGAAGCATCAGGTTCACCCTTGATGAGCTCTTTGCTGGAAAATTCCATAATAGCACGGCCATCACCTGTGGGAGATATGAAGGAATCATGTTTCTCAGCGGTGATTCCCGTCAGAGGCTGGAACCAGTGAGTATAGTGAGTGGCGCCTTTTTCAACGGCCCAATCCTTCATCACACAAGCAACCACCTCAGCAACATCCGGATCCAGAGGCAGACCCTCTGTGATTGTCTTCTTCAGTTTCTTGTAAGTGGCCTTTGGAAGCCTTTCCTGCATGACCGAATCATTAAACACGTACGATCCAAACATACCGGAGTTAATTTCATCACAACAAATTCCCATAACCTGATCTCCTTTCAGAATTGTAAAAAGGGCGCACCCCTGTCTTGGTGAAACGCCCTTGTTTCCGTTAAGAATCTGCTCTTTAACGAACAAATTATAACAGGAATTGCAAGGAAGCGTCAATTGAAATTTCATTTTTTGTCAATCTGCATGATGGCTTACACTTCATTGCAATTTTCTTAGGGCATTTCAACAAGCAAAAAGGCACTAGTTTTATCAACTAGCGCCTTTGCTAAGCTTGATTTTTAATCTACTCACATTATAGCAGATGGCATTCAATTTTGCAAGTATCTAATTGAAAATATTTCATATTTTTTATGGTGTGATTCGTTTGACATCTCTGGGGAACAGGCTGGTATAACGCACGTTATTCAGCCCAAGTAGTTGCATTTCCAGTCTTTCAAGCCCCAACCCCAGTCCTCCGTGAGGGGGCATACCATGCTTATGGATGGACAAGTAATGTTCAAAATCTGAAGGTTCTAACCCCATCTCTTGCATTTTCGTCACTTGTTGTTGATAATCGTGGATACGTTGTCCGCCCGTCGTGATCTCCAGGCCCCGGAAGAGTAAATCGAAGCTGAAGGCAAAACCCGGATCGTTGGGATCATCCATGGCATAGAAGGGCCGGCGGGATGACGGGAAGTGGGTGATGAAGATAAACTCACTGCCCAGCTTCTCCTTGGAGTATTGGCATAAAAGCACTTCTTCCTCCGGATCCAGATCTCCGTTGCCCGTCACTCTTCGCCCATACTCACGGGCCAAAAGCTCCTTGGCTTCCTTGAACTTCAAAACGGGAATCTCGCCCACAACGGGGAGCTCCACCTTAAGAAGGCTCAGCTCCTGGCTGTAATTCTCCTTAAGATAATCCATCATATATCTCAGCATGGCGGCTTCCGTGTCCATCACGTCCTCCATGCCCTTGATATACCCCATCTCAAAGTCCATACTGATATATTCATTGAGGTGACGGGTGGTATTGTGTTTCTCGGCTCTGAATACAGGTGCTACTTCAAAGACTCTGCCAAAAACCCCCACCATCATCTGCTTGTAGATCTGAGGGCTCTGAGCCAGGCAAGCGGGCTGGCCGAAATAGTCCATTTTAAAGATGTTGGCTCCGCCCTCAGCACCTGCCGAGGTGGTTTTGGGTGAATGAATCTCGGTAAAATCATTGGCCGATAAGTAATGGCGGAAGGCCTTGACAATGCCCTCCTGCAGCTTAAAGATGGCCCTTTGCTGGGGATGGCGCAACGCTATGGGACGATGGTCAAGGATGACATCCAGGCCCGAGCTCAGCTTTGGCTTGTTCAAGCTGACAGGCGGAAGGGCATTGGCGACGGACAGCACCTCAATGGACCTTCCATGCACTTCAAATCCGCCAAAAGCACGGGGCTCTTCCTTTTTGATACCGGTCACCCTGACACAATCGCCCTCATTGAGACTTCCGTCCTCCCTGAGTCCTGTCAGTTGATAACCGCCTTCATCAAGCACACATTGAATCAAGCTGCGGGAAGTTCTGATCACTACAAAGATGACCTTGCCCATTTCCCGAATACGATGGATACAACCTTCAACTATCACTTCATCCGGTGCGGAGCCGGATTGTCGTATCCCTTCCTGCAAGGGGCCCATTCCTTTTATCGTCATCATAGCACTTCGTCCTTTCTTTCATTTCACAGGGGTTTCATTCTTTATCCTGCCAGTCCGATTTCCTGTTAAGGGTATTATGAGGAGGCCGCCTGAAGTTCCCTGGTCAGAACCTCCTTAACCTGGGCAGGATCACCCTTGCCTTTCAGCTCTCCCATAACCCTTCCCATCAGGAAGCCAAAGGCCTTTTCCTTACCGGATACATAATCATTAAAGGCTTGGGGATTGCTCTGAATAACCTTTCTTACGGCGTCGAGAACCAGGTTTTCATCCCTCTGCACCTTAAGTCCCCGCTTTTCAATAATCTCCGATGGCTCGGCACCTGTCTCTATAACCTCGTCCATAACCTTTTTGGCTGAGGCCTGGGTAATTTCACCCTTCTCGAGGAACAGGAGAATCTCCCCGAAACGTTTGCCGTTGAGCGGAGAATCCAGTACGGCTTCTCCTTTATCATTAATTCTACGCATGATATCAGTCATAATCCAGTTGCTGACCGTCTTGGCATTGCCGCAGACGGCAACGGCCGCATCAAACATATCCGCAACACGCTTGTTCATGGTAATCAGGTTCGCATCGTACCGGGGAATACCCAGCTCGTTGATATATCTGTCTCTGCGGCTCTGGGGAAGCTCCGGAATGCTGCGCTTAATGGATTCAAGCCACTCATCATCCACCACAATGGGCACCAAATCGGGCTCGGGGAAATAGCGGTAATCCATGGCCTCTTCCTTGCCGCGCATTGAAAAGCTTTCGCCCTTGTTGTCATCCCAGCGTCTGGTTTCCTGAATCACCACGCCGCCCTTTCTCAGCACCTCGGCCTGGCGTTTGGCTTCGGCCTCGGCTGCTCTCTGAACGGAGCGGAAGGAGTTAAGGTTCTTCATCTCGGTTCTGACACCGAAGGCCTCGGTCCCCTTGGGACGGATGGACAGGTTTACGTCGGCGCGGATGGAGCCTTCCTGCATACGGCAGTCAGAAACCTCGGTATATTCCAAAATGGACTTGATAGTTTCAAACAAAATTCTGGCTTCTTCCGGAGAGCGGATATCGGGGCGGGTTACAATTTCTATGAGGGGCACACCGCATCGGTTGTAATCGATAAGGGTCCCCTGACCATAGGGATCATGCACCAGTTTTCCCGCATCCTCCTCAATATGAATGCGCTCAATGCCTATCCTTTTGGTTTCGCCGTTGACCTCAATATCCACATAGCCGTCATAGCAGATGGGCAGGTCATACTGGGAGATCTGATAGGCCTTGGGCATATCGGGATAGAAGAAGTTCTTACGGTCCAGCTTGCTGAAACGAGAGATCTTGCAGTTCATGGCCAGGCCTGCTTTAATAGCATATTCCAGGGCCGTTTTATTGAGCACGGGCAGGGTCCCCGGCATACCCAGGCACACGGGACAGCACTGGGTGTTGGGGTCACCGCCGAACTCGTTCTTGCAGCCGCAAAAGACCTTGGATTGTGTTTTTAACTCAGAATGTATTTCAAGACCTATGATAATATCATATTCCATAGTTTAAGCCCTCCCTTCGTTTTTCAATGCCTTGAAGGAGCCAACGGCCTTTTCAATGGCATATCCAATTCTGAGAAGCAGCTTTTCTGAAAAGGGCTTTCCAATAAGCTGTATGCCGATAGGCATGTTTTTGTCATCAAGACCGCAGGGAACTACCAGACCAGGGAGACCGGCCAGGTTGACTCCGGCGGTATAAATATCGCTCAGGTACATTTTCAGCGGATCCTCAAGCTTCTCTCCCAGCTTGAAGGCCGTGGTGGGATAGGCTGGCCCGATGATCACATCAAACTGCTCGAAGGCCCGGGCAAACTCATTGGCAATAATCCGCCGAACCTTCAGGGCTTTGTTGTAAAGTTCATCATGGTAACCGGAGCTTAAAGCATAGGTTCCCAAAAGAATACGCCGCTTCACCTCTCGGCCAAAGCCCTCGCCCCTGGACGAACGATAGACCTCATCAATATTCTTGGCCGCTTTGCTGCGATGGCCGTACCGAATGCCGTCATAGCGGGCCAGGTTGGCACTGGCTTCCGAGGAGGATATAAGGTAATAAGCGGGTACTGCATGCTTAATGCCGGGAAGGGCGGTTTCCTGCGCCGAGGCGCCCTGCTCCTCGAGGAGTTTTATCGTTTTGAGGATGGCCTTGCGCACCCCGTCATCCAGCGCCGAGTCAAAGAACTCAGCGGGAAGGCCCAGGGACAGACCCTTCACACCCTTTTCCAGGTCCTCGGTAAAGCTTCCGTTTTCCCAGGCTACCGACGTGGAATCCATGGGGTCATGGGCGACCACCTCGTCCATAACAAGCGCACAGTCGGTCACATCCTTGGTCAGAGGCCCGATCTGGTCCAATGACGAAGCAAAGGCCACCAGACCATAGCGGGAAACCAGGCCATAGGTGGGCTTAAGCCCCACCACACCGCAGAAGGCTGCGGGCTGTCTTATGGAACCACCGGTATCCGAGCCCAGCGTAAATCCTGCAAGATTTGCTGCAACAGCAGCCGCTGAGCCACCGCTGGAGCCACCGGCCACATACTCGGTATTCCAGGGGTTTCTGGTGGGACCGAATATGGTATTCTCAGTGGAGCTTCCCATGGCGAACTCATCCATATTGAGCTTGCCCAGCATGACGGCGCCCTTCTTAAGGAGTCGGTCCACTGCGGTTGAGGAATAGGGCGGGATAAAATTCTCCAGCATTTTAGAAGCACAGGTGGTTCTCACACCATAGGTGCACATATTATCCTTAATGCCCATGGGAATACCGCAGAGCGCAGAATTCTCCTCACCCGAGGAAAGCCTCTTCTGCGCCTCCTCGGCCTGATTAAGGGCTTCATTTTCACAGAGGGTTACATAGCAATTAATGGAGGGATTATTCTCATGAATGGCATCCAGATACTCGCGGGTCAGCTCTACAACCCCGATTTCACCGGCTTTTAATAAATCATGGGTTTCTTTTAAGGTTAATTCTCGTAATTTCATCATGCATCCACCACACTCGGAACCATAAAGCATTCGTTGGCTGTTTCAGGGGCGTTATTCATCAGTTCCTCCCTGCGATTCACATGGGTAGGAACATCCTCCCTTAAAACATTATGAAGAGGAAGCACATGCTCCATGGGCTTAACGTCCCCGGTATCCAGTTTTGAGAGCTGTTCCATATAGCCAATGATCATATCCAAATCCTTGGCAAAGCCTTCGAGTTCGGATTCATTAATGGATAGAGCTGAGAGTTGCGCTATTTTCTTAATTGTTTCCACATCGGTTGCCATAAGATACCTCCCAATAAGAAAAGCGCTATCCAGCCAACATATCAGATTGTGAAATGCGGTCCGAACAGCGCCTTTGCTGTAATATTTCAAACATTATAACATGGCATGGAAGAAAATGCAAGATGCTCAACAAAAACTTGCATTTTTGTCTTTCATCAATAAAGCTCAAGTTCTCCTCAGTCATTCATAGTGTTTTAAATAAGTTAATAAATAGGTTATGATGAAATGTACTCGTACATACAGGTATTTTTTAGGTGCATCAATTTAGGGGAGGCATTTATATGGCTGACATCGGAACCAAGGTTTTTACCCTGCCCCATGGGATACTGTCCATTCAATCGGCACAGGTGAGCGATGCCGAAGAATTTCTTGAGTATATTTTGAAGGTCTATCAGGAGACCGATTTTCTCACAAGTACCCCCGATGAGTTTGACATGACGGTGGAGGATGAACGCAGGTTTATTGAGGATAGGCTTTTGGATCCTAAGGGACTCCTGCTGACAGCCCGATATCAGGGCATCCTTGTGGGGTCTCTGGGGGTCAATCCCTCCCATCTTAAGCGCTACAGCCACAAGATCTCCTTTGGCATATCCCTTTTAAAGGATTACTGGGGCCTGGGCATCGGCAGGAAACTTATTGAGACCCTGCTGGAATGGGCGGATGCCAGCGGGATAATCAAGGTATCCTTGGAGGTTGATACCTTGAACACCCGGGCCATCCGCCTTTACCAGTCCATGGGCTTCAAAGAAGAAGGGTATCTTAAGATGGATAGACGCATGGAAAACATGGAATTCCGCGACTCGCTGATTATGGCACGGTTTAATCCTTATTACTGTAAGCGGTCCTAAGCAAGGGATGCTGCAGGTTCATGATCGTATAGCCTTGCTCAGCCTTATTGTCTACGCCATAGTAAGCCCGTAAATACATTTCCTTAAGCTCGCTCATCAGAGGATAGCGCGGGTTGGCGCCGGTGCACTGGTCGTCAAAGGCCTGCTCAACCATCTGGTCAAGACTTTCCAGGAATGCCTTTTCCTCCACCCCATAATCACGGATGGTCTTCTTTACCCCAACCCGCTCCTTAAGCTCCTCAATGGCCTTAATAAGGCTTTCCAGCTTTTCGGTGTTATTCTTGCCCTTAAGACCCAGATAGTCGGCAATCTCGGCATATCGGGCCAGAGCATGGGGGTGATCATACTGGGGGAAGGTGCCCATTTTGGTGGGGGCCTCGGAGGCGTTATAGCGAATGACCTCGCTTATCATCAGGGCATTGGCGATGCCGTGGGGCAGATGGTGGAAGGCGCCCAGCTTGTGGGCCATAGAATGGCAGACACCCAGAAAGGCATTGGCAAAGGCCATCCCCGCTATGGTGGAGGCATTGGCCATCTTTTCTCTGGCCTCGGGATCGGATTCGCCGTTTTCATAGGCTCTGGGCAGGTATTCAAAGATGATCTTCAATGCCTTAAGCGCCAGACCATCGGTGTAGTCGGTGGCCAGCATGGAAGCATAGGCCTCAATGGCATGGGTCAGGGCGTCAATCCCCGATGCGGCGGTGAGCCCCTTGGGCATCTTCATCATCAGGTCGGCATCCACGATGGCCATGTCGGGCAGGAGCTCATAGTCGGCCAGAGGATACTTAATGCCCGTCTTTTCATCGGTGATAACCGCAAAGGGGGTTACCTCTGAGCCCGTTCCGGCTGTGGTGGGTATGGCGATGAAATAAGCCTTCTCACCCATTTCAGGGAAGGTATAGATGCGCTTGCGGATATCGGCAAAGCGCATGGCCATGTCCATAAAATCCACCTCGGGATGCTCATACATCACCCACATGATCTTAGCCGCGTCCATGGCCGAGCCGCCGCCCAGGGCAATGATGCAGTCAGGCTTAAAGCCCTGCATGGCCTCAGCGCCTTTTCGGGCTGACTCGAGGGTGGGATCGGGCGCTACATCAAAGAAAGTGGTGTGGCTGATGCCCATTTCATCCAGCTTGTCAGTGACAGCCTTGGTATAGCCGTTATGATACAGGAAGGAGTCGGTCACAATAAAGGCCTTATTCTTGCCCAGCACATTTTTAAGTTCATCCAGGGCAACGGGCAGGCAGCCCCTTTTCAGGTAGACCTTATCGGGCACTCTGAACCACAACATATTCTCTTTCCTTTCCGCAACGGTTTTGATATTGAGAAGCTGATGAACCCCCACATTCTCGGAGACCGAGTTGCCGCCCCATGAGCCGCAGCCCAGGGTCAGAGAAGGCGCCAGCTTGAAGTTGTAAAGGTCGCCAATGCCGCCAAAGGCCGAAGGCGTGTTCACCAGGATACGGCAGGTCTTCATCCTTGTGCAATAGGCATCCAGCTTGGCCTTTTCAGTGATTTCGTTAAGATATACCGAAGCCGTATGGCCATAACCGCCGTCCTCAATCAGGCGTTCAGCCTTATCCAGAGCCTCGTCAAAGGTTTTGGCCCGATACATGGCCAGAACCGGGGAAAGCTTTTCATGGGCAAAGGCCTCGGTGAGTTCCACACTCTCCACTTCACCTATGAGAATTTTAGTATTCTCAGGAACGGTTACCCCGGCTAACTGGGCTATGGTACTGGCCGACTGGCCTACAATTTTCGCATTGAGGGCACCGTCAATCAGAATGGTCTTACGGACCTTTTCCTTCTCCTCTTCATTGAGGAAATAGCAGCCCCGGTGCGCAAACTCTTTCTTAACCTTATTATATATATCATCAAGAACAATCACCGATTGCTCAGAAGCACAGATCATACCGTTGTCGAAGGTCTTGGAGTGTATGACCGAGTTGACGGCCAACAGGATATCGGCAGAGGAGTCTATAATGGCCGGTGTATTGCCGGGACCCACGCCTATGGCGGGCTTGCCCGAGGAATAGGCCGCCCTGACCAGACCGGGACCGCCGGTGGCCAGAATGAGATCGGCCTCCTTCATGACCAGGTTGGTCATTTCTAGAGAGGGCACATCTATCCAGCCAATGATGTCCTCAGGAGCCCCTGCGGCAACTGCGGCCTCCAGAACTACCCTGGCTGCGGCGATGGTGGAGTTCTTGGCCCTGGGATGGGGGCTGATGATAATCCCGTTTCTGGTTTTTAAGGCAATGAGGGTTTTGAAAATGGCCGTAGAGGTGGGGTTTGTGGTAGGGATAACGGCTGCGATAACCCCCACGGGCTCGGCAATCCGCTTGATGCCAAAGGCTTTGTCCTCTTCAATGACGCCGCATGTCCTGGTGTTTTTGTATGCATTATAAATATACTCGGCGGCGTAATGGTTCTTAATGACCTTATCCTCCACCACACCCATACCGGTCTCACTGACAGCCAGTTTTGCCAGAGGAATACGTTCCTTATTGGCAGCGGACGCGGCAGCAAGGAAGATTTTATCCACCTGCTCCTGAGTGTATGTTGAGAATATCTTTTGGGCCGCCTTAATTTTCGTCAGTGCTTCCTGCAGTTTTTCAACACTGTCGATGAGGGGGTACTTCTTGTTGCTGTCCATAGAGATTCCTCCTTCTTTCATGTTCATTAGATTCATTGATTGTTAAATAATTAACATTTTAGGTTAAAAAATTTTGCGCCTCTATTCCAGAGGGCCCTGGGGAGCCTGTGACTTTTAACTCCCCAGTGAGTGTAACGCTTAGTGTCATTATGTTAATTATTTAACAATATCAGTGTACCACTGTGCATCCTCTGTTACCATTGGTTGTTTGACTAATTGTTAATTATCTAACATTGTGACTTTTATGCATTTCACCAGCAGGCCTGAATGTATTGCTCTTGTGCCCCCATCACATACCCATCCTCTACTTCAGAGTTATTATCCAGGGCCCTGTCATGGCACATTCCACCTCAAACTTAAGACCAATCTTTCTTGCATTTTCAATACCCTCAAACGCTTTACCAAGAGACCAAAAACACTTCAGCGACTTGATGAAACCGAGAGCGTTTTCCCATCGGATTCTATCATTATGGTTCCGCTTTCATGGGTTTGCCAAATCTCGGCTTCAAGAAGGGAAAGACGGTCGGTGATGAGCTTATCGGGATGCCCATAGCTGTTTCCCGCACCCACACTGATGATGGCATATTGGGGTGATATTTTCTTGGCAAACTGGGCCGTTGTAGAGGTTCCTGAGCCATGATGGCCGACCTTGAGCACATCTGCCTTAAGATTCATGCCGGAGGCCACTATATCATGCTCAGCCTCTGATTCCGCATCACCGGTAAAGATAAAACTGTTCTCCCCATGGTCCAGCCGGATAACCAGGGAGAGATTATTCAAATCACTGTAATTCTTGCTTCTATCAGAGAGAATGGTAATGACCATGTCTCCAAAGGGGTATTGGTCACCCTGCTCCGGCCACTTTACAGGGATGTTTTTTTCAGCAATGAGCATTTCAAAGACCTTGCTCACCTTCGATGTGGCGGATACTGCCGGTTTAATAATCTGCTCCACCTCAAAGGCATTAAGCACTGATTCCATCCCTCCAATATGATCCTCGTGGGGATGGGTTGCAATCAGAAGCTCAATATCATCCGTTTCCAAAGCGTTTAAATACTCAACCACAAGGGAGCCATCAGCTTTATTGCCCGCATCGATGAGTATATCCGTATCTCCGTAGTCTATAAAAATAGCATCCGCTTGGCCCACATCAATAAAATGCACTGTCATATTTTGAGCTTCTGCGGGCAAAGCGGTTGGCTCATTCTTTCCTGTATAAAGATAATCAAAACCATCAACCGACAGCAAGCTGCAGCCTGGGATGACAAAAAGCAGTAGCAAAGAAATCGCTAATAATGCGTGTTTTTTCATGTCGATGTTCCCCCCAAGATAAGTATATGGGTTAAAGCATTATCTTGCAAACAGCAATATGCCTGGCGCAGGTATTAAGGCTGCTCAAACCCTGAACATGTTGCTTTCGTTAACCTTCAGGGAAACTTGTCGATAGCCTGAAACACATATATACTTTAAAAAGCCTTCCCCCGCTCCTTTAAAGAGCAGAAACCAGAGCATTACTGAAACGGTTATTCTTGAAAATGGGAAGTTCGAGGCAGGAAAGGATTTTCCGGCGGGTATCTACGATATCCATTACATATCGGGAATAGGCGGTAATGTCATATCACACAACGAAACAACATCTGAGCATGTTAACGTGGTAATAGGTCCTGAAGAGGATAACCAGGATGGCTATTACTGTGATCAGACATTTAAGAATGCCCGCTTAGACGAAGGGGTTCAATTAGAGGTTGATAATGTAAAAGTAAAGCTTGTGCCCAGTAAATAACTAAACCAGCACATTGGAATGAAGACTGGCTATTAAGTAAGAGAGCCTTAAGGGCTCTCTTCATGTTCGGGCTGTTAACCTATTTATTGCCTTGTAAACTCAGTTGAGGCCAGGGCCGCAGAGAGGATTTTGTCCTTCCTGAAGGTCCGCATATCGCCCCTTTGATAACAGAAGGCCTTTATATAATCGTTCTCAACCTTATAGATGTGTATCCGCCTTTGTGTAATTTCGTCACCGGACATATAGATAATGTCACAGTCTTTATCTTTCGCGTGGTTAAGGATGTACTCCAGCATACCCAAACCCCCACATTTACTCGTTGGTCATACGAGTAACCCTATTCTATTTGCTAATTAAAGCGCCTAATTTTCGATAATGTCAGCAAACATTTACTTCCCCTGTAAGAAAAAGTATAATTAAATAGACAGAGGAGTAGCAATTGGCTGAACCGTATTGTTCCCAAATAAGCTGAGGAAGTGATCCTAAACAAATTTATACACTCCAATAGTGCTATAGTGTTTAAAGAAATCTGAATAATAAAGTTCCATCATCAAATTTTCTAGCTATTAAAGAAAACTTTAATAAGAAATCTTATCTGTTTGTCTTGTTAAAAAAAACATGCTAAAATTTTAATAACGTATTGTTCCGTGGTATAAACTTCTTAAGAACATGATAATAATATAGGAGGGACAGTAATGCATTCTAATAGGGCTGGTTTTTTCATGAAACAACCTTCAGGTTATGTTGCTTTTATTCCAAACCCGCTGCCTCCCGAACCTCCCATATTTGTTGATGATGAAATGTTTAAGCTATTATCTGATGCAGATAGAAAACTTGGTAGACTGGACGGAATAACTCAAATACTACCAAACCCTGATCTATTTGTTGCCATGTATGTTCAAAAAGAAGCCGTGTTAAGCTCGCAAATAGAAGGTACACAGGCATCCCTTATCGATGTTTTAGGTCAAGAAGACGGGAATCATGAAAAAAAAGAGCATATTGATGAGGTCGTTAACTACGTACATGCCATGAAGTATGGACTTGAGCGTTTGTCGACTTTACCTTTATGCTTAAGATTACTTAAGGAAATTCATTCGAAACTTTTAAAAGATGGACGTGGTAGCAGCAAAAATCCTGGAGAATTCCGAAGCACACAAAATTGGATCGGCCCTGCAGGCTGCGACTTACTCAATGCAACATTTGTCCCACCACCAGTTCCTGAAATGCATGAGGCACTTGGGCAACTTGAGAAGTTTCTTCATTCAGATGATAACATTCCGTCGTTAATAAAAATAGGCTTAATACATGCTCAATTTGAAACAATTCACCCTTTCCTCGACGGTAATGGAAGAGTGGGGCGATTACTTATTACATTCTGGCTTTGTCAACAAGAAATCCTTTCTCAACCATTGCTTTACTTAAGCTATTACTTTAAACAGAATCGTCTTGAATATTATGACAGGCTTATGGCTGTACGAACAAAAGGGGATTGGGAGGGGTGGCTTAAATTCTTTCTTAAAGGTATTGCACAAGTATCTGATGAGAGTATAAACTCTGCAAAAGAAATAATAAAACTACGGGATCAATATACTAAAATAGTTCACCAAAAGAAAAAGACAAGCTATCAGAAACTGCTTGATATTTTATTTGAACACCCTATACTAACCACCACAAAAGCTAGTGAGTTGCTAGATATAACATACCCTACCGCTAACTCAATTATTAATGATTTTTGCCATTGGGGTATCCTTAAGCCACGTGATCCTTCAAAAAAGAGAAATCAAAATTACGTTTTTCATAGGTATATAGAAATACTTCAACGAGGAACAGAACTATAAAAATCAAGACCAGTAATGGTCTTGTTCTTTTATTTACCTACCATAGAAATCTTCTTATAAACCTAGACTTCTTAAATAACACATTCCTGACTGTGGCAAAATTGCTCGGGTCGGCCGAAAACATGCCATACCGCTTTGCAATGGAACCATCCCTGTCAGCCAGTATGGGGAAGGGAATGGTCACGCCCAGGTTTCTTCGGATGTTCTCCACCCATCCCAGGTTGGCAGGATTGCTGTCAATACTTAAGCCTAAAAGCAGGGCATTACGTCAGCATGGAATCTGATAATTGATATAGGAATAGGTTCCAAAGTGTTATCGGTTAATTATTGCCTAATTGATTATTTATTCCGCAAATTAATTGCCTTTTCAGTATCTTCGACAATAGTTTTACAAAAAAGAACCCTAGAATTCCTCCAATTGTATTTATTAACGTCGGGATATAATTGATCATGAACGCCGGTCGGAAATTGACCAGATATCGCCGGAATATAATTGACCACCCTCCCAAAATTGGTTACCTTCTTGTTGAAGAGACATAGGAGGTGACCGCATGAAGGAGAGTGGTACTTATATTATGCTGTATGAACAGGTCAAAATTCAAGGAAAAAAGATATCTGAGGTATCTCGGATGACCGGAATGTCCCGCAACACAATCAAGAAATACTTGCGAGAAGGAGAGAAAGCACATAAAGCCACAGGCCGTAAAAAGCAATCCAAGCTAGATCCGTATAAGACAGCCATTCAAGAATTAATGAGGATAGGAATATACAATGCTAATACCATTCTTGAGCGAATACGGAAAATGGGTTATGACGGTGGAATAACTATCCTAAAAGACTATCTCAGCCCGTTACGCCCCCCTGCACTCAGGTTTGAAACCGCTGTCAGGAGATATGAAACAAAACCCGGAAAACAAGCCCAGATGGACTGGGGGATTCTCAAGTACAAAGACAAAAAGGGACGGATCTGTAAAATCGCCTGTTTTGTAATGATCTTGGGATATAGCCGGATGAGATATGTGGAGTTCAGCCGGAGATGTGATGAAGCTAGTCTTCTGCGCTGTATGGTCAATGCATTTGAATATTTTAATGGAGTTCCAGATACTGTGTTGACAGACAGAATGAAAACTGTTGTTATATCGAGTGATCACGGAAGACCAGTGTGGCAGGAAACCTTCGAGAGGTTTGCTGCAGAAATGGGCTTTGTTCCCAAGCTATGCCGTGTTCGCCGTCCACAGACCAAGGGCAAAGTTGAGAGGCTTGTGCATTTTGTGCGAGACAGTTTTATGGCAGGCAGACGCTTTACGGATTTCGGGGATCTTCAAGCACAGGTCATTGCCTGGTGTGATGAGGTCAACCATAGAGTACATGGAACAACAGGAGAGCGCCCGGTGGACCTTTGGAGGGATGAGCAACTTAATGCGTTGCCATCAGCTTCTGTTCTTAGTTCGTACCAGTGGGAAGAACGAAAGGTAGCGAGAGACTGTTTCATCAGCTTTAATGGAGTCCGCTATGGCGTCAATTGGAATTATTGCGGACAAGCCGTTAAAGTGCGGCAAAAAGGAGATAAGCTGACTATTGTGTCTTCCGATGGGGATATCCTTTACATACATGATGTCTGTCATCAGTCCCGAAAGCATGTATGGGCCAAGGGACAATACGATGGGCTTGAGATACACGAAGGCAGGCCATATGAAGCCCCCTACGGATTACAGGTTTTAATTGATGATGTGGAAATTAGGCCACTGATTGAATATGAAAATCTAGTGGGGGTGATATAGATGGTAGAATTGGAGCAAACCCGCTTGATGCTTGAAAACCTTGGCCTCTCTCAGGCAGCCATAACACTTGATTCACACTTAGACTACGCAGCACGCTCGGAGATTACTTACTTGGAGTTCATAAACAGGCTTTTGAAGGATGAGGCTGACTTCAGGCGAAAAAGAAGTGAGGAGACACGGCTGAAGCTATCCCGGCTTCCCCATAAGAAGACGCTTGATGAGTTTGACTTCAGTTTTCAGCCCAGTCTTGATGAGCGTCAGATACGCGAATTAGCAACACTGAGCTTCATTCACCGTCAGGAGAATGTTATTTTGCTTGGACCACCTGGGGTTGGGAAAAGCCATATTGCTATCGGTCTGGCAGTAGAAGCCATTCGACAAGGGTTGTCAGTCTATTTCGTAAGTATGGACAAACTGCTGGATGATTTACGGAGAGCCAATAACGAAGGAAGGCTTCATCACCGATGGAAAGTGTATCAACGCCCTGGTTTGCTGGTGATAGACGAGATCGGATATTCACAATTGGATCGGGTTTCGGGTAATCTTTTCTTTCAGCTAATCTGCTCCCGGTATGAAAAGGGAAGCATGATTCTTACCAGCAACAAAGGATTTGGAGAGTGGGGTGATTTAATGGGAGATGTTCCGCTTGCAACGGCCATTCTGGATAGATTACTGCATCATGCACATGTTGTGAACATCCGTAGGCAGAGCTATAGGATTAAGGCCAGAGTTAAGGCAAGTGGAAGCGTTATTCCACAACAGTTCCAAGGAGATATGTCAAACGGGGTGGTCAATTCCTGACCGGCTGAAAGCGGTCAATTTTCGCCCGGCGGTAGTGGTCAAAATTCGTCCGGCGTTGACATATTAGCTATGATGTCATCTATATCAAATACTCTAATATTAGTCAGAGATAATATAATTTCTATAACTTGCATAATCTCTAAAACTAAAGAAAACAGAAAAGAACCAAGCACTATTTTTAAGACATTACTTTTTTTCATATTTACTGAAAGAAGACAACCAAAAGGAACAAAAAATAACATATTGAGAAAAAAGTTCTGCAAGTTATCTTTAAGTATAAAAAAATAAGATTTCATTGAATAACCGTCGTTAGCAATTAAGTTAAAGATTTCAGCTACACGCTTAAAGCAATAGAACGGTATTAAGTTGTATTTCAACTCTTTAAACCCTATATATGGTAATGATAAATTAATTGGTAATTGAGTAATAGCAATAGCAAAAACTATATATGCTATTAACGATATTTTCTTTATATTTGATCTCATGATCTCACGTTTCACCTCTTGATGAATTAATGAAACGCCGGACGGCTAATGAATCCGACGTTTTAGCATTTCCTGTTAGTGCTACTCTAAAATTGTACCATATACCGGTAAAAAAATAGGCCACCTTA
>JAKIML020000118.1 GCA_022702935.2 Bacillota bacterium | reverse complement strand
CAAAGAGAAACAGGAAGCGCTAGGTGATAATTCTTGGCCAGGAGGCATCCACAATGCCAAGCAGGGGTACCACACGCTCTATCAGCGCATTGATAAGTACCCCAAACAGCGTACCAATGGGAAGCCCTATACCCCCCGTGAGCATGGCACCGCCAATAACACTGGAGGAGATGGCATCAATTTCATAGCCATACCCGTTTCCGGGGTTGCCCGAGGGCGCAAACAGGGTATAGAGGAAGCCCCCCACCCCGGCCAAAAGACCGCAGAGTACATGGGCCAGGAACCGAGTTCTCCGGACATTGATACCCATTAACAAAGCGCTCTGGGGATTGCCGCCGATGGCATAGAGGGATCGGCCAAACTTGGTTTTCTTAAGCGCAATAATAAGGATAATCAGGATAACTATAGCCACAATAGCCGCAGGTGTAAGATAGGCCACATCACGGGTGCCGTTCCTGCGTTCATTATATAAAAATGGAATATACAGCTTTGCGCTGGACCAGCTCATGAACTGTTCATCGGTAATGGGCACCGAGCTGGCATTGATGACACAGATCATGCCCCGGGCAAAGAACATGCCCGACAGGGTTACAATAAAGGGCTGGATTTCAAGATAGGCAATCAAATACCCCTGAACGATGCCAAAGGCAAGACCTATGGCTACCGATACCGGAATGGTCCACCATGCGTTGGTTCGGCCATCCATGAGCATGGTGGCAATGACCATACTGACCAGACCCGTCACACCGCCCACCGAGATATCAATGCTGCCGGTGATAATAACAACCGTCAGACCCAGAGCAAGCATCAACAGATAGGCCTTATTATTAAACAGATTAAAAAAGACTGAGAATTTTGCAAAGTTGCTGTCCTTAAAGAGGATTAATGACATGGCATAAAGAAGGACGAAAAGGGTGATGGTGATTAAGAGCAATATACCCGTATTGCTTAAGCCTTTTCGTTTTATCCATAAACCCTGACCCGGAAGGGTGGTTTTCCTGTCGTCTTTCATAGCGTCAACCTCCAACAGAAACGTTTTTGCGGACGACCTTGCCGGTTAATTTCCTGATTCTTTCCTTGAACACATCACTGTTGGCCACAATAATGACAATAATGATGAGGGCTTTGAACACGTTCAGTTGATCAGCGCGTACATTCATGGCATAAAGCGTTGTGGTAATGGCCTGAATGGTATAAGCTCCGATAACGGTGCCCGCTATGCTGAACTTTCCGCCGCTGAGCAGATTTCCGCCCAGGGCCACTGCCAGAATGGCATCCATTTCCAGGTTCAAGCCCAATTCACCCGAGTTGACGCTGCCCAAGCTGCTGGAGCCCACAAGCCCCGCCGCACCGGCCAGAACTCCAGAGATAACAAATACCATGAACTTGATAACCCGGGCATTTAGACCCACCAGACGGGAAGAAGCGCCATTGATGCCCACGCTCTGGACATACAGGCCCAGGCTTGTAAGCTTGGTAAACAGCACTACAATGAGAATCATAACAAAGGAGACTATAATGGTGGTTCGGACAGGAACACCGGGTATTTGCACGCCCAGATACTTAAAAGTTGGATTCATAATATAGATGGTTTGTCCATGGGTGATTTGCTTGGCGATGGATCGCCCCGCCGTAAAGAGGATGAGGGTGGCAATCATGGGCTGAAGCTTCAGACCGGCCACCAAAAAACCGTTAAAGGCACCGCAGAGGGCTCCGCCCAGGAGACCCACAAGCAAGGCCAGAAAATAAGGGCTGTGATAAACATCGGTTCTGTATTCTGGTCCATTGAGCATTAAGCCGCAGAAACTGGCGGCAATGGCCATAATGGAACCTACGCTGATATCCACACCACCTGTGGCGGCAATAACCAGGGTCATGCCCAGTGAGACAATGACCAGCAGGCTGGCCTCATCCAGGATATCAGGTATGTAACCGGAAATCAATCCGTTGGTGATGGTGATTCTGAAGAAGGTAGGGGTGGTGATGATGTTCTGGACCACCACAATCAGTAAAATCACCAATGAAAAGGTGAGGCGGCTGCTCAGAAGCTTCTTTAGAAACGGCTTCCTGGCAGGCTCTAACGATTTATCCTTTGAGATGTGCAGATTCATTGTCCTCCCTCCCCCGCAATGGTCCGCATAATAGTACTTTGATTCATCTCGGACTGTGTCAGCTCTCCGACCTTCCGTCTGTCACGCATAACCACAATCCGGGAACATGTGCGAAGCATTTCATCGATCTCAGCAGAGATGAAGGCAACGCTCATGCCTTCTGCAGCCAGTTTGAGTATGAGCTTTTGAATCTCTGTTTTGGTACCCACATCAATACCCCGGGTGGGCTCGTCCAGGATCATGAACTCAGGATGGGTCAGCAGCCAGCGAGCCAGAATGACCTTTTGCTGATTCCCGCCCGAAAGACTCTTGATGGGGGTTTCCATGCTGGCGGTTTTAATATTGAGCAGCTTGATGTACTCATCTGCATACTTTTCCATTTCCCTGCGGGTCATACGCTTGAGCCCATGCTTGGCCTGAAGGGCAATGATGATGTTCTCCCGCACCGAAAGATCTGCAAAAATACCGTCAACCTTCCTGTCCTCGGGAAGATACGCCATCCCCTTCTTGATGGCATCCAAGGGCTTTTTAATCTTAACACTCTTTACTTTAAC
>JAKIML020000127.1 GCA_022702935.2 Bacillota bacterium | reverse complement strand
GCTTCCCTTAATTACACCTTTTTCTTTTCCTCTTTGCTTTAATATCTCTTGGGCTGTTTTCGGTAAAATGAAAGTATCGCAAAAGGTCTCGAAAAAGTTAGCACCCCAAATGGCATAAAAAGTGAGCCATTGTCAGCACCTGAAATAACAGCTACCCTTAGAATTGTCAAGAGACTAAGGAGGTAGCAGAAAGGTGTTAAGAATGGCTCAAGTAAATAATATCAAGGATCTGTACGAAAATGAAGACCTGAGTTTGCGAGAAATTTCCCGTCAAACAGGTCACAGCTTCAAGACCGTCCAAAAGTACGCCTACCAGCTCGACTGGAGCGAGGACAATCTGCCGGATACCGAGCCAACGAGCTATCCGGTGTTGGGAGATTTCATTCCCGTAATTGATGAATGGCTGGAAGCCGACCGTAAGATCCCGCGCAAGCAGAGGCACACCGTTTGGAGGATTTTCTGCCGTTTGCGGGATGAGCACGGTTTCGGCGGCAGCTATTCCAGCGTAAAAAAGTACGTCCGCAAAAAGCGGTTTGTGATGAATTCCAAGAACAGTGGTTATTTGCCTCTGGAGCATACGCTGGGCAGTGGGCAAGTAGATTTCGGAAAGCATCTCTACTACGATGGTGCAGGGCAGGAGCAGGACGGCTATGCACTAACCATTTCCTTCCCGAATTCCAACAAAGGGTACACCCAAACTTTCCCCTCTCAGAACCAGGAATGCCTGCTTACCGGTATGAAACGTATCTTTGAGCATATTGGCGGCGTTCCGCCGGTGCTGCGCTTTGACAATATGTCCACCGCCGTTGTGCAGGTACTCAAGGGTACAGACCGAATTCTCACAGACGGCTTTACCCGCTTCATGATGCATTACCGTTTCCGCGCAGAATTCTGCAATCCAGCATCCGGCAACGAAAAAGGCAACGTGGAAAACAAGGTGGGTTACAGCCGCAGAAATGCCTTTGTGCCGGTTCCGACTATTGTTTCCTTTGACGGCTTCAATGAGTCCCTGTGGGAATGGTGCGAGAAGGATGCCCAGCGGCCTCATTACAAGAAGAAACTGCTGATTGCGGAGCTTTGGGAAGAGGACAAAGCCAGCCTTCTGTGCCTGCCGGAGTATCCATTCTCGGTGTTCCGCTATGCAGCACTGACGGTGAACAAAAGCGGCTTCGTGACCATTGAAACCAACAAATACGGCCTTTCTCCCATGCTGTCCGGCGAAACGGT
This sequence comes from Bacillota bacterium, assembly GCA_022702935.2. GTDB lineage: Bacteria > Bacillota > Clostridia > DSM-8532 > DSM-8532 > DTU059. The sequence goes on along the minus strand of JAKIML020000127.1, from coordinate 1,453 downwards.
GCAGGCCAAGATTTTCTATGACCATGTGGAGTTTTTTCATGACCACCACCCGGTTGGGCACTATCGCAGGAGCTACAAAACCAATGATGAGGTCTACGACTGGACGCAGTATGTGTCCGTGCTCTGCAAAAAGCCTGGTGCAATTGAACACACCCGCTTCTTCCACCAGATGCCGCAGCAGTGGCAGACATTTTTGGAACAGACCAGCGGCAGAGAGCGCAAAAATGCGCTTCAGCTACTCAGCGAAATTGTATCTGACGGCAATGCCGCCCTGTGCGCCGATGCACTGGAGCTCGCCGGCGAGAATGGCCGCACGGATGCGGACAGCCTCCGGCAGTGCTATTACATGATTGCAAAGAAGGAATACCGACCTGATCCGCTGAAGCTGCCCGGTTCTCCGGTGCTAAACTACAATCCCAACCTTTCCGCCTATGACGGCCTGACGGGAGGTGGCTCGAATGTCTGAGGAAATTGAGCTGATGATGCGACAGGTGAAGTTGGGCGGCATGGCCAAGGAATGGCGCTCCGTCCAGTTTGAAAGTACAGAGCAATATGTGACCGACCTGCTGAAGCTGGAGCTGAAAGAGCGTGAAGCCAACAGGATTAACCGCATGGTGAAAACCGCCGGTTTCCGTGTTCTGAAAACGCTGGATGACTTTGTGTGGACTCCCGCCATTGAGCTGCCCAGCGGCTTGACTGCCGAGTACATGGAGGAACTGCAATTTCTTACGCCCAAGGAGAATCTCATTTTTATGGGCACTGTTGGTACCGGCAAAACACATCTTGCCACAGCCATTGCCTTGAAAGCTTGCCAGGAAGGGCGGCGTGTCCGCTTTTATACGGCGGCGTCCCTTGCCAATATCCTGCTGGAGAAAAACAACAAAGGTACGCTGAACAACTATCTCAGCACACTGAAAAAAGTGGAGCTCATTGTGATTGACGAAATTGGTTTCGTGCCGCTGCACAAGGATGCCGCCGAGCTACTGTTTCAGGTAATCTCCGACTGCTACGAGCGAAAGAGCCTCATTATTACATCCAATCTGGAGTTCTCGCAGTGGAACACTGTCTTTGGCGACAACCGCCTGACGGCAGCGCTGGTTGACCGGCTGATCCACCATTCCCACATTGTAATCTTCTCCGGCGAGAGCTACCGGCTGACCCAGTCCATGCAACGCCAGCGTACCCACTGAAAAAGCGCTCCAAAAAGTGAGCATTGGGCCCCGACCTGTTTGGCCCCGTGGGTCTCCAAAATGTGAGCGTTGGGTCTCACCCTGTTTGGCCCCGAAAAAGGCCTCGATGCTACATGCACGAACAACAAATTAGGTGCTCCAAGGTGCTAACCTTTTTGGGGACCTTTTGCTAACATTTTTACTTGACGAACACACTTGGGCGGCTTCAAATTCCTCATGGGATATAATGGCTTCATGATGATCTTTTATCATGTATTGATCTT
>JAKIML020000002.1 GCA_022702935.2 Bacillota bacterium | reverse complement strand
AGAACCTAACTTAGAAAAGCTAAAAAATTGTCTTGACAAGTGGGGGCATTATAAACAACCTGTAGCCGCAAAGGGTTTCTATCTTAACATAGCTACTTGCCATGCTTATTCGCCCTCCTTAATAAAATACACAAGGCTCCTATTATTTCAGGAGCCTTGTATAAAGATCTTAACGGATTCTGGTATAAGGAATGGGTAACTCCTTGACACCACCATAATACCAATCGTTGTATACGCCATTGTTCTTGAAACGATATTGATAGATAAAACCATCACCATGAATCTCGTATTCTGCGTATCCTAGATCGAATACAGCATTTACATTGTTACAAGCCGCATCTACAAGCTCTTCTGTTGCGTGCTGGAAGAATATATCATTGGGGTTGTTGAATGCTGCTACCTTCTGCTCAGATGTAGCAAGTGGATATTTCTTATTGGGTCCCTTATAGATGTTCCAATAATGATGATGTACGTCCTCTGAATACCTTAACGACATTCCATCTTTAAATCGTAATGCAGTTACAGAATCTTTAGTCACTGCCCACTCCATTTTCAAAGCATGAGCCGCATAGGCAACCTTTCCTCGAAGCAGTACTGCAGATAAATACATTGAATTGCTTTTATACAAACGAAGCATTATTGTAATGGCTTGCTCTCTTGTAAAGTATCCTGTCGGATCCATATAGATTTTGGGATTCTCTGAATTACGATTACCAGATACTCCTTCGAAGAATCCTATCTGCCAAGCGAGCATTACTGATTCCTTCGCGAAATCCGCACATTTGTCCAGATCTTTGATGACAGATGCATCATACTCAAAGGTAGGTAACACCCAATGGTGGAAGTAGTTTATAAGCATAGTTGCGCCTTCTTGTCGAGTTATAGGAATATCAGGTGAAAAAGTATTTGGGCCTGTCCCTTTGGTAAGCCCTAAAATATAAGCTAATTTTATATCGTCATCATTAACGTCTACAAAGTTGTAATCCGGAGTTTTAACATTATTCAGCACGTCCTCTTTAGTAATAGCACGAGTGCCATACCATTCTTCATCTACAGGACTGGCATTATTCTTCTGCCAAGTAAAGAGTGCATTTACAAACAGACGTGCGAATTCTGAACGAGTAATAGGCTTGCGATAATCACCCTGAATATCCTCAGGTACAAAACCAATCGAAATAGCTTCAGGTACAGTATCGCTGAAATAAGAAGATGGGGTATTTGGATCTAATTCAGCACCCAGAGAAGGAACTAAGAAGCCGCTCAAAAGAATACATATAATAGCCACCACACAGATAAATTTTTTCAACATTTCAAATCTCCTCCTTGTAATAAATTGTCTGACCGAATACAATTATCAGGAATACCGAATAACGTCCGTACCAGACAAGGAAAGATGGCTTCAATTTTACCATCTATCCTTTCTACTTACATATGGTAAGTATTCATTATCTTTTACCGATTTTGGGTTCTTCACGTCTAATGCGTTCCGGTTATTTCAAGGTCCTCTGATGCTGATTTGTTACCTGATATGACACTAACCACAGGATAGGGTAAAGAGCTTAAATCAAAGATCTTTCCTGCTATTGTTACAGGTCCGTTCACTTCACTTCCCTTGTACTGTAAGATATAAGTGTCTCCAACTGCTTTAATATCTAATGCCATTAAAAGTACGGAAGTGTTGTTACGAAGAGCTTTAATATTTATTTCTGTAGGTTCTCGCCCTTTCTCTACTGCTACTGCAGATGATGGTAACCCTGTTGTAAAATGCCAACGCTGTGCTTGAAGTCCGAACAACAAGTCATTGAACACATTTCCCGGATTTGCATTATATCTGCCGTTTACCATTGACGTTCCGATGAATGTTCTATTCCTAGATGTCAACTGCATCAACTGATTGTTACCATAAGCATAGTTCTTTCCGAATGGGGTTATCAAGTTAATCTCATTACCATAAGCGTCATATGTCTTAAACGCTGATGCAATTTGTTCAGTGCGTGCACGCTCTGCATCACTATAATTACGCCTCTGGTATTCATCATCCCAACTGAGTGTAACTACATTGTTGTATACAACTGAAGGATCCCACCCAGGTTGAGCTACTCCAAACAAATTAATAGGTACATACTTTCGATTCACACTCATATAAATGTCAACAGGTTTTATTGTCCCATTGGATAGATTTAAATGATAATAGTATGGGATCATTTGAATATAACCTTCACTATAACTACCAATTGTTTGAACATCCATGTAGCTCTTGTAGCCTATGCGTATTGGTTGTCTTTGTAATGCAGGTATGTTATTCTTATCTGGTGTCAATGGAAATGGTATTGGTTCCTTATCAGCATGACTCAAGAGTCCGTAAGTATTTAACCAATGGTTCCCTGCAGAAACTGCTACACCACGTATATCTACCTGACTTCCTAGAATCCTGTTTTGCTGTGTTATATCAACATCTCTCACAACACCTGGTACAATCCAAGAAGTAGGTACCTTCGCTTTCTTGAAAAGATTGGAGAATCTGTAATCCCCTGTATCTTCCATAATAAGGTTACCAATCCTACCAACTACATCGATATTGTATTTCTTAACACCACTGTGTCTGGCGTCATAATTGGTATATCTTTCCCTGTTTGCGGCATACGAGTTATCTACCACCGAACCATTGATGGCTACTACTTCAAAAGTGACTTCAGCACTAACAGCTTCGCCCCACCTGATTTAAAGTCAGCAGTACCAGCGTAAAATTTTTTCAATAGGATAACCTTTCTCTCTACTCAACTCAGTAATGACTATATACA
>JAKIML020000080.1 GCA_022702935.2 Bacillota bacterium | reverse complement strand
AAAGCATAAGCTACTTCATTTTACTAGTTCCACCCCAACAATTGACGTAGAACCAAAAATCCCCTTAACCGGCCTGGCTAAAGGGATTTTGATTCTGATAGCCTGTTTTACTTGAACACGTCCAGATTGACGATATCCAGCTCCTCAATCTTCTTATTCATCTGCAGGCACCGGAGCACTGCGAAGGCCGTATCCAGGCTGGTGAGGCACAGGATGGAGCGTTCCACTGACTTTCTTCTGATCTGGAAGCCGTCACGCTCGGCGCTTCTTCCCTTGGTGGGGGTATTGATAATCATCTTGATCTTGCCCTGTTCCATAAGGTCGATAATATTTGGCGACCCCTCATTAAGCTTCTTGACGGCATTGGTGGCAATGGCATGCTGGTTTAAGTACAGGGCCGTCTTACCCGTGGCATACAGGGTATAGCCCAGCCGCTCAAAGCCATCGGCCAAATCCACCAGCTCGGGCTTGTCGGTATCCCTCACCGTAAAGAGGATGCCGCTGCCGGGCTCGGGGAACTTAAAGCCCGCTCCCACAAGGCCCTTTAAGGTGGCCTCATGCACATTCCTTGCGATGCCCAGCACTTCACCGGTGGACTTCATTTCAGGCCCAAGGCTGGTGTCCACATCGTGGAGCTTTTCAAAGGAGAAGACCGGCACCTTTACAGCCACAAAATCACTTTCCCGATAGAGCCCCGTGCCATAGGGGAAGTCGGACAGCTTCTTGCCCATCATAATCCGGGTGGCGATATTGACCATGGGAATGCCCGTCACCTTGCTAATATAGGGCACGGTACGGCTGGAACGCGGATTGACCTCGATGACATAGACCTCATTATTGAACACCACATACTGGATGTTGACCATACCCACCACATGGAGGGCCTTGGCCAGTTTTTCAGTATAGGAGATAATCTTTTCCTTAATCTTAAAGGACAGGCTCTGGGGCGGGTACATGGAGATACTGTCGCCCGAGTGAACCCCTGCCCGCTCCAGATGCTCCATAATGCCGGGAATCAGGATGTTCTCTCCGTCGCAGATGGCATCCACCTCCAGCTCCTTACCCATCATATACTTATCCACCAGAATGGGATGCTCCTGCTCTTCCCTGTTAATAATCTCCATGAACTCCACTATGTCCTTGTCGCTGTAGGCAATTTCCATGCCCTTGCCGCCAAGTACATAGGAGGGGCGGACAAGCACAGGATAGCCCAAACGGTTGGCCGTTTCCAGGGCCTCCTCCAGGGTGAAGATGGTTCCGCCCTGGGGTCTGGGGATGCCCAGCTCCTCCAGAATGGCATCAAACTTTTCTCTATCTTCTGCCGCATCCACATACTGAGCGCTGGTACCAAAGATATGGACACCACCGTCGGCCAGCGGCTTGGTGAGCTTAATGGCCGTTTGTCCGCCAAACTGAGCAATGACACCGTCGGGCTGTTCCAGCTCAATGATTTCCTCCACATCCTCGGGGGTCAGGGGCTCAAAATAAAGCCTGTCGGAGGTATCAAAGTCGGTGGACACGGTTTCTGGGTTATTATTGATAATGATGGCCTCATAGCCCTCTTCCTTAAGTCCCCATACTGAGTGCACCGAACAATAGTCGAATTCAATACCCTGGCCGATACGAATGGGGCCCGAGCCCAGAACTATGACCTTTTTCTTATTGGAGGGCACCGACTCGCTATACTCGTCATAGGTGGAGTAATAGTAAGGGGTCTGGGCCTCAAACTCGGCGGCGCATGTATCCACCATCTTATAAGAGGGTCTTATGCCCCATTCCTTTCTTTTTGCCCGGATATCCTTCTTGGTGCATTTCAGGTACTTACCAATGACCTCATCAATGAAGCCCATCTTCTTGACCTTAAGCAGCAGATCCCGATCCAACTTTTCCAGGGTCAGGGTCTTTAAATGCTCCTCCATATCCACGATGGTCTTGAACTTGTTCAGGAACCAGGGATCAATCTTGGTAATATCATTAATTTGCTCAACGGTAACGCCTCTCCGAAGGGCCTCGGCAATAACCAAAAGCCGATTGTCATCCACATTGTAAAGCTTTTGGATAAGAGCCTCATCATCCAGCTCCTTGCAGAGGGGTGTTTCCAGGTTCTTTATACCCAGCTCTAGAGAACGCAAAGCCTTCATGAGGGCGGCTTCAAAGGAGTTGGCAATGGACATGACCTCGCCGGTGGCCTTCATCTGAGTTCCCAGAGTCCGGCGGGCCTTGACGAACTTGTCAAAGGGCCACTTGGGTATCTTAACGACACAATAATCCAGTGTGGGTTCAAAGCAGGCATAGGTCTTGCCCGTTACCGCATTCTTGATTTCGTCTAAACCATAGCCGATAGCAATTTTTGTTGCCACCTTTGCTATAGGGTAACCTGTGGCCTTGGAGGCCAGGGCCGACGAGCGGCTGACGCGGGGATTAACCTCAATAACCGCATATTCAAAGCTGCTGGGATGCAGGGCAAACTGACAGTTACAGCCTCCCTCTATGCCCAGAGCGGTTATAATGTTCAGGGCCGCGGTTCTGAGCATTTGGTATTCCTTATCGGACAGGGTCTGGGAAGGCGCTACCACAATACTGTCCCCGGTATGTACGCCCACTGGGTCAATATTCTCCATATTACAAACGGTAATCACATTGCCCTTGCCGTCCCGCATGACCTCGTACTCAATTTCCTTCCAGCCTGCGATGCATTTTTCTATCAGCACCTGATGGACACGGCTCAGACGGAGTCCGTTAGAACCTATTTCCCGTAACTGCTCCTCATCATAGGCAATGCCGCCGCCGGTACCGCCAAGGGTATAGGCAGGGCGCACGACAACAGGATAGCCAATGCTGGCCGCAAAATCCATGGCATCCTCCAGGGTATTGACCACCTTGCTGGGAATGCAGGGCTCTCCAATGCGCTCCATGGTGTCCTTGAAGGCTTGTCTGTCCTCGGCCATATGGATGGCTTCCACCTTGGTTCCCAGAAGCTTGACGCCAGCTTCTTTCAAAAAGCCTGACTCGGCCAGCTCCATGGCAAGGTTCAGCCCCGTCTGTCCGCCCAGGGTGGGCAGAATACTGTCGGGCTTTTCCTTAAGAATAATCTTCTTAACCACTTCAGGAGTGAGGGGCTCGATATAGACCTTATCCGCAATCTCGGTATCAGTCATGATGGTGGCCGGATTGCTGTTGACCAGTATGGTTTCAATGCCCTCCTCCTTCAAAGCCTGGCAGGCCTGGGTGCCGGCATAGTCGAACTCAGCCGCCTGACCAATGATGATGGGGCCGGAACCTATGACTAATACACGATTTACATCCTGTCTTCTGGGCATTACTTCAGACCTCCTTTGGTTTCTTTGTAGGCATTCATGAGCTGAACAAATTCATCAAAGAGATAGCCGGTATCCATGGGTCCGGGTGATGCCTCAGGATGGAATTGGACCGTGAAGGTGGGGGTATCCAGATACCTTACGCCTTCCACCGTCCCGTCATTCATATTGATATGGCTGACCACAGCCTTTTTATCATCCAGCTTGTCGGCCAGAACCGCATAGCCATGGTTCTGGGAGGTAATATAGGTTCTGTCCTTGGCCAAATCCTTGACAGGGTGATTGCCGCCCCGGTGGCCGTATTTGAGCTTGCCCGTATCCCCGCCATAGGCCAGTGCCGTGAGCTGATGACCCAGACAGATGCCGAATATGGGGCTCTTACCTAAAAGCTCTCTGATAACATTGATTTGATAGACACAGTCCTTGGGATCCCCCGGACCATTGGACAGCATGATTCCGTCGGGATTGGCACTCAGAATCTCTTCACTGCTGGAGGTGGCGGGAAAGACATAGACCTCGCAGCCGCGTTTTCTTAAAGAACGGATGATATTGGTTTTTACCCCGTAGTCCAGCAGAGCCACTCTGTGGCCTGTTCCTTCATAGTGCTGAACCTCTTTGACGGTGACCTGATCAACGGGCTTGACAATGGTATAGTTTCGGACCTGTTCCATCCACTCCTGAAGCTTGAAGTCAGGATCGGAGGAAATGACCCCGTTCATGGTTCCCTTCTCCCTCAGTATTCGGGTCAGGGCGCGGGTATCTATCCCCTTAAGACCAATGATCCCGTATTCCTTCAGGTATTGGTCCAGGGTTTTGGTCGAGCGCCAGTTGCTGGGCATATCACTGTGCTCTCTGACAATGAAACCCATAACCTGTGGCTTGTGGGACTCACAATCCTCCTGATTGATGCCATAGTTGCCAATCAAGGGATAGGTCATGGTCACGATTTGACCGGCATAGGAGGCATCGGTTAAAACCTCCTGATAGCCCGTCATCCCCGTATTAAATACAATTTCTCCAACAACGGTGCCTGTCGCACCAAAGGCCTCGCCCACAAATTGTGTTCCGTCTTCCAGAGCCAATATTGCTTTCATTCTTGCCGTCCTTTCTTATGGAGATTCCCCTAGGGCATTCTTAATAATCCATGCTTACAGTCCGATAGCACTACAGATATCTGCTTTCATGCGTTCTGCTTCACAGCGTGCGGCCTTATCAAATTCCTCCTGTGTAAACCTGTCCTTCCAAGCTTCAAGCTTGTAAGCACACATGAGGCTTCGGGACGCGTTGATGACTGCGCCAAGCCCATTCTTATCAAAGGCATGGGCCACATCGGCAGCCGTACCGCCTTGTGCACCATAGCCGGGAACCAGGATCCAGGCCTTTGACATACGCTTTCTAAGTTCTTCCAATTGCTTTGGGTAAGTGGCTCCTACAACTGCTCCAATGGATGAGTACCCGTATTGGCCCAGGGTTGTCTGCCCCCATTCGTTGACCAGGTCGGCCATGGCCTCATATACGGTACGACCGTCGGAAAGTTGAAGGTCCTGAAGCTGACCCGAAGAGGGATTGGATGTTTTTACCAGGATGAAAAGACCCTTTCCGAATTGTTCACAGGCAGTGACAAAGGGTTTGACACCGTCCACCCCCAGATAGGCATTGACCGTCAGGGCATCGACGTCAAACATCTCCTGCTTGGTATCATGGAGCGCCGTTGTTCCAAGATATGCAGCGGCATAGGCTTCCGCCGTAGTGCCTATATCATTTCTTTTGCCATCAGCAATGACTAAAAGGTCTTTGCTTTTAGCATACCTAATGGTTTCATCTAAAGCCCAGAGGCCTTCCAGACCGTACATCTCATAATATGCCAACTGGGGCTTTATAGCAGGAATTATATCATAAACTGCGTCAATTAGTCTCCTGTTAAATTCGACTATACTTTGGGCCGCTGCCTTCTTTTTACAGGCATTTTCCTCAAAGGCCTTCTTCTTAATAGAGTCAGGGATGTATTCCAGCTTGGGGTCCAGGCCCAGAACTGAAGGGTTTTTCTTTTTGAGAACTTTTTCTGCAAGCTTATCTGAAAAATGCATGGGACTTCTCCTTCTCCATAAATTTTTAATACTTCTTGATTAAGGTCTGGGTCTCAACCTTTCACAGACCTTTGAATGCTGTATGGGTATAGACCGCCTTGCCGCTTACCAGTGTGGCCATGACCCTACCCTTGACCTTATAGCCGTCATAGGGAGAGTTTTTGCTTTTGGAGGCAAAGCCCGACACATCAATGGTGTATTCGTTATCAAAATCCACCAGAATTAAATCCGCGTCCTTGCCGCAGGCCACAGTGCCTTTGTCCAGACCAAGGATTTGAGCCGGTTTGGTGGAGAGCTTCTCTACCATTTGAGAAAGGCTCAGTATTCCCTTATCCACCAGAGTGGTATAGGTCAGGGCCAGGGCTGTTTCAAAGCCCACAATGCCATTCAACGCCTTCTCAAACTCCACATTCTTCTCATCGTTATGATGGGGCGCATGGTCGGTGGCAATAATGTCCAGGGTTCCATCCCTGAGCCCCTCCTTAATGGCCTTAACATCATCATCGGTACGCAGGGGCGGATTCATTTTAGCCAGGGTATTATAGCCCAGGCAGGCCTTTTCAGTGAGGGTAAAGTAATGGGGACAGGTTTCAGCAGTCACCTTCACACCCCGTTCTTTAGCCTGTCGGATAAGCTCCACAGAGGTTTTTGTGGACACATGGGCCAGGTGAATGGGGATGCCGGTATACTCGGCTAAAAGAAGCTCCCGGGAGACCATCACATCCTCGGCGATGGAAGGGATACCCCTTAAGCCCATGATGGTGGAAGTCACCCCTTCATTCATACAACCCCCGTCGGCCAAATCCAGGTCTTCACAGTGTGAGATAACGGGAAGGCCGAACTGATGGGCATAGATCAGGGCCTTTTTCATAACGGCGCCGCTCATAACCGGCTTTCCGTCGTCAGATACCGCAATAATACCGGCATGCTTCATGCTTCCCATCTCGGCAAGCTCATGCCCCTCCTGCCCCTTGGTGATGGCCCCGATAGGATATACATTGACAACCGCTTCCTTTTGGGCCTTTTCGATGATGTAATTGACCACGCTCACATTGTCCACCACAGGATTGGTGTTGGGCATGCAGGCCACCGAGGTGAAGCCGCCCTTTGCGGCGCTCCGGGTGCCACTGGCAATATCCTCCTTATATTCGAACCCGGGATCCCTCAGGTGGCAGTGGGCATCCACCAGACCGGGCAGAATATACAGGCCTTTGGCGTCAATGACCTGATCGGCCTCGCGTTCTATGTTTTGGCCCATCATCACAACCTTGCCGTTCTCAATATAAATATTCATATCCTTCTCTATTCTGTCTGCATGGACAATGGTTCCATGGGTGATGAGTAATCTCATTATTCTTCCCTCCCGGTTAATAAATAGAGTAAAGCCATTCTGACCGCCACCCCGTTGGTCACCTGGTCATTGATGACCGAGGCATCCCCGTCTATGATGGAGGAGGTCATTTCTATGCCTCGGTTGACGGGACCGGGGTGCATCCACAAAGCATGCTTCTTCGCCCCCTTGATATTGTCAGGGTTCATGCCAAAGAATCGGGAGTATTCATAGGCTGATGGGAACAACGCCTTTTTCTGCCTCTCAAGCTGAACGCGCAGGCCCATGACCACATCACAGTCTTCAACGGTTTCTTCTATTGAGGGACAGATCCTGGCTCCCAGGGTTTCAATCCCCGGCGGCATCAAGGTGGAGGGCGCGTTGATCCGCACCTCGGCCCCCATTTTTGTCAGGCCGATAATATTGCTTCTGGCCACCCGGCTGTGGTAGATATCCCCGATGATGGCCACCTTCAAGCCCCTAAGGTCTCCGAAGGTTTCACGCATGGTGAACATGTCCAAAAGCCCCTGGGTGGGATGCTCATGCATGCCGTCCCCCGCATTGATGACCGAAGCCTCAACGTTCTTTGCCAGCAGGTGGGGCGCACCCGACATGCTATGACGTATGATGATGATATCCGATCCCATGACGTCCAAGGTCTTGCCCGTATCAATCAATGTTTCTCCCTTTGCAACACTGCTGGTGGAGACTGAGACATTGACAGCCTGGGCTCCCATGTATTTGGCCGCAAGTTCAAAGGAAACGCGGGTACGGGTACTATTCTCATAGAAAAGTGTTATGACCGTCTTTCCCTGCAGGTAATTAACCTTCTTCATCCGACTGGTCACAATCTTTTTCATATCGGCCGCAGTTTCCAGAATGAGATTGATTTCATCCGTTTCCAGGTGATCCAGCCCTAAAATGTCCTTAGAGCGTAGCTTCATCTTCCATCCGCCTTTCTGTGTTTCTATCTGTCCCTGGTAAGCTTGCTTTCAACCTTTTACGTAATGGCTTGAAAGCTAATTTGCATAAAAAAAATAGTAAGACGATGTCTTACTATTTTATAAACAATAATTCCATTGATAAAGATATTGAGAAAGGGAATAGCAATGCCGCTCCGCTTCCATTGTGCGGCACAAGTGGTTTGCATTTGCATTGAGTCAAAAAGCAAGCCATGTTCCTTCCCCTTACGCTAAATTTCTCAGATATTTTAGCACAGGTTATGGGGGTTGTCCAGTATCATTTTTGAGGCTGATGAAAAATTCTATGCAATAATCCTACTGACCTCATTTTCTAATTTCTGAGCGGCTTCCTTTATGAGTTCCATATACTCCTGATGCTGCTGTTGATGCTTTTCAAGGTTGATAAATCTGTTGTCCAGCATTCTCTGTGTCTCAGAAGGCGCAGGACCTCCGGTAATGGCTCTGACGTGCACAAAATTCACCGGATCAAGGGCCTTTTCGATCTCGGAAGCATCAAGGTCTATGGCCCTTCCCAGCACCTCTTGTGAGATTTCCGCAATAATCTGGGGTGTAATATCCTTGGCCTTTTTGCCATGCTTAATCATGTACTTTACAATTTGGCTGGTTATTTTATGACTGTGGCGGAAAGACAGCCCCTTCTCCCTGACCAGGATATCAGCCAGTTCAGTGGCAGTAATAAAGCCTTCGTGGGCTCTATCAAAAAGGATGTCCTTATTGACCGTAAGGGTTGTAAAGACAGAGCTCAGCATTTTTAAAGCCCTGATGGTATATTTGATGGAATCGTACAAATGGGGCTGAAGCTGCTCCTCAGTATCAACAATATCCCCAAAGGGCGTGTTATGAAGGATATCAAAAACACACTTAGACTCGGCGATGGCCTTGCTCACTGTGGGCCGGGTCTGCTCAAGGGAAGAAGGATTTCGCTTTTGCGGCATAATACTGCTGACCTGAACATAGGGATCGGATAAATAGAACACATTGAATTCCTTGGTGCAAAAGTCCAGCGTATCCTTCATGAACCTTGAAAGGCTGGTATTCATTATCATGAGCGCTGATGCGCATTCTGTCAGATAATCGCACCCTGCAATACTGTCATAGGAGTTTTCCACCAGCCCATCAAAGCCTAAAAGCTCGGCCGTCCTCTGTCTGTTGATGGGAAAGCCCGTCGTGGTAATGGCTGCTGCGCCCAGAGGGCTCTTGTTGATAGTATGAAGCAGGTGCAGAAGTCGATCAAAATCCCTTTCCAGGGAATCCTGATAGGCCAGAATATAATGAGCCAGCGTTGTGGGCTGTGCCGGTTGAGTGTGTGTATATGCAGGCATTACCGTATCGATATTTTCCCGGGCCATGGATAGAAGCACATGCCTGAAAATGTTCAATGCCTCCATAACCTCAAGAATCTTTTCTCTGAGTACCATACGAAATTCACAAATATCGATGTCATTTCTGCTTCTGGCTATATGCAGTCTTCCTGCTGTATCCTTGCCAATAAGGTTTTCCAGCTCATGTTCAATCATGAAAAACATATCCTCATAGGCGGGATCGTATTGCCTGTCCCCCATGTCCATGGCATCAATCTGCTTCAGACCTGAGAGTATTTGCTTTGCTTCATCCAATGTAATGATTTTCTGCTCATAGAGCATGACGGCATGAGCCTTGCTGATTTGTATGAAGGGCTTTGCATAATAGTTCTTCTGGGTATCGAATATGGGCGCGAGAACACAGTCCTGAAACGTTTTTCCCGGAAACTTTGTGCCATCCATTTGTTCAACGTATTCTCTCGAGTACATGGTCATCCTCCTTAATAAAAGCTGATTCCGTATTTATTGGCCAACACTGAACCCACACACCCCATAACACCCGCATTTTCTCCGAGCTCAGAGAGAACTATCTCAGATTTTATCGGCGTGAGTCTGGACACCTCTTTTCGGATTGACAAAAGCAACCCTAATCCTGCCTTTGAAACGCCGCCGCCTATAATTACAGCCTGGGGACTGAGCACGCTGACGATATTGGCAATACCCATGCTTAAGTATTCGGTCATTTCATTGACTGCTTCTATACACTTAAGATCGTTGCGGGAGGCCTTTTCGAAAACCTCCTTGCAGCTTATTCCTATTTTTCTTTCTATGGCGCTTCCCGAGGCCACGGATTCGAAATAGCCGTAGGCGTCGGGCGTATATCTTTCGGTTTTTAGGGCATCCTTGGACAGCACCAGGTATCCGACTTCACCAGCAGTAAAGTTATGTCCCCGGTATATTTTATTATCAATGATAATGCCGCTGCCGATACCATCCCCAATGGATATGAACACGAAGTTATTGTAGGCTTTTCCTACGCCGAGCCACTTTTCGCCGTATACGGCCATATTGACGTCATTATCAATAAAAACATCCAGGCCGAATTCTTTTTGGAGGACATCACGGATAGGATAGTCAACCCAGTCAAGCTTCGGAACAAATCTGGCAATACCACTGTCAATGTCCGTGGTACCGGGAATACCCACACCAACCCCAATGAGCTTGTCCTCTACACCAAGGTTGGCAGCCATTTGCTTGGCGGTTCTAATAATTTCATCCAGAAATTCGCTGCTATGTCGTTTATCTCTCTGGACGATTTCTTCGGATAATATTTTGCCAGCCAGGTCGGAGATGACCACGATGCTTTTTGTAGCACCTATATCAATACCCACTATGCATCCGGCCGATGGATTGAATACCAGCTCTATGGGTTTTCTTCCGCCCAGCTTGGTTGAAAGGCCTTCCCCACGTTCTCTGATAATATCCTCACTCAAAAGCTCGTCAACAATGGATGAGACCGTTGACTTGCTCAAATTGGTGCGTGTGGAGATCATGGCTCTTGAAATGGATTTCTCCTTAACAATGAGCGAAAGAACTGTGTTCCTGTTCATAACCTTTATGTATTCTGGGGTTCCCTTTATCATACTTTCAAAACTCCTCCAAAATTCATACAATTACATCTTATAGGATTTTTTACAGAACTTCTACTTCTTCTGCGCACTCAGAATCTCCAGCATGATATCATCTGCTTCCTTCATGCCCAGATTATTGATAATACCTATATTTCGTATATTTTCATCGATATTGTCAGTAATAATGCCGCTTCCTGTTTTTATGCCGGTTTTATCAGCAGCCATGCAACCGCTATTGACACCGCACTCAGCGGCAAAACTGACCTTCAGGGCACAGCTTTCCTTGGCGCCGTCACAAAGCATGCCTCCGATACTGCCCAAAACGGTGTTGATGGCATTTTCAGCCTCCGCAAAGCCTCCGCCAAGCAAATAGGCTGTTGCGGCTGCAGCGCCGGCAGCCCCGGCAACCGCTGTACCACACATGACGGTCAGACGCTTCATGTGACTTTTTATATAAATGGCCGTCAGCACTGATAAGCAAAGGGCGGTCTTTCTCTCACAGGGTTCCTTTCTTAAGGCATCACATACCGCCGACACGGCAAGCATGCTCAGAATGCCAAGATTACCGCTTCCCGCCACACTCACTATGGGAAACCTCTCCCCTGACATTCTCATGCGCGAAGCGTTTAAAACATAGAGCCGCGCCAGATTGGACAATTCCTGTACAGGAATGGACTCAAGCCGGACAATATTTTGAATATAGTTCAGGGCCACTTCCGATATGTCGTGCATGGCCGCTTTTTTATTGATCTCTTCATAGTTTAACAGCTTTTCATCCTCAACCGGCTCTTCAACAATAGCATCGAACAGCTCTTTATATTTCAAACCCGAGCAGGCATATTTTTCAATAATGCCTTTTGGTTCGTTATGATGGACCACCACATTGTTTTTTTCGATATGATAAATCCAATCATAATCCCCTTTAATGACAACGGTTACACGGCAAAGATCGTTGCTTAAGGTGACACTGATATAGAGGGGTTCATCCATCTCCGAATAAACCACTTTTACAGGGATGCTTTCAAAATAGGGCTGAGCCTCATCCAGCAATTCAGGGCTTACCGCACTGAGGACAGCCAGCTTAAGCTCTGGCTTTTTTACCAAGGCTCCCAGGATAGCGGCATATTCAATACCGGACTTTTTGACGCCTGGGATACCCACAAACACAGCATTTTTATAGATATTTTTGCTGAGAGTAATATCGATGCGCTCTAAATCACCCTCAAGAATCACTGCTGCCTGCGCGGCTGCAAAAGCTATGGCACCGGGATCAGTACAGCCCATGGTCATCTTTATTTCGTTTTCCAGGATACTGCGTATATTTTCAGTCATCATGATTCCACCAGCTTTAACAATCTTGCCATATTGTCTCTGAAGATGAGTTTTATCTCTTCCGGCTTCATGCCCAGCTCCACGCAATCCCTGCGCTGCGCATCATAGTACTGGCTGACAAATCCGCGCGGGAACCACTCCGAGTCGGTACCGAAGATAATGCGCTCCGGCCCTATGGTTTCGTAATACTTTCTGAAAAGATCCTTGACCGTAAGCGGATAGGGCATCCAGCGCACCCATTGATTGCTGCCCGACGTATCCACATAAACATTGGGACAGACCCATGCCAGACGCAGCAGCTCCTGCGGATGTCCGCAGCCGAAATGCGGAATGATGAAGGCGATGTCAGGATGAGCCCTTGCCACATCATGGATGATCATAGGATTGATGTTCACATGGGTGGCCAGCCCACCTGCTGCGCCCAATATGCCAAAGTGTATCAGAACGGGGATCTGATGCTTTTCAGCGACCTTCCAGACAGGCTCCAATGAAGCATCATCAATGGGCCCCGGCAAATCGGGGGCAATAATTTTATAGCCCTTAAGTCCCTGTTCTGTGATGGCGTAATTAAGCTTTTCTGCCGCATCGGCCTCAAACGGATTATGGTGCGCATACCCGACAAAATGCTCCGGATGCTCCTGAACAATTTGGCTGAGAATCTCGTTATTGCCGCCGGTGACAAACACCAGCCTATCGATATTATACTTCTGCATCTCTTCCAGCCAGCGTGTCGAGGTTGCTTTCACATCCTCATGGGCAGGCTCCCGCTTGGGGAACCCCCACGCCTGTGCCCATTTTTCACTTTGATAGCGGTTCATGGCCTGAAGCTTTGCCCACTTCTCCCGACCATATTGCTCAACATAGCGCTTCTCGATACCTACAATATCATAGCCCTTTACCTCAAAGTGAACATGGGAATCAATGATTTTATAATCCAATCTCTCCACCTTCTTATGCCTTCAGGCCCGTCATGTGAATACCTTCAATAATCTGCTTCTGGAAGAAGAAGAATACAATCAGTACAGGGATGGTTGCCAGACTGGCTGCCGCCATAACCAGATCCCATTGGTTATAGGACTCGCCTGAGAACAGGGCCAGGCCTACGGGGAGGGTATAGATATTGGGCTGATCCACAGCGATAACAGGCCATAAGAACGCGTTCCAGTTTCCTAAGAATGTGAAGATTCCCAATGCGGACAACGCCGGCTTTACCATGGGCACCGCAGTAATAAGGAAGATGCCGAACTCATTCAAGCCGTCTATTCTTGCTGCTTCAAGCACATCGTCAGGAACCCCCATAAAGAACTGCCTCATTAAGAAGATGCCAAAGGCTGATGTGAGGCCCGGGAATAACAATGACCAATAGCTGTTCAGCCAACCATAGCTGTTGCACATCATATACCATGGAATGATGAGCATCTCGGTAGGAATCATCAGTGTTGACAAAATCAGTATAAACAAAGGTGTCTTTCCCTTAAAAGGCAACTTGGCGAAAGAATAGCCCACAAGGGTATCAAAGAAAAGAACCGATACTGTTGTGATTACTGCTACCACGAGGCTGTTCTTGAACCATAACAGGAAGTTTGAGTTTTCAATAACCCTGACATAATTATTAAAGGTTATTTTTTTAGGTATAATGGACGGACTGTAGATATCCACCCCCGTCTTAAGTGAAGTGGACAGCATCCACAGGAACGGGAATATCATAATGAATCCGACAACTGCTAGAACGATATAAGCTATTACTTTTGTTGATCTACGCATATTGCTCCCCCTTCTCTTAAATGTCCCTGAATTCTAGTAATCATATTTCTTGTCCAAAACCTTCATTTGGAACAGCGATATGCATAGGATTATAAGGAACAAAATGACTGTTGCAGCACTAGCATAGCCCATTTTGTAGTTGACAAATGCAAGCTGGTATATATAAAGAACTACGCTTATGGTAGAGTTCAGCGGACCGCCGGCGATTCCCTGTCCACCCGAGGTGATGTTGAATACCTGTGTGAACACCTGCAAGGTTTGGATGGACGCCATGACCGTCAGATAGACGATGGTGGGATTCAGCATCGGAATAGTGACATTCTTAAATCTTTGCCATGATGAAGCTCCGTCAATCTTGGCTGCCTCATAATAGGTCTGAGGTATTTGCTTAATGCCTGCAAGGAATATGATGGTATAGAACCCTAAGGCCTGCCATATGACATTGGAAATTACCACATAGATAGCTTGTGATGTACTGTCCAGAAAAGGCTGTTTCGCAATTCCAACAAAGTTCAGAATGTTATTGATCAAGCCTCCCTGTTTCATGAACATCCAGCGCCATACCCACGATACGGCCACGACAGATGTCACATAAGGGATAAATACAACCATTCTATAGAATGACGCACCTTTGGTGATGCTATTGAGCAAGAGTGCGATGCCCAGGCTGAGTATAAGCCCAATGGGTACAGCAAACAGGATGTACTTTCCTGTATTCTTTAATGCCGCCCAAAACACCTCATCCTGAAACAGTTCCTTAAAGTTATCCAGAAATACAAAGGGTTTGTTTTTGGAAAGCAGATCCCATTTATGCAAGCTCACGTTGAAAGCGTACAAAGTGGGCAATATTCTGATACATATGAAGAACAGTATAGGCAATGTAATGAATATATAGGCCCACATGGACTGTCTTCCCTTAATTGATAGCTTCGGCTTCATAGTGCCCCTCCCCTAACCTAAGTCCATGGATTTAATCTCTGGTTGAGGTGCGCGATGTGCCTTTTAAAGGACACATCGCGCAGTCTCACCATTTCTTTATGTCCTGATCTACTATTTACCCCGTTGGCTTTATTAATTCTTCCAGTAATCGTCCAGAATAGACTGTACGGACTTAACGGCCTCATCCAGTGCCTGCCTGGGATCAACATCGTTTAAGAGTACCTTGTCGATAGCATCCATCAATGCTTTTCTGTCAGCGTCTTCGTCAACATAGAAGTAAGAGTCGGCAATGGGCAACTGTTCGATAAACGGAGCCAGCTTTTCATCCTTGAGCAACTCGGGATCGTTGGCAATCTCATTCTTTGCACCAATTTCGCCGATCTTCTCGGTCCATGTCTTCATGGTTTCAACCGAGGTCAGGTACTCGAGGAACTTAACGGCTGCATCGTATTTTGCACCTGTTGCATTGGTGGTGATACCGTTGGTCCAGAAGGAACCAAAGGAGGTTTCAACACCATTGTAGGAAGGCAGAACGGTAACGCCATAGTTCAGATCGGGAGCCTGGCTCTTTAAGGAACCCAAGCGATATGAACCGTCAATGTGCAGTGCTGCTTTACCACTGATAAATGCTGTAGCGTCATCGGTATAGAAGTCCTTTTCACCGACTTTATCAACCTTGGCCAGATTTACAAGGAATTCAAAGGCCTTATAACCGCCTTCAGAAGCATTCCATTGTACTGTTCTCTTGTCCGCGCTGATGGGCTCCTGTCCGAACTGCTTGAGAAGAACAGGACGGAACCATGCATGCAATTGACCGGAGGGCTGGAAGGTAAGACCTTCAATTTCGAGGTTTCCATTAGCGTCATACTTGGTCAGGAGCTTTGCGTACTCAACCAGTTCTTCAAGGGTCTTAGGCGGCTTTTCAGGATCTAAGCCATTAGCAGCAAAGATATCCTTGTTCCAGAAAAGTCCCAATGTACGAACGGCGGTAGGAATGGTGTAGTACTTGCCATCAATCTTGTTAACCTCAACCATGGGGGCAAAGGTTTTCTCGATCATTTCTGCTGAGAAAGAGGATGCCGGTAATTCCTGCAAGGTTCCTGATTTCACATACTTAGGCACCCAGCCGTAATACAGGTTGATAATGTCGGGTCCGGTTCCTGCTGAAATGGCAGCGGCAACCTTCTGCTGATAAGAGTCGTATGGGAAGTGCTTCTGAACCACTGTAATATTGGGATTCTTCTGCTGGAAATCAGCAATGAGTTCATCCATAAGATTTACTTTGGATTCGTAGAAATACTGCCAATATTCAATGGTTACCTTTTCATCAGATGTCGAGGGTGCTGAGGAGTTACCAGGCGTGTTGCCTGACGGTTGCTGAGTTCCTCCATTGTTTCCGCATGCGGCTAAAAGAGAAACTACCATTAAACCAACCAGAATCAAAGATAAAATTTTCTTTTTCATAGTATCCTCCCTGTTGTTAGCGTTTTTCTAATAACATTCTCCGCTTAATTCTTAGAAATTATCTAAACCACCAACAGTCAAACATCATTCCCCCTTTCATTTGCTTCTAGGTAATTCTTCCTGGTGCTTGTTGGTTTGTTTAGATTCCTTACTATCATGCTTATAAAAAAATACTCAGAGCGCTTCCAACAGCTCCTCCATATTTTTTTGTCTGTGTTAGGGTCAAATTAACATCCAAAGGTATTAATCCTTTGATATTCCGGGTTACTTCATTCAGGAATACAGTTCCTTCCTCGGCCATTCCGCCGCCAATTACAACCACCTGAGGATTAAGAATGCAGAACAGCGCACTTAGCCCCAATCCTAAGTATTTATACACATCATCCACCACTTTTTGAGCTGTTTCATCCCCTTGCTTGGCAAGCAGAAAAATTTCCTTGCAGTCTACATTTCGCTGGGTAAGCTCACGGTAAATACGGCTGGCCGCAGAAGCCGAGGCCTTACTTTCAAAAAATCCGAAATTATTCTCGTGGTAGGTTTCCTTGTATGCTTCCAGGGCTAAAGGCAGATAACCTATTTCACCGGCTTTATGGCTGTGGCCCCGATAGAGCTTGCCCCCCAGGAATAATCCGCATCCAATGCCTGTTCCGATGGTTACCATCACAAAATCATCACAGGCTTTGGCGGCACCCAGGTATTTTTCGGCCAAAGTCCATACATTAACGTCATTCTCAATAAAAGCTCTTAAGCCAAACTTTTCTTCTATATGCGCTTGGAGTCCCAGGTTCTTCCATTTAAAGGCCGGGCATGCTATAACCGTTCCAGTGCTGCTGTCTACAGTCCCGGGTACGCCAATGCCAATGCCGCAAATATCGGTTTGACTTTCTTTTAGCAGTTGCTCTATGATATCCTCAATGTTCTTCAGGTACTGATCCCCATAATAATCACTTTTTCTAGTACAGGAGTAGATGATGTTGCCCCGGTCATCACAGATGACAGCAGAAATATTCGTACCCCCAATATCTAAACCAATACTAGTCGGCATATATTTCTTACATCCTTTCTTAGTTCGTTCGTTTTACTTACTAACCTTAACTTCATTTTAGTCCTTATTGTTTCACCTGTCAAGACTTAATTCGGTGAAAATAAATAAAACTTTGACTCTTTACCATTTCGTTTTGTGCATTATAACATGTGGTGATGTTTCCCTTTTTTCTTAACCCTGAGAGAACGTTTCATTGGATGCAGATTTCTCTTTGTATTTGATGGATCTGCTTGACCTGTATTTATGTTTCCGGCATTGACAAAAGAGCTGCCTCAGAGTTTAGATCTGAGACAGCTCCCTTTATAATGAACTGATGATTAGTGGCCGGAATAGCCACCGTAATCATCATGTCTGTTATAGTAGTCCTTTGGTGCGGGTTTCCTCATAATGGTACCAAGTCCCACCAGCACAAACACACCGCCGAAGATATATTTCAACACTCCAGCAAACCGCTCCATACAGAAAAGTGAGAAGAAGAGCATGGATATGGCAGTGAGAATGAAGATGGGCACCAATAGGCCGGGTTGACGTCCATTGGTCAGGTAAAGCAGGAATAAACCGACTGCAGGGGACAATACAAATCCGGGCCATGCAATATCCCAGGCATTAAAGACCTGACCGAACAGACAGGTTCCTGCAATGGTCATGAGGATACCTACGGGCACAAGCAAGCCGGGACTTCTGTTGCCAAAGAGATAGAGAAACAGCAGCCCGACAGCGGGAGCCATGATAAACCCAGGCCAAACCCATCCGTAGGAGAAAAGCTCACCGAGCATGAAGGTTATACCCAATGTCAGGAAAATGCCTCCGGGAACTAAAAAACCCGTACCGTAGGGCCTTCTGGCAAAGTAGGCAAGGAAGAAGAAAAAGGCTATGGCAATGATGATCATGGGCCATGTTACACCAACAATCCATGATAAATCAAATATGCCGCTGTTGCCAAAAATCATTAAAATTCCGATGATGACCAAAATCGCTCCGAGTATATACTTCGAAGTGTTTCTCATAGTTTACCGCCTCCGTTTGTTATCTACTGGGTATTATACGCTGTGTGTATGATAAAACAATGGGACTGGAATTAGAATTGGATTAGAAAACAAGCGGTGCGCAAACTCTCAGAGAATCAGCATGGCATCCCCAAAGCTGAAGAAGCGGTATTCCTTTGAAATAGCTTCCTGATAAGCTTCAAGAACCTTTTCCCTTCCTGCAAAAGCACTGACCAGCATAATCAGGGTGGATTCGGGAAGATGGAAATTGGTGATAAGGGCATCCACCATTTTAAAGGAATAACCCGGATAAATAAAAATGTCAGTATCCCCATGGCCCGGAATGCACTGGTGCTCCTCAGTGGAGGAGGTTTCCAGCACGCGGACGCTGGTGGTGCCCACGGCTATAACGCGTTTTCCCGCTGCCTTGGCCTGGTTGATGAGCCTGCAGGCCTCTGCATTGAGCTCATATTCCTCCTTATGCATGTGATGCTCAAGGATGTTCTCGGTTTTTACTGGCCTGAATGTGCCCAGCCCCACATGGAGCGTCACTTCGGCCACCTGAACCCCCTTGTCTCTCAGGGCCTGAAAGAGTTCAGGGGTGAAATGAAGGCCGGCGGTAGGGGCTGCCGCCGAGCCATTGATTTTGGAGTATACGGTCTGATAGCGTTCCCGATCCTCAAGGGTGGCATGAATATAGGGTGGCAGGGGCATTATGCCCACCTGATCCAGAATGGTTTCAAAAACGCCGTCATAGTAAAATTTAACGATACGGTTGCCCTCTTCGCCAATTTCAAGAATCTCTGCCTTCAAAAGGCCATTGCCAAAGACGAAGCGGCTTCCAACCTTGGCTTTCCGTCCGGGCTTCAGGATGACCTCCCAAATATCGGCATCCAATCGCTTAAGTAAAACAAACTCTATTTTCCCGCCGCTGTTTTCCTTCTCTCCCAGAAGCCTTGCAGGCATAACGCGGGTATTGTTGATAACCAGACAATCCCCGGCCTCAAGATACTCGGGAAGATCCTTAAAATGCCTGTGTTCCAGAGTCCCCGAGTCTCTGTGAAGCACCAGCAGCCGCGACATATCCCTTTTTTCAAGGGGACTCTGCGCGATGAGACGCTCGGGAAGGTCATACCAAAAGTCCTTCAGATTCATAATAACCTCATTAATAATGTATTGCTGCGCTCAATAAACTTCTCCATGGTGGCAGGTTCAAGCTGTCTGTGATTCAGAAGGGCAAGATCATAGACATGGCTTGCGGCAAGAATCACATCCTCTTTCCTATTATCCTCCCCATAGAGATCCACTATCCGCTTAATCAGCGGGTTATTGCTGTTGAGCATCAAGGTCTCCTCCTTGGGGAAGAGATCGGCATTGAAGTTACCGCCAAAGCTGCGGCTCATTTCCATAAACCGGCGTGATTGCTCCGACAAAAGGATGATGGCCGGTGTGGATTCACTCTTTAACGCTTCTACCTCAACCTTTAGCTTATCATTCCCGGTGGCTTCCTTAAAGATGGTCTGGAGCTTTTCCAAGAGGGCCTTCTTATCCTCTTCCCTGGTGTCCTCGGACTTCATCACACTATTGATATCCGCATCTACGCGCAGGAACTTCACGTCCTTGTTCTCAGCCTCCATAAAGCTGATGAAATGACTGTCAATCAAGGTGCTGAGAATAACGGCATCCATATTGTGTTCCTTGAACATGCGAATATACTGAGCCTGCTGCTTTTCATCATTGACATAATAGACTTTCTTGTCGTCGGACTTATTGTCCTCAAGGTACTGGGACAGGGTGACGAACTTGTCATTGATGGTTTTGAAGATAAGAATATCCTTAACCTTCTCGTAGAACTTGTGCTCACGCATGCAGCCGTATTTGACGAAGGGATTGATATCCTCCCAGTATTTTTCATAGTTCTCGCGGTCCTTCTTAAACAGAAGCTGCAGTTTGTCTGCCACCTTTTTGGTGATATGGGCCGAGATCTTCTCCACATACCCTTCATTTTGCAAGAAGCTTCTGGAAACATTCAGGGGCAGATCGGGGCAGTCCAGACAGCCCTTTAAGAGCATGAGGAACTCAGGAATAACCTCTTTGATATTGTCAGCCACAAAGACCTGGTTATAGTAGAGCTTGATCTTCCCCTCCATGGTCTCAAACTCGTGCTTGAGCTTGGGGAAATAGATAATGCCCTTCATGTTAAAGGGATAGTCCATATTGATGTGAATCCAGAACAGGGGATCATTGAAATCGGTGAACACCTCATGATAGAAGCTCTTGTACTCTTCATCGGTGCAGTCCCTGGGATTCTTCAGCCACAGCGGCTGAGTATTGTTGATGGGCTTCTCCTCGGCTTCCTTCTTATCGTCCTTCTTGGCGTTTTCATCCACAATATAGATCTCATATTGCAGGAAGGCAAAATACTTCTTAACAATCTCCCTGACCTTCCAAACATCCAGGAACTCCTTGGAATCCTCTGCAAGGGTCAGGGTGACAGTGGTTCCCATGGTGGTCTTTGATGATTCCTCCATGGTGTACTCGGTATCGCCGGTGCTTTCCCAGCGTACGGCCTTCTCCCCTTCACGGTAGGACAGGGTGTCAATGGTCACCTTGGAACTGACCATAAAGGAAGAATAGAAGCCAAGGCCAAAATGTCCGATAATCTGCTGATCATCGGTCTTGTCCTTGTATTTTTCAATAAAGTCCTTGGCCCCGGAAAATGCGATTTGATTGATGTATTTCTTGACCTCTTCGTCGGTCATACCGATACCGTTATCGGTTATGGCAATGGTCCCTTTTTCTTTATTGACGCCGACCTCTATGCGCGGCTTATAGTCCTCACCGAGCTTTGCTTCACCAATATCGGCCAGCTTTTTCAGCTTGCTGATTGCATCAGAGGCATTGGATATGAGTTCTCGAAGGAAAATATCCTTTTCTGAGTAAAGCCATTTCTTAATAATGGGAAAAATATTCTCAGTATGAATCGAGATATTACCTTTCTCATTAATCATGGTGAACCTCCTACTTGACTTTTCTATCGATATATCATAATCATAAGGTCAGAGAATGTCAAGGAAAACATTAGCACTCTCCTGTCGAGAGTGCTAATTCTATTTCATCAATATTTAACGTCTTTTTCCCTTTAAAACCGGGTTTTGCTCCAACATCAAACGGCCTTGGAATCCATATTGTCATGCTCATTCAGGGTCTGAAGCGACTTGAGCTGGGATTGAATAATGCTTTCAATCTTGGCCCGATACGCCTCAACCTCCCGTTTCAGCCTTTCATATTCAAAGCGGATTCCCAGAACGCCCCGGTTGGCTTCCTCGATGATCTGATTGGCCTGAAGCTCCGCTTCCTTAACAATATTCTCAGCATTTTTACGCGCATTGGCCACAATCTCTTCACTGGTCTGCTGAGCAATAATCAGACTGTTTTGCAACTGGTTCTCAATACTTTTATAGTACTTGAGCTTATCCTGTTCGTCGGTCAGCTTTTCCTTAAGCTTGGTATTATCACGAATAAGCTCCGCGAGATCCTCCACAACCTTTTGCAGGACATCCTCGACCTGATAAGCATTATAGCCTACCAAACCTTTTTTAAAAACGATGTTCTGGAGATCGTTAGGCATAAAGTTCACACGCCGCACCCCCCATCAACAAA
Organism: Bacillota bacterium; assembly: GCA_022702935.2. GTDB lineage: Bacteria > Bacillota > Clostridia > DSM-8532 > DSM-8532 > DTU059. The sequence goes on along the minus strand of JAKIML020000080.1, from coordinate 49,121 downwards.
AGCACAATTAAAATCAACAAACATCAGAATCTCTTCAATATGGAATGAACAATATTGAGTAATACCAAAACAACGAAAGGCGAGATATCAAATCTCATTTTTTTATCCTTCGTCTGTTTTGTCAGGACTTTACGAATGGGTTCAAAAAGCGGTTCGGATATTGCCACTAAAAACTGAAAGGGCTTAAGGTCCCTTTTTATGACCATAAACTCACAAGCTATCCTCAGTATGACAACACACTGCATCACACGGATGACAGCTCTAAGAGCAATGATGCATGCCTGTGTCCCCATGGCTTACTTAACCCAGGAAAAAACTCCCTTATTTCTCATTTCATCCTTAAGGTCGCCGGTGATTTCGATACTGGCAGGGGTTGCAAGGAAAATACCTGTTGAAATCTTTTGAATGTCACCGTCCAAGCAATAAACTGCACCACTTAAAAAGTCAACCATTCTCTGTGCAAGGGGAGTATCCACGCCTTCCACATTCATGATGACGGGCTTGTTAGCCTTTAAATGATCACAGAGCTCACGGGCTTCAAGAATGTTTTGAGGTGATTGAATAACAACCTTAAGATTATTGTTGTTATTCATGCTAAGAACTTTGCCCTGGGGATTCTTTCTCTGAGATGCAAAGCGGTCATTCTTCGAGGCCGTGCTTTCCACTTCCTCTTCGTAGAACTCCTCTTCTTCCTCAGCACTGGACTCCCAGCCAACAAAGTCAAGAACCTTCTCAAATAATTTAGCCATAGTATTTTCCTCCAGTTTTCATTGGTAAAATATCACAAGCCTTACGGCTCAATAAACTCTCTCTCCGAATAGGCTGCTGCCTATCCTTACAATGGTTGCCCCCTCTTCCACGGCAATGGCATAGTCATTGCTCATGCCCATGGAGAGTTCATCCATATTGATATTTTCTACCCTTTCCCTCATTATGTCAACTAATAGTTTTCGTAATTCCCGAAAAACATAGCGTACATCCTCGGGATCCTCGGTATAGGGCGCTATGGTCATTAAACCCTTTACATGAATATTACCCATTTTTGACAGTGTAATCAAAAAATTTTTCAGCGCTTCAGGTGAAATTCCTGCCTTTGTGCTTTCACCGGCCACATTCACCTGCACCAACACCGGGAAACGGTAGTTAATGGCCTTTCCTCTGTTGTCAAGGGCCTGGGCCAGCTCCATCCTGTCCAGCGAATGAATTAGCTTAATACGCTGATCCAGATATTTCACTTTATTGGTCTGAAGTCTTCCTATAAAATGCCAGCAACAGTCCCTATTGAGTATATCGGCCTTTCTAAGATATTCCTGAACCCTGTTTTCGGCAAAATGGGTTATTCCTAAATCATAAGCCGCCTGCATGACGGGGACGTCAACGGTTTTTGTCACACCCACAAGCAAAATATCCTCGGGCTTCCGATTGGCTTTCAAAGCCCTTTCTCTGATTTCCTGCCTGATTGCGTCGTAGGACTTTTGGAGGCTTTCCAAATGGCTCCCGCTCATTTTTCAATCACCTGTCCTTCTACAATATTATTGGGATTGACCAGGTATATATCAAAGATGTTTACATTCTCAGTCGTCTTGGTGGGGTCCACATTCTCGATGATGGCATAGGAGTCCTGGCGGCCGACAATCTTGACTCGTCTGAACACGGCCTTGTTCATATATACAATAGCAATATCGGCTGTGTCGTCCACCGAATTGATATTGAATAAGCTTCTTATGGGCACCTTCATCCCGGTAATGCTCTGAATAACAAGGTTTCCCTTGCTGGCGCGGTAGTCCATGGTCTTCTCGATGTACTTGTCCATCCTGACAGTAACCATCATGTTGCCGTCCTGGGCTTGCCCAATGGTCTCTACGGTAACGGGAATGTAGTCGCTGACCCCCTCCACCTCAAGCTCCAGGGTCAGTTCCTTGCCTTGAAGCGCGGCCTTGTCCTTAAGAACCGCAATCTGCCTTCCCTGCTGTTCGGGAACGCTTAATGCAATCCAGGCTACATCGTTCATCACCAGCTTGCCGAAGGGCTCACCCTCCTTACCGGCAATCTCCGGCGGCGTAATTCTCTTATCGGGAACCTTGCCTTTTTCCATGATCTCATTGATCTTCTCAAGAGTGATCTGGTTCATGGTTTCTGGGGTCAGTGATTCTTCATAGCCATCAACAGTATAGGATACAACGGCCGAAAAATCAGCCCTGATGTTGGTAACCGATTGCTCGATGCTGCTTCTTAAGCGCTCCAATTCTTTCTTCTCATTGGTAAATTCCATGCCGCTGTCCAGCATGTATCTGGCCTTTGCCTCGAGAACATTGTCAATGGCCGCCCTGATGGACTCGGCATCACTTAAGTCCCTGGCATTTCCCATGGCTGTGAGCTTATCCATCTGAGCCTCTATGGCATCTTCCCAAAGCTCCCGTTCGATGCCTACGGCTTGATCGAACTTGGCCACAACCCTTTTAAGAATCTCTATTTCCATCTGTTTATAGCTGTCATTGATGGCCTTCATATCAGCCCGGACATAGGAGGCTACCACACCACCCCTGGCCACCCGTTCACCGTATTGAACATTGGGCAGGATAATACCCTTTTCCGGGGAAAGAAGGAGTTTTTCGTTACGAATAAACAGAGCATTGACCGGCACCTTGATCTCAAGGGTTGCAGTCTTGATGACCCCAATCTCATGGTTTTTGGAAAAAAGCCAGTTCCAGAGTGCAGGAACATAGATGAGCAGAAGAAGAAAACCTAAAAGACTGAAAAAGCGTCTTCGGTTTCTGCGGGCTCTCTTTATCCTTAGTCTTTCTTCCAACTCATTTGCCATACAAACCCTCCACAGGTTTATTTGACAGGCAGGCTGACAATGCCCTGCCGGACAAGCTTTTGAACAGCACACATGGCACCCAGCTTCACATGCTCGTAAACCAGGCCACCCTGCATATAGGCCGTATAGGGCGGTCTGATGGGCGCATCAGCGCTCAGTTCAATGGAAGATCCCTGAATAAAGGCTCCTGCCGCCATGATGACGGGAGAATCATAGCCGGGCATATCCCAGGGTTCGGGCTTTACAAAGGAATCCACCGGCGACCCCTCCTGGATGCCCTGACAGAAAGCAATGACGGCATCTTCCCGGTTAAACTTAATGGCTTGTATAAGATCGCACCTGGGGTCAAAGGGACCCGGATAGGTTTCAAATCCGAGAGAACGCATAAGCTGTGCCGTGAACACGGCACCCTTGAGACTTTCGGCAACCACATGGGGCGCCATAAAGAAGCCCTGGAACAGCAGACGATTTTGACCCAGGGTGGCTCCTACCTCCCGGCCAAGACCGGGCAGGGTCATCCGGTAGGAGACCAGCTCCACCAGATCCTTGCGACCGGCAATATAACCACCCGAAGGCACCAAGCCGCCGCCGGGGTTTTTTATCAATGAGCCCGCCATCAGGTCTACGCCAACCTCGGTGGGTTCCCTTTCCTCAACAAATTCACCATAGCAGTTATCCACCATGACCCAAACATCGGGTTTCAGGCGTTTGACATACGCCACCACCCGCTCAATTTCAGCAATGGTTAATGCAGGTCTCCAGGCATAGCCCCTGGAGCGTTGAATGAAAATCAGTTTTGTCTTAGGATTGATGGCCTTTTCAATGGCTTCAAGATCCAACAAGCCTTCCTGGGTCAGTTCAACCTGGTGGTAGGAGACTCCGTATTCCTTCAGGGAGCCTGCACCCGGCTGGCCTCTGAGGCCAATGACTTCATCCAGGGTATCATAGGGCTTGCCGGTAATGGAAAGCAGCTCGTCACCTGGCCGCAAAACGCCATAAAGACAGAGGGCCAATGCGTGAGAGCCACAAGTGATACTGTGACGAACAAGGGCATCCTCAGCTTTGAAGGCATGGGCATATACCGCATCAAGAATTTCCCGGCCCCTGTCGTTATAGCCATACCCGGTTGTTCCCGAAAAATGCGTATCGCTGACCTTTTCAAGCTGCATGGCACGGATGACCTTGAGCTGATTTTGCTCCTTAATGGCATCAATATGGGAAAAGCTGCTTTTCACAGCTTCTTCAGCTTCTTTGGCAAAATTAATAATCTGGGGATCAATACCGAATTCGTAGTAATATTCGCTCTTGTTACTCATTTCAACCTCTTTAGTATGTAAATGTGCTATTCATCCTGTGTATTGACGGGTTCTTCCTGCGCGTCATCCTGAGATACGGCAGCTTCTCTGGCCAGTTTCTTCTTCTCGGCCAGCTCGGCCTGAAATGCCTGTTCCTTCTCTTCCAGGGTCTTCATATAGGCCTCTACCTCTTCTTTGGTCACCGTGCTGGTGTTCCAGAAGCGTAAGGTGAGGGCATGCCGTGTCATATACAGTGCCTTCTCGATATCCCCTGTTTTTTCAAGAACCCGGGCATAGTTATAGAACGCCTCGGGGAAATTGGGTTTGCACTTCATGGCCTCTTCATGGGTTTCCAGGGCCTTGTCCACCTCGCCCAGCAGGAAATAGGTGGTTCCCAGATTATCCAGAATGATGGGACTGCTGCTGTTATAATCCTTGGCCTGGAGGTTGAACTCAAGGGCTCTTTCAAGATCGCCTTTTTCAATGAGAAGAAATCCCAGGGTGGCATAGACATTGGTGGTCTCGTAATCTTTAATCAGCTCGGTAAGCAAGTCTATGGCCTCGTCCAGCTTTCCCTGCTTCCAGAGAATTAAGGCTTTGGTCACCTTCATGGAATTCTTGTCTGCTTCCGGAGCTGTCTTAAAGGCTTCCTCCAACTGCACGCCAGCTTCGTCATGGTATCCCAGCTTGAGCAGAAGGAAGGCATAGGTACTCCGAATCTTCGCATTCTTAGGATCCTTGGCTACGGCAGCCTTCAGATCGTTAAGGGCGCCTTCAAAATCACCCTTTTGATATTTCTTGCTGGCCTGATTCTGAAGCATCATGCCCCGGTTCAGGATTAAGCTGGACAATATAAATACAATAAGCGCTAAAAGCGCAGCAACGGCACCAAACGAGTTATAGATCAGATAAACCAGCGCCAATGGCAGAATAAAGCGAATCAAGGAGCCTAAAGAATTAGTCATGAATCATTTCTCCTAATGCAAATATATGAATTATCTTACCATTATTCCCTTGCTATTTCAATTGAATGCGGAAATGAACTCATGCCTCCTGGTTTTCCTCTGCATTCTCCTTGGGCTGTTCCATGGGAAGAAAGATACTGAATCGTGTCCCTTCCCCCACCTTGCTGGCCACCTTGATGCGGCCGCCGTGACGCAGGACGATAATCCGTGCAATGGAAAGGCCCAGGCCATGCCCCCCCTTATTCCTTTCCCGGGCTGTATCCACACGATAAAAGCGGTCGAAGATATTGGAAAGATCCTTCTCAGGAATCCCTATTCCCGTATCGGAAACCACGGCCACCGCCTGGTTGTCCTCCACATCCAGCTTAAGCGTTATGGTGCCGCCGGGCTCGGTGTATTTAATAGCATTGTCCACAAAGATTCTCAGGGTCTGTTTGATTCTGTCCCTGTCCCCATAGACCTTTACATCGGGCCGGATAATGCTTTTGATCTCGTGCCGGGTTTCCAGCATGAGGGTATCCCGAACCAGCTCCTGAATCAGCTCGCTCATATCAAACTGTTTCTTGACCAAAACCAGGGTGTCCTTGTCATTCCGCGCAATAAAGAGCAGCTTGTCCACCAGGTCCTGCATATTCTTTGATTCTTTGTTGATGGCCTCTATGGATTCCTGGAGAATCTCCTTGTCATCCTTGCCCCAGCGCTCCAGCATCCGGGCATAGCCCTGAATGACGGCAATGGGTGTCCGAAGCTCATGGGAGGCATCCGACACAAACTGGTTCTGCTTCTCATAGGCCCTTTCAATGCGATCCATCATTCTATTAAAGGTGACCGCAAAATCTATAACCTCATCGGCTGAGTCACTGACATTAAGCCGAAGGTTAAGATTTTGGGAGGAAATGTTGTTGGCCTTGATAATCAGTTCATCCAACACACCAAAGGCCTTGCGGGTCAGGTAGCTGCCACGCACATAAATGGTGAGCAGGCTGACCAAAAAGAGCAGGATGGCTGCCGCACCAATCACTACAACCTCCAGGAGCATAAAGGTGATGTCATGATAAATCACCATTGTAAATTGGGTCCCCTCAACCCAATAGTGCCTGCCATGGGTTAAAAAGACCCGTCTGTTTATGACAGAAAAGTCCACCACGCCTGTTCCCGGGGTGGATAGTATTTCCTGTTCCATGGAAGATGCGATTGTTTCGCCCTTGTCATCCACTAGGACCACGGGCGCATCCTGAAGGTGATTTACATGGTCAACAAAACTCTGGACAGTTTCAGGCTGAGCCACACCATCCAGAACCGATTTAAAATCAAAAACCAGATATAGAATATTAAAGGCAATGACCAGTCCAAAAATGACGATAAGAGCCGTAGAAAGCCAGGATGCAAACATCTTGGTATAGAAGGTGCTTATGCGGGATACCAGGGATGAGTGCTGCGGAACCGGGGTTTTGCCTGCTGTTGAGGCTGCCCTGGACTCGCTCTTGTTTTCCTGGACCGGCTTTCGTACCTCAGACGACCTGGCTTGAGCGTTGTTGGCCTTTCCATCCGGCTTGGGGGTAGCGGTCTTTTGGACCTTGGCAGCCCCGCCTTGGGTTCTTGCCTTGCTTCCTGCTATGAAACTCTTTGCTCTATCCTTGATTTTCAAAGATATACCCCACTCCGCGGATGGTTTTTATATAGTTGACACCATAACGCTGATCAATCTTGCTGCGCAGATATCGGATGTAAACATCGGTCACGTTGGTATCGCCAATGAAGTCATAGCCCCATACATTCTCAATAAGCTTTTCTCTGTCCAGAACAATGCCTCTGTTCTCCATCAGATAGAGCAAAAGATCATATTCCTTCTTGGAAAGTGGGATTTCTTCCCCATCGTAGGTGACCTTATGCTGCATTTTGGAAAGCACCAGCTTTCCTACCACAATCTGCTCATCGGAACTGTCCTTCTTGGTCACCGATTTCCTTTTCAGAGCGACCCGTATCCGTGCCAAAAGCTCCTCTATGGCAAAGGGCTTGGTTACATAGTCATCGGCTCCGCTGTCCAACCCCGTCACCTTGTCGGAGATGTCATCCTTGGCTGTAAGCATGATAATGGGCATGTCAGAAAACTTCCTGACCCGCCTGCAGACCTCAATACCACTCATAAGCGGAAGCATGAGATCCAGTATCAAAAGATCAATATCCCCCTTCTGGGCTCTCTCCAAGCCGCTTCGCCCATCGGAGGCAATTTCCACCTCGTATCCCTCATGCTTGAGCTCCAGCTCCAAGAAACGAGCAATCTTGCTTTCGTCCTCCACAACCAAAATACGTTCAGCCATTTCCACCCCTCCGGCATACTGCACTAAACACGATAGAATGAAATAGGGGGTACTAAAGTCCCCCGTCATTTATTATTCAATGGTATATTCCTTGTAGCCCTCATCCTTATTGGGATCCTCACCGGGCTTTTGAACACGGTCAGGAGGCGTCAAGTCGGACACTACAGGATACTGGGCTTTGCTTTCCTGTGCCGGTCTTTGCTGATAAGGCTGAGGCGGCTTCCTGGTTTGGGTGTTTTCCTTCATCTTCTCATGAATGCTGTTGAAGACCGAGTCCACATTCACACTCTGACTTTTTACATCCCTGATGCTGAATTTATACCCCAGCAGGGCCAGAAACAGGAACCCCAGGGCGGCAAACACCCAGAATGGGATGAAGAAGAATAAAAAGATTACAGGAATGGAAAACAGGGGGGCATTCTTGTCCTCAATAAAAATACGGGTATCAAAGCCCTTTTGAATAATATCCGAGAATCGTCTTCCCGAATTGTCATAATATCTTCCACGAGGTCCGCCCGCACATCTCCCTGACTTGGTCCGCTCAAAATCTATTATGGCATCCAGGATATCACCATTGTTTCGCTCCAAAAAAAACTTGGCGTCTTCATAGCTGGAATGGGTGCGCTTTCTGAATTCATCAATCTGTTCTATGGTTACCATGTTTGACACCTCCGTCTTTTGGACCCTTAGAAGCTTCTGGTATTATCTCTCACCTTGTCTTTTACTTTGCCTACAAAGGATTCCACATTCATGTTCTCATCCGGGATATTTTGAATAGAGAACCTGTAGCCCATGAAATACATAATAACGGCTGCTGTAAAGATAATATGCCATGCAGGGACCAGAAGCATGGGTATAAGCACCGGAATATTAAAGGTTCTATGGTCTTTATCGGAAATAACAACCTTTGTATCAATAAGCTTTTGAAGAACCCGCATTAAGCCTCTGCCAAAGCCGTAATGGTTCTGTGAAGCTCTATAGGCCTGATATCTGCTTTGGTCATAGTTCCGGTACTCCTTATTACTGTAATGCTGTCTCGTATTCTCGGACGAATAAGCCTGATTGCGGGTATGGGCTCTTTCATAGGCTATGATGGCCTCCAGTAAATCCCCGTTATATTTATCCAGGTAATACTTTGCTTCATCATAACTGGCATTGGTTCTTCTTCTGAACTCATCAATCATTTGAATATTCATAGTATTTAAGCACCTCCGACTCATATCTTCATCAAGTTTACATTCCCCATTGTAAACGTCAATCATTAGGTGCTCCTTTTGGATTAATTAGAGTTCCATTAGAAACCCAAAACAATACCATTAATAAAGCAAAGTTTTCGCCCACTCATTATAAACGATTTTTTTCCGATTTAAAAGTCATCCCTGAACAGATTCAATCCTTGATGAAGTTTATATAAATGCGATCATGTGCAATAAAATCCTTGGTATGACTGCTTAACAAAGCTCTTTCCAGCGCTTCATAGGTCACATCCTTATCCTTGACGAGGATATAGCAGTCGTATCTTGAAAACGCCGCTCCTGGCCTGGCTTCTCCGGTATAATGATTCAAATAGGGCCAGGTTTCCTGGTATTCCTTTCCCTCTATGACAGAATAGGTGGAATACCTCCTGCCATCATAGGATAAGTCGGTCACATACAGCACAGGATACTGATCCTTAATTTCTTCATAGTGTTCAGGTGTGACTTGTTCCTTTCGTGCCTCCAGAGAATAGTAATTGACCAGGCGAATGCGCGCAGCTTCACCCTTTTGGGTCTTTGCGATGAAATTTTGCCAATGCTCTTCCCCCGAGGTCAGACTAAGATTTTCAAAGACCACACAGCCGTCTTTTTTGGCATCCTCCAGGCTATAATCATCCGGTATTTCAGCATAGGGCACATATCTGGGCAGGGGGGCATTGTCCATGGCTTTCCGGGTACAGCCCATACAGGCTGTCAACAGGATGAACATGAGGATGAACAGATATAACTTCTTCATAGGGATATCCTCCTCCAGACGGATGTCCGGCATATAATTCAGCCAGACTATTGCTATCGTCTATCAATAGACTATAACAGTAGTCTAGCCTGTGTCAAGAGACTGTTCTCCCCCTTCTGCTCATGTCAGGCCGAGACTCATTCCTATTTGCCAACCGATATACGCTCTCCTTGGCGCAAAACCAGGAGACAAAGCGTCTACTTTTGGTATCGGAGAATATTAACACTATTTATCGGTCAATTATCTTCTATTGAATCGGGTTATGGTATGATAGAGGTTAAAGAGGGCTTATGCAACCTAAAGTTGCGTTATTCAACCTCAGGTTGGTGGCATGGCAGAAGCAAAAATGATATCTATTGGGTATCAATAGCTTGTGAGGTGTACAATGGGTTTTTCGGACAATCTTAAAATGATAAGAAAAGAACGAAGCATCACACAGGAGCAGTTAGCTGAACTGCTCAATGTATCAAGGCAGGCCATATCCAAATGGGAGTCAGGGATAGGTTATCCCGAGACCGAAAAACTGCTCATCCTGGCAAAGGAATTGAATGTGTCGCTGGATTACCTGCTTCTGGATGCCCAGCCCGACCATGCCGAGAAGATGTCAAAGGAGCAAAAAGCCGCTGTCTATGTACCAAGCGGCAAAATCGCCATTTCAACCTATAACGGCGATAGCGTGGTCATATGCCATGCAGTCAAGGCCTCAAAAATCCTTGCTCCCGGGAAAAACGAGCCCAGGTATATTCTCCTGGGCATTGACAAAGTCACCTTTTGGGGCGAGCATTCCTCCATTCTGGGTTGGTATGAAGCCAAGGATGCCATAGAACAGGAGATTTCAGAGATTACTCAAGCCATCCATAAAGGCGAAGGCTCCTACACCCTGAAATATTATGCCCAGGTTGAGTTTGTGGGCCTGTTCGGCCAGCCCAGACTGAAAAAATAGTCCATGCATTGTACGCATAAAATAATACCCGGATACCAGACTTTTAGGGCTCCGGGCATTTACTTATTTTACTGCTTAATACGGCTCAGCAATTCATGATAAATAGCCTGTGTGCTGTCATCATCCGCACCGCTTAAGACAAGCGTCTTTCCGCTGACCGTCATAACCACGGCTGACGGACATTTTGTATAGGAATAACGGGTATAGGTACCAAACTCGTCGTTGCGGAAGGTCCCCATAAGGAGTCTGCTGCTTCCAAAGCCGTTGGTTCTTTGGCCGGCATCATTGGTCTGCCGAAACTCGATGTTCTCAATGGCATTATAGTCTACCTCCAAATCACTCCAGTAGGTGGCCTTGATGGTGAAGGAACTGTCCCCATATTGCACACTAATATCCCCGGAAAAAAGCAGCACACCCACGCCGATACACAGCATTATCCCAAAGATTACAGAGAGCGTAATAATCAGTGAATTCCATTTGCTCATGCTGCTTCCGGACGGTGGTTGTATTCTCCCGTCTCCGTCATGTTTGGTCTGCCTTTGATACAGGGCATAGGAGTAAAAGAGCGGGACCAGGATCATGATCGTAAACGTCAAAGGAATGATGATAACAATGAGGCTTTTGGGAAGCAAAATGAGCGACATAAGTATGAGGCCGCCAATTACCCATAGCTTTCCGGCTAACCGATGGGTCTTGTTCCAGTTCTCCTCATTGCTCAATGTCCAGGGCAGCTTGAAGCCAATGGTGTAGCTTTGCTTGCATTTGGGAAGGTAATTGCCCAATACGGCGAACAACAGACCCAGGGATGCAGGTACAATCTTTTCAATAGGGATTTTAATATCTAGTGCAGTGATGTAAACAAAGGCGCTGCACAGTATTGAAACGGCAGGACAAAGCCCCAGAACCAGCCACAAGACTTTGCGCCCCTGGTCCTTGACCTTAGGATCGGAAAAGCATACAAAGACGCAAAACAAGTGGGCGATCAAAATGAAGCAGGGCAGCGCAAATACGGCATAAGCCTTGCTGCTCCAGCCATCTGCCACCCCGTTTGCTCCCCAGTGCGTCGCAATCTGCTCAGGCAGCTTGTTCCATAACAACAAGCCTATGATGATGGGGAACAGGACAATGGCAGAGGATAGTATGATTTTATTCATATTTTTCTTAATCATTGCTTCATTCTCCTTTCAAATCACTAATCCAGAGCATAATTTCCTCCAACACCGAAGTGTTGAGTTCATAGAAGATAAACTTGCCCTCTCGATTATCCCGAATAAGGTCCGCCTCTTTGAGAACTGAAAGATGTCGGGATATGGATGCCGCCGTCACATCGAAATGGTCGGTAATCTCACCGGCAGACATTCTGCCTGCCTTCAGAAGATTGAGTATCTCGCGGCGAATAGGATCGGCAAGGGCTCTTAATGTATGTTGCAGACCCATGCTCCATCACCTCATTTAACATTTAACCTAATTGTTAAATGTATTATAGCAAGAAATTCCTTCCCCGTCAACACTTGGACAATGGAAGGATACGTTTTGCACTTAAAAATAGGCTCAGCCTCGCTGCAATCTGTTTACAGGAGGTGAGCCTATCCTATCAAGCAGGTATTGGTCTTAGTAAAGCTCCTCAGCCATATTTTCTTCCGACAATATAGAAGGGGATGAATAACCCGCCAAGACACAGGATCAATGACAGGCCAAGCTCTGCAAAACGCCATATCTCAGGGATGAAGAAGGCCATTGCAAAATAAAACGCCGGATAGACCACCATGGAAGCCACCGACCATATTCTCCCCACATTGAGGAGATGGGGCCAATTGCTGTTATTGAAATACACCCCTGGGACATTCATGCGGAAAACACCATCACTATAGGCATTGATGCGATTCTCGTCATAATAGGTGGGAAGCTTCGACTTGGCAAAAAAGCAGAAATATGCGCCAAAGATGGCACCCAACAGAACAATGGTTGGCATAGAGGCTGACATATAACCCTTGCTATAGGTCAGTAACATCTCGATACAGCACACAATAAAGGCGATAGTATAGATAATGCCCCATTGGCTTTTTTGCTGATAAGCCCTTGTTTGATCCTCTTCCGAGTAGGTTATGGCGGTTTTTACCAGGCTCTCTACCTGTCCGGCATCCAGGCTGCCCTTGTCCATGCGCTGGCACATCAATAGCTCGGTGACCGATACCCCCAATAGGTCGGCCAGAGGGATTAAAAGGGCCGTATCGGGAATACTGGCGCCAGTCTCCCATTTGCTGATGGCCTTATCCGAGATAAAAAGACGCTGGGCCAGGTCCTTTTGTGTATAGCCCTTTTCTTTCCGAAGCTCGGCAACAAAGGTTCCAAATTTTTGCTTGTCAATCTCAAACATAGTTATTTCACCTCGCTTCCATTCTATCGGATGGGGCGTTTTTTCACAACCGAACAGCAGTAGAGTTGGCTTTTTTCAGTATTCTAAAGCTCTACCGTACTTCACCCTTCTTCCTCTTGATTAAGACTACCCAAAGAACCGTAATGTTCTACACCAACTTTGACATCAAACCTATTTTCCCGAAAGCTATAACATGACTTTTTCAAAGATAAAGTTGCCATTTATCAAATCCTTTGGATTCTCAATCTTGATAATATGAAAGCCGCATTTATTAACATAGAAGTTATGATTTCTGTGAGAAAAAATCGGAGTTTCTGTTCTCCATACCTTAGTGTCGGGGAATTCATGCTCTACGAACTCCCAGACTCTTTTGCAGATCCCTTTGTTTTGCAAGTCAACATCAATGAAAATATTGCCCAGGAAGTTATGTTTAGTGGAATTGTCAATCCAAAGGATAATTGCACCAATAACCCTTCCATTCATAGAAATTTTAAATGCGGTAGAATCTTTATGTAAGGCGTATTTACGTAGAAAGTCTCCGTTATCATAGCCTGGAGGGCCTCCGCATTCTTTCCCAAGGTGGATACGAGCATCCTCGTCAAAGGCACGTTTCATAATAGGGGTAAGTATGCTAATGTCCTCTTCGCTTATTTCTTCAAAAATCAAATCCTGATATGTCTTCATAAAATCTCCTCCCGATCAAAAACCCTCTGAATGGGTTCGTAATAGTCCATCCGAAGCACTCCATAATGTCTTAAAACAAATGTATTTTATCATTTCAATGTTTTGCCTTCTTGATTTTTTCTCTAAAAATACAAACAGAGAGTCAATCGCCTATTGACGACTGACTCTCCAAACGTTAACCTCAGTTTAATGTTCTACACCAACTATTGATATAAAACCAGAATTTAAATAACTTATTTGATAAGAAAAACCATATAACTCACACAAAGCTGGCACGATTACTCCCACTCGATGGTTGACGGGGGCTTGCTGGTGATGTCGTACACCACGCGGTTAATGTGCCCTACCTCGTTGACAATGCGGTTGGATACCCGCTCGAGTAGATCATAGGGCAGTCTGGCCCAGTCAGCGGTCATAAAGTCGGTGGTGGTGACGGCGCGAAGGGCCAGGGTATAATCGTAGGTTCTTTCATCCCCCATAACGCCCACGCTTCTCATATTGGTCAGCACGGTAAAGTATTGGTTAATCTCTCGGGCAAGTCCGGCCTTAGCCACCTCGTCCCGGAAGATATAATCGGTTTCACGCAGGATATCCAGTTTCTCCTTGGTAATATCCCCAATAACCCTGATGGCAAGACCCGGTCCCGGGAAGGGCTGGCGCCACACCAGATCCTCAGGGAGTTTAAGCTCCAGGCCTGCCTTTCTGACCTCATCCTTAAAGAGATTTCTCAAGGGCTCAATGATCTCTTCAAAGTCTACACAATCGGGCAGACCGCCTACATTGTGGTGGCTCTTGATGACTGCTGCATCCCCGGTGCCGCTTTCAATAACGTCGGGATAGATGGTACCCTGCACCAGGAAGTCCACATGGCCAATCTTTCTGGCTTCCTCTTCAAAGACACGAATAAACTCTTCACCAATAATCTTACGCTTGGCTTCAGGCTCACAGACGCCCTTCAGTCTGTCCAGGAAGCGTTTTTCGGCGTCAACGCGGATAAGGTTTACATTGAACTGCTTTTTGAATACGGCTTCAACCTGATCGGCTTCATTTTTTCTTAAAAGACCGTGATCCACAAAGATACAGGTGAGCTGATCCCCTACGGCGCGGTGAACCAAGGCCGCAGCCACCGAGGAATCCACGCCTCCGGATAAGGCACAGAGCACCTTTCTGTCCCCCACCTTCTGACGGATGGCATTAACTGATTCCTCCACAAAGGAGCTCATCTGCCAGTCGCCCTTCACACCGCAGATTTTATACAGGAAGTTGTGGAGCACTTCCTTGCCTCTGGGCGTATGCACAACCTCGGGGTGGAATTGAACGGCATAGAATTTCCTGTTGACATCGGCCATGGCTGAGATGGGACAGTTTTCTGAACTGGCGATACCTGTAAAGCCCTGGGGCAGCTTGCTGACATGATAGGTATGGCTCATCCAGCAGCTTGTCTCCTTCTCAATTCCTGAGAACAAGTCACTGGCCACATCCAGTGTAATATTCACTTTTCCGTACTCGCGGTTATTGGCCCGGGTGACTTCACCCCCCAGCATGACACTCATCAACTGCATGCCATAGCAAATACCCAGAACGGGAATGCCGAGCCGGAAGACCTCTTCAACACACTTGGGCGCATTTTCGTCAAGAACTGAGGCGGGGCCGCCTGTAAAGATGATGCCCTTTGGATTTTTCTCTTTAATACGTTCTATGGAAACATTATAAGGAAGCACCTCGCAATAGACATTGGCTTCCCTGACTCTTCGGGCAATCAGTTGATTGTATTGGCCTCCAAAGTCCAGCACGAGGACCAACTCATGATTCAAAATCCATTCCACCTTTCGACTGCGCTTGAAATTTCATAAGTAAATTATAAAGGAAAAGGATAAAAAAGCAAGGTGATATGTTAATGTTCTGTCATAGTCCCTCAAATTATGTCAAAACGCAAAAAAGAGAGGCTTAAAACCTCTCTTTTTTTGGTGGGCGATAAGGAACTCGAATCCCTAACCTTCACTACGTCAAAGTGACACTCTGCCAATTGAGTTAATCGCCCATGTTACGCTATTATTATACCATCATCAAACGCAATGAGCAAGCCCCTTTTGACTTGAAACGCATGCCCTTGGTTTTCAGGTATCAAATTTAGCATTAATATTTTAGCACCACTCTGACTTCTTGTAAAGTTTTAAATGTATAAAAAAGCCCGCCTCATATTTCCATGAAACGGGCTTTGATGCTTATGTCAGAATTAATAGCTTTCAAGATAGATATCGCCAAGGTCTAAGTACCAATCGAGGTCATAGGGAATCTCCAGAGCATCATCCTCCAGGATGGGTTCATAACCCTCAGCACCTATAACTACCGAATAGGTGCCGCCCTTGGGCACATCAAAGACAACAATTAAGCCTTCGCTGTCGGATTCGCCATAGGCAATGACCATGCTGTCCTGAGGATTGCTGAGGAATTCTTCAATGGTTACCCCTTCTTTAAGAACTGCAAAAATGGCGTTCTCAATGGGCTTTCCTGTAAGCGCATCAACGATGTTGGCGAAGATGGTCACCAGCTCGTCCTCGGAAGGATAGGACGGCTGAGAAGGCTTGGGCAGGTCAGGTTTATCACCCGTGGCCAATGCGCTTTCGATGACGGCTATGGCCTGATTCACGGGCTTGAGGAAGAACATCATATCATTGTCCTGGCCCACATACTTGGCCGTCGGAACACCAATCATTTCACCTCGGGAATTGACAGCAGTTCCGCCGCTGTTTCCGTGATTGACCATAGCATCGGTCTTGATCCAGTCTATCTCCGAGTCCCCATCTTCATCCAGGAAGCCCGATACCCTTCCGGCAGTAAAGGTAATGGTCTCACCGCCTGCGCCGGGATAGCCCAGGATGTTGATTTCATCCCCCAATTCCACCGTATCGGAATCGGTCATCTTTATGGGAACAAGCTTTAAGTCGGCCGCCGAAACCTTGTTCCAGTTAAGATCGGCAACGATCTTGACCACAGCCAGATCCAACTCCTCAACACCGCTTCTGTACTGAGCAATGTACTGGGGCTGAATATTCTTTTTGATATTGTCGGTGATGGCGATAGCCACATAACCCTCGCTGTTATAGAGGCCGCGATTAGAGCCCACGCAGTGGTAGTTGGTCAGTATGTAACCATCCTGATTGATAATGGTTCCTGAGCCCATTGCTACCACGTTGAGATCATCGTCAAGAGTATAGAGCTTGACGGTGGATTGGGATAGCTTCTGTATATTGATGCTACCCTGTTTTTGACCGGGATCTTCGGGAGTGACGGGTTCCTTGGTTTCATCGGGGACCTTCACTCTCTGCTTGACGCTCTTGGAGGAACGGTTTCCGGCCTCATCATAGGCCACCACATAATACTCATATTCGATACCCGGGGTAACATCCTTGTCTACGTACTCGGTGCCACCGGTCTTGGCGAGAGCCTCATTATCCCGATAAAGCCTGTAGAAATCAACGCCTTCATCGTCATAGCTCTCGCTCCAGGCCAATTCAACCTGATTATGACTCACTTTTGAAACCGTCAATACGGGCGCTGTGGGCGGATTCTCATCCTCCTTCCTGCCTGAGCAGGAGGTAAGAAGCATTGCCATCGCCATTATGACGGCCAACAGGGAAGCTTGGATCACTTTTCTTTGTTTCAACATCGCTCAACACTCCTATCTATTCACATAAGCCGTCAATTGTTTACGAAACCATAGTTAACCTTGGAAAGAACACTCTTGTCTGATATGTACTGATCATAGCTGGCCGAAAGGGTGATGATATAGAGCTCATCCCCATGAATGCTCAATACATCCCGGCCATAACCAATGGCAGGCTTCAGAGTATCCCCCGACTTGGTGGAATTGCCAATGTAAACATAGTCTATTACATAGGTTTCTTTTCCCTTAGTAGATAAATAATAACTGGTCTCGGCCTGATAGAACCGATAATTCATACCCGCCTTTATGGACCAGGCCGCTACAGCATTCTGGAGGGTTTCCTCCTCAGAAGCAGCCTGCGCCACCATCAGATTGCTCAAGGGCACCTTCTGCACCCTGACAAAGTCCTGGCCGCTGCGATTTAACATATCCCCGGCTTTAAACAGGCTTTGGTCGTCCTGATACTGAATCCAATGGGCAGGATATTGGATGCTGATGGCATTATCCACCTTGAACTCGGCAGGCTTTTGCTGGGTATGTCCAACCACATAGCCCAGAACCATGGCCAAAACCACCAGACCCCAAACCGGCAGAATGCCCACAATGGCTTTCTTGGCGTCCAGAGTTTGGGTGGCAACCTGACCCTCTTTTTCGCTTCTTGAAGAGATAATAACCAGGACAGTAAAGACCACAATAGCCACCAGTGCGGCAGGTATCAGACCAAGTATATAGTTCACCTTGAACCCTCTACGGGTAACCATATCAAGGAGAATTTGCGTCAAGGCATTGAGACCGGTGGCCAGAAGCAAGGCCAGCGGCAGTCTGTGGAACTTAAACTTATCATGCTTGGAAACGCCCAGAATATAGCAGCTTAAGCCGGTGATGCTGGCGTTTGCAAAGGTTTCAATAACCACCAGGGCGGTGACATTGGACAACATAGCCCCACCCGAGGTTAAAATATGCCGGATGCTGGTCATGGCGGCAAAGCCTAAGCCCATGGCCGAACCATAAATAATACCGTCAATCTTCTCGTCAAACTCTTTGCTGGGATAAATGCTGTACCTTACGGCCAGAAGCTTGATACCCTCCTGAATCATACCCATAAGGACAATGGTAAAGTAGTAGTCAGCCGCTTGCGTGGACAGACCCGATGCGCTGGGGAAAAGATAGGAGACCAGCGGAGCATAGAGAGCCTGCTGGATCAATGCACCAAGCAGCATGGTCTTGAACACAAAGCTCTTTGGTTCGGGGTTTAATCGATCCTGTCTGTAGAATATGGATAACCAGAGAAGCGGCGGGATGATGGCGATAATTACGGAGATGATGGTGAGAAGTGTTCTGTTAAGATCAGGATTTAAGGCCTTTTCAATAATGGCTGCAATGAGAACGATAAGAAGCAGTCCGCCAATTGAAATAAAGGTCGATAGCCACAACCCCAATTTTGTTTTTGAGTTTTTTGTTTCCATTCTTTTTCCTCCATACCCTGTATGTTCTTGGTGAATGACGCCCTCATTTTAGCATATATTGGATGCAATGTCTATTCTCACTGCTTCATTCACCAGAACAAAAGGTATGGTTCAGAAAGGTGGCAGCACATCAAAGGCTACGACGGTAATATCATCCTTGAGCTTGTTTTCAGTATAATTGCGGACATCCTTGATTAAAGCGTCGGTAAGGTGTTCCACGCCCCATTTATAGTGATGGCGCATCATGTCCTTGAGCCTCTGGATGGAGTAGGGCTCATCCGATGCATTGCGGGCATCCACAAGGCCGTCGGTATAAAGCAGCAGCTTATCGCCCGGGAACAGAAGCACCTGATGATTGACGAACTTGGGCTTCAGTAAATCACCCAGCTTGCATATGGCATACCCACCGTTATCCAGCTCCTGAATAGACCCGTCAGGGCGAATCCTTAAGGGTGTGGTATTCAAACCGCCCGAGGCATAGGAGAAGATGCCGGTCTGTGTATTGAAGACACCGTAAAGCATGACGATATACATATCCTCACTGAAATTGCCCGAGTTGAAGGATTCATAAATATGCTTGAGCACCATGGAGGGAATGGCCATACCGTCCCCCCCGGTTTCTTCCATCAGGGTTTGCATCTTTTGGAAGGTGAATATGGAGAGCATGGCCGCAGATACGCCATGGCCCGAAACATCTCCGATACAGATGCCAAACTGCACATCATCAATAGGAAAGACATTATAAAAGTCACCGCTTAAATTATCGGCGGGCACATACCCTGATGAAAAGCGGACATATTCGTTATGGGGAAGGGTTGAAGGAAGCATGGACATCTGCATGCTTCGCGCAATTTCCTGATCAGCCACCAGCTTTTCATTGATGCTCCGAAGCTCGGTGGTTCGTTTGTCCACCAGGACATCCAACTCGGCCAAATAGCCATTGAGCTGATCCTGAGCGCTGGAAAGCTGCTGATAGGGTCTCTTGACGGTCTGAACATAGAATACGTTGAATAAAAGCACATAAGCAAGCAACTGATAGATGCGGCTTAAAAGATGATAGTTGTCATGGGTCTTTTGAATGCTCAACATGGTAATATGGCTGAAAATCATTATCAAAACAGCAAAGGACAGAATTTTATAAACCACGTCCTTGGTCCTTATGAACTTGCCAATCAATAAAATCATCAGCAGGGCGCAGATTATGCTAAAGAACAGCAGGACTAATAATCCTGTCAAGGTCAGGCCCTTATCTTGGATGAACAGCACACCCTCAACAGGAAATACGGCACTTACCACTGCGCCCAACACAGCAGCCAGAATCCCGGCTATGGAAGGATACAGCCTCCGGACGGCCATATCGGATTTTCTATGGAACAGAATGAAGAAGGCAAAGCCGCTCACGGCGAATATCTGAGAGATATACCATGAGAGAATGGGCTGACTTTTCACAGAATCGCCAAACAATGTGAACATGAACATATTCACCAATACGGCGCCATCTAAAAGACCCGCAGTAAAAAAGATAAATCCGGTAACTAGGTAACTCTTGTCACGAACCTGGGGATAGGCATAATAAGCCAGAACAAAGATGGACCAGGAAAGCAGCGACGAGAAAAAGATAACAATGATATAGATGGAAGTATTGACTTTAAGAGAAGTCTCCGACAAGGGTTCCCTGGAACCAACCAAATAGTTAAGACCCAAAAAGAGAAGCGCAGTAATGATAAGCTGAGCAACGAGTAGGCCTTTGAAAGCAGATTGAGATTTCTTAAAGTCGGTAAGATTCATTTCCATCCTCCGGCTATTTATCTTATAGTGCGTTAAGAATCTTTAGTATATATATCGGCTTTATTTGGGTCTATCGAAACTGGTATTATTTTATCATACTTTTGCATGGACGACAAAGAATTTGTCGAAAGTTCTGCCCTATAATTTACTCAAGACCAAATCGACAAGGGTCTCTTCCTCAAGGGATACGGGACACTCCTTGCGCGAAGTCATAGAAACAGCCTTTTTAAGAAGTGCTTCGTCAGCACCATAGGATGAGAAGGACGGCAGATTAAGCACTTCCTCCATACGGTAAAGTCTCTCAATAAGGGCATCAACCTGTACCCCTGCCTTCGTTTCATGGGGGACAGCCATCTGGCTGAGCTTCAAAAGCTTTCGGTAGGCCTCGCTTTGCGGATCCTGCAGCACCCGGCGTGCTACAGCCTCAAACAAGACCCCATTGAGCTTGCCGCATACAACGCCATGGGGTATTTCAATGAATCCCCCAATGACTCCCGCAAAGCCATGAACATAGCCCAATCCGGCATTGGCCAGCACAAGGCCTGACAGATAGGCCGCATAGGCCATTTGTCCTCTTAAATCCTTGTTCTGAGGTTCCTCCAGGCAAAGCCGCTCCAGGGACATAAGGATTCTCTGGATTCCCGACAGTGCCAAATCCTCGGTCAGGGGGTTCCCCTTTTCCGACATATATCCTTCCAGAAGCTGATTAAGTGCATCCATGCCGCTGGCGGCTGTCACCAAAGCCGGACAATGAAGGCTTAATAAAGGATCCAGCAAGGCATAGTCGGGAATGAAGCGATCATGGCGCAGGGACTTTTTAAAGCCCTTCTCACCAATTCTGCTTAATACCGCATTCTTGGTGGCCTCGCTACCGGTGCCCGAGGTAGTGGGAACAGCAATAAAGGGAACCTTTATCCCACTGTGCAACTTGGTGCCCACACCCTCCAAATAATCCACCACCGAGCCCTCAACCGGGACCATGGCTGAAACGGCTTTGCCCGTATCCAGGACACTTCCGCCGCCTACGGCTATCACCAGGCCTGCGTTTTCGCTCCTGGTCGTGTTTGTGATATCATCCACCAATTCGGGAGAGGGCTCATGGGCCACCCGAGCCTCAACCACCTGATGGCCGGCCTGGCCTAAGCCCTCCATCAATTGGGTATAATTGACCGAGCTTATAAAGGAGCTTTGCCCTGTTATAAGGAGAACCTTCTGAGGCTTTCCCTCCTGCTTCAGGATATCAATAATTTTTAAAAGGCATCCTTCACCAAAAAAGGATTTGGGCACGGCGGAAAAGCTAAAGGGTTTCATGGAGGTCATCTATCCTTTCTTCTGCAGGCTTTTGATTTACGGTCATTGTTTGCTATAATAGTACCATCAATTAGTCTTGTACTTATGATATACGATTGAGGTGACAAGTTCCATGCCTTTCTATGATTTGAGCTGTAAGAAATGCGGGGAAACCTTTAATATCAAGGCCTCCATTGCACAGCGTGAAAACCGTGAGATTCTTTGTCCAAGCTGCGGCTGCAACGATCTGGAGGCTGTATTTAAAACCGTCAACTATGTGGTTAAATCCAAAGGGTGTGAGGCCGTTTCCTGTCCCCAAGCCCATCGCTGTGGCGCAGGCTGCTGCCATTAAACCTGGCATCCAAAAAGATAAAAGCTTGGGCATTCATCACCAAGCTTTTTTTCTTTGCATTATGATTGGGGGCCTTGCCTTATTGACTTTCCAGCTCCTCCAGGAGAGGAATGTACTTCTCCTTGGCTTGGCGAGCCGTCTCGCTTCGCTCATAGGCCTCGCACTCGCTGTTTATGGCATCCAGGGTGGCATTCTGCATGTTCTTTTCAGCATACGTATACACCACCTTATCCTCCTTTTCGATATGCCGCTTCATCAGCTGGGTATAGGCGATGGCATTGGCAACTACGTCCACGCGTGCCTCGTCCTCTCCCGCTTCCACACGTTTTAAGGCCTCCTCCAGGTCCTGAATATAGAGCCTGCCCGTATCGTGCTCGACCAGCATGCCGTGCTTAACCAGCTTTTCTGCCGTCTCCCCCAGCTCCAGTATCATCCGGTTAAACAGCATATTCTCTTCCTTGCCGTGGTGATGACGATCGGCATAGTTTTTTACAAAATCAATGATTTTATAGAAATCCTCAACATTGATCGGCTCGCCTTTGAGTATGGCATAGCATTTCTTTCGAATAACAGCCAGCATCCGCAGGATATTCTGATGCTCCTCCTTCATAAGCTCAATGCATTTCATGGGTACTCCTCCTTAGGTTAATGGTCTGTGGACAACACCTTCTTAATGTTTCACCATTTGGCTTTGGCTATGCCCAACCTAATATGGAAGTCTTATTTAAATCGAAACTCTCCCAGATTGACACGTTCCAGAAAATCCTGGCGGGACAGGGCATCGGACAAATGAATAAGCGCCTGGTTCTTGCTCTTGGCCTCCAGCATCACATCGAAATCTTTTCCGGTTTCCCGGGCCACCTTCAAAAAAACCAAAAAGGCTGATACATCAATGAGGTCGGCATGACTTCTGAATGCCTTTTCGCTCTTGGGTGAGGAAAAATGAACCTTGGGTGGAAAGTCCTCTCGCGTCCAGGTGTCAAAGGCCGCGGGAAGAACCTGGCTTAAATCTTCCCCGTCATTAATGCACTGAAAATGATGAATGTCAATCACCATGGGTATTTTAAGCGACCTGCAAAGGGTGAGTACATCCTGTGCCGTATAGGATTTATCATCGTTTTCGAGGATGATGCGCTTGCGAATGGATGCCTCGAGGTTCAGGAAGTTCTCCATAAACCTTTTCATGGACTCTGCCTTATTCTTATAAAGCCCGCCCACATGAAGAACCAGCTTGTATCGGTCTTGGGCAAGTCCCATGGCCTCAAAGATTCTGACATGATAGTTAAGATCCCGGATCGAGGCCTCAAGGATCCTGGGGTCCGGCGCGTTGAGAAGGGTGAAGTGATCGGGATGGGCACTGACCCTGAAATCATTTTCCTTGATAAAGTCCCCAATGGCCTTGAATTCGTGCTCAAAGTCGCTGGCATAGTCCCAGTTCTTCAATGCCGGATGGGTTGCCAGGGGAACCAGCTTGGAGGTCAGGCGATAGACCTTGATCTCCATAGCTTTATTGTACTTTAATATTCGCAGGGTATTTTCCAGATTCTTTTTGGTAACCTGCCTCAGCTTTATCAGCCTGGCCTTCTCCTCCATCTTATTCAGATGGTAAAAGGTCACCGTCCCCGAGGGTGAGCAATCTTCCAAATGAAGGTTCATGGCCACATAGCCCAGCCTGAAAGTCATAACCATCACGCCATTAATCCTGATAACCGCTTTTTTGCCGTGACCTTACTTTGCCCATCCTAAAGGATTTTGATTCTCGGTTATTTTATGAGACCGGCTTCTCCGATAAGCCTTCGAACCATGAAGTAGGTGTTCAGTGTTTTTGTGTTCAGGCTCAGTTCCTTGTTGCTAAAAAGGATCAGGCCGTTTTTGCTGTCCCGGTGAAGCAGAACCAGGGTAAAGATACCCGGATCGGCACCAGTGTGACCTGCCAGTTTCTTCTCTGAAAGCCCCTTCATATAAAAGTCCTCGAGAATGCCATAATCCCACATCAGCGCCACTTTTCCAGCCTTAGCCTGGGGACGGAACATCTCGTCCAGGGTGGCGGGCTTTAGGATGGTTTTGTTCTTATATTGTCCATCATTGAGAATTGCATGAATGAAATGGGCATATTCCTTGATGCTGACCTTCAGCGCCCCATCAGGATAGGATGCAAAGGAATAATGGGGCAGCGGCTGATTCTTCTCATCATGGGGCACGGCCAGCATTGACAAATCCACATCCTTTAAAAGCCAGGCCGCATGGTCCATTTCAAGGGGTTCAAAGATATTCTTTTCACAGTATTGGTCAAAGGGGATCTGAGCAACCTGCTCCACCAAATAGCCCAGGAGCGCAAACCCAGGATTGCTGTAATTATAGACCGTTCCCGGCTCTCCCGGGACGAAGTTCTTCCTGGCGTCATACCATTGTCCGCCTGGCAGCAAAAAGCCTTTGACAAATTGCTCTAATGATATGGGCGAATCTCCCCCGCCTGAATCAATGGTATAAAAGCTGTTATAAACCTCCCAGTTGTTGGCGATGCCCGAGGTGTGGGTCAACAGCATTCTGACAGTGATGGGGATATGGGGATATTGGGGATGGCGGACCGGAAAGGGCAGGTACTGGTTAATATCCTCATCCAGATCCAGTAAGCCCTTTTCCACAAGCTGCATGACAGCCGTGGCCGTAATGGTCTTGGAAACCGAGGCGATTTGAAACAGCGTATCTTGGGTCACAGGCTGGCGTTTATCCTTGTCAAAATAGCCGTAGCCTTTTACTTCAACCAATTCTCCATCCCGGATAATGGCCATGGATAAGCCCGGAATCTCAGCCTTATTCATCTTTCCTTGGATAAATGCATCCAGTTCCTTTGAATTGGAGAGATCCACCTGGGTGGCTAAAATGATGGCCGCAGCCAACAGGGCTAGAACAAGTAAAGCCAAAAACCCTTGCAATACTCTTTTTATGATTCGTAACATGATTGACCCCTAACTGCCCATGGACGCATCATTAAGTCTATCCCTGGTGTATGCTCTACTCCACGATCTTATTCTTGATGGCATAAACAGCCGCCTGGGTTCTGTCCTGAACACCAAGCTTGCGGAAAATACTTGAAATGTGGTTCTTTACAGTCTTTTCACTGATATATAGAACATTGGCGATCTCCTTGTTGAGCATGCCCCTGGACAGAAGCTTGAGCACCTCGACCTCTCTGTCAGTAAGAAGCTTCTGATGCGCTTCTGTTCCGTTCTTAATCCGTTTATATTCATTGACCAGTTCACTGGCCATACTGGGCTGAATATAGGTTTGACCGATATGTACGCTTCGGACGGCATCCACGAGAACTGCTGCCTCCGCATCCTTCAGAATATACCCCATGGCGCCCAGCTCCAGAGCCTTTAACAGGTAATGCCGATCCTGATGGATGGTGAGCATAATCACCCTGGCGTTGCAATCCAGGGCTTTTATCTGCTCCAAGGCCTCAAGTCCGTTGAGCACGGGCATATTGATGTCCAATATCACCACATCGGGTTGGACCTCCAAGTAATGATCCACGGCAGTCTTTCCATCGGCAAAGCCTGCAATTACACGAATATCGTGTTCCAGCTCCAGGAGCTGCTTGAGTCCTTCTCTGATCATGGAATGATCTTCTGCGATCATAACCTTGATAGCATGTATCATACATTTCCCCCTCGAAGTTCATAGGGTAGTTGCACCCTTACGGTGGTCCCTGATCCAATGCTTGAGTCGATATGGAAAGAGCCCTCCATGAGCTCAACTCTCTCCTTCATACCCAAAATGCCAAATCCACTACCGTCAATGGCGGTGTCGAAAAGCTGCGATGGATCAAAGCCTATACCGTCATCTTTAATTCTCATGGTGAGATTACCGTCGATGGCCTCCAACTGAAGACTGACTGATGTGGCCTCAGCATGCTTGCGAATATTGTTAAGACTCTCCTGTACCACTCTAAACACGGTCAGAATGATATTGCTATCCTTGATCTGGGGTTCATCACCCCTGATTCGTAATTCTACACGAAGATTATTCTGTTGTTTGAAGCTCTCGATATACTTTGTCAGGGTTGGCACCAACCCCAGGTCGTCAATGGACATGGGCCTAAGGTCGTAGATGATGCGCCTGACTTCCTTAAGACAGGATCTGACCACCTCTTTAAGCTCTTTAAGCTCAGCAATAGCCATATCTATATCCACCGTGGCCATTCTCTCGCAGATCTCAGCCTTAAGGACCACATTGCTCATGGCCTGAGCAGGCCCGTCATGCATATCTCTTGCGATTCTTCTTCGCTCATCCTCCTGAGCCTTGATAATGCGTATGGCCAACAGCCTTTTGCTTTCGGCATCCTCAAGATGCACATCCAGCTTTTGCAGATCCCCTGAGAGATAGCTGAACACCGTTCCCACCTGGGCCACCAGCTTTTCGGCTTTTGCCACTGTTTCCAGGGCATTCTTAAGCCGCTGTTCCACATCGTTGCGACGGATAATGGTTTGCTTCTCCCGCTCACGCGCAACTGCCAGTTGAACCATTAAGTCATTGGTCTCCTGGTAGGCTGCCCTCATCTCTTCCTCAGCATAACGCTGAAAGTCCTTGTTAATGGCGGCCAGCTTCATACGGCTTTTCGCCACCTTGACCTCCAGCATTTCACACTCCTGCATGATTACCTGAACATCATACTTGAACTTTTGCAGCTCGACCTTAAGGTTGGCCACTTCCTTGCGGGCATTCTCTGCAATCTCAAAAATAGCCCCTCTGCTTTGCTCAATGACACGCAGGGTGCTTTTGATTATATCATTAATGCGCTTTATGCCTAAATTAGCCAAGGGCAACCTCCACCTATTTATCCAGTAAGAGCTTTAATTCGTTCATAAAGGTATTGATGTCCTTAAATTGTCTGTAGACCGAGGCAAAGCGCACATATGCCACCTCATCCAGCTCCCTTAATTTATCCATGACCATTTCACCAATCATGGAGCTGGTCACTTCTCTTTCAAGGGAATTGCTGATTTGTGCCTCAATGGAATCCAAAACATTTTCAATCTGATCGATGGATATGGAACGCTTTTCACAAGCTCTTAAGATGCCCTTGCGAACCTTCTCCCTGTCATAGGGTTGTCTGGAACCATCCTTTTTCACAACCATAATGGGGAGGCTCTCTACTTTCTCATAAGTGGTGTAACGCTTATGGCAGTTTAAGCATTCTCGCCTTCTCCTTATTGTCGCCCCTTCGTCAGTCGGTCTTGAGTCGATTACCTTATCTTCTTGAAATGAGCAATAAGGACATTTCATGAGCTTTATCCTCCGTACCTTCATTTAGTTTATCATTCTATCTATCGGTATTTTATTACAAATACCTTTCTATTTCTAGTAATTTGTGAAACGCTTAACTCAATATTGGGTAAAAGACTGCATTGCTAACTTAAAAAAAACAGTAACATAAAAAAGAAGCAAGGTTCTCTTGCTTCTCTCAAACGTATTTTTGCATATGCTTTAAAGCCGATTTCTCCAGGCGAGACACCTGGGCCTGGGAAATGCCGATCTCCTCGGCCACCTCCATCTGTGTTCTTCCCTGGAAAAATCGTAAATCCACAATCCGTTTTTCTCTTTCACTGAGCTTGCTCATGGCCTCATTGATGGAGATACTCTCCAGCCATTTCTCATCGCTGTTTTTGTCATCCTTAACCTGATCCATGACATAGATGGCGTCCCCGCCATCATGGTATACCGATTCAAAGAGGGATATGGGTTCCTGTATCGCATCCAGAGCCATGACGACATCTTCCTTGCTGATCCCCAGCTCCTTGGCTATATCAGTGACATTGGGCTCCCGGGACTCCTTGCTGATCAGCTTATCCCGAGCCTGGAGGGCTTTGTAGGCCGTATCCTTCAGCGAACGACTCACCCGAATAGGGTTATTGTCTCTTAAATAGCGTCTGATTTCACCGATAATCATGGGTACGGCATAGGTGGAAAACTTGACGTTCTGAGTGACGTCGAAATTATCTATGGCCTTGATGAGGCCTATGCACCCGACCTGGAAAAGGTCATCCGCATTCTCTCCCCGGTTGCCAAATCTCTGGATGACGCTTAATACCAGTCTGAGATTGCCTTGTATGAACTCCTCCCGAGCACTCTTGTCACCGGCCTTGATCTTCTTGAACAGCTCGTCCATTTTGCTGCTGGAGAGCAATGGTAATCGTGATGTATTGACACCGCAAATCTCAACCTTGTTCATCAAAATCAACACACCTCTCTTTGCCGTCATCTGGTTGGTACAGATAACATTGTTGTCCCGGCGGGTATGTTTTATTCTGAGTTTTCGGAGAGAAATATTTTAAAAAGGCCTTGACAAGCGGATTTCAGCCATCAGAAGCAGACTTTGAAATATCTTCCATTTTTCTTCCATAGCTTTCATTTTCAAAGGATTTGCTATATCATGATAATGAATTAATTCAGGGATTTGGTTTAAAATGATAATTGGAAGATAACCGGGAGACGAGCTATGAACATACTCTACCTGTTGAATCACGCCGGAAAAGCCGGAACCGAAAGATATGTCCAAACACTGATTGAGGAATTGTGTCCGGCTAAAATCAACGCCTTTTTTGCCTATAATGAAGACGGCCTGCTCAGAGAGACTCTGGAGGCCAAGGGGATTAAAACCTTCAGAATAGCCATGAAGCACCCCTTTGACCTGGCCGCAGCCCTCAAGCTCAGTAAGCTTTGCAAGGAATATCACATTGATCTGATTCACACCCATTATCTCAGGGAGAATTATATTGCCCTGTTGTCCAGGCTCTTTAATCCCAAGGTCAGGGTGGTCTACACCAACCACTTTATCATGGAAAATCCCCGTTCCATCCGTTTCTTTAATCGGATTATGACCCGGCTCCAGTTCCGGATCATTGCCGTATGCAATAAAGGCAAGGACATGCTCATCAAAAACGGTAACAAGGGGTCAATTATCAAGGTGATCTTCAATGGGGTGGATCCCGAGGGCTGGAGGAAGCAAGAGCCCTCCACCCTGCGCAAGGAGCTGGGCATCGACGATGGGACCTTTGTCATCCTCTGTGCCTCCCGATTTGCCCATGATAAGGGGCACGCCTATCTGGTGGATACCATGAAGGCTTTAAAATCCATGACCTCCATCCCCTTTAAATGTATCCTTGCGGGAGACGGTCCTCTGCTTGAGCAGACCAAAAAGAAGGTTGAGGATTTGAATCTTACCTCGGATATTGTGTTCATAGGCTTCAGACCTGATATAAAGAATCTCTTCAATGGCAGCGACCTCTATTTTAACGCCTCGGAGCATGAGGCCTTGAGCTTTCTCATCGTAGAAGCCCTGGCCAGTGGTCTGCCGGTGGTGGCCACCGATATGGGCGGCAACAGGGACATTATCAACGAGGAAACCCAGTGCGGGGTTTTGGTGGAGTATAACAACCCCACAAGCACCGCTCAGACCATTAAAGTGCTTATGGAGGATCGCTCCCGGCTGGATGAGCTGAGAGAAAAGGCCTACCGAGCCGTGGAGAACAGATTCAATATTCACAAGGTGGCCGAAGCAACCTATGGGGTCTATACCGCGGAGAAATAGATTAGCTGGACTTTATTAACGACGATGTTCTAATCTTCCTGCGGTCCTCGGCGCAGGAAGTTGTTCATGCTCAATCTTGCGCTTTGCATATTCGCCGTTCTTGAATTTTATCCTCTTCGAAGCTTGTGAATAAGCCCTTCGCCCAGAAGGGCTTTTATTGTTTTTTTCAGCCCGGCCTTCCAGCCCGTATTGGTCATATAGCGGCGGATAAGCCGCTCAAAATCAGTGTCCTGGGCAAATTCCTCAAAGAATCGTGATCGGTTGCGCGGGCATGCTGAGGATGACTTAAGCCTGGGGTTATATTTCAGGGCCTCCTCAAAGCTCCTTCTCTGGATGAAGAGATGGGGCGCAATCCTTTTTAAGCCTTCCTCCCCCTTTGGGGTATGGGTCAGAACCAGGGACACCCCTTTGTCGTCATTGGCCTTGAGTCCCTCCAATTTGTCGGCCCCCCAAAAATCCCCCAGGGTCATATCCGAGAAGATATTGGGATAACGAAAATGGCACTCAAAGCAGGAAGGGCGGGTAAACAGATGTCTGCCAAAGCCCACGAAGTAGGGATCCTGCTTTAAAGGATGCCGGAGTTTCGTACCATCCTCAAATTCAATACACATGGCGCAGTTAGACCAGCCCGAGCCCTGCTTTTCCCGGAAGGAAAGTCTTGCTGCCCTGGCCTTATGCTTATCCTCCCGGTAGCGGATATAGGTCTCAAAGACCTTGGGCGAGGGAACGCCGTAGCAAATAAAGCTCAGGGTCAGAAGATTTTCATAGGGTTTTCCCAAATAAGCATTCAGCCCCGCCACCTGGCAGGGTGCGCCTACAAAAAGCACCGGGCGTCCCGCTTTCAAAAAGTTTTCCACCTGCAGATAACAGTCACCGGTATCACTCTGAACATACTTGGAGCGTCGAAGCCCATCGATTTGCTCAAAGTCTTCAATATAGGTATGGCGAACCCTCAGATCCTCGTCAAAGGAGGCCCCGAATACCACTCCCCCGTCCTTGAGCACCTCTTTGGCCAGCAAGGAAAAGACCCCGCCCGATGAGCTTCTTTCCCGTATGGTCTCATCCAGACTCCAGCAGGCATAGGTCCCCGGCTCCCTCTGTGAAGGGGCCTGGGCTGGCGTATTCAGTACGGGACAGGTGGACCTGCACAACCCGCATTGGGTACAGCGGGAGGTATCCAGAAAGGGACGTAAAAAGCCCTCTCCATCTTCCTTCATGGTGAGGGCCCTGGTGGGACATTTATTCTCGCACGCACGGCAGCCCGTGCAAAGGGCCTGTTCGCAAAGCATTCCGCTCTCCTCCATGGGTATGGGATGAGAACAGTCTTTGCAGTGTGCTTTGATTTTATGCACAAAGGGGCTTAGCCCATCAGCTTTTTAAGGGTTTCTTCCCCCAGAATGCCTTTTATCAGCTTCTTAATCTCGGATTTGAGCCCTGTATTGCTCATATAGCGCTTAACCAGCCTATCAAAATCCACCTGGTCATTGAGATCCTTAAAGAATTTAGCCCTGTTGGAAGGCTGCTTGGCTGAGCTGACAAGCTTGGGATTGCTGCTGGCGGCCTCCTCAAAGGTTCGCTTCTGGATAAACATCCTCTCAGAGATCCTTTGAATCCAAGCTTCACCTTGAGGTGTATTGGTCAGTACCAGTGAAACCCCCTGGTCTTCCTTGATCTCGATGCCCTGAAGCTTCTCAATACCCCAAAAATCGGCCAGGGTGATATCGGCCTTGGTATTGGAATATCTGAAACGGCAGTCAAAGCAGCAGAGACGGCTGAACAGACTGCGTCCGAATCCAATGAAATAGGCATCATCATTGGCTTTCTTAACATAGCTTGTGCCGTCCTCATAGTCCATGCGAAGGGTATACTGTTTCCAGCCGCTGTTCTTCTTATCTCTGAAGGAAAGGGCTTTAAGCTTCTTATTGGCGGTTCTGTAGGACAGGTAATTGCGCCATACCTTGGGAGAGGGTACCCCATAGCAGACAAAATTACAGGTAGTCAACAGTTCATAGGGCTTGCCCAGATAACCAATAAGACCGGCCACCTGGCAGGGCGTTCCCACATAGAGCACCTTTCGCCCTGCCTTAAGAAAACCTTCAGCAGCTTTATAGCTGTCCCCTGTTCTGCTCTGGACATACTTGGAGCGCCTGAGGCTGTCAATATCCTCATAACTTTCTATGTACGTATGGTGAACCCCGAAGTCCTCATCAAAGGCTGCGCCAAAGACCACCCCGCCCTCTTTGAGCACTTCCCGGGCAATCAGCGAAAAGACACCACCCGAGGAGCTTAGCTCGCGGATCTCTCTGTCATGGCTCCAGCAGGCATAAACCCCCGGCTCAGAAAGCTTTGGGAATGCCGGATCCTTTAAAATGGGACAGGCCTTCTCACAAAGCCCGCATTCCTTACAACGCTCCTGATTCACCGAGGGTGTTAAAAAACCTTCGGCATTTTCAACCATGGTAATAGCATGGAAGGGACATTTATTCTCACAGGCTCCACAGCCTGTACATAGCCTTTCTTCACATAAAACGGGCATACTCATCCTCCTGATCCCCTATGGGGCCATTCGTTAACCGTCCTGTTTATCCAGCGCCTCTTTTAAATAGGTCAGGGATTTTTCCCGCTCCTTTTCAAGAAGGGCCGAAACCTTGTCATAATCAATCCTATCGAGTGCCGGATGTTCAATGGCAGAAGGACTCTTAGCCTTGTCCACCACCACCAGGCGTTCCTTGATATCTAAAAGCTCCAAGATGCTGTACAGCCTTGAATTGACAGTTTTCTTCTCCGATCCTGCCGCAAAGCTGATAAAACCCTTCTTATTATTCACTGAGAAAACAGTGCCGTGGAAGGAGTTGGTGCATACAAAGGCCGCATCTTTAAACTCGCCGAGGAACTCACAGGGACCGGCATCATAAACTATTTTAGCATATCCGGGGATGCCTTTTCTCGCACCGGCAAGATATACCACATCAAGCCCCAGCTTCTGGGAGATGGCCTTGATATAGGGCTCAAAGGGAGTGGAGTCGGACACGAAATAGCAGAGCATATAGGGTTTATCCCGTTTGGGTGAGACCGCGGCCTCTCCCCATTCCTCACCGGTTAAGAGCAGGGTGGGATCCAGCACTGTCAGGGCTTTTCGGCCTGTCAGCGCCTGAATAATGGCCTCGCCCTGGCGTTCCCGCACCGACAAATCGTCCATACCCTCCAGGTACTTAACCAGGGGTGCTTTTAAGTGTTCGGGTATCTCGGCAATGCCAAAGCTGGGCGCATAGGCAATTCTTCGGCCTTTATTAGCGAACCCAAGAAAGAATGCCGGGTCATAGGTCTTTTCTTTATAGATTAACGGATTCCAGACCTGATCGCTGCCTGTGAGATATGCCGTATAACATGGCGGGTTTTCAAAAAGCTCCTGGGCACTTGCATAGAACCGTTCACTCAGGTGCATGCGTTGGTGCGCAAACGCCTGGAATCGGTCATAGCGTCTTTTAAAAGCCTTGTAGTGGAGCAGTGTGTGAAGGTTTGAAAGCTGGGCATATGGCGATAATCCCCGCTTAAAAAGGCGATTGCCCTCCAGGGTATCGGGCCGGACATAATGAATGATCTCACAGGGTGTACCCAGCTTCTCCACGGCCCGCATGAGGGCATAGGCCTGAAGCTGAGCGCCATAATGATGGGCATAGTGAAAGGTGATGATACCCGCTTTTTTCTCCGACATAAAGGAACCTCCATGAAGCAGTCATGCCTTTTTTATCATCCAACGCAATCTTTCGAATATCTCTTTAGTGGTACGAAGCTCGCACAGGATATTGCCTATAGCAAATACCATGAATGCCCAGCCCCCCGAAATGATGGCCCAGAGCAGCCACCCCATATAACCTGTGACATTAATGGATATCAGGAACACAAAGGGGGCCACCGAAACTCCGAATAACAGGAACATGCGGATGATCCGAAAGACGGTCATACGGATTGGAAGCTTTGTCACCTGTTTGGGTATGTAGACAACAAGATCAATGACACGGTACAGATTTGACAGAACCGAGCCCAAAAGCACACCGGCCATGCCCAGGAAAGGGGCCAGGGCCACCGAAGCCACAATATTAATAAGGGCCTGGATAAGGGTTTGGGGCTTGGTTTCTTTATAATGGCCTGCTGAAATGACCAGCATACCCTGGGGCGTCTTGGCATTGTAAAGCACGCCCACCGCAACAAACAGCCAGGCGATTTCAGGCCTGATGTAGTTGGCATCGGTAAAGGTGGCTGTATAGATATTGATAAAGGGCATGATGAGGATGGCCGCGCAGGCATAGCCCCAGCCCAATAAGCCGTAATACAAAAACTCATATTGTTTGTAGGCCTTTTGCAGAGTGCCCAGCTCATTTCTGACCAAAAGGTCGCCAAAAGCGGCACTCAAACCGTTGTTAAAGGTGGAAAGAAGGGCCAGCACACTGGCGAAAACCATATTGTAAATGGTGTAGACGCTGGTCTCATTAAGACCGCAGAAGAAGGAGGTCACAATGACCGGGGTGCCCACCTGCACCACGCCCAGAATCTGAAGTATCAGAGAATCCCAGCGTTTATCCAGCGCTTTGTTGTCGGGCTCGGTCTTATAATTAATGAAGGTATAGCGCCTGCGGCAGTAGAGGATATAGAGCAAGGAGCGCAAAAGAAAGCTCAGCATGGCCACAAATTGCACCAGCACGATATCAAAGGCGAGCTTGGCCATAACAAGAATGACCACCGAATTGATGGTGATGGCTATGGCATTGATCAGGGAAATCACATAGCTTCGCTGATCGGCCGTCAGAAGAACCTTGTACTTGCCGATGGCAAAGAACTCAAAGGCTCCCGAAGCACCAATGATGACCACCAGAAGAGCAATGGTCAGGGTATCCACACCCTGTCCTGAGACAAACATGGGATAGATAAAGGTGGACACTAAAACCAGCGCTGAAAAGATAAAGCCCGAAATATTGTAGAAACGATTGGAGGCTGAAAGGATGCCATTAATCTTATCATGGTTCTTGTCAGCCAGGGGCTTATAAAGGGCATAAACGGCCGCACCTGCAAGGCCGGCCTCTACAATGCTCAAATAACCGATGAACTGACGGATCGATGATACCAGACCATTGACGGCTGAGCCATAAACATCCACAATGACCCGGGGAAGAATGAGATTCACCACCAGGTTAACCACCTGGAGGAGCATGGCGCAGGCCGTGTTATACAGCGATGTCTTGGTTCTCACTCCATGACCTCCCCATGGCGGGCGTTCCTGG
The DNA here is from genome assembly GCA_022702935.2 of Bacillota bacterium. Classification (GTDB taxonomy): domain Bacteria; phylum Bacillota; class Clostridia; order DSM-8532; family DSM-8532; genus DTU059. Next base: position 14,287 of record JAKIML020000080.1, on the reverse strand, counting down.
CGAGGTTAAGCCCCACTATCATCAATCCCACTATCATCCAGAAAACCAGCATGTTTCTGGGATAGAACCAAATATATTCACCCAGGGCAGTAACCAGTATCCCACTGATGGATGCAACGCCTGATGCCAGGAAATATTTCATCTGCAGGTCCTCGCCAAGGCGGCGTACTTTGCCTATACATGACTTAATGGTCGCGGCAATGAACATAAGAAGGGATGTTAAGCCCACAATCCCCATCTCAGCCCAAACCTGCAGGTAGAGATTATGGCAGTGTACAGGCACCTTGTTGTAATCGGTGTAAATAGGATAGTTATTGGTAATCTGGCTCACGATATTATTGCCCAGGCCTATTCCGGTAATGCTGTAATCCTCTATCACTGGCCACATGGTTTTGAAAATCTTAAAGCGGTATGTGATGGAGGAATCATTCATCTTAAAGATGGTTCCAATACGCGTGATGATATAACTGGGCATAACGGGAAGAAGCAGTACCCCGCAGACAATGAGCCAGGGAATGACCTTGGGATGGGTGAGCAGAAGGAAAACAAAGGCTGCAACCGCCAGCCCAATCCAGCTTGTCCGGGACAGTGTCAGAAGCAAGGATAAAACGGGCGGCAGGGCTGCCAGCACAAAGATGATCTTCTTCTTAATGCCCTTGGCGCCAAAAATAACCCCCACATAGAAGGGAATCATCATGGTCATAACCTGTGCAAAGTTATTGGGATTCTCAAAGGTTGAATAGATTCTGCCAGGAGCGCCTGCGTTCTGGGAAATGTCTATCTGTGAAACATCAACGGGAACACCCTTCACAGCCTGGTACAGGCCATAGAGACCGCAGAGGGTAGCACCTACCAGGACCAGTTCGATAAAAGTGGTCAGCTCCTCCTTGGTTTTGATAGCGCTGACCATCATCAAAACAAGCATAAAACAGGTAAAATGGAAGACCAAGAAGCGAAGGCTCAGGCTGAAGCTAAAGGAGGTCACCAGCCCATAAATCACCATGATGACAAAGATATAAAAGAATACATTGACGGCCTTCACCTGGATACGGGTGTCCTCTTCAATCATGGCTTTAATCATAAACAGGATAAAGAAGAGAATGACCGCATAGGCCGTGTGCATATTGTTCCACGAAATGAACGAGGTCTTGTGCGGTACGACAAAAACGACCAGCATAAACAAGGCGATGAGGGCTGAAAGATTGCGGGCAAAAAACGCGACAATTCTGAACAAAACGCTGTTCTTGAACGCAGCCTCAAATCTCACGTATAGCTTTTTTAACAGCCATGGAAGGAAATTAATCAGCCTGTCCATCCAACGGTAGAGCAGGCTGTTTTCATTAAAGGAGTACTTGCTGAACTGGAGCTTGGCCAGTTTGACGAAAAAACTTGTTTGTGCAAGCTTTTGAAAGACTTTTTTCAAAGCCTGCCAAGCACTACCTATCAGGCTGTTTTTAAATACCACTGAGATAAACAGAGCAACCTTATTAAAAACGTTAACAAAAAAGCTTGTCTCGAACAAATCAATTACTCCTCAACCTTGGTCATACTTTCGATTTTAGCGTACAGATAGGTGTTTCCAACCAGGAACTCGAACTGCTTATTGATATAGTAATCATTATTGTCGAAAACCACACGGGAATCAGAATAGACACCCGTTCCCACAATGGTTACACGGACTGAATTATAGCCTTCTTTTGTGGTCTTAACAAGCTGACCATCTGAACTGGTGGCAAAGTTGACACTGGGACCCTTTTCATAATTTGTAACATAACCGATAAGGGCACCCGAAGCTCTGTCTCGAACGGGTTCGCCAACAATAATACTGTCAGCAGCTCCGCCCAGAACCTCTTCCAGGAAGATTACAGTCTCAATCTTATCCTTCTGTGCAAAGGGACTGATGACTTTTGAGTTGTTCATCTTATAAAAAACCACAACACCAATACCAATGAGGATCAACACTATGAGTAAATCAAGCAGATTAATCTTCTTAAATAATCTTCCTTTTTCATCAACTATCATGAGTTAAGCTCCTTTATTTAACATTTGTTTAGCGCAATTCTAGTTTATTATAAACTTATGCCCCAGTGTTTTCAAGACTGCATGGATAAGTATTCCCGCTATAGGGCCTTCATAAGCGCCATCAGGCAAACAAAAAGCCCCCAATCAAAGGCTTTTGACTGTGGACTTGTAATCATCATTGCTTTATATCTGTGCCCCTGCCTTACAGCATTCTGCATATTTCCCTTTTCAGGCGGCCCAAAATTCGCTTTTCCAGCCGTGATATGTAGGATTGGGAAATGCCCAGCATGTCGGCCACTTCCTTCTGGGTTTTCTCCAGATGATTATTGAGCCCAAATCGAAGCTCCATAATGCGCTTCTCCCGGCCGCTCAGCTTGTTCATGGCGCTGACCAGCAGTTTTTTGTCGGTCTCCTCCTCAAGGTTTCTCTGAATGATATCGCTGTCAGTTCCCAGGATATCGGAAAGCAAAAGCTCGTTGCCATCCCAATCCACATTGAGGGGCTCCTCAAAGGACACCTCGCTTCTGGCCCGGCTGTTCTTTCTCAGATACATGAGTATTTCATTCTCAATGCATCGGGAGGCATAGGTGGCCAGCTTGATATTCCGCCCTGGATTGTAGGTGTTAATGGCCTTGATAAGACCAATGGTGCCGATGGAGGTTAAGTCCTCAATATCCACTCCCGTGTTCTCGAATTTCCGGGCGATATAAACCACCAGTCTTAAATTTCTTTCGATAAGTATGCGCTTGACGGCCAAATCCCCCCGCTCCAGGTTATCCAGCAGGGTGGCCTCCTCCTCAGCCTGCAGGGGCGGAGGAAGAATGTCATTGCCTCCGATATAGAAAATCTCATTGTGTTCCATATCAGGACTTTTCACCAGGTTAATGATGAATCCGAAAACCTTTTCAAACATGATACCTTCTCCTTCCTCTTGGCTTAATGCAGGCTTTATCGTCCTGCTTAAGCCAGCCAAGCCATGAAGCTAGATTTTTGTTAACATGGCAGGTCCAAGTAATGCTGAATATTTCGAGCTGTTGGACAGCTTTATGCCACAAACCCCAACAACCACATCATTGATTTCTTTGAGGGCCCCTTCCTTAATCACATGGAGCTGATCAGGGCGAAAACCGGTCAGCATGCCATTCTCCTTGCCAATGGATTTAAAGGGTATCAGATGAACACGCTTGTGCCATCCCTGATCATCCCGCCCGCCCAATTGGGTGCAGAGACCGATATTATTGGACTTCACCGAGGAGTAGACTTCGGGCGGCAAAATATCCCTGACCGAATCTGCCTCCACCACCATAACCGGATAGCCCGTTAAGGGATCGATAAGGGAATTGCCCGTATCAATCAGGGCATTGAACCTGACCGATTTTTCGCCGATCCTCAAATGCACTGGTACAATGGAGCCTTCCCGAATGGCCTTTCCCGAAAGGATGCGCCCTATGGGTCTTACCAGGACAATGCATAAACCGGCCGAGAATAAAAAGGCCTTAAGGGTCCCCTGTGGGCTAATGTACATCAAGCCGCCATAGGAGATCACTCCGCCGTCCATGACGGTAGAAAGAGCGAATGTACATCCGGCCAAGACAAAGGCCGCCAAGAGCATCATGCCCCATCGTCTCAAAAACTCAGGCATACTTCTTATCTTAAAGGCTATCAGGGCCATCAGGGCTGAAAAGGCAATCTTGGTCAGGGGTGAGGCCAGGATTACCGAATCGGGCTTGATGACCGCGAATACGGCATATAGGGCCCCGGCAGAGGCCGCGAGTATGGTTTTGAAAACTTTTAGACTACAGCCCGAGAGCAGACTGGCCAGTTTAATAATAAAGCAGTTGGCAAGCAGGTTTTCAAAGAACAAAAGGTCTGCATAAATTATCACTTTAAAGTCTCCCCTCGTATTTAAAAGTTCCAATTAAACATATATGGAATAAACCTCAAATTTATGTTAGCTGGTGCCAATAAATTTCAGGATTGTCTGCCGAGGCTTCAAAAGGGCTTATAAAGCCCTTTCACCTATGCCTATTATAAAAGCCGCTCCATGTTTTTTGTGTCAAATCAAGTTATAGCCCGAAAAAAAGATGTCGTGTTTTCCGTAACCCTTTTGTACATGGGGTTTCACGCATTCAGATTTCCCGTAACACCCTGTCGGTGCTTTGAATAGAATATCAGTGTATTCAACTATTGGAGTGTTACTTATGTCCGGAATAGCCGGTATGGTTAATCCCTCAGAGGACCTTCCGCTGCAAAGCGTTAACATATGTGCCATGTCCGACGCCATCCGTTCAAGGGGGGCAAATGGTGCCGGACATTTTCTTTCTTCCCGTAGTGTTTTGTTAAAACGTGTAGGATGGATCAGCCCCAAGCATGACAGTGCCACAGTAACACAATTATGTGTCGATGGAAGGACCTATGTTCTGACTCTGGACGGCGTGCTCTACAACGAGGAAGAGCTCCGCGCCCAGATTGAAGCTCGGGGCTTTAAATGTACCACCTGCCCCGAGATTTTCATCTACGCCTATTCCCTGTGGAAGGACGGCTTTCTTAATAAGTTCAATGGGATCTTTGCCTTTGCCCTTTGGAATGTGGAGGAGCAAACCCTGATACTGGCCCGGGATCAGCTTGGCGTTAAGCCGCTGTTCTATGCCCTTAAGGGCCGAACCCTCCTTTTCGCATCTGAAATTCAGGGTATCACTTCCCACCCTCTATTTGAGACAAGCATGGATCTGGAGGGGCTTTCCGAGCTTATATGTCTAAGTCCGCGCCACACTCCCGGAAGCACCGTCATCAAGGGTATTCATCAGGTAAGGCCGGGCCATTTCGTGCGTTATTCGTCTGAAGGGCTGAAAAGTGTTCGTTATTGGAGAATTGAAAAGCAGGAGCATGAGGACGATCTGTCCAAGACCCTGGAAACCGTCCGGGAATTGGTGATTCAATCGGTCAGGCGTCAGATGAAATCCCATATCCCATTATGCGGTCTTTTGTCGGGCGGACTCTATTCCAGTCTGATAACGGCTATTGTCACCGATTATCCTCAGGATTTGTACTGCAGTGTCTATAACACCTGGTCGGTGGATTTTGAAAGAAATAATCGCTATATACGCCATAGAACCCTCAGCGGGGACAGTGACACGCCCTGGGTGCGCTGGGTGTGTCGAAGAACGGGTACGCGCCATCACTATATCATTCTGTCCTCTAATGATTTGGTGGAAGCCCTTTTGGATGCCACCGAAGCCAGGGGTATTCCGGGCATGCCCGAGTATGACAGCTCACTTCTGCTTCTGTGCCGCGAGATTCGCAAGGACTTTGGCATTGTCCTGACCGGGGACTGTTCCGATGAGGTGTTCGGCGCCAACATCCGCTCCTCCGAGTATTTCGCCTCGGGGAAGAAAAGGCTGCCCTGGGCTTCCAATGTGGCCGAAAAGATATCGGTGTTTAAGAGCGATCTGATAGATGTGATAAAACCCTATGAGTTTATTGAGAAATGCTATGCTGAGGCCCTGGCCGAGTACCTTAAGTTTACCTCAGATACCCAACGCTTGAAAAAGGAAACCGAAGCCCAATGGTTCAGTCTCTATTGGAACCTTCCCTGTCTCCTGGAGCGTCTTGACAGAATGGGCATGGCCTTTGGCCTTGAAACCCGGGTTCCTTTCTGTGATGTGCGGCTGGTGGAGTACTTCTGGAACATCCCCCAGGAGATAAAGCGCCTGAACAACATGGATAGGGGCCTTCTCAGAGAGGCCATGCGCGGCTATCTTCCCTCGGACATTCTGGAACGCAAAAAAAGCCCCTTTCCAAGATCCCAGGACCCTGAATATGAGGCCAAAATTAAGAATATTCTCAGTGAAAAGGTATTGGATCCCGGTTCTCCCATCAAGAATCTTCTGAATCTTAAAACGCTGGAAAGCATGATGAAGCAGAATGATATCCATCGGCCCTATTCCACACGGGCACAGCTCTTTGGGTGGATGATTCAGTTGGATCACTTTATGCGGCTTAACGGGATTACATCCGTTTGATCTCCTCCAGCAAGGCATCAACAATCTCTGATTCTTTGACCTTGCGCAGAATCTCGCCCTTTTTGAAGATGACGGCCGAGTCCTTGCCCCCTGCAATGCCAATATCGGCCTCGCGTGCTTCACCGGGGCCATTGACCACACAGCCCATGACGGCCACCTTGATGGGCTTGTCACAATCGGCCAGCGCTGCTTCAACCTTCTCGGCAATGCCGATGAGATCAATCTGGGTGCGCCCGCAGGTGGGACAGGAGACAAACACCACGCCCTTTTGATACAGGCCGCAGGCCCGAAGGATTTCCTTGGCCGCCTTGATCTCCTCCACCGGATCCCCTGTCAGGGAAACCCGCACCGTATCGCCAATACCCGATAAAAGCATGGCACCAATGCCTACCGCTGACTTAATAGTGCCCCGGTAAATGGTGCCCGCCTCGGTTATGCCGATGTGCAGGGGATAATCGGTCTTTTCAGCCAACAGGCGATGGGCCTCCAGCGCCATAACAACATCCGAGGATTTAATGGAGATGACCGTATCAAAAAAGTTCAGCTCCTCCAGAATGCGCACATGACCAAGGGCGCTTTCCACCAAGGCCTGGGCCGTAACTCGGCCGTACTTGTTCAGCAGCTCCTTTTCCAAAGACCCGCTGTTGACACCGATTCTCAGGGCAATACCCTTCTCCCTGGCTTTGTCCACCACTTCCTTAACCCTGTCCTTCGAACCAATATTGCCCGGATTGATGCGGATCTTGTCCGCTCCACCGTCCATGGCCTTCAGGGCCAGCCGATAATCAAAATGAATGTCGGCCACAAGGGGAATATGAATGCTTTGCTTAATCCGGGCAATGGCCTCGGCGGCCTCCATATCGGGAACGGCCACGCGGACAATATCACAGCCCGCCTCTTCCAGGGCGCGGATCTGCCGGACAGTGGCCTCAACATCACTGGTTTTGGTATTGGTCATGGATTGTATGGTAATAGGGGCATCTCCACCAATATAGAGATCCCCCACCCTGACTTTTCGGGTTTTTCTTCTTTGGATTCCTGTTTCCACAGCTAACCTACCTCAAAATCCTTGGTTTACATGAGCCATCTTGGAATATCGTTGAAGAGTGTAAAAATAAGGACGCAAATCAACAGAATAAAGCCGATCATGGAGATCATGCCCAGCTTCTCCTGAGGAAGCGGTTTTCCCCGTATTTTTTCGATAAGCAGGAACAGCAGCATGCTCCCATCCAGCGCCGGAAACGGGATCAGATTCATGACCCCCAGGTTGATGCTGATAAAGGAGCAGAAGTAAATCAGATTGAGGAATATAACATTTGCAGATTCCTGGCTCTCCACCACACTGCCCACAGCACCGATGATGCCAACGGGTCCCGACATTTCCTTGACCGATACAGTACCGTTAAACAGCCAGCCAATGGATATAATGACGCTCCGCATAGTGGATATGCAGTAATCGACGGAGGCCCTGGCCACCTCAAGGATGCTGCCCTTTTCTCTATACTCAAATTTAAAGCCCAGGTCATAGTTGAAATCGATAAAAGGCACCACATTATTAAAGGTCAGGGTCTTGCCGTTGCGCTCCACCACCACCGTTAAGGGAGCCAATTTGTCAACCCGGGTCTGGTTGAGATATTTCTGAATATCGGCGGTGCTGGTCACAGGGGTGTCGTCAAGCTGAATGACTCGGTCTCCCCGCTTGATGCCCGCCTTTTCCAGGGGCGAATCCACCTCAATCATATCGATTATATTGGTGGCCTCCTTATTGACCAATTTGGCGGTAAAGCCCAGCCGCACTCTGGCAGGGGTTTTACCGGGAGTAATGACCTTGGTCACCTTTTTATTCTCGCTGACATCAAAGAAGGTGATCTCCTTCTCTGTGCCGTCTTCCCCATACAAAAAGGTATTGATGTCCAGGCTGGGATCAAAGATTTTCTTTCCATCATAGGACAGCAACTGATCCCCCACTTCAACGCCCACAGCCTTAAGGGGCGAGGTATTGGAAAGCTCTGTAATGGTTTTGGTATCAAATCCCTTGGCTGAAAGGAAAACCATGGCAAAAAGGAACGCTGTCAGGATGTTCATGGCAGGCCCGGCGGCTATGACCAGAGCCCGCTGACCCACCGATTTCCTGGAAAAGGCGCGTTCATCGTCCGAGTCTTCATCCTCCCCCTCCATCTTGCAGAATCCTCCCATGGGAATGAGTCTGAGAGAATAGGTGGTTTCACCCTTGGTGAAGGAGAGGAGCTTGGGCCCCATAAACAGGGCAAATTCGATAACCTTTATACCAACGGCCTTGGCGGCCAGAAAATGTCCCAATTCGTGAACGAAAATCAGTACGCTCAGTGCAATCAAAGCAATAACAACACTCATTTAGAACCCCCCATGCAATATGCTCCGGGCCAATTCACGCGAGGTCCGGTCAGTATCTATTATATCGTTGAGTACAGGCTTACTATTCACAATATGCATATCCATAACCCGTTCTATAAGCTCTGCAATCTGCAGGAATGAAATCCGCCCCTTTAAGAACAGATCAACGGCCACCTCATTGGCTGCGTTCATGGCACAGGGCAGGGTTCCCCCCACCTTGGCAGCCTCAAAAGCCAGTTTTAAGGCCCTAAAGGTCTTAAGATCCGGCTTCTCGAAGGTCAGGCAGGAAATCTCGGAAAAGCTTATCTTTCTGAAGGGATTGGCATGGCGCTCGGGCCAGGTCAGCGCAAGCTGAATGGGAATGCGCATATCGGGTGCTCCCAATTGCGCCATGATCGAACCATCCCTGTATTCTACCATGGAGTGAATGATGCTCTGAGGATGCACCACCACCTCAATGCTTTCGGGTGGAACGTCAAAGAGCCACATTGCCTCAATAACTTCCAGCCCCTTGTTCATCATGGTGGCTGAATCAATGGTAATCTTGCTGCCCATGGACCAATTGGGATGATTCAGGGCCTGCTCCACAGTAACCCTCTGAAGCTGCTCCAGGGAATATCCTCTGAAGGGGCCGCCCGAAGCGGTGAGAATGATCTTTGAAATATCCTCATGCCTGTTTCCGGCCAAGCTCTGAAAGATGGCCGAATGCTCGCTGTCCACAGGCAGAAGACGAACGCCTTTCCGCTTTGCTGCTTCCATAACCAGCGCCCCAGCAGTAACCAGGGTTTCCTTGTTGGACAGGGCAATATGCTTTCCTGCCTCAATAGCGGTCATGGTGGGCAGGAGTCCCGCAATGCCCACCACTGAGGTCAGCACCGTATCGGCATCGGGATGCACCACTGCCTCTAAAACCCCCGGCAAGCCTTTCAAAATCTTTGTATCATGGTCAGGGACAAGCAGCATCAATTCCTCGGCGGCCTTTTCGTCGTAGAGCGCTGCCACTTTGGGTCGATATTTACGGATTTGCTCTGCCATGAGCCGGACATTACTGTGGGCAATGAGGGATACAACGTCTATTTGAAGGTTTTCACACACCTGGAGGGCCTGTACGCCAATGGAGCCCGTCGAACCCAGGATGGTAAGCCCTTTAACCATATTGACTTCCTTTCTAGCACATAAATAAGCTCACATAGATATAGATTAACGGGGCTACGAAGAGAACACTGTCGGCTCTGTCCATAATGCCTCCGTGTCCGGGAATGAGATTGCCATAATCCTTGATACCCGTATTGCGTTTTATGGCCGATGCAGCCCAGTCGCCAAGCTGGGAGACTATGCCGCATAAGAGTCCCAGAATGGCAAAGTGCACCAGGGACACCGGCTCCACACCAGCGCGGTTGATGACCAGGGCGCCGTAAAGAATCATGATGAGCATGCACCCCAGCGCACCGCCAATGGAGCCTTCAACGGTCTTCTTGGGACTGATATGGGGGATGATCTTGGTCTTGCCCAGAAAAACCCCTGAAAAATAGGCAAAGATATCGGTCATCATGGCGCCTATGAAGATGAGCCAGACAAACTCGAATCCCCTGTTCAGATTACGGGTTGAAACAATAAAGGCCAAAAGAAACGGAATATACAAAATTCCCAATAAGGTGTAGGCCATGTCCTCCATACGGAACCGGCCTTTTTCAAAGATGATCCGGCAAAAGAAATAGACAATGATGATATACAACAGCGCGTTGAGATATTGCAGGTCCAGCACATTGGCAAATACATGGGACAGCACCGGGAACAACTCCCTGGAAAGAGTGGAGCCATAAGCCTTTCCAACAATGGCCACTGCGGCAATGGCACTGACCACAAGGTCAATATGAATTTCCTTGTGCTTCATGGCCTGGGCAAACTCAAACAAGCCTATAATCGCGGCAGCCGCAACCACCACAGCCAAAACATATGGCGGGAGCAGCAAAACACCAATTAAAACAGCGGCTCCAATGATACCGCTAATGATACGGGTTAACATTTTACACCTCCAAAGCGTCTCTGCCGGCCTTGGTATGACAATATGGCTTCCCTTAAGCAAGCCTCATCAAAATCGGGCCACAGGGCCTTGCTGAAGTAAAATTCGGTATAACAGCATTGCCAGAGCAGAAAATTGCTCAGACGCATCTCCCCGCTGGTCCGAATCAAAAGATCGGGATCGGGGATTTCATGGGTGTAGAGCCTTTCGGCAATGGCCTGTTCATTGACCTCGCACAGCTTCCCCGCTTTCACATCCTCAACCAAGCAGGAAACGGCATCAATGATTTCCTGACGTCCTCCGTAATTGAGGGCAATAACAAAGTCCAAGCCCTGGATATGGCGCGTGTTGCTCTCAACCCGTTCGATTTCTTTCTGAATCCGCTCAGGGAGCCTTTTTCTGTCCCCAATAACACGGATACGGACATTCTTCCCTTTAAGCTCCTTTTCCGCATTCAACAGGTATTCCAGAATCAGGTTCATCAGGTCGTCCACTTCCTGCTTGGGTCTGGACCAGTTCTCGGTTGAAAAGGCATACACGGTAAGGTATTTGACCCCGAGATTATAGCAAGCCTCTACGATTTTCTTAAGGGTACGTGAGCCTTCCCGGTGGCCCATGGTTCTGGAAAGACCGCGCTTTTGAGCCCAGCGGCCATTGCCGTCCATGATAATGGCAATGTGCCTGGGAATATTGCTCATATCCAACTCAACTTTTTTCTTAAAAAACATGCTAAAAACTCCCGTAACCCTGCTTAAAGTATGGATTCATTCCACATACCTAAATAATCATATCAAAAAATATGGGTACTGACTACCATAATTACACAGGCGATACGGGAGCTATGCACAAAAAGAGACAAAACCTTAATAGCCTAACTGCGCAAGCTGGCTTTCAACACTTCTCAGCTTGGTCTCAAAGTACCATTCTTCGTTGGACAGGGTCATGGTGCTGCTCTCCATTGTATCGTTCTTCATAAGGGGGCCGTAGAGCGCCTCCACCGATTCATACAGCGCCATAAAGCGACTATAGGAGAACGGGCTGTCCTGGGCCATGGAGAAGTCTTTCAGATACTTAAGATACCGATCTTTATAGTCATCAAACGAAAGTATCTTTTCCACCAGAGGTCTGGAGGAGGGCTGCCCGGACAATATGGCCGCACTGTTATTCCACTTGAGAATATTGGCGGTGGCTATGCTCACAAGCCCTCTGGGAAGATTGCCGTCCCATCCCGAGCCCAGGCATTGATCATAGTCATAGGGAAGGAACTCAAGCTTACCCTGAGGATTAAAGTAAAGGTAATAATTATTTCCCATGGCCCAGTAGTCGTCAGGCATGCCCAAAAGCATATTCAGGGCCATGAACTTAAGGAAGGTGTCCACCTCAAAGGTCTCTTCCAGGTAGGCCTTCAGTTCCTCCCCATCAAGGCTGTTGAGCTTCTCTATAAAGGTGAGCAGAACCGTATGATCGGCATTATCCTTATTGGTCTTAAGATCATAGGACGGGCGGTAGTTCTTTGTCCAGTCCTTGATGCCCACAGCCTTGGACTGGGTAATGGGTTCAAGAGTGGCCGGCCCGAAATTCTGCCAGAGGCTCTTGTACAGATTGCCCTGGGCGTTGGTATAGCGCTTTTCCAAAAAGCTCTTGTCAATGGGCTCAACCATGGAATATACCCCATAGTCCACCGTCTTGTCCCCTATCTTGAATATAACCTTGGTCATTGAGATTTGGGGCACCTTAAGCCCTGCCTCTCGCATAAGATCATAGGCATATTTCTCATGAACAAAGGAGGGATCATTCCACATATTGGCCTTAAGGATCAGGGCATCCAAAGTCATGAAGGAGCGCTGGGACAGCTCTCTGTAGGCCTGGCTGTCCTCCTCATAATCAAAGGTCTCGTTGAATTTAATCTTAAAATGGGCACGGTGATAGCCCTGTCCATCCTGGGGCAGAATTCTGCTGGTATTGCCTTTCGTCCGGATGCCCACATTCTCCAGGGTGATCTTGCCGTCCTTATCCTCATAGGTAAGGGTGGCTCTGCGATAATTGCCCGTTCGCATACGATCGTCGATGGGCCTCATCCTGGCCATATCCTGAAGCATGCCCTGCCATTCCTCGGGGCTGATGCTGATGGTCAGTATCTTTACGGTATCATCTCTGAAAAGCCTGAAAAAATCCTTGGAATCCACATAAATTAGGGAAGCTCCGGCTTTTGAAGGATCTTTGGCGTTAATACCGGAAACCGCCCGGGCTCCAGTCCCTGAAAGCATGGGCGCTGCAAGGGTCAAACCCACAAGCAGACAGGCCAGGACGAGAAGTGCTAATAAACGCTTCATACCCAACTCCTTACAGGGTGTTTTGCGACTTAAAGCCAACCAGGGACACCCCTGCCACTCCAGGAACCTTTGAGAGATTCTCGGTAAAATCAGCTGTGTTGTTTCTTAAGCGAACCTCGTAGGTATATTCGGCGCCCCCCGCATGGGTGGTTTTGGCCTTGAAAAGGTATTTCTTGACCTCTGCCTTCAGAATGTCCTCCAAAACCTTTTGCGAGACCTGGCCGGTGGTGCTCACCGCCAGTACAAAGGCACTTTCTCGAATGGTGATCTTGCTCATGGCAAAGAGCAAACCCCCAATAACAAGGACGCTGACTGAGGCAATGAAATAGAAGCCAGCCCCTACAGCAATACCCGTGGCGATGGCCCAGAACATGTAAACAATATCGATGGCTTCTTTAACCGCCGTTCTGAAGCGGACAATACTTAAGGCGCCCACCATACCCAACGATAAAATCACATTGGAGGTGATGGTCATGATGACCAGGGATGTTATCATGGTCAGGGCTACCAACGCTATGCCAAAACTGTTGACGTACATGGCTGTGTTGTTGGATACACGGTAGATCAGGTAGATGAACATGCCTGCCAGAAAGGCAAAGAGCAGGGCTATGAGTACCTGATTCAAGGTGACCCCTTCAAATTCGTAGGACTTTAAGAAGTTCTTGCTGAAGATATCCTGAAAGGTAAAAGCTTTATCCATAATAATCCTCCTATGTAAGGCTAGCCAGCCGGCATAGCACATATTTCGAAATACTCTGCTTGTGCTGGGCTTCATTGATAACGCCCTTTAAATGGGATGGCAAAAATCCGGTGTACTTTACTTCAAAAATAACAGACTCTTGGTCAAAAACCTGTCGTCGGGCAAAGGTCCCCATCAGCTCGGGGTTATGGGTGAGGCTGGTTTGAAGATGTCGGTCCAAGGTGATTCTTACATTCCCCGGCTCATAGACAAAGGCTGTCCGTTCGTAGCTCACCACCACCCTAGGCAGGAGCCGGTTGGTGTAGAGCTCGGGAAAATGCTGACCAAAGGCGAGGGGTTGCTTGAGAAAAGCTTCATAGTCCTCAAGCGAAATGGCAAGGCTCTTTTTATAAACCAGATCCCCTTTCTTTTGTTTTCTCTCCAGCTTGAGCCTTTCATAGTTCTTATTGTAGGCTCTTATCCTGAATTTAGGCGCTTTTTCCGCACCATCCAGCTTTTCGTTGAGATAGGTGCTGTGGACATCATCAAAATACAGAGAATCGATGGTATACCTGCCGTTATCGCCCATGGGATCGAAGGGCAGAAGATGCTTGATCTTTTGCTGAAGGATTTCGGCCTCAAGCGGCGACAAAAGAAATTTCAGCTCGTATCTTAGAATTCCGTCGATTTTACTTCCCCCTCTCTTGATGCAAACGATTGCATATACTCATTATACAGGGATTTATGACACCCTACAAGGAGCAAACTTTTGCATAAAACAGGTTCTATAATAAATGTTGGGGTACGGGAAGATTAAAGAATTCAGTGCTCCAAC
>JAKIML020000074.1 GCA_022702935.2 Bacillota bacterium | reverse complement strand
GGGGGGGGCGACGACTTCGCCGCTGCCGATGGCGTGGCCTGTGCCGCTAATGGGGCATCTTCCGTGGCAGTATCCCGGGACATTTTGGATGCGGCCGCTGCCTGGTTGGCAAGAGCGGCCTGGAAGGCTGACAGGGAGGCAAAGCTCCTTAAGGACTCGGAAGTTATCGCCGCAGGGCCTGACACCTGGGTGGTCAACGCTGTTTGGGTTGCTTCAACCGCGGACTTCGGGCTGAGCCATACCAAATCTGCTGATAAAAATAAAATAAGAGCGGCAGCTCCTATAAAAACAAACTTTTTCATGTTACGTTCTCCTCTCTTGTTTTCTGCCAGTTTGACCTAAAGGCTTTTATGCAAGAGTCGGTCCGGCACCCTCATTGTAAAGGAGAAGAACAGTAAATAACAACCAGAAAATTATGTAAACCTATCTGAAACCCATGAGAAAAGGGAGCCTTAAGCTCCCTACAAAAACTTTTTCTAATAGTATTAATCGTCGTAGCCGTTGGGATTGTTCTTCTGCCATCTCCAGGCATCGGCGCACATGGCCTCGATACCCCTTTCAGCCACCCAGCCCAGCTCTTCTTTGGCCTTGGTGGGGTCGGCATAACAGGTGGGAACATCACCGGGGCGTCTGGGCTTGATGGTATAGGGAATGGGCTTTCCGTATTCCTTCTCGAAGCACTTGACCAGATCCAGAACACTATAGCCCACGCCCGTGCCCAGATTATAGGTGAAGACACCCTTTGACACCTTAAGCTTATCAAGGGCCTTAACGTGGCCAATGGCCAGATCCACTACATGGATGTAATCCCGCACGCCGGTGCCGTCATGGGTGGGATAGTCATTGCCAAAGACGCCTAAGCGCTCAAGCCTGCCCACCATAACCTGGGTGATATAGGGCACCAGATTATTGGGGATATCCCTGGGATTCTCGCCGATCCGTCCGCTTTCATGGGCGCCGATGGGATTGAAATAGCGAAGCAGGACAATGCGCCAATCGGGATCGGAAGTATGGAGATCCCTTAATATCTCTTCCAGCATGAGCTTGGTTCTTCCGTAGGGATTGGTTGCCTGAAGGGGAAAGTCCTCCTTAATGGGGACAGTGTGGGGATTGCCATAGACCGTTGCCGAAGAACTGAAAACAATGCTCTTGACGTTGTGGTCCCTCATCACCTCCAGGAGATTCAGAGTACCGGTGATATTGTTCTTATAATAGGCTAATGGCTTTGCCACTGATTCACCCACGGCCTTAAGACCGGCAAAATGGATGACATGTTCAATGGATTCTTTGTTGAAAATATCCTCGATGGCTGCTTTATCTAATAGATCAGCCTTATAGAATGTCAGGTTTTTGCCCGTTATCTCTTTAACCCGTTCCAGGGCTTTTTCACTGGAATTGCTTAGGTTGTCCATTACAATGACCTGATAGTCCCTGTTTAACAGCTCCACACAGGTATGACTGCCAATGTATCCGGCGCCGCCTGTGACTAATATGGCCATAACTGCCCCTCCTTTTCATAACTGTATCTCTCATATTATCCCATTTCCCGAGGGAATGCGCAAGAAAATCCGGGAAGCCTATGGGGGGAATAGAATATGCTGCCATGACAGGGCTAAATCAGGCATGAGGCCAGGAGGCTCGTCATACATATAGAATGGGCATATTCTTGCAGGTGGCAATTTTCATGAAGTTTTTCGTCCTGAGGCATTCCAAAAATATCGTGGGGCTTTGCCTCGTCATATTTGTTTTATTTATCGCCTTTTTCAATCTCTTTGGCTATCTCTTCGGGATCAAATATATCAGTGTGGTCCAGGCTGTTGCCGAGGTCAATCGCTATCAGGTCCGCAGTGAACTCATGATGGAGGCCATGAACAGTGTGGGGGTTTCCAGTCCTGAGGCCGCAGTGGAGGTCTGGGCCAATGGGCTTATGATGCGCAGTGCCGCCATGCAATATGCCGTTCTGGGCCGGGAGCTGAGGCAGGAATATGCCCGGCAGCTTGAAAAGACCTTCCCTAACTGGGTGACGGGGGTGTCCAGCCCCTGGGTGGACGGCTATAAAATCACCAAGGTGGATAAGCGCAGCGATACCAGGACTGTCATCAACCTCCAGATTTCCACCATGACCTCAACAGGGCCTGCCGGGGATTACAAGGCGCTTTTGACCGTGGATAAGGAGGACGGATTCTGGCGGATTACGCAAATCAAAGCAGATAAGGAGTTCAGGGTCTATACGGGCTTCCAATAATATAGTCTTAAAACATTGACCATACGCCCATTGACAGGCATCCCGGAGGGAGCGCAGCCATTAACCTCCCCAATGGGATGCCTTTTCTTGAACCTGTGTCTTTATGCGTGTTCAGCAGGGCTGTTTCTTCGTAATCAAAAGCCCTGAGCAGTATCAACAACGCCGGGATGGAATTTGCTCCAAATCTTCCCCCTAATGGTTATTGATAAGACTATTTCCTTTATGTTATGATTGGTTTTGCTGCAAATGTGTGAAATCCCTTGGGATTGCAATGGATTTGGAGGAATGAAAACAGGATGAATAAGGCAGAGATATTGGGTAGGTGGACCAAGGAAAAATCCGAGGAGCTCTATGGCATTAAGAACTGGGGCGCCGGATATTTTTTTATCTCCGATAAAGGCGAGGTTATGGTCAACCCCTATGCAGAGAATGATAAAGCGGCTATCAGCCTGATGGATATTATTTCAGGGGTCAGGGAGCGCGGTATGGACATGCCCGTGCTTCTGCGCTTTGAAAACCTCCTGGACTCTCAGATTTCCTTTTTGAACAACTCCTTTGCCGATGCCATGAAAAAGCTGAACTATAAAGGGGTATACCGGGGCGTATATCCCATTAAGGTCAATCAGCAGCAACAGGTGGTGGAGGAGGTCACTAAATTCGGTCAGCGCTATCATCACGGCTTGGAGGTGGGCAGCAAGGCCGAACTGGTGGCAGCCCTCGCCCTGATGAAGGATAAGGAGGCCTGCATTATCTGCAATGGCTATAAGGACGAGGAATTCATCGACCTGGGCCTGTACGCTGTTAAGATGGGCTTTAAGCTGTTTTTTGTCATGGAGGTTCCCGGAGAACTGGATATTGTGCTGGAACGGTCCCAGGCCCTGGGCATTGAGCCCAATATCGGCATCCGCATCAAGCTCTCCGCAAAGGCAGGGGGCCACTGGACCGAATCAGGGGGCGATAGGAGCATCTTTGGCCTGAACATGTCCCAGGTCATTGCCATGGTGGATACCCTCAAAGAAAAGAATATGCTCCATGCTGTCAAGCTCATGCATTATCATCTGGGCTCCCAGATCCCCAATATTCGGGATATACGTTCGGCGGTTCTGGAGGCTGCCCGAGTTTATGCCGAACTGGTCAAGGAAGGGGCTCCCATGGGCTATCTGGACTTAGGCGGCGGTCTTGCTGTGGACTACGACGGCTCCAACACCAACTATATCAACAGCCGCAACTACACCGTGGAGGAGTACTGCACCGATATCGTGGAAGCGGTTATGTCGGTACTGGATCCCAGTGAGATTCCTCATCCGGTCATTATCACCGAATCAGGCCGTACAACGGTGGCCTACTATTCCGTACTGATTTTCAATGTCCTGGACGTGGATAAATTTGAGGAGCACAAGCTGCCCAGCAAGCTGGAGGATGACGCTCCTGAGCAGATAAAGAATTTGTTTGATGTGTATAAAAGCATTAATCATAGAAATATTCAGGAATGCTATAACGATGCCCTGTACTATCGGGATGAGATCCGCGATATGTTCAAGCATGGCCGGCTGAGCCTGCGCCAACGGGCCTTTGGCGAAAAGATATTCTGGAACACCATCATGCAGATTGCCAGGGAAAAGGTGAAGCTGAAGCACCCGCCACCTGATTTGGAGGATATCGAGAGCGCCATTGCCGATATCTATTACTGTAATTTCTCGGTTTTCCAATCCATCCCCGACAGTTGGGCCATCGACCAGCTCTTTCCCATCATGCCCATTCACCGTTTGCTGGAACTGCCCAAGCGCAATGCCATTATTGCCGACATCACCTGTGACTGTGATGGTAAGATAGACCGATTTATTGACCTCCATGACGTGCGGCATGTGCTGCCCCTTCATGAGCTGAAGAATGGGGACGACTATTATCTGGGCATATTCCTTGTGGGGGCCTATCAGGAAACCCTGGGGGATTTGCATAACCTGTTCGGAGATACCAATGTGGTCAGTATCCGAATCAGTCCCGACGGCCAGTATGATCTGGTCAAGGAAATCCATGGGGACAGTGTGGCCGATGTGCTGTCCTATGTGGAATTTGATCCCAAGGAGCTCCTGGTCCGTTTCCGTGAAAAAGCTGAGGAGGCCATTCGCGACGGACGCATCAGCGCCAGCGAACGGCGTGAGATCATGCAGGCCTATGATAACGGGCTTCGCGGATACACTTATTATGAGCGATAGAAAATAAGGAAGCCCCCGATTTGTTTTCATGAAGACAAGGCGGGGGTTTTTCATCCGTCAAAAGGGGTGATACCATGAATGTTGATGCCTTAAAAGAGATGATTGCCGCCTCGGACAATATTGTGTTTTTCGGCGGTGCTGGTGTCTCCACAGAGAGCCATATCCCTGATTTCAGAAGCGCTCAGGGGCTCTACAACGAAAAGACCGAGAGCAGGCACAGTCCGGAGGAGATCTTGTCCCATGACTTTTTCATGAGCCATACCCTGGATTTCTATCAGTTCTACAGAAGCAAGATGGTCTATCGGGATGCCAGGCCTAATAAAGCCCATGAGGCTCTGGCCCGGCTGGAGCACATGGGAAAGCTTAAGGCGGTCATTACCCAGAATATTGACGGGCTCCATCAGATGGCGGGAAGCCGCAAGGTTTTAGAGCTCCATGGCTCAGTTCACAGAAACTACTGCCTCCACTGCGGTAAATTCTTTGATTTAGACTATGTTATGGAACATATGGACATCCCACGGTGTGACATCTGTCAAGGGATTATCAAGCCCGATGTGGTTCTCTACGGCGAAAATCTGAACCAGGAGATACTCTCTGAAGCCATTGACTTCATAGCCAAGGCCGACGTCCTCATCGTAGGCGGAACCTCCCTGTCGGTGTATCCGGCGGCAGGACTCATCCACTACTATCGGGGCAGCAAGCTGGTGCTCATAAACAAAACCACAACGCCCTATGATGGCAGGGCCAATCTGGTTATCTATGCGAAGATTGGAGAGGTTTTAGGAAGCATTCTCTAATCTTTGCAACGAGGAGCTGCCGCATGTTCTACCATGTGGCAGCTTTTTTTGCCTCACCACCGTATTATATTTCCAACTTTATTTAACGATATATTAATTATGACGTATTATTTTTTACAACCGAAGGGGGCTTATATTCTATGCAAAACGATTCCTACAACGTGAAAAGGGTTCATAAAGTAAGTGTTATTACAACCTTTGCCATTGTCTTTCTTGCGTGCCTACAAGCTCTTTTAGGCGGAATGGATGTTTTTCGTCAATTTGCAATCCCTGCTGCTATTATACTCATTATTACGTTAGTAAACTATTTTGTTCCAATTAAAGACTATGTGAAAGGGTGCCTCTTTTCGCTGGTTCCTGCAGTCGTCATACTTTCATTTTTCTATATAGATCGTTATTCCTTAGAGGGACATTATACACTGTTTTGCAGCATCGCTATAGCATCCTTGTATTTTCAAAAAAAGATTGTCTTAATTAATGGAGCTGTCATCGATATCTTGTTTACGGCTATATACATTATGGCTCCTGAAAAAATCATGGGTGCTGATAGCAGCATAAACGCTTTCATCTCCACCATCATAATGTTAAACGGAACGATAATACTTTTATACCTTCTGACGAAATGGGGAAGACAACTGCTTGATGATTCCTATCAAAAACAAAGGATGGCGGAAGAACTGTTAACAAAGTTACAGGCAACCTTTGGGAACGTGGAAAATAGTGCGGGCATTCTAGAGGACAATATAACAGCGCTTAACAATAATATTAAGGCTATTACTGAAGAAAGCAAGAACATAACCGTGTCAATGACCGAGATGGCTAAGTCCATTCAGGAGGAAGCTTCTAATACCAATAAGGTGAATGAGGCAATGGTTGATTCTATTCAAATAGTCAATGAGACCTTAGAGATATCCAATGGCGTCATTAACAAAACAGACGGATTTAATCAAACATTGGGGGAAGGACTAAGTAAAATAGGTCAAATGGATAATCAGATGAGTATCATTGGTTCTTCCATTACAACGGCGAATGTGACGGTAACAGAGCTGCAAACAAGTATGAAAACTGTCAATAGCCTGCTTGAGGATATCACAAATATAGCAGGTCAAACAAATCTCTTAGCCCTTAATGCAGCCATTGAATCAGCCCGTGCCGGAGAGCAGGGCAAGGGCTTCGCTGTTGTTGCTGACGAAATCAGAAAGCTGGCAGAACAAAGTTCAAAAATAGTAAATGATATTACTCAGGTCACAACAGGGCTATTCAACAAATCCCATGAAGCCACTGAAAAAGTAAATGAGGGAGAAGCCGCTACAAGAAAAGGACAGGAGCTTATTAAAAATGTATCCACCTATTTCGATTACCTAAGTCAGTCCTTTGAAGAAACCATTAGTGAAATCTCCAAAGTCATGAGCAAAATCGAAGATATCAGTAAACTGTTTTCAAATGCTCAGGAGCAAATACAAACTGTGGCAAGTATATCCGAGCAAAATGCCGCAGCAACGGAAGAAGTATTGGCTTCGACTGAGAATGCGCATAATCAGATTCAGGAGATCAGTAATTCAATCAATATCATCAAGGGCCTGTCTGAAAATCTTATGGCTATGGTCAATCGGGAAAGCTGATTATTGATGTAATTCCGACAAATGGTTTGAGCAAATGACCATATTTATAGGCGAATTTAGGTTCTATAAAAATGTTGGGGTGCCGGGAGAAATGATTCGGAACCCCTTCTTTTTTGTGCGTCAGAAGTGATATGCCGTACCGTTGAGGTGCCTTTTAATCCATGCCTCCCATCCTTCTACTTGCATATTGACTAAAATAAAGAGGACGTGCCGTAGCCTGTTAAGGCATGCGGCGCGTCCCCGGAATGAGGAGAATTAGAGGATATCTTTATGGTATTCCTGCAGGGATCTTACCCCGGCCTTGCGCTCACTGTCGCTGCGGCAGGCGGCAATACCCTTGGCACTGGCCAGAGCAGCGGCCAGGGTGGTGATATAGGGCACCTTATACTTAATGGCCGCCTTGCGAATATAGGAGTCGTCATTCTGGCCCTTCTTGCCCGATGGGGTATTGATCACCAACTGGATCTCATTGTTCATAATCCCGTCCACAATATTGGGACGTCCCTCGTTGAGCTTCTTAATGACCTCGGAGCTTATCCCATTCTCGCTCAGGAAGCGATGGGTGCCGATGGTGGCCTTAATCTTAAAGCCTAACTCGGCAAAATGTCTGGCGGTTTCCAGCACCTGGGGACGGTCCTTTTCAGAAACGCTGATAAGGACGGTGCCCGAGGTAGGAAGCATCAGGGATGTGGCCTCCTGGGACTTGTAGAAGGCCATGCCGAAGGAATCGGAAAGCCCCAGCACTTCGCCCGTGGACCGCATTTCAGGCCCCAGCAAAGGATCTACCTCGGGGAACATATTAAAGGGGAAGACGGCCTCCTTGACGCCATAGTGCTTGATTTTCCTTGGAGCCAATGAAGGGATGTCCACTTTGTGGCCCGTTTCCTTACCCATGATAAGCTGTGTAGCAAGCTTTGCCATGGGGGTGTTGCAGACCTTGGACACCAGGGGCACGGTACGGGAGGCACGGGGATTGGCCTCAAGCACATACACCTTGTCCTGGTAGATGGCGTACTGCATGTTCATCAGACCTACCACACCCAGCTCACGGGCGATTTTCTCGGTATATTCGGTGATGGTTTGGATATGGTTTTCAGGAATGCTGACAGGGGGGATAACGCAGGCTGAATCCCCGGAATGGATGCCGGCCTGCTCAATATGCTCCATGACAGCGGGCACTACGCAAAAGTTGCCGTCGCTGATGGCATCGGCCTCGCATTCAGTGGCGTTCTCCAGGAATTTGTCAATGAGGATGGGCCGCTCAGGAGAAACATCGACCGCTGCAGCCATATAATTGATAAGCCCCTCCTCGTCATAGACCACTTCCATGCCCCTGCCTCCCAGGACATAAGAGGGTCTGGCCATGAGCGGATAACCGATTTCAAGGGCGGCTTCAAGAGCCTCCTCGGTATTGCAGGCCATACTGGCTTTGGGCATGGGAATGTTGAGCTTTTCCATCATGGCCCGGAACCGATCCCGATCCTCGGCCAAATCAATAGTATCGGGAGAGGTGCCAAGAATTTTCACCCCGGCGGCTGCTAACTCCCTGGCAATGTTTAAGGGTGTCTGTCCGCCGAACTGGGCGATAACCCCCAGGGGCTTTTCCTTTTCATAGATGCTCAGCACATCCTCCACGGTCAGGGGCTCAAAGTAAAGCTTGTCGGAAGTATCATAATCGGTGGAAACCGTTTCGGGGTTGCAGTTGACAATAATGGTCTCAAAGCCCATCTCTTTCAGGGCAAAAGCCGCATGGACGCAGCAATAGTCAAATTCAATACCCTGGCCGATACGATTGGGGCCCCCGCCTAAGATCATGACCTTTTGCTTGCTGGAGGATGGGCTGCTGTCAGGCGCGTTATAGGTGGAATAGTAGTAAGCGGCATCATTGACACCGCTGACGGGTACGGCCTCCCAGCCCTCGGTCACACCCAGGGTCAGTCTCTGCTTGCGTATTTGGGCTTCGGGCATATCCAGCAGCTTGGCCAGGTAACGGTCGGCAAAGCCATCCTTCTTGGCCTTGATGAGTAAACCATCGGGAAGGGTTTGTCCTTTATAGGTGAGGAGCTCCTCCTCCAAATCTACAAGCTCCTTCATTTGCTCCAGGAAGAATTTCTTGATATGGGTGAGGTTATGGAGCTCATCGATAGAGGCGCCTTTCCGAATGGCCTCATAGAGGAGAAAATGGCGCTCGCTGGAAGGTTCTGCGAGTCTTGCCATCAGCTCTTCCAGGGGCAGGGTGTTGAAGTCCTTGGCAAAGCCCAGTCCATAGCGGCCGATTTCCAAAGAACGGATGGCCTTTTGGAAGGCTTCTTTATAGTTTTTGCCAATGCTCATAACCTCGCCGACGGCCCGCATCTGGGTACCCAGCATGTCCTTGGCATCCTTGAACTTCTCAAAGGCCCAGCGGGCGAATTTTACAACCACATAGTCGCCCCAGGGAGTGTACTTCTCCAGGGTGCCTTCCCGCCAATAGGGAATCTCGTCCAGGGTCACACCGACTGCCAGCATGGCCGAGATAAAGGCGATGGGGAAGCCCGTAGCCTTGGAAGCCAGAGCAGAGGAGCGGGAGGTTCTGGGGTTGATTTCGATAATGACCACCCGGTCGGTGACAGGGTCATGGGCAAACTGGACATTGGTGCCGCCAATGACCTCTATGGCCTCCACAATGGAATAGGCATACTTCTGAAGCCTTGCCTGCAGCTCCTTGCTGATGGTGAGCATGGGAGCGGTACAGAAGGAGTCGCCGGTATGTACACCCATGGGAT
The DNA here is from genome assembly GCA_022702935.2 of Bacillota bacterium. Classification (GTDB taxonomy): domain Bacteria; phylum Bacillota; class Clostridia; order DSM-8532; family DSM-8532; genus DTU059. Next base: position 61,828 of record JAKIML020000074.1, on the reverse strand, counting down.
CCACATTCTCGATGAAGCAGACGGTAATCATCTGATTCTTGGCATCCCGGACAATCTCCAGCTCAAGTTCTTCCCAGCCCAGAACCGATTCCTCAATCAGAACCTGACCCACCAGGCTGGCCGCGATACCGCGATTGACCACGGTGCGCAGTTCCTCCACATTATAGACCAGGCCGCCGCCGGTGCCGCCCATGGTATAAGCAGGGCGGACCACCACAGGATAGCCCAGCTCCTGGGCAATGGCCTCGGCCTCTTCCACGCTGTAAGCCGGCTTGCTTCGAGCGATTTCAATGCCTAAACGATTCATGGTCTCCTTGAAGGCAATGCGATCCTCACCCCGCTCAATGGCGTCTACCTTGATACCAATGACCTCGACACCATATTTTTCGAGGACACCTGCTTTATGGAGCTCCAGGCACAGGTTAAGTCCTGTCTGCCCGCCAAGATTGGGAAGAAGGGCGTCGGGCCGCTCTTTTTCAATAATTTGGGTGAGCCTTTCCACATTAAGGGGTTCAATGTAGGTGACATCGGCAGTTCCCGGATCGGTCATGATGGTAGCCGGGTTGGAGTTGACCAGAACAATCTCATAGCCGAGTTTTTTCAAGGCCTTGCAGGCTTGGGTTCCCGAGTAGTCGAACTCACAGGCCTGGCCAATGACAATAGGCCCCGAACCGATAATCAGGATCTTGTGAATATCAGTGCGTTTTGGCATTTTTCTTTTTTAACCTCCAAAAAAATCAAATAAAATGAAAAAGAATTCATGTTTTATGCATAATTATACATTATGTTGGCTCCGCGTCAAATGCCTTTTCAGGTTTTTTTCTAAGACTTTATGAAAAATATGACAATTGGACGGTTTGAGCGAGTTTTATTGACGGTTCTTCCTCCATTGTGTTATTGTGGGTAATGGTAAAAATCCAAGTCAATCGTCGATCATTTAATCAACATCATTTTTGGAGCGTATCTCATGCAAAGAATAGGATTTGACAACGAAAAATACCTTCAGATGCAGTCCCAGAAAATACTTGACCGTATCGCCATGTTTGGCGGCAAGCTCTATTTGGAGTTCGGTGGAAAGCTCTTTGATGATTACCATGCATCCAGGGTACTTCCGGGCTTTCAGCCTGACAGCAAGGTAAGAATGCTGCTGGAGCTGAAGGATCAGGCTGAAATCGTCATAACCATCAATGCCGACGATATCGAGAAGAACAAGCGCCGGGGCGACCTTGGCATCACCTATGACCTGGAGGTCCTTCGATCCATTGACGCCCTTCGGGACATTGGCCTCTATGTGGGCAGTGTGGTGATTACCCATTACCGGGGCCAGACCGCCGCAGATCTGTTTGAGAAGCGCTTGAACAATCTGGGTATCAGGGTCTTCAAGCATTATCCCATTCCCGACTATCCCAATAATATTCCATTGATTGTCAGCGATGAGGGGTATGGCCGAAACGATTATGTAGAGACCACTAGATCCCTGGTGGTGATAACGGCGCCCGGACCGGGAAGCGGGAAGATGGCCACCTGCCTGTCCCAGCTCTATCATGACTATAAAAGGGGCATTAAAGCGGGGTATGCCAAGTTTGAGACCTTCCCCATCTGGAATCTCCCTCTGAAGCATCCTGTGAACCTGGCCTATGAAGCGGCAACCACTGATCTCAATGATGTTAACATGATTGATCCCTTCCATCTGGAGGCCTATGGTGTCTCCACCGTTAATTATAACAGGGACATAGAAGTGTTCCCGGTGCTCAACGCCATCTTTGAAAAGATTATGGGGCAATCCCCTTATAAGAGCCCTACCGACATGGGTGTCAATATGGCGGGTTACTGCATCTTTGATGAAGAGGCGGTGATTAAAGCCTCGGAGCAGGAGGTCATCAGAAGGTATTACAACACCTGCTGCTCAGTGCGTCAGGGCATGGCCGAGAAGTCTGAGATTTACAGGCTGGAGCTATTGATGAACAAATTAGGGGTTTCGTCCAAGGATCGCCCTGTGGTGGAGGCGGCTTTAAAGCGGGCCGAGGAGACCGAGGAGCCGGCAGTGGCCCTCCAGCTTAATGACGGACGTATTGTGACCGGTAAAACCACCTCCCTTCTGGGAGCATCGGCAGCCCTTCTGCTCAATGCGTTAAAGGAGCTGGGAGGTATTCATCATGATATCCATCTGATTTCGCCCATTGTTATTGAGCCCATTCAGGTGCTCAAGGTGAAGCATATGGGCAACCGCAATCCCCGTCTCCATACCGACGAGATATTGATTGCTCTGTCCATATGCGCGGCCACCAACCCCACAGCGGCATTGGCCCTGCAGCAGCTTCCCAAGCTTCGGGGATGTGAGGCCCACTCAACGGTTATCCTGTCCCGGGTGGATGAGAATGTGTTCCAGAGATTGGGCGTCAATATCACCTGTGAGCCCCAATACCAGTCCAACAAGCTCTTTCATCATTAATCTGCGAAGATAAAGTAAAGCCATGGAGTTCGGCAAACATGATGCCAAGACTTCATGGCTTTTTTGTCAAAGTTTAAAGCCGGGGACAGGTTTTATCTGTCAAATAGTGACAAAATTTTAGGTTGATCGTAAAATGCACTTGCATAATGCCCCCTGAAATGACATCCTAGTGAATGGGCATCTTGTGCTCCGGCAGCTTTGTTCATCCCGCATACTATAAAATCATTGATTGGGAGACGGTTTTCATGGGTGGTTTGTTTGGTGTTGTTTCAAAGCAGGATTGTGTCATGGATGTGTTTTTCGGTACCGATTACCATTCCCATTTGGGAACGAGCAGGGGCGGTATGGCCTTCTGGAACGGAACAAGCTTTAATCGGTCCATTCACAACATCGAAAATGCTCAGTTCAGAGCCAAGTTTGAGGCAGACTTAGCCAAAATGTCCGGCAATATGGGCATTGGCTGTATCAGCGATACTGATCCCCAGCCCCTGACAGTTCGGTCCCATCTCGGCAATTATGCCATCAGTACCCTGGGCAAGATCAATAATGCAGATGAATTGGTGGAAAGAGCCTTCCGCAACCAGAGCATGCATTTTCTGGAGACCAATCATGGTACCATCAATACAACCGAATTAGTCTCGGTGATCATCGACCAGGAGGATTCCTTTAAAAATGGATTGCTGCAGGTTCAGGAGCTCGTCAAGGGTTCCTGCTCCGTTCTGATTCTTACACCCCAAGGCATTTATGCCTCCAGGGACAGATGGGGGAGAACCCCCCTTGTTATCGGCAAGAAGGACGATGCCTATTGTGTTTCCTTTGAATCCTGCACCTTTGCCAATCTGGGCTATCGCTATGAATATGAATTGGGCCCCGGTGAAATTGTTTTCCTCACGCCCGATGGCTATGAAATCATCTCACCGGCCAGAAAGCCCATGAAGATATGCTCATTCCTGTGGGTCTATTACGGCTATTCCTCCTCCACCTACGAAGGGGTCAATGTAGAAGTCATGCGCTATAAAAATGGTGCCTCCATGGCCAGAAATGACCATGTGGAGGTTGACATGGTGGCCGGCGTACCCGATTCGGGAGTGGGTCATGCCATCGGTTACTCCAATGAATCCAAGGTACCTTTTGGCCGGCCCTTTATCAAATATACACCCACCTGGTCCCGAAGTTTTATGCCCCAGGATCAGAGTATTCGCAATCTGGTGGCCCGCATGAAGCTCATGCCCATTCCTGAGCTGGTGGCCAACAAAAGATTGCTCTTCTGTGACGATTCCATTGTGCGCGGAACGCAGATGCGTGAAACCGTGGATCTGCTCTATGCCTGCGACGCCAGGGAGGTCCATATCCGCTCAGCCTGTCCGCCCATTGTCTTTGGATGCAAATACCTGAATTTCTCGGCCTCCCGTTCATTAAACGATCTTGCCGCAAGGCAGGCCATTGCTGAATTGGAAGGGAAGGAGCCCGAGAACCTGGACGCTTATTGTGATCCATCCACCGACCAATACAATGCCATGGTGGACTGTATCTGCAAGCGCCTCAACTTCTCGTCCCTCAAATATCAGAATATCCATGATATGATTGAGGCCATCGGCCTGGGTGCAGAAAGGGTCTGCACCTATTGCTGGAACGGTAGGGAGTAATCCTCAGAGGTCTTTTTTTCCCGCCTTTATCCAGGGGCACAGCCGCCTTTCAAGAAGGTCAATGAGGCCAAAGAGGGCAAGACCAAGAAGGCTTAGGGCCACAATTCCGCTGAACATTTCCACATAGTCCACCCGCATCCAACTGTTCATGATGAAATAGCCGATCCCGTAGGTGGTGGCAAAATTCTCTCCGAAAAAGAGGATGGAGATGCTTACGCCCACACAAAGCCTTAAGGCCGTCATGAGCTTGGGCAGCACCGCGGGCAGAATAAGATGTCTGTAAAGCTGGCCCGAGCTTAAATCCAGGGATTTCACCGAGTAGATCAATTCCTTGGGGATTTCTTTAACCCCGTCCCGCACCGCCAGAATGATCTGGAAAATGATGATGATGACGATGAGCACAATCTTGGGGGCGTTTCCCAAGCCCAAAAGAATCATCAGAATGGGGAGAAAGGCAATCTTGGGAATGGGGTAGAGCATATAGACAATGGGTGTAATGAGAGCATCTGCCCGCTGGTTTACACCAATAAAAAGCCCTATGAGGCCGCCTAAGATCAATGAGATCACAAGAGCTGCGGTTATCCTGCCCAGACTGACCAATAAATGCAGGCTCAGCGTGCCAGGAAAGATGGCACAGAAGTTCACCAGGGTTTTATAGGGTGAAGGAATGGCCGGGGTGTTGAGCAGCATGTGGAGCAAGTACCAGGCAAGAAGGATGATGAGGGCCCCGTAGAGGGTCTTTTGCTTAAGAACTGTTCTAAGCCTCTTCATTGAGCCATCGCCTCACTTCCAAGCAAATTTTATAAAATTCAAGGCTGTCCCGACCATGGTCCAGGCCAAAATAGGGGTTGTCCAGAATATGCTTTATTTCTCCCTGTTTCATGACCACAATGCGCTGCCCCAGAAATACGGCTTCTTCAATATTATGAGTGACCAGAACCAGGGTCAGGTTTTGTGCTTTATAGATATTTAGAATGAGATTCTGAATAGTCTCCCTGGTCAGGGCGTCCAGGGCTGAGGAGGCCTCGTCCATCAACAGGAGATCGGGCTCAAGGGCAATGGCCCGGCCAATAGCCACCCTCTGCTTTTGCCCGCCGCTGAGCTCTGCGGGAAACTTATTTCTATACTCGCTTAAGCTCAGGCTATTGAGCAGGGCAGAAACCTTAAGCTCTATTTCTTCAGCCTTAAGGCCCCGAGCTTTAAGGGGGAAGGCCATATTATCCCATACCCGTTTCCAGGGCAGGAGCCCATAATCCTGAAGAATCAGGCTGGTCTTTTTCCGAACCCCATGAAGGGTCTGACCATCTATGCGGATAGTTCCCGAGGAGGGCTGAATGAGCCCCGCCAGGGCATACAACAGGGTGGTCTTGCCACAGCCCGATTGGCCAATGATGGCACAGGTGGTGTTCTTTGCTATGGTCAGCGAAAAGTTTCTTAAAGCCACCTCATTTTCGTAGCTTACCGATAAATCCTTGATCTCTATCAATCCACAAATTTCCCTTCAACCAAATCCTCGTATTTGAGTGTGATCTTTTTCTTAAGCACCTTTTCATTCCAGTCCATAACCCCATTGAGGTACTCCTCACTGGGAACCCGGGCCTTATGGTACCGGGGCATAATGATTTTTTCTTTAATTTCAGGCTTCAGGCTCAGCACCTCTATCAAAATATCCCGGGCTTCGCTGTCGTCCTGGGCAATTTCATCAACGGCCTTGTTATAGGCTTGATGGAAGCGCTTGAGCGCTTCAGCCTTTTTGTCAATGGCATTCTGGGTAAACACCATCACATCGGGTGAGTAAGCGTCCGTATTCTCTATGATAAGCTTGGTCAGCCCGTTCAGTTCGCCCTGAGAAGCCATGGGCTCAGGAATGACGGCCAGATCCAATGTGCCCTTGCTGATCATTTCGAGACGGGAGGGGATGTCGTTGATATAGACCTTATCAAGGGTGTATTGCTCACTTAAGCACCGATCCGACAGGTAATTGGTGATGCTGACCTCCATCATGCCCGCGGTGAGGGTCGTTTTGCCGGAGATATCCTCCTTGACCAGGAAGGGGAAGACCCCGTCAGTGCTTGTGGTCACTTTGATGTTAAAGCCGTTCTCCACATTGTTGAGAAGCGCAATCACATCGGTCATGGCGCCGTCCAGCGCGCCGCTCTGGAGCGCACCCTGCCTGTCCATAGCGTTGGTATAGACCTGTACCTCCACCTTAAGGCCCAACTCCTCAAAATAGCCCTTTTTATGGGCCAGAAATATGGGGGCCGAATCCACAGCGGGCATTACACCTATTTTAAGGGTTAAATCCTCAGCGGGAGCCTTATTGGTGCTGCACCCTGCGCAAAAAAACATAGCTATTATGATAAGAGATGAAAGAAGACCCTTGAAAAACCTCATTATAATTGAACTCCTTTATTGTTGATTCACAATTTACATTGTATTAACATGCTACGAATAAATCAATGCAATCACTATTTTTCTATCTCATAATATTGAACTTTTTCGATTTGACGCATATACTTAGAGTATCATATCGAAAAACTTAGATGTGAGGTGCCCATGAAAACCTATCTGGAGCATGCAAGGGTATTTAAAGCGCTGGGTGATCCTAAAAGAGCCATGATTGTAGATATGCTCTCCTGCGGGGAGCTTTGTGCCTGCAGGATTCTGGAACGCTTTAACATCTCTCAGTCAACACTCTCCCATCATATGAAGCTCCTTTGTGAATGCGGGCTGGTCAAGGAAAGGTATGTGGGGAAGTGGACCTACTATTCTTTGGATTCAGAAACCATCAAAGAATTAAAAGCGTTTTTCCACGCCATAACCTCCGAAAAGGAGGCATGCATCTCAATGGTGTGCGATAAAGGAGGGCGGAAGTAATGAATGATGAGAAGTCCTGCTGCTGCACTACCGAGAACTGCGGGAAAGAGGAACTCCAAGCATGCTGTGCGCAAAAAGAACCATGGGTGATAGGCGAAATCATGACCCCGGCAGGAAGCGTGCCCGTCATTTCCACCACTCTGAAAACCCAGGACATCCTCGGAGCCTGGAAGGTACGCTGGGGAATAGGCCGAATGAATTACAAGGTTACACCGGGGCTCTACGCTGTAGGTGCGCCCGATGCCAGATCTCCCGTCTTGGTCAGCGCCAATTATAAGCTTACCTTCGACACCCTGCGAAGGGAGCTTTCGGGCTTAAATTGCTGGCTTCTGATCCTCGATACCAAGGGTATCAATGTTTGGTGCGCCGCCGGCAAAGGGACCTTCGGCACCGATGAGCTTGTTGAACGCATTTCAAAAACGGGACTGGCTCGGTGCGTGGAACACCGGACCCTGATACTGCCCCAGTTGGGCGGCCCCGGTGTCAGTGCTCACAAGGTGGCCCAAAGAACCGGCTTCTCTGTGATTTATGGTCCCGTAAGAGCCTCCGACCTCAAGCAATTTATTCAATCAGGGCTTAAGGCCACAGAAGAGATGCGTACCGTTAAATTTACTCTATGGGACAGACTGGTACTCACACCTCTGGAACTGGTTCATGCTGCCAAGGTATCCATCATTGTTTTCGGTGTATTGCTCCTTCTGAATCTTTTTGTGTCCAGACCCTTTGGACTGATGGACTTTTTAGCTTATTCAGGTGCTGTGCTGATGGGAAATCTTCTTACCCCCATGCTGCTTCCCTTTATCCCGGGCCGGGCCTTTGCCTGGAAGGGATGGCTTATGGGATTTCTCTGGACGGCTGGTTTTGCCTGGCTCAATGGGTTATTCGCACCCCAAAGCTTGGTTCTTGCCATAGGCTATCTGCTGGTGCTGCCGTCGTTGTCGGCCTTTTGGGCCATGAATTTCACCGGCTCCTCAACCTATACTTCGCTTTCGGGTGTACTTAAGGAAATGAAGATTGCCATTCCATGGATTACGCTTTCATCAGCAGCGGGAATCGTGCTGGTTTTCATATCGCGTTTGTGAGTCTGTAAGGAGGGCTTTATGAAGCATCAGTATTTAAAGAATGTCGTCACACTCTGTTTGTCTTCCGACAAGTGCATAGGCTGTGGAAGATGCACCCAGGTTTGTCCCCATGGCGTGTTTGAAATAAAGAATAGAAAGGTGCAAATCAAGAACAGGGACTGGTGTATGGAATGCAGCGCCTGTGCTCGTAATTGCCCTGCAGAATGCATCACGGTAAATCCCGGGGTGGGGTGTGCTGCTGCCGTGCTCTCAAGCTGGCTTAGCGGAAGTGAAGCCAACTGTGATTGCTCTGGCGGCGGGTGCTGCTAGCCTCTGTAAAATCAGGTTTCATCAATTATTTGCTTATTCCCACTGAAACTTGTTTATTGCGATAACTACGCAGATTACTGCCAATGCGAGCATAGCTATTATCGCCCCGATCACATTTTCTATGGGCAGTCCGAGGGTAACATTCTTTAGTATTTTTATACCCTGTGTGAGAGGCATTATGTTTGCTGCTTTCTGCATAGCACGTGGCATCACTTCGTATGGCAGGGTTGCTCCTGAAAATATTAACATGGGGAAATAAAGCACACTCGCAATAATGCCGGCTGTCTTTGTATTCTTGGCAATCCCGCCAACCAATACGCCTATGCTGAACATCGAAATCATAACAAGTAAATATCCAAGAATAAACAGACCAATGTTGCCGCGAGAAAAAAGCAATCCCGAACAGAGTTATCAAGGAAACCAGGGCGTAAACGACGTACATAGATACTTCTACCAGCAATATAAAGGCAGGCTTAATGGGTGTTACCTGATATCTTTTCAGTATCTTCTTCTCGCGGTAATCAGAGATTACCAGAGGTAAACCCATCACACCTCCGGCGCAGATTGCAATGCTGCATAATGCCCCAAAAGACTGTTCTATAAAGCTATAGTCTGCGCCTTCAAAAGCCGGTTTATTTCCATAGATTATGCCGAGAATCACCAAAACCACAATGGGCATACAAACAGCAAAGATGAGCATATCCATCCCGCGGAGACTCATTTTCAGTTCGTTTTTCAGCAAAGTCTTATATGCGTGCATAATCATCCTCCTTTTCCGTAAACCAAAGATAGGCTTCCTCAAAAGACTCTTTACCGCTTTCTATTTTTGCCTGTGCTGTGGTTCCCTCAAATACGGTCTTTCCTTTTTTTAGTATAAGAATCTGATCACAGAGGGCTTCAACTTCATCCATAAAATGTGAGGTAAGTAATATGGATAATCCTTGCTGTTTTAAGTCGTCAAGGATCTTCCAAACATCCCGTCTTGCTCTGGCATCAAGCCCCGTTGTAAGTTGTCTGCAAAGCTTTCCTTGCCATCTGAAATTGCTTAAGGTGAATATCCGAAAAAACCCTATATCCATTGGGCTTTCGTACTGGCTTTTGAATAAGCCCCCATTCTTCATACATACGAACTGTATTGGGATGGACGCCCGCTATTTTTGCTAACTGACTTGTTGAATATGTCTTAATCATTGACTCACTTTCTACAACAAATATCTTGTTGGTCAGCTTTCAATACATACAAAAAAAGACTGATTCTATCCAAATCAGTCTTCTTAGTTGGTGCGGTCGACCGGACTTGAACCGGTACGCTCGCGCATACGCCCCTCAAACGTACGTGTCTGCCAATTCCACCACGACCGCAAATCGTGTTTTCAAGGCCTTCGGCCTGGAGGGCTTGTGCTGTCCGCAACAGCAAGATTTATTATACAGGCTGATTATAACCCTGTCAATAGATTAATTCTTATTTTTTCATTTGGATTCATTGTGCAGGCAATGATCAATGGCTATGGCTATGGCGCAGAAGAAAGCGGCTTGATCCTCGTCATAAATGGTCAATTCATAGCTGTCGCCAAAGGTCAGCCACTTTTTATGGAGTTCGCCCACCATCAGACCCTGATTGTATATGGCAAAGTCCATGGCCAGGAAGTTTCCGTCAAAGGTATAGTCCCCGTACTGGCTGGTAATACTGAGTTTATTTCTGAAAAGGGTGAGTTCCTTTTTGACAATGGCAGCCAGAGTGTCACCACTGTAAATATGATACTCAGGCAGGAATCTGAATAGCTTTTGCTGAATAAAGAAGAGCTCCTGACCGGCAGCATCATACAGATGAATTTTAGCGCCGAAGGTAAAGATCTCTCCCTGTACCGTGAAAACAGGAGCGCCCGATTCGTTCATGACATAGTATTTATCTCCGATGGAGAAGACCTTTTGCTTAATATACAATCTGATCATAAATCAACACAACTTTCCTTTGATTTGTTTACAAAAAGTTTAATCTTAACTTTGGTTTCTATGATATAATTATGAATGCGTCAAATACGATTATACAATATATTTTTCAGAAAATACACATAAAGGTAAGGTATTTGAAATGTCTGATGAAAAGATTTTTGAAGTTGCTCCCGGTGAGCATTACGAGGATGACAGAAGTCGATTAAATATATTTTTCCAGGTATTGGGACGGAAGTTCTGGAAGCTGATCACCATTAATCTGATGTTTATATTGTTCAATCTTCCGGCCATGATTATCTCCTTTTTCTTCTGTGCCTTTCTGACCAATCTTCTGATTCCTGCCGAGCTTGTGGTGACAGGCACTGATTTGCTTTCCCACCTTGTGGTGCTGGGAGTTCCTCTGACTATGAGCCTCATGGCCATACCCATCATCACTGTTGGTCCTGCACAGGCAGGTATGACCTATTTGATGCGATGCTTCGCCTATGAGATACCCACCTTTACCTGGTCGGATTTTAAGGACAAGATGAAGGAAAATTTAAAGCAGGGGCTTTTGGTCTCCTTAATCAACCTCATAGCCATTACCTTCCTGCTCTATGATATTTATCTCTATACCCAGCTCAATGCTCAGGCCAACCCGTTGCTTTCCATTGCCAATGGTCTGTTGGTTGTGGTGTTTGCCCTGTTTTTAATGATGAACCTTTATCTGTATCCCATGATGGTGAGCTATCAGCTCAAAACAAAGCACCTGTATAAAAATGCTTTGCTGTTCGCCTTTGGTAAGTTTATTCCCAATCTGGGCATCCTGCTTTTGTGTGGGGTCATCATCCTGGGCCCCATGATTATTGGTCTGGTTGCAGGTGCGCCCATCATCATTGGTCTCGGACTGGTGCTCTATGTTACCCTGGGCTTCTCACTGACAAGCTATATCATTAATTTCTTCATCAATCCTATCATTGACAAGTATTTAAAGCCCGCCGATGCGGGGGAGGAAAGCGCAGAGGGTTAATAGCAAAAGGTAATCTCTGCGAATTTCGGGATATAGTAAAGGTGCTGCCTTATGACAGCACCTTTTTTGACGTTCAAAGCTATTTTCATCCTTCTCAGGATTCAAAGATATCCTGCATTTTGTAAAGCCCCGGGGCCTTATCTGCCAAAAATGCGGCTGCCTTCAAGGCGCCCTCAGCCAGGAGATTCTTAGAAAAGGCCGTATGCTTGATTTCTATGGTTTCATCATTTCCGCAGAAAAGAACTGTATGTTCACCAATGATGGTGCCGCCGCGGATAGAGTGAATGCCGATTTCATCCCTTGTGCGCTTCTGCATGGAGGAATGCCGATCGTAGACATATTTCTTTTGGCTGGGCAGGGCCGAGTTGATGGCATCGGCAATGGCCAGTGCCGTACCGCTGGGGGCATCGATTTTTTGGTTGTGATGCTTCTCAATAATCTCAATATCAAAGGTGCTGTGCAGTGTTTTAGCGGCTTTCTTGACGAGATCCAGCAGCAGATTGATGCCCAGGGACATATTGGCCGAGAGAAGGACGGGTACTGTTTGGGAGGCCTTCTCCATAAGCTTCTTGTGGTCCTCGGTCAAGCCAGTTGTTGCCACCACGATGGGGAGCTTTTTGGCTACGGCATAGTCAAGAATTCCCGCAAGAGCGCTGGGGTGGGAAAAGTCGATAATAATATCCACTTCTTCCTTGACGTCAAAAGCATTTTCATAAACAGGGTAGGGCTGCCCTTCCTTCTTGAACTTATCCACACCGGCCGCCACAAAAAAATCCTGATTCAGCTCACAGCTCCGGGTGATGGCCTGGCCCATCTTGCCATTACAGCCGTTTAAGAGTATTCGTATCATTTTAAACCTCCGCTTAATTCAAGGTTTCTCAGGTATTTATATCAGTCCGTATCCCTTTAAGGCCTTTTGGAGCTGAGCCATTCCAGCTTCAGAAATATCTACAAGGGGCATACGGCAGGTACCCACATTCATGCCCATGAGGTTCATGGCCGCCTTGATGGGGATGGGGCTAGTCTCGCAGAACAAAGCCTTTTCCAGCGGAACGGCCTTGATTTGCAGGGCACGGCTTTCCTCAAGCCGGCCTTCCAGGAATGATGCAACCATGTTGTGCACATCCTTGGGGATAATATTGGCCATGACCGAGATGACCCCTTTGCCGCCCAGAGCCAGCAGGGGAACCACATTGCCGTCCTCACCTGAATACAGGGTCAGATTGTCCCCGCATAAATGGATGACTTCGGCGGCCTGAAGAAGATTGCACTCCTTAAGGGCCACAATATTCTCAATTTCCGACAGTCGCTTTAATGTAGAAGGATTAATATTGAGATTGGTGCGGGAGGGGACATTGTACAGCACCACGGGAAGGCTGACGCTCTCGGCAATTCTCTTAAAATGCTGATAAAGACCTTCCTGGGTGGTTTTGTTGTAATAGGGGGTAACCGTCAGAATGGAGTCGGCCCCAACCTCCTCGCAGAATCGGGAGAGCTCTATGGCATGCCTGGTATCATTGCTTCCTGCCCCCGCCATTACATGTACACGCTTATTGATCCGCTTTACAGCATGGCGGATGACCTCCTTATGTTCCTCATCGGGCATGGTTGAGGCTTCTCCGGTGGTTCCACAGATCAATATGGCGTCGGTGCCTTCCTTGATATGCCATTCAATAAGCTCATCCAGTTTATCAAAGTCAACTCCGGTGTCGGTAAAGGGGGTGACAAGTGCCACGCAGGAACCAGTGAACAGGGTTTTCTTCATAGTCAGCACTCCTTTCAAAACTCTATGATGCTGAAGCATCAAGTGCGTTTATCATCATTAAAAAAGACTGCCATGTATTTCTACCGGCAGCCTATTATATCACAAAAAGGCTTATGAGCTCAATTGAACTCTACCGATAGCTCTCCGCAAATATGCGACAGTTGAATGGTTATTCACCAGTCAACCAGGCGGCGAATGTGACGGCATTCAACCCCTTCGGCATCTTCCCCTTTAACTTAAGTGCATTGGGCCCGCAACCCTTCCTTAAGCGACTCATGAAAAATGCGCCTCTATCCATAGAATGCTATTCTGTTTATTCTATGCATCACACAACAGTATGGTGTGAAATTACCGTAAATGATATCATTTCTCGCTTACATTGTCAAAGGCTATTTTAATATGGTATAGTAAAACGTGCAGAATGCATATTTCACGCGGTGCGGAGGAATGATTTGTGGCTCCAAGGAAAGTACAAAAGAAGCCGGTTTCCGGTAAGAGCAAAAAGAAAACCAAAAAAGGCAAGAAGGCTCCTCACTTAAGGTCGGAGGTTTCGGGGCTGCTTTTGGTGGCCCTGAGTGTTCTCATGGGCTTAAGTGTTTATTTTACCAATTCGGTGGGGCCCTTTGGAGAACTTATCGGAAGGCATGTCGGCGGGTTCTTTGGCCTGACGGGCTATGCTGTGCCTCCCCTTATCCTTTATCACGGTTTAATCAAGATCTTTAAACCCCAGTACCATTACGAGGACAGGAAGTTTACATTGATTGTCCTGTTGTTGATTATGCTTTCGGCCATGCTCCAGGCCGGTCTCCATGATATTGCCTATTACGAGAATCTCACCCTGCTGCGCTATATAAATACCTTCTTTAAAGAGGGCATTGCCGCTGTGGGCAAGGGGCAGGAGTTCCTGGCCAGCGGCGGGGTGTTGGGCGGGGTTTTAGGCGTTCCCTTATTATTTGTCTTTAAAAAATGGGGCGCCATGATTATTCTCATTACCCTCTCCATCATTATTGCCATGCTCATTACCAGGCTCTCCCTGGCCGAAGCTGCCCGCAGTGTGGCCAAGGGCACCAGTGAGGCCATTAACGGCATGGTTGACGCTGCCCGGAAAAAGAAAGAGGAGAGGGCCATCCGAAAAAGCCTTGAACTGCTGGATCTGGACGAGGCTGCCGTGTCGGCCACCGTTGCCGCAAGGCGCAAGAAGGGCAGAAACCTGGATTTCCATCTGGTTCCGCCCCTTGAAAGCCAGGAAGCTCCCCATGAGGAGCCTCCCGTTGCCGAGCCTGTTCATGTCAATGCCGAGCCCGTGGCAGAGGAGCAGGGCTTTATCGTGACCACCTCCGAGCCCGTCCTGCCCGAGGAGGCAGCGCCCGCGCCCATTGAGTTTGAATTGACACCCAGGCCCAAGAAAAAGGCTAAGTCTTCGGAATCTCCCGAGCCTAAAGAGGACGATGCATCCAAGGCGCCTCAACAGGCTGAATCCCCCGAGGCCCAGGATTCGGAATATACCGTCTTTAAGAGCCATTCCTACATCTATCCGCCCACCGAGCTTCTATCCAAGTTCTCGGACGGGGAGAACAATATGAACCGCATTAAGGCCGCTGCCGTTGAGAATGCCAAGAAGCTGGAAAGCACTCTGGAGAGCTTCGGCATAGGGGCCAAGGTGCTCAATGTTTCGGTGGGGCCTGCCTTTACACGGTATGAGCTTCAGCCGGCACCGGGGGTCAAGGTCAGTCGTATTGTCAATCTTACCGATGATATCGCATTGAATCTGGCTTCTTCGGGGGTCAGAATTGAAGCGCCCATTCCCGGCAAGGCGGCCATCGGCGTGGAGGTCCCCAATAAGGAAGTGGCACCCATTGGCCTTCGCAGCGTTCTGGAATCCCCCGAATTTCAAAAGCACAGCTCCAAGCTGGCCGTGGCTCTGGGTAAGGATATTTCAGGGGAAAATGTGGTTATTGACCTGGCAAAAATGCCCCACCTGCTCATTGCCGGTGCTACCGGCTCGGGTAAGAGCGTATGCATCAACTCCATTGTGGTGAGCCTGCTTTACAAAGCCTCCCCTGACGAGGTCAAGCTCTTGATGGTGGACCCCAAGGTGGTGGAGCTGGGGGTATACAACGGTATTCCTCATCTGTTGATACCCGTGGTTACTGATCCTAATAAGGCCGCTGGTGCCTTAAGGTGGGCCGTATCGGAGATGACCACCCGGTATAAGCTCTTTGCCGATCGAGGGGTCAGGGATCTTTTAGGATACAATGCTTCGGTGGATGAGACCGGAGAAGGAACCAAGCTTCCTCAAATTGTCATTATCATTGATGAGTTGGCCGACCTGATGATGGTAGCCCCCCATGATGTGGAGGATTCCATCTGCCGTCTGGCCCAGATGGCCCGTGCGGCAGGCATGCACCTGGTTATCGCCACTCAGAGGCCCTCGGTCAATGTCATCACCGGCGTCATCAAGGCCAATATCCCTTCACGTATTGCCTTTGCCGTCTCATCCCAGGTGGACTCCCGTACCATTCTGGACATGGCCGGTGCAGAAAAGCTCCTGGGCAAAGGGGATATGCTTTATTATCCCGTGGGTATTCCCAAACCCATACGTGTCAAGGGTGCCTTCCTGTCCGATAAAGAGGTAGAGCTGGCCGTGGACTTTGTGAAGAATCAAATTCATGCCCATTATGATCAGGAAATACTTGAAAATATCAATACTAATGTTAAGAACGAAGAGGAAGAAGCCTCCGAGGGCGGCAATGACGAGCTGCTGAATCAGGCTATTGAAGCGGTTATTGATTGCGGTCAGGCTTCTGTTTCCTTTATACAGCGCAAGTTCAAGGTGGGCTATGCCCGTGCCGGACGGATTATTGATCAAATGGCTGAACGCAACATTATCAGCGGCTATGAAGGAAGCAAGCCCAGGCGTGTTCTGATCACACGCGAGCGATGGGAGGAAATGAAGTTATCCATGTCGGGGGATGATGTATGAGGCTTATCAATGCTATCAGTGCCATACCGGTCACCTATGATGTTTCTCAGGCCTTTATCGTTGTTTTGGTGGCAGTGCTCACCCTTTATATGGGGTTCCGCTTGATTCGAAGGTGCAATTTATGGACCATTCTGGCCTTTGTGCTTCAGCTCTGCATCCTCACCGTGGGGGTGCTGACGGTGATCCAGAAGGTGCTGTCCATCCCGCTTTATGAGATAGGGCTCATCCTTTTTGGCGTATTAATACCCCTGATTTTTCTCATCTATGACTATGTGGACATGAAAAAGCGTATTAAAAAAGCCAATTCGGATGTTCCTCTGGTGGAGAAGCTTGAAAAGCAAAGCAATAAGGGCTGGCGCTATGAAGAATATATTGATAAGCCCGATGAATGGAAGCAGGAGATCAAGGCCGGGGCCATTACGGCTACCCTTGAGCTTGCCGACAAGCATCTTAAGGCCAATTTGACACAGCAGATTACCGCTGTGCACCAATTGATTGATACGGAGGCCTATGATCAGGCCCTGGATGTTTATACCATCCTTTCAGGTCTCTTAAGTGAGAATCCCCTGATTAACTACAATACTGCCTGGCTTCATCAAAAGAATGAGCGCTTTGAGGAGGCCATCAAGTATTATAAGAAGGCCCTTGCCCTGGTTGGGGAGGAATCGGGAGCCAGGGGCAGGAAAAAGGGAAGGAGCGAGGACGATACTGAAAACCTTCGTCCCATGGCGCATTACGGCTATGCCATGTGTCTCTATGCCCTGAAAAAATATGAAATGGCCATTAGCCAGTTTACACGGGTGCTTAAGGAGATTCCCGCCCTTAAAGAGGCCGAGGTCAATATAGCCCGCTGTTATATGGCCATCGGGGATTTGGGTGAGGCCAAGAATCACATTAAGGCCGCACTCCAGGTCAAAGAGGACAACAAGCTGCGCTTCCTCCTGGCCAAGCTCTGCTATGAGCAGAAAGAGGAAATGGAATGCAAGTACCAGTTGGAAACCATTGTGGCTCAGGACAATGAGTTTACCGAGGCCTATATTCTCTTGGGACAGATCTATCGTAAGAGCAAGGATTGGCAGAATGCTCAGATGGCCTATAAAAAGCTCACTCAGCTCATGCCCCAGGAAGCGGATTACTATTATCGCCTGGGTGTAGCCCAAAGAGAGGACGGCAAGACCGAGGAGGCGCTTTCCAATTTCCGCTTTGCCACTGAGTTGATGCCCGAGCACAGCCGTGCCTTCTACAGCATGGCCTCCATCTATGATGCCGAGGGTAAAACCGAGAAGGCCATCGAATGCCTGAACAAATCCCTGGAGGGTAATGAGAAGCTGGAAATGACCTATAATCTCCTGGCCGAGATCTATGTGACCAATGACAGGGTCAACGAGGCCATCACTGTTTATGAGAGATCCATTGTGGAGCATCCCGAATCCTACCTGCTCCATTATAATCTGGGCGTATCCTTAATGATGATGAAGCGCTATGAGGAGGCTGTACGGATCTTCAAGAGAGCCAGCAAGCTGACCAATGACGATCCCGCCCTCTACTATAACTGGGCTTCAGCGCTTATTGGCATTAAAAACTACGCCGAGGCCGCAAGGCTTTATAAGGAAGGGCTTAAATACAAATCCGACGACGATGAGATTCTCTTTGGCCTAGCCAGGGTTTCAGCGCTTCAGGGTGATGTGGATGCCACCTTAAGCTTTTTAAGGCAAGCCTTTGAAATCAACCCCGACTTAAGGCTCAGGGCCAAGGCATCCCATGATTTTTCAGCATTCCGCACCCTTCCGGAGTTTATGGAACTGACCAAGCTCCCCATGAGAGAGGAGAGAAAACATGCCTGACGGCTTTTTACCAGTCAATAAGAAAGATTTACAGGAAAGAGGTTGGGATACACCCGACTTTCTTTTTATTTGCGGCGATGCCTATGTGGATCATCCCTCCTTCGGCCATGCAGTCATATCAAGGCTTTTGGAGGATGCCGGTTACCGGGTGGGGATGATAAACCAGCCCGATTGGCGATCCACTCAGGACTTTACCAGGCTGGGCAGGCCCAGATTGGGGGTTATGGTGTCCTCCGGTGTGCTGGATTCCATGATTAACAATTATACGGCCGCAAAGCGAAAACGCAGGGAGGATGTGTATTCTCCAGGAGGAAAGGGCGGAAGAAGGCCGGACAGGGCCCTTATTGTGTATTGTAACCGTGTCCGGGAGGCCTTCGGGGATATTCCCCTGATCATCGGCGGCCTGGAGGCCAGCCTCAGGCGGTTTGCCCATTATGACTATTGGCAGGATACGGTAAGGTCTTCCATTCTGCTGGATACCCGTGCTGACCTGCTGGTCTATGGTAACGGGGAGAAAGCCATTCTGGAGATTGCAGCCCTGCTGGAAAAGGGTGTCCCCGTAAAGAGCCTTAAAAGCATCCGGGGAACGGCCTACGCCTGTTCCTATGACGATCTGCCCCAAAAAATCAAGGCCGAAATGGACAGTCCGGGACAAAATATACTTGTACTTCCTTCCCGTGAGCAGGTAACTCAAAATATGCGGGATTATGCCAGGGCTTTCATGATTCAGTACAGGGAGCAGAATGCCTTTTTAGGCCGCACCCTGATACAGACAGACGGTACGCGCTATGTTGTTCAGAACCGGCCCATGGAACCGGCTACCCAAATGGAACTGGACAGGGTGTATGCGCTGCCCTATCAGCGCACCTGGCATCCCATGTACGATAAGGAGGGCGGGGTGCCGGCGCTTCAGGAGGTCAAGTTCTCCATCACCAGCCATAGGGGCTGCTTCGGGGGCTGCTCCTTCTGTGCCATTGGCTACCACCAGGGCCGTGTCATTCAGCCCAGAAGCAAGCAATCCATCCTTGATGAAGCTAAACTCTTGACCCAGGAAAAGGATTTCAAGGGCTATATCCACGATGTGGGAGGGCCCACGGCCAATTTCAGAAATCCGGCCTGTAAAAAGCAGCTTAAGGAAGGAGCCTGTCAGGGCAGGGAATGCCTTTATCCCGAGCCCTGCAAGAATTTAGAGGTTTCCCATGATGCGTATTTGGACCTGCTTAGGGCCGTATCGTCCCTGCCAAAGGTGAAACGGGTGTTTATCCGTTCGGGGGTCCGTTTCGATTATGTGCTGAGGGATAAAAAGGGCAAGTTTTTGGAGGAGCTGTGCAAAAACCATGTAAGCGGCCAGTTGAAGGTGGCTCCCGAGCATGTGTCCAATAAAGTACTGCGCTATATGGGCAAGCCCTCTCGGGAGGTTTATGAGTCCTTTGTTCAGAAATATAACGCCATGAACCAAAGACTTGGCAAAAAACAGTTTTTGGTACCCTATTTCATCTCAGGCCATCCGGGAAGCACTCTGGACGATGCCATAGAACTGGCGCTGTATATTAAACGGTTGGGCTATACCCCCGAGCAGGTGCAGCAGTTTATTCCTGTTCCCGGAACTCTGTCCACCTGCATGTATTATACAGGCCTGGACCCCAGGGACATGAAGCCCTTGTATGTGGCAAGGACTGAAAAGGAACAGGCTCTCCAAAGAGCGCTGCTCCAGTTTGCCCTGCCAAAAAATCGAGCCCTGGTGGAGGAAGCTCTGAGAAAGGCCGGAAGGAGCGATCTTATCGGCTATGGCAGGGATTGCCTCATTCCGCCCCTGAAAAGCCATCCCCGTGAAGGATCAGGTTCTCAGGGGACGGGAAAAAGAAGGAGCGCAAGGCAAAACGGCAGCACTAAATCCCTGGGTCGAGGGAAATCCAAGCGTATTACTAAATAGGAATACAGATGATAAAAAATGAATATATTCCTGCAATAAAAATGCAAAAATAGGTTTAGTGTGGCTGCAGACAGCCACAAGGACAACGGTTGATAACTGCGGAGTCTATATATAATAGTAATATCTATACATTAAAAATAGAGCAGGGTATAAGCAAAATAAAATGAAAGATACTTGAAAACATCCTTCATTTATTGTACTCTCAAATGAGAAGAATTTCATATCATTTCAATTTATACTTTGGAGGTAGTATCCATGTCAAAGGCGATAAGGATAGGTATTCTCGGCTATGGCAACGTCGGCAGAGGCGTTGAGCTGGCCATTCTTCAAAACCCCGATCTGAAGCTTGAAGCTGTCTTTACCAGAAGAGCTCCCGAAAGCGTTAAAACCGTTTCAAAAGATGTGAAGGTTGTGTCTGTTGATGATGCAGAGACTTATAAGGACGCCATTGATGTCCTGATTCTCTGCGGTGGTTCGGCCACCGATCTGCCCGAGCAGGGGCCCAAATTTGCCCGTCTTTTTAACTGTGTTGACTCCTTCGATACCCATGCAAGGATTCCCGAGTACTTCAAAGCCGTCGATGAAGCCGCTAAGGCAGGCGGTAAGACCGCTGCTATTTCCATTGGATGGGATCCCGGTCTTTTCTCCATGAATCGCATGCTGGCCGGTGCCATTCTCCCCGTGGGCAAGGACTATACCTTCTGGGGCAAGGGGGTCAGCCAGGGCCATTCCGATGCCATTCGCCGGGTGAAGGGTGTGAAGAACGCCATTCAATACACCATTCCCGTGGAGGAGGCTGTCAATCGTGTCAGAAACGGGGAGGATCCTGAGTTGACTACCCGCGATAAGCACCTGCGCGAATGCTTTGTGGTTGCCGAGGAGGGTGCCGATAAAGCCCTGATAGAGAAAACCATCAAGGAAATGCCCAATTACTTCTCCGATTACAACACCATTGTTCATTTTATTACCGAGGAGGAGCTTAAGCGGGATCATAGCC
Source organism: Bacillota bacterium (assembly GCA_022702935.2). Taxonomy (GTDB): domain Bacteria; phylum Bacillota; class Clostridia; order DSM-8532; family DSM-8532; genus DTU059. Next base: position 40,978 of record JAKIML020000074.1, on the reverse strand, counting down.
AGATGCCCCATGGCGGATTTGTTATCAGAAGCGGAAAAACCGGAGCCGAGAATGAGAAGAAACAGATTATCGAGTTTTCTCTGAAGCTTGACAGCAACCCCGAGTTTACCGCCAACTGCCTTGTAGCCTATGCCCGTGCTGTTGCAAGGCTCAACAAGGAAGGCAAAACAGGAGCGGTGACAGTGTTTGATATTCCCATTGGTTATCTCTCACCCAAGTCGGCAGAGGAACTCCGGAAAGAGCTGCTTTAATCAATGAAGTCATAACTCTTCCTGTTCCGCCAATCTCATTGACAGACTAAATGGTATTGATTTACACTATCTATGGCAAAAATATACTGTAGAGATGAACGGAGAAGAGATATGGCTTATAAACTTTTAGACGGCAAGGATTTGGCCGGACGCATGAAAACGGCCATGAAACAGGAGGTCAGCGAACTCATTGCCAAAGGGATCACTCCCGGTCTTGCGGTGGTGATTGTCGGTAATGATCCGGCTTCCAGAACCTATGTGAACAATAAGCGGAAGGACTGCGAGGAGGTGGGCATCCGCTCCTTCGAATATGCCCTTCCTGAGGAAACCACCCAAAAGCAGCTTTTGGAGCTCATTGATACCCTCAATGAGGACAAGACGGTGGATGGTATTTTAGTCCAGCTTCCACTTCCCAAACACCTGGATGAGGCCAAGGTGCTTCGCCGTATCGATCCCAAAAAAGATGTGGACGGATTCCACCCCTATAATGTGGGTGAGCTGATGATTGGCAATCCCATACTGCCACCCTGTACTCCTGCCGGGGTCATGGAAATCCTCAAGGATGCAGGTATAGAGGTGGCCGGGAAAAACTGTGTGGTGGTAGGCCGCAGCAATATTGTGGGCAAACCCATGGCCATGCTGCTGCTTCACGCCCATGGCACTGTTACTGTCTGCCATTCCAAAACCCGGAATCTGAAAGACGTCTGCAGTCAGGCTGATATTCTGGTGGCCGCTATAGGCAAGGCCGATTTCATCACCGCCGAGTATGTCAAGGAGGGCGCTGTGGTGATTGATGTGGGTATTAACCGCAATGCCGAGGGAAAAATGACTGGTGACGTAGACTTTAAGAGCGTCTGTGAAAAGACTTCTGCCATTACCCCGGTACCTGGCGGTGTAGGACCCATGACCCGCGCCATGTTGCTTAAAAACACCATCAAGGCATGCATTATGCACAAAAACGGTGGCGTTTCTTGACACGAAATTTAAAACTGTATACAATAGTTTTATAATGGCATTTTGTATGCATATTTTATAATGCCATTAGCATGCTTTATTGATGATGAATTCGTGATGAAAATCAACAAAAGCCAAGGAGGTGAGGAAGATTCAATATATTTATGCTTTAATAGGACTGGGTATTGGACTTATCATTGCAGTCATTAGTTCACTTATATCCTTCCGTAAGGGAGTTGAGCATAGAAAGCGTGTTGCAGAGGCAGAATTTGAAAGTGCAGAAAAGGAAAGCGCGCGCATTGTAAGTGAAGCTGAGAAAATTGCAGAAAGAAAAAAGCGGGATACTCTGATTGAAGCGCGCGAGGAGATTCACAAAAGCAGGGTAGAACTTGAAAGGGAGGTCCGCGAACGCAGAGCTGAGATTCAACGTACAGAAAGACGCCTGCAGCAAAAGGACGAGACCCTTGAGAAAAAGATGGATACCCTCGAAAAGAAGGAAGAGTCACTGAACAGGCAGATTCATGAGATAGAGGCCAGACAGGCTGAAATTGATGAACTCCACCGCAAGCAGATCGAGAAGCTCGAGAATATCTCCGGCTTGTCGGTTGAGGAAGCGAAACAGTACCTTCTCAGCAGTATTGAAAGTGAAGTCAAGCATGAAGCCGCCATCATGGTCAAGGAGATTTATGAGCGGGCTAAGGAAGAAGCCAATCGTAAATCCAAGGAGGTTCTTGCAACCGCCATCCAGAGATGTGCTGCCGATCATGCATCAGAGATAACGGTATCCGTTGTGGCACTGCCCAATGATGAAATGAAGGGTAGAATTATCGGACGTGAAGGCCGCAATATCAGAACCTTGGAAACACTGACCGGTATAGACTTAATTATCGATGATACACCTGAGGCAGTGATTCTGTCGGGATTTGATCCCATCAGACGCGAGGTTGCACGTATTGCCCTTGAAAAGTTGATTATTGATGGAAGAATCCATCCTGCCCGCATTGAAGAGATGGTGGAAAAGGCCAAGAAAGAGGTTGACAACGCCATCCGTGAAGAAGGTGATCGCGCGACCTTCGAGACCGGTGTACACGGTCTGCATCCTGAGATTATTAAGCTTCTGGGTAAGCTCAAGTACAGAACCAGCTACGGACAGAATGTCCTGTCCCACTCTATCGAGGTATCACATCTTGCAGGGCTTATGGCAGCAGAGTTAGGGGAAGACGTTAGTCTGGCAAAACGTGCTGGACTTCTCCATGACATTGGCAAGGCCATTGATCATGAAGTGGAAGGAACCCATGTTTCCATAGGCGCGGAGATTTGCAGAAAATATAAGGAAAGCGAAGAAGTGATTAACGCAGTCATGGCCCATCATGGTGATGTTGAAGCAAACACTATTGTTGCTGTATTGGTTCAGGCTGCTGATGCCATTTCCGGTGCAAGACCGGGGGCAAGAAGAGAAACACTTGAAACCTACGTGAAGCGTCTGCAGAAGCTTGAAGAGATTGCAAATGCATTCCCTGAGGTTGATAAGTCCTTCGCGATTCAGGCGGGACGTGAGGTGCGCATCATGGTCAAACCTGAAATGGTTAATGATGAAAGTATGATCATGGTCGCCCGAGATATCGTCAAACGCATTGAAAATGAAATGGAGTATCCCGGACAGATAAAAGTCCATATTATACGAGAAACCCGAGCAGTCGAATACGCAAAATAAGAAATGATGCAGGAAGCGTGAAAACGCTTCCTGCAGTATTTGTAAACATAACATGAATGTGTTATATCATTAGTAGGGCTTTTTAAGCCCTCAGGTTTTATTTGATTTGTTTATGGTTACAGTGTGGAATCCTGAGGGGATTACGAAAGGTTTCCACGCTTGATTTGAGAGGAAGAAATTTTTTTGAAAATAGTTTTTGTTGGCGATATATTTGGAGAAGCCGGAAGAGATGCCCTGAAGACCAGGATGCGAGATCTTATCGACATTCACAAGCCGGATTTCTGCATTGCAAACGGCGAGAATGCTGCAGGCGGCAAGGGCATCAGCTATAATACTGCTCAGGATATCTTTGACAGCGGTATCGATGTCATTACGATGGGAAACCATACCTGGGCCCGTAAGGAAATATTGAATATCATTGATTCGGGAATCAAAATCGTCCGGCCGGCCAATTACCCTAAAGGGGTACCGGGCAAAGGACGTATGATCATAGAGAAAAATGGCTTGAGACTGGGAGTGATTAACCTTCTGGGGCGGGTATATATGGATCAGCCCGTGGACTGTCCATTTCAGACGGCTGACAGGGAACTGGGCTATCTGAAGGGTCAGGTGGACGGTGTCCTGGTGGATTTTCATGCTGAGGCAACCAGTGAAAAGATGGCCCTGGCTTATTATCTGGACGGTCGTACCACCTGTGTGGTGGGAACCCATACCCATATCCAAACGGCGGATGAGCGAATCCTTGAAAAGGGGACGGCCTATATTACCGATGTTGGCATGACAGGTCCTGCCGATGGCGTTATTGGCGTAGACAGGGACCTCATTATAAAGAAATTTACGCTGGGGCTGCCCATACAGCATGAGATTGCGGAAGGAAGAACTCAACTTAATGCCGTAGTCATTACAATAGACGATGCAACCAAAAAAGCAGTAGAAATAAAAAGAATCATGGAAACGATTAAGGCATAAGATTGATTTGTTTTCGGAGGTTATCAAAATGGATGTATTGAAGGTTTCTTCCAAATCCAACCCCAATTCAGTGGCAGGTGCTATTGCCGGTGTTATCCGCGACAAAGGGATTGCAGAAGTACAGTCCATTGGTGCCGGAGCCCTTAACCAGGCCGTCAAAGCCGTTGCCATTGCCAGAGGCTTTCTGGCGCCTTTAGGTATGGAACTGGTTTGCATTCCGGCTTTTTCAGAGATCATGGTAGATGGGGAAGAACGGACCGCCATTAAGCTGATTGTGGAACCCAGAAGAGCAGTTTTATAAAAGCAATGCCGAAAAATACGCAGTAAGTGGCACAATATTTACATGTAGAATGGAGAGATAGTATGAGTTACATGAAGCAGTACCAAACATGGACGGAAAATCCTTATTTTGATGCAAACACACGCGCAGAGCTCCTGAGCATTAAGGACAATGAAAAGGAAATCGAGGATCGTTTTTATCGGGATCTGGAATTCGGAACAGGCGGTATGCGGGGTGTTATTGGTGCAGGAACCAACCGCATGAACAAATACACCGTCAGAAAAGCAGCTCAGGGCTTTGCCCAGTTCATTATCAAGCGCGGTGAGCAGGACAAGGGTGTGGCCATCGCCTACGATTCACGCCGCTGCTCCGATGAGTTTGCTTTGGAAACCGCTCAGGTTATGGCCGGAAACGGCATTAAGGCCTACCTGTTTGATGCGCTTCGTCCCACACCCGAGCTTTCCTTTGCTGTCCGTCATCTGGGTTGCGCAGGCGGTGTGGTCATCACAGCCAGCCATAATCCCAAAGAATATAACGGCTTTAAGGCCTATGGCAGTGACGGATGCCAGTTACCTCCTGCCGAATCGGATCAGGTCATTGAGGAGGTTAATGCGGTTTCGGACATTGCCACTGTGAAGATCATGGACAAGCAGGAGGCGCTTCAGAAGGGCCTGATCACCATGATTGGCCAGGAGATTGACAATGCCTATATTGAGGCCCTCAAGAAGGTTTGTGTCAATCCTGAGCTTTCAAGAAAGTATGGCAAAGAGGCCCGCCTGATTTATACCCCCTTGCATGGCACCGGTAATAAGCCTGTAAGACGGATTCTTAAAGAGATTGGTTTTGAAAATGTGGAGGTTGTTAAGGAACAGGAGCTTCCCGATCCCGAATTCTCCACCGTCAAATACCCCAATCCTGAAGAAAGAGCAGCCTTTGAAATAGCTATCAGCATGGCTCAGAAGGAGAATGTGGAACTCATTATCGGTACTGACCCCGATGCTGACCGTGTAGGCGTGGTAGTCCGCGATGCCAAGGGCGACTATATCACCCTCACTGGTAATCAAACAGGCTGCCTGCTTCTGGAGTACATCCTTTCCCAGAAGAAGGAAAGAGAAGAGCTTCCCGAAAACGGCTTTGTGGTAAAAACCATTGTATCCAGCGATTTGGCCAGAAAAATAGCCGAGCATTACGGTGTTGAGATACTGGATGTACTCACCGGCTTTAAGTTCATTGGTGAGAAGATTCGGCTTCTGGATGACACGGGCAAGAAGAAGTTCCTGTTCGGCTTTGAGGAAAGCTATGGTTATCTGGCCGGCACCCATGCCCGGGATAAGGACGCTGTGGTGGCTGCCATGCTGGTGGCAGAGGTCTTTGCCTGGTATAAATCCAAGGGAATGACCCTTTACGATGGTCTTCTGGAGATATACAAGAAGTATGGCTTTGTCAAGGAAGGCATTGATTCCTTTACACTGAAAGGAAAAGAGGGTGTAGAAAAGATTGCCGCAGCCATGGAAACCTTGAGAAAGGAAAGTCCTAAGGCCTTTGGCAATGCCAAGGTTGCCTCCCTTTCCGACTATCAGCAGCAAATCAAATATGATTATACATCGGAAGAGAAGAGCCCGCTGGATCTTCCGCCTTCCAATGTGCTTTACTATCGGATGGCCTCGGGCTTCTGGTTCTGCATCCGTCCTTCAGGCACCGAACCCAAAATCAAGATTTACTACGGGGTATCTGCCGACTCTCTTGAGGGTGCTGACAAGGCACTGGCTCAGTTCCGGGAGGATGTGCTGTCGGTCATTCGTCCTTTGCTGGCTTAATAAAGTGATGTCAATGTACTGAAAAAATGCAGTGGGTAACGAAAGTTACCCACTTTTAATCTAATGTAATTATTTTACACATCCGATAAATATATAGAAATAATCAAAAAAATAAGTTTTTATGTGTAATAATAGCTAAGATTGTTTGTTTATACGAGTTTCGCTTTGACTTTGAATACTCACTATGTTAATATATAAAAAATGTATCCATTTGAAATGACTTAATTGGTTTGATTTCAGGAGGTCAACTCTAAGTGAGAAAGGTGAGTTTAGATAGAGCTCGGGCAGGCTATCGTGTAGCGCGCACCATACTATCATTAGATGGTGTCGTTCTTTTGTCTGCCGGAACTGTACTCACCGATGAGATGATAGCAACCCTTGAGAGTTACAATTTTACCGAAATTTACATAGAAGACGATTTGTCCAGGGATATTAAGAATCCGGAAGTCGTCAGAGAAGAGATTGTAACTGAAGTTAAAGCCAAGATCAAGAATATTATGACCTCACCGTCCATCCGGATCTCGGTGGATGGGAAGAAGATTCTGGAAATAGTCGATAAGCTCTTGGGAAATATTCTTCAAAGCGATCAAATTGTGCTCAACATATCGGATATCCGTTCCATTGATGATTACACCTTCTCCCACAGTGTCAACGTCTGTATTCTGTCCCTGATTATTGGTATCGCCATGGGCGTTAAGGGGGACAATTTGAAGGATTTGGGAACGGGCGCCCTTCTCCATGACGTTGGAAAGGTGATGGTCAGTGAGGATATTCTCTTAAAGCCTTCCTGCCTCTCTAAAAATGAATTCGAGGAAGCAAAAAGGCATACGGCTTACGGCTATGAAATCTTGAGGAATTCCTCCAGCATCAATACTGCTGTACAGGAAATCGCCCTCTATCACCATGAAAGGCTGGACGGCAGCGGCTATCCCTATGGTTTAAAGAACAGTGAAATTCCCCTTTATGCCAGGATTGTCGCTGTTGCCGATGTTTACGATGCCTTAACCACTGACAGGGTTTATAGAAAGAAGATGCTTCCACACGAAGTTGTGGATTACATGTATTCCCTTTCCAATAAGCATTTTGACAGAAGCGTTCTGGATGCGTTCACCAAACATGTTGCCCATTTCCCCATAGGAACAGCCGTGCTGCTCAATACCGGTGAAAAGGGTCTGGTCTCACGGTACAATCCTCAGTTCCCCAATCGCCCGGTCATTCGTATTGTTATGGATGAAGCAGGGAAGATGCTTGTCAACCATAAGGAAGTGGATTTATCAAAAAGGCTCGAATACCGTATTATAGATATATGGGATATTTGAGAAGGTGCAGGGACGCATTTGGGACTATCGCTATTGGGGGTCATTGAATGAAATTTGAGGGAACAAAGATTGCTGACCTGAAACCCGGCGAGACCATCAATGGGATTTACATTTTAAAGTCTGTGGATTTGAAGCTGTCATCCAATAAGAAGACCTATCTGGACATGATCCTGTCGGATCAGACGGGGGATGTGTCGGCCAAATGGTGGGATACGGGAGAGCAGGAGTACACAGCATTAATCACCAATAAGCTCTACTATGTCAATGCCCGTGTCGATCTGTGGAAGGATGCCCTTCAGTTGAGCATCAATAAGATCAAGATAGCCGATGAGGAGGATCAAAAGCTCATCGGTGATTTCGTACCATCGGCTCCCCTCCCTCCCGAGGAGATGCTGGAAGCCATTTATCTTTATACCACTAAAATCAGAAATCCCGAGATACGCTCGCTTGTCATGAAGCTTCTGGACGAAAAGGAAGAGAGGCTTCTTTATTATCCTGCTGCAAAAAGCCTGCATCACGCTATAAGAAGCGGGCTTTTGTTCCATATTCTTCGCATGCTGAAGGCTGCTGAGGCCTTAACTCAGGTCTACGAAGGCATCAATACCGATCTTTTGTATGCGGGGGTTATTATCCATGATCTGGCCAAGATTGGGGAGTTATCCAGCAATGAGCTGGGAATTGCTGAGTATTCCAAGCAAGGTCAGCTTCTAGGCCACATTATTATGGGGGTTGAGGAGCTGGACAGAGCTGGTCGGCAAATAGGAGTCTCTGAGGAAATTCTTCTGCTTTTAAAGCATATGATTATCAGTCATCATTACGAGCCTGAGTATGGGAGCCCCAAAAAGCCCATGTTCCTGGAGGCTGAGCTTCTGCATCATCTTGACCTCATTGACGCGCGGGTTTATGATTACCAGAATGCCACACGCAACGTTGCACCTGGGTGCTTCTCAGATCCTGTGTGGTCCCTGGATCGAAGAAGCATATATAAGACCGATATCCCCTGAAGGACCTGCATCATTTCTTAGGGAGGTCATAGGCGTATGGTAAAGAACTATATCCTGGACACCAACGTGATCATTCATGATCCCAACTGCTTTTTCAACTTTGAGGACAACAACGTTATTATACCCATCGTTGCCATTGAGGAATTGGATAACATCAAAAACCGTGAGGGCATGGTGGGCTATCATGCCAGAATTGCAGCCAGAGAGCTCAACAGCCTGAGAAGCCAGGGCAATCTGGAGCAGGGGATCAAAACCCCCGATGGCGGAACCATTCGCATTGAACTCAATCATATGGATATGTCCTGTATTCCACAGGGCATTGATACCCAAAAGAATGATACACGCATTCTGGCCATGGCCAAGAATCTTCAAAAGGAAACACCCCATATCCCCACCATATTGGTGACCAAGGATGTGTATATGGCCATCAAGGCCGATTCCTTCGGTATAGAGGCCCAGGACTATAATAATGACAAGATTAAGTGTGATGAGCTCTATACGGGCTATCGGGATGTTTATGCCCCTTCCGAGAAGATCAACCTTATCTACAAGGGTGGACTTCCTGCCCATGAGATATCGTTGGAGGAGCCCCTTTATCCCAATGAGTTTTTAAACATCACCAGCCTGGACGATGATAATCATAAGGTCCTGGCCCGCTTTGACGGGAGTCTTATCGTACCCCTCAAATATGCAAAGCAGACAGCCTGGGGGCTTTCACCCATTAACCGGGAACAGAAGATGGCTTTTGAGCTTCTTATGGATAAGGATATTCCTTTTGTCACCATTACCGGAGGCGCCGGATCGGGCAAGACCATTCTGGCCACGGCGGTGGCTCTTGAAAAGGTTATTGAGCAGGGGGAGTACAGCAAGATAGTCTTTGTCAGACCCACCATAGCGGCAGGAAACGATATTGGTTATCTTCCGGGAACCGAGGATGAAAAGCTCCGGCCCTGGATGGGCAGCTTCTATGATGCCATCAGCAATCTGATGACCGCAAAGAACAATGTCAGGGAAGACAATGCAAAGCCCCCGAGAGTGGGCGAGAAACCCGATTTCTCGGTGGAGCATTTTATAGAAACCTTTAAGGCCAAGGGGATCATTGAAACCAAGACATTTACCTATATGCGGGGCCGCACCTTGAGCAATGCCATGGTCATTGTGGATGAGGCCCAGGAGCTGACACCCCATCTGGCCAAGCTCATGCTTACCCGTGCGGGATTTGGGTCCAAGTTTGTCTTTATAGGAGACCCTTCTGACAATCAGATTGATAATGTGTTGGTGGATGCCAAAAGCAATGGTCTGGTCTATACTGTGGACAGGATGAAGCAGTTCAATATTACCGGACATGTGGCCTTAAAGCAGGTGGAAAGAAGTCCGTTGGCCCGAATTGCTGAAAGGTACATGTAGCCGTAAACATTGTCGGGGTATGCTGGCAATGGTATAATAGGGATGGATAGCATTAAGGAGTGTACATATGATTGAAATTGTAAAAGTTGAAACAAAACGACAGCTTAAGGCGTTCATCAATTTTCCGTTTACCCTGTATAGCGATAATCCCTATTGGGTACCCCCGCTAATCTCTGACGAGAAGTTTACCCTGGATGAATCCAAGAACCCTGCTTTCGATTATTGTGAGGCGGAGAAATGGCTGGCATACAAGGACGGGAAGCTGGTGGGACGCATCATGGGCATTGTCAACCACAGCTTTATTGAAAAGTGGGGGAAGAAGTATGCCCGCTTTGGCTGGGTGGACTTTATTGACGACTATGAGGTTTCCAAGGCCCTTTTTGACACTGTGGAGAATTGGGCCAGGGAGAAAGGCCTGGAAGGTGTTCACGGCCCCCTCGGCTTCTGTGATCTGGATAAGGAAGGCATGCTGGTTGAAGGGTTTGAAGAGATGGGCACCTTTATCACCATCTACAATCACCCCTACTATATGAAGCATGTGGAGGCCTATGGTTATGTCAAAGATGCCGAGTGGATCGAGATAGACATTACCATCCCCGACAAGGAGGTCCTTGCAAAGATTTCAGCCCTGGCTGAAAAAGCCAAGGAGAAGTACGGCCTCAGCGTGGTGCCGCTTAAAAAGAGCAAGGATTGCATCCCCTATATCCCCGAGATTTTTGACCTCATCAATAAGGGCTATGAGCATCTTTATGGTGTAGTCCCTATTACTGAAAAACAGATCGAGACCTATGCCAAGCAATACTTTTCCTATGTGAATACCGACTATATCAGTATCATTAAGGGCCCCGACGGGAAGCTGGCCGGTTTCGGCATTATTATGCCCTCGCTGTCCCATGCTATCAAAAAGAGCAAGGGAAGGTTGCTGCCCTTTGGCTTTATCAGGGTGTTGAGGGCCATAAAGAAGAATGACACCCTGGACCTTTATCTGGTGGCTATCCGGCCCGAATTGCGCTCAAAGGGTGTACCCTATGTCATGCTGGACGAGCTGACCCGAAACGCTATTAAGAATGGTGTAGTCAGGGCTATTGCGTCTCCCGAACTGGAAACCAATCATGCAGTTCAATCCATGTGGAGAAACTATAAAACGCGCATTCACCGCAGAAGAAGATGCTATCTGAAGCTCCTTAACGGTAATGCAGCAACCGAAATGGAGCAGAAGACCGAATAAGGACGTTTACGGTGAATCTTACGAAGATTAGACCATAAAATATCAATAACTGGTTTCAAGGAGGTTGATAGGATGGAGCATTTGAATGTCTACATCTGGTTAGGGCTGATTTTGCTGTTGATCATCATTGAAGCAGCGACGGTGAGCTTGACTACCATTTGGTTTGCGGCTGGTTCGCTGGTGGCACTTTTGCTGACCTTGATAAATGCCCCGCTGTGGGTTCAGCTTCTGGCCTTTTTGCTTGTATCCCTGGTGCTTTTGATTTTTACCCGTCCGGTGGCTGTCAAATATTTACAGGTAGGAAGTCAAAAGACCAATACCGATGCCATTATCGGCTCAAAGGGGATTGTTCTGGTCGACATCTCTGAGCATGCTGCTGGTCAGGTTAAGCTCAAGGGTGTGGTCTGGACGGCCATCAGCAAAAATGGTGAGACCATCTTAAAGGATAGAGAGGTTATTGTTGAAGGTATTGAAGGCGTAAAGCTTATTGTAAGCCCGTCTTGAATATAAAATCTTTGGAGGTAGAAAAATGGAATATGTTATTTTCATATTAATTGCTCTTCTGGTGATTATCTTTGCCGCCAATATCAAGGTGGTTCCCCAGGCCCAGGTCTATGTTATTGAGCGGTTGGGAGCCTATAAGGAATCCTGGTCGGTGGGTCTTCATTTTAAGCTTCCCCTCATAGACAAAATCGCCAATCGAGTATCCCTTAAGGAAAGGGTTCTTGATTTTCCGCCCCAGCCCGTTATTACCAAGGACAATGTTACCATGCAGATTGATACTGTAGTCTATTTTCAGATCACCGATCCCAAGCTCTATACCTATGGTGTTGAGCGGCCTATAACCGCCATAGAGATTCTGGCTTCCACAACCCTGCGTAATATCATTGGTGAGCTGGAGCTGGATGAAACCTTAACCTCAAGAGATATAATCAATAATAAAATGCGCATAATTCTGGATGAGGCCACCGATCCCTGGGGCATTAAGATTAACCGTGTTGAAGTGAAGAACATTCTTCCTCCCGCCGATATCCAGAATGCCATGGAAAAGCAGATGCGTGCAGAGCGTGAGAGACGTGAAGCCATTCTTAGGGCCGAGGGTGAAAAGACTTCAAATATTCTTGTTGCCGAGGGTAAGAAACAATCCATGATCCTTGAAGCCGAAGCTGAGAAAGCTTCAGCCATTCTTCGTGCCGAAGCCAAGAAGGAGGCTATGATTCGCGAAGCCGAGGGTCAGGCCGAGGCCATCCTCAAGGTTCAGCAAGCCACCGCTCAGGGCTTAAGAATGATTAAAGAGCAGGAACTCAGCCCCGAGGTTATCTCCATCCGCAGCCTGGAAGCCTTTGAAAAGGTGGCAGACGGCAAAGCGACCAAGATTATTATTCCTTCAGATATTCAGAATATTGCGGGTTTAGTGACCTCTATCAAGGAAGTGGCTTCCGATAAGAATTAAATCCCAAATGCTTATGAAGATGGCCATGAACCGTTCTGAATAGGTTTTGGCATGGTCATGACCGGAAGAGTCGTTCAATATGAACATCTTTCAATAAACTGAAATACGAAAAGGGCTTACCCCTGTCATGACAGGCGGTAAGCCCTTCTTTGATGCTTATGCTTCTTTTGCTATGGGGTACTTCCTGTGAAGCTCAATATAGGCATTGGCACGAATCAGCGCCCCCTCAATGTTTTCACAGAAGTTATCCCGGCCCACCAGCTCAATGAATCCATTCTTGTCAAGCAAAGCGTAAACCGGTTCCTGAACCTGAGTAAAGAGAAGCAGAATGCGATGCTTTCTGCAGTAGGAATAGGTTTTAAACAGGGCATGATAGGCGGTGGCATCCATGAAAGGCACATGCTTCATACGGATGATCATGGCCCGGGTTGGAGTGATACTCTCCCGGATGGTGTCGGTGAACTTGTCTGCGGCACCAAAGAAGAAGGGGCCATAGATCTGATAAACCTGGATGGCCGGATCAATGCCTTCAGGATTATTCATGGTAAGATCGGGGGTGTCCTCCAAATCATCCTTAATGGATTCTACCTTGGTGGTATCGGCCATGCGCTTCATAAAGAGGAAGGCGGCCATGACCACACCGAACTCAATGGCCACCACCAGATCAAAGACCACGGTCAATACAAAGGTGACCAAAAGAACAGCAATATCGGTCTTGGGGGCCTTGAACAGGTTCTTGAAGGAACGCCACTCACTCATATTATAGGCGACCACCATCAGGATGGCGGCCAGGGTGGTCATGGGGATGAGCTTGGCCAGGGGCATCAAGAGCATCATTACGGCCAGCACTGTCAGGGAGTGCACCATACCTGCCACGGGTGTTCTTCCGCCGTTACGGATATTGGCTGCGGTGCGGGCAATGGCCCCGGTGGCGGGAATACCGCCAAAAAGCACTGAGAAGATATTGGCTGTACCCTGGGCAACCAGTTCCATATTAGAACGGTGTTTTCCGCCAATCATACCGTCGGCAACCACCGCCGACAACAGGGATTCTATGCCTGCCAGCACTGCGATGGTCAGGGCGGTGGGAAGAAGACTGGTTATCGTGGACAGGCTGATTTGCGGAACCTGCAAGGTGGGAAGAGCGGCCTTAAGCTGGCTGTACCGATCGCCAATGGTCTCCACCTTTATACCCAGAAGCTGAACGGCTCCAGTGGTTACACCAATGGCAACCAACTGTCCCGGTATTTTCTTGTTGATATAGGGCCAGCCCATGATGATGAGCAATGAGATGATTCCCACTATCAGGCTGTTTACTGACATAGTATTGAAGGTTTTTATGTACTCACTCCATCGAGGGATAAATTCGGAAGGCACATGCTCCATTTGAAGACCAAAAAAGTCTTTAATCTGCTGTGAGAATATAACCAGGGCAATACCGCTGGTAAAGCCCGTGGTGATGGGGTAGGGGATGTATTTGATAATGCTGCCCAGTTTCAAAAGCCCCATAAAAATAAGGATGAGCCCAGCTAATAGGGTGGCAACAACCAGGGCCTGGTATCCCTGCTTTTGGATGATGTCGTAGATTATTACAACAAAGGCGCCTGTGGGGCCGCCGATTTGTACACGGCTTCCACCCAATAAGGATATGATAAAGCCAGCGATTATGGCTGTATATAGTCCTTTTTCCGGAGATACGCCTGAGGCAATGGCCAATGCTATGGAGAGCGGAATGGCGATAATACCGACAATAATACCTGCGACGATGTCTTTAAAGAGTTGTTCCTTAGTATATCCTTCCTTTAGTACAGTCATTAATTTTGGCTTTAGCATTTCCTTAAACCCCTTTAATAATTTGTCTAGCCTTAATAAAACTATCACTTCAGGGGTTCAGTGTAAACTAGGAATATTCACAAAATCCAAGTATGTTCATATTTTGATGTTGATTATTTTGCGGTGGATGAGGCAAGCTCGGATACATGTTTACGGTTTCTGGCTTCAGCCAGAAGCAGATCCACCATCCTCCCGTAGCTTCTTACGCCATCGGTCTCTCCGTTCATCTTAAGGTAGGTATCATTGACCTTATTGGCTACCTGCCTGGTAAGTCCCTGGAATTGCTTCCAGTATTCCTGCTCATGCTTAAGGTCCCGGAGGTATCCTTCGCCGTAGGTTTTGGCCAATTCGAAATAGCGATCCGGAGCGACTGAATAAAGGGCGTTCATGGAGTACTGCAGGGCCATGACACTCCCTGAGTACTTGAAATCTGGGTCGGGATGGGCCATACAGGCCAGGTAAGCGATATAGTTGGCCTCGTCTTCACGGGCAAAGCCACGCTGATGAGCCATCTCATGCAATGCGGTGGAAGGGATGGCCATGGGAGGGATATCAATGTCTATATTGGCCTCACCGGTGAGGCAGGCATAGATGCCGATAATATTGGTATGGGACATGAGCCGGGAGAGCAGAACGGGCTTGGGCCGGCCATATTTGCCGCTTAAGAAGGGATACTGCTTTTCAAGTGCTTCATAGGCCAATAGGCTTCGCCTGGACATGGAGGCGAAATCCCCTTCCAGCATCATCACACCGTTTTCGTCCTCCCTGACCTTTAGGCGAAGGGCATTGGTGTCGTCAATGAGCTGCTGGCAAAGTGCATAGAGCTCGTCCACCGAGGAGTCCTGTATCTCGATCTGAGCGTTTTCAGCAAAAGACAAGCGCTCATAGTTAATATTCCATACGAGAACCTGTATAAAGAACCATAGGGAGCCTATCATCACAAGATTGGCGAGAAACCTGAACAGATAGGTCCATTTTTGGTGCCGTACCGATTGAATAATGCGATAGATAAGCCTTATCGGAACGATGATGACAAGAAGAATGAGAGCTATCTCTGCCACCGAGAAGGGGAAGAGCCCTGTAAATAAGCTGACAGGCTGCATAATGTATTTATACAGGCCTTGGGTATAATATCTTTCGGTAAACTGGGGCGACAGGGACATGAGCCATTTAATCAATATGGCCAGAGGAATCAGTAAAAGAAACAGAAATTTATAGCCATACCGCTTTTCTGAGCGGGGTCGATAACCCTTTATTCTCTTCATAGCAAATAACCTCCATGTCTATTATATAGAATAAACAGAAGATTTATAGGGGCGGATGATTAAACATGCGCAAGAGTCAACATCAAAAGCATCATCAATAATATGTACATAACACGCCGATTAGTTCTATTGACTGACCGGCTTGCTTCCTATAAATGCATTCACACTTTTTTTCTAATATAGAGGAACAGTACACAGGTAAACATAAGTGAAATGAAAAATCGTCAGAACTGTTTAACAATTCTGACGATTTTTCTTGGTCGGAGTGACACGACTTGAACGTGCGACCTCTTGCACCCCAAGCAAGCACTCTAATCCACCTGAGCTACACCCCGACAGCGACAAAACATATTATAATGCATAACTTCAAAAACCACAATACCCTTTTTAAGAAAATTTTCGAACAACAGAACTGTTTCTATGAAACACTTTAGCCGGACTTTGAGTGTTTTGTGCCTTAAATTTACTTTCCTTCCACCGTTTATCATGACCAGGCTCATTCCTGTTTTCACTTCGGAGTTTTTTTGTTACATCGTGCCATTTTCGGTCCGTCCGTTCCTTATGAACTTAAATTTGCCATTGGGGTCCTATAGGAGTAAAATAGAAGGAAAGCATACTTATGGATGGGAGGATGTCCTATGCCCCAAATATGCCCTAAGTGCGGGGACGCCAATCAGGACCTCAGTGTGTTCTGTAAAAGCTGCGGTTATTCTTTGGCAAAAACCAATCACGATTATAAGGTGGTGGTTGAAGCACCGGCCAGGAAATCCAAAGGATGTTTTACTCAACCGAAAAAGTATAAGATTTGCCCCCAATGCAATACCGCCAATAAACTTAACCAGAGCCGCTGCTCCGAATGCCTCAGTGATCTTCCCGAGTGGTGTGTTAAAGAGATTGACTTGGAGGCCGAGTACCAGAAAAAGGCCGAGAAAGAAGCCAGAAAGCGTTCTGCCATAGGTATAGCCGGAGCTATTTGGGTACTTTTTATGACCATTCTTTCCATCATCTTGGGGGGTGGCCTGGGCGTTATCCTATTGGGCGATTTTGTCATCATAATGTGTGTGCTTAATCTGCTTTACCCTGAGGAGATGTTCAGGTTCAGCCATATGTTCAGCATTAGGGAAGTGGAGCTTACCGATACCTATTTCATTTTTAACAGAATCGGATCGGTTTTGGCCCTTGTGCTGATCAGTGTTTCTATGCTGCTGTACCTGTTTTTGGGCTGACGGATGTGGGAGGAATTTCAAGCATCAGTAATCCGTTCCAGCCTGGCTTCAAATAAGTGGAAAAAAACGCGTGAAATCCAGAAGTCATCGCCTTTTTTTAAACTTTTCACTTCACATTATGACAATTTATGATATAATTTAATATAATCAGAAAGAGTTACTGTCTATTTTAAGGAGGATATTTCATGCGGGCTACAGGTTATGTAAGAAAACTTGACTCATTAGGAAGAATCGTTCTTCCAAAGTCATTGCGTAAAGAGTTAAATATCAACGAGGGCGACGACATTGAAATGTATGTTGATGACGATGGAAATGTAGTCCTTGATAAATATATCCCAAGATGTGTTTTTTGTGATGTAGCTAAACCCGAGGTTATCACCTTCAAAGGCAAGGTGATTTGTGAGGATTGTCTTAAGGACATGTAATCTTTAAAAGGATTCCTGCAAAAATGTCCTTGCGGTTAATAGAAACTACTACGGCGGTATTTCCCGCCGTATTTTTTTGGGTATAAATATAGAATAGATTCTATCGTGGAGGTGTCCATGAGCATCCGTGAATATTTAGAAGAAATGGAAGAGAAGAATCTATCTGAGTTTGCGAGCCTGAGCCGTCATAGCAAAGGAAGGGAAAGAAGTGAAACCCCCTGTGATGTGAGGACTGATTTTCAGCGTGACAGGGACAGGATCATCTATTCCAAAGCCTTCAGGCGGCTCAAACACAAGACCCAGGTTTTTATCTCGCCGGAAGGGGATCATTATAGAACACGGCTCACCCATACCCTGGAGGTTTCACAGATTGCTCGGACATTGGCCAGGGGGCTAAGACTCAATGAAGACTTAACCGAGGCCATAGCCCTGGGCCATGACTTAGGTCATACACCCTTTGGACACGCAGGCGAGAGGGTTTTGGACGATGTCTGCTCCTTCGGCTTTAAGCATAATGAGCAGAGTGTACGGGTGGTTGAGGTGCTGGAAAAGGATCGGCAAGGGCTGAACCTGACCTGGGAGGTCCGTGAAGGTATCCGAGGCCATACCGGCAATTCCATCCCCACGACCCTGGAAGGGCAAATCGTCCGTTATGCCGACAAGATTGCCTATATCAATCATGACATTGAAGACGCCATTCGCGGCGGCATTATCACTGAAAAGGACATCCCCAGGGATTGCTCCGAGGTTCTAGGAAATACGTCGTCCAAGCGCATTAATAATATGATTGTCAATATTATTAAGAATAGTCAGGATGGTCAGTGCATCCGGATGAGCAGAGACTTTCAGGAAGCCACCAACTACCTGAGAAACTTCATGTTTGAGAATGTGTATGTGGGCTCCATTGCCAAGAAAGAGGAGTCAAAGGCCGAGCACATGATCCGGGAGTTGTTTTTGTATCTCATGAATAAGCCGCAGCTTCTCCCTCGTGACTTCCAGGCGTATATAGACATTGATGGAGTGGAGCGGGTGGTTCTGGACTATATTGCCGGCATGACCGATCGCTATGCGGTTCGGAAGTTCCAGGAACTGTTTGTTCCTGTCTCGTGGCTGAGTTAAAGCCCTAAAGAGCGCATAAAATCTATGTTTTGAAAACCGTGATTTCTGTGCTAAAATATTTACCGCCTGAGAAGGAAAACGGGGCAATCTGTCGAATAATAAAGTTTATGAGGTTACCATATGTATTATCCTGATGAGCTCATAGAAGAAGTGAGACTGCGCAATGACATTGTTGACGTTGTGTCTCAGTATGTGAAGCTTGAGCGAAAAGGCAGAAGATATTTTGGCCTTTGCCCCTTTCATAATGAAAAGACACCTTCCTTCAGTGTTGAACCTGCCAAGCAGTTTTTTTATTGCTTTGGCTGCAATAAGGGCGGAAGCGTGATTCAATTCGTTATGAACATTGAGCATCTGGATTTTTTAGAGGCATTGAAGCATCTTGCGGACAGAGCAGGAATCACGTTGCCCGAGCCCGATGACCAAGGTGAAAGGGAAAAAGCCAATAAGCGAAAAGAATTGCTGGAACTTAACAAAGAGGCAGCGCGATTCTTTTTTTCATGCCTAGCCGGTAAGGAGGGAAGGGAAGCACAAGGCTACTTGAAAAGGCGTGGTTTGACCGAAAAAACCATTCGCCAGTTCGGTTTGGGTTTATCGCCCTCTGGTTGGAGCGAGCTGTCCCATCATTTTCTCAATAAGGGGGTTCCAGCAGAACTTCTTTTAACGTCAGGGCTTTCCATAAAATCAAAAAACGGTGAATTGATTGATAGGTTCCATGGCCGCATCATGTTTCCCATCTTTGATATTCGGGGAAATATCATAGGCTTTGGTGGTCGTGTCATGGACCAATCCCAGCCCAAATACATGAATTCGCCGGATTCGCCTGTCTATAACAAGAGCCGGGAACTTTACGGTCTCAATTATGCCAGACAGAGCTCAAGCAAGAAATTGCTCATTGTGGAAGGATACATGGATGTCATATCCCTTCATCAGGCGGGTATAGATTATGCGGTAGCTTCATTGGGAACAGCCTTGACACAAATGCAGGCCTGGATTCTTAAAAAGTATGCCGATGAGGTGATTATTGCCTACGATACCGACTCAGCCGGTCAGGCAGCCACGCTTAGAGGACTGGATATTCTGGAGGAGGCCGGATGCCAGGTGAGGGTCCTGATGATCCCCCAAGGCAAGGATCCCGATGAATATATAAGAAATAACGGGCCGGAAAAGTTTAAAAACCTTGTGGATAGGGCAATATCCCTGCTAGACTACAAGATTAGAGTCCAGAAGGGCATGAATAATCTGGATACTGTTGAAGATAAACTAAAACTACTCAATAGTGTTGCTGATATTCTGGCCAATCATGACAACAGTATCGAACGCGAATTGTATGCAAAAAGCTATGCCGAGCAATATGGGATTTCCCTGGAGTCGCTTCAAAGCGAGATTAATAAACGGATGAGAAAGAATCAGGCGAACCAGAGAAAACCCAATAAATCTCCTGAGCGGAGAGGGACTCAATCCTCCTTCAGTTTACCGCAGGTTGAACAACGATACGGTGAATTGGAATACATGCTATTAGTCATGCTTTGCTTGGAGAACCGGTTGTATTCTAAGGTTTTGAAGGCCTATGACCTTACACAGTTCACCGATCCGGGAGCCAGAAGGGTAGCCGAGAAGCTTTATGATAAGCTGGAGAACAATAAAAGCTGCATGCTGGCCGAGCTTCTTAGTGAAGTTGAGCCCGGGGTAGCCTCCTACCTTGTGCATATTTCGGAAACCAAGTGTGAACTTGAGGATGTAGAAAAGGCTTTAACACAGCTTCTCAACAAGCTGGAGCTGTTAAAGCTGGAAGAGATACAAAAACAGACCATTGAAAGAATTAAGAATGAACAAGATGGTGTTAGAAGGCAGGAATTGGGGTTAGAATTCAGTAGAAGGGCCGAGCGTATTGCAGAGCTCAGAAAGATGACCTGAAAACTGCAAAAAAACCGAGGGGTGGAGTAAGAGAAAATGGCAGAAATGAAAAAGAGAAATGCCGGTACAACAAAGGGTAAGAAAACCGAAAAGCTGCAGCCTGAGGATCAAGAAGTGATCTCAGTGAAGAAGGCTGATAGTGTATCTGATGCTGGGGAAAATCGTGAAACCAAAGCTGAGGAAAATAAGTCAAATGCCAAGGACGGAGGCAAGGATCCAAAGAATATCCTGAGGGAGCTTGCCGAGGAAGGCAGGGAGAAAGGCATGCTCACTTATCGTGAGATTGAGGATGCCTTTGAGCGTGTGGACATTTCTCCCGATCAGATTGAAAAGGTTTATGAAGCCCTTGAAAAAATGGGTGTCGAAATTGTTGCTGAGAATATAGAGGAAGATTTTGAGGATCTTCAGTTCATTGATGATATTGAGGAAGAGGACATTGACATTACCATTCCTGAAGGGATCAGCATCGATGATCCTGTCAGAATGTATCTGAAGGAAATAGGCAAGGTGCCTCTTCTGTCTTCTGATGAGGAAATTGAACTGGCTAAAAAAATGGAGCAGGGCGATGAGGAGGCCAAAAAACGCCTGGCCGAGGCCAATCTGCGCCTTGTGGTCAGCATTGCTAAGCGTTATGTGGGCAGGGGCATGCTCTTCCTGGATCTGATTCAGGAAGGAAATCTGGGCCTTATTAAAGCCGTTGAGAAGTTTGACTTCCGAAAGGGCTTTAAATTCAGCACCTATGCCACCTGGTGGATTAGACAGGCCATTACCAGAGCCATTGCTGATCAGGCCAGAACCATCCGTATTCCCGTTCATATGGTGGAGACCATTAATAAATTAATTCGCGTTTCCAGACAGCTTCTTCAGGAACTAGGCCGGGATCCCACCCCTGAGGAGATTGCCAAGGAAATGGGCATGAGCGAGGACAAGGTCAGGGATATTATGAAGATCTCCCAGGAGCCTGTATCGCTGGAAACACCTATCGGTGAAGAAGAGGACAGCCATTTAGGAGACTTCATTCCCGATGATGACGCACCGGCGCCTGCCGAATCAGCAGCCTTTACCCTGCTGAAGGAGCAGCTCATTGATGTGCTGGATACCCTGACCCCACGTGAAGAAAAGGTATTGCGCCTGCGCTTCGGTCTTGACGATGGCCGGGCCCGCACCCTTGAAGAAGTGGGACGGGAGTTTAATGTCACCCGTGAAAGAATCCGTCAGATTGAAGCCAAGGCTCTTCGTAAGCTCCGTCATCCCAGCCGCAGCAAGAAGCTCAAGGATTTCCTGGATTGATGGGATTTTGCTGTCAGTTTAATATATAGTATTTAAAGTAAGCACATATGTTGGTTCATCCGCTGATATGTGTGCTTTTCATTAATCGTCCTTATTTCCGTAAGGAGGATGCCGAATTATTTCTGGAAAATTGCGCCTGCTGTTGTATAATATACGTGATGTTTCTAGGGGTAGTTTTTTCTTAACGTAACGTCTGTTTAGAATGTCTGTGATTAAGCTGAAATATTCGCTTAAAGGGCTATTAAAAATCAGGATCAGGGAGATTTGAATTTTGAGACAGGAGCTTTGCCATAGCCAATGCAGGGGCGGGTTTGCTTTTCGGCCTATGGCATATTGTCATGCCTATACGAAGCTGGGCCGATGGAAACATGACGCTCCAGAACATGCTTGTTTACAGCTTGGGCTATATTATTCTGTCGGGAACCATAGCCCTTATGTGGGGAATGCTCTTTGAAATGACGGGTCTCATATGGTTTAGTCTGGCTGATCATTTTTTCAACAACACCATTATCAATGTGCTGCACATCAAAACCGATTCAGGTATTGACGAGCTGCAGATTGCACGTTCATTGATTGCACAGCTTATTGCGCTGGCCCTGGTATCACTGCTCTATATCAGAAAGCGTCGTGGTCAAATAAAGGGTGTGCAGGAGTAATAATGCCATGCTCTATTTCATTGGAGATACATGACCAGTATTCATAAAGAGACACAAAAACCAGCTCTAATCAAGGAGCTGGTTTTTTCATACAATCATCTGCGACTGAAACTGTCTTATGATGCCTTATTTTGATACTTTAATCGTAATTTATAGAAAAATTTATCAATATATAATACAATTTCTATTAGGGGCGTTGCATAGCGCTTGTTGGAGGAGGAATCTTGTGTATTATGAAAAATCATCATTTTCGCAGAGTTTCATCTAAAAATACGGTCCTACTGACCATGGTTCTGTCTTTTTTAATCATTTTTCAGACATCATCCACGGCTGAGAGGCTTTATCTTAACAAGGTATACTATCAGACACTGAGCAATGCCAACGGGTTTGTGATTGCTGTTCATGAGGATGGTACGCTTTGGGGATGGGGCGAGGACATTATCAAATGGGGACGGGACTTAGGGCTTTTTGATGTTAAAACACCCACAACTCCGGTTAAGGTGAGGAATGATGGAAAGGTTCGGTCCATTGCTGCAGGTCTCTTATGCTGGATGTATATTATGGATGACGGCAGTCTTTGGTTTCAGGGGGCCAACCCCATCGAACCTTATCGGGAAGGCCGTGATATCTGGGAACTGACAAAGATAGCCGATAATGTTGTCTCTGCTGCATGCGGCAATGATATGTGCGCCTATGTCACCGCTGATGGCAGCTTGTATATGTGGGGTGTAAACACCGATGGTGAGCTCGGTGACGGGACTCGTGAGATATGCCCAAAACCCAAAAAGATGATGGATGATGTGATCATGGTCTCCATATCGGGTTCTCATACTGTGGCTTTAAAAAGAGACGGGAGTGTGTGGGATTGGGTATTCCGCTATGACCCCAAAAACCCAGAATTTAAATATGTTATTACAAAAGTGATGGATGGGGCCATCTATGTTTCGGCCGGCAGCATGCATGCTGCGGCCATCAAGGCCGATAAGAGCCTGTGGACATGGGGGTCCAACAGTTACGGCCAGATCGGCAACGGTAAAGTGAGTCAGGATTATGTTGAAACACCGGTAAAGGTAATGGATAATGTGGCCACAGTACATGCCGACTGGGTCAACACAGCCGCTATCAAAGAGGATGGCAGTCTATGGCTTTGGGGTCCGCTTTTCGGTGAAGTGAACAAAACCAAACCGGAAATCGTTGCAAAACCCAAGAAATACATGGATGATACAGCGGATGTGGTATTAGGAGCCTATAACATTTACGTCACGAAAAAGGATGGCTCCTTATGGTATTGGGGGCTATCAAGCTACCGAATGGGTTCCTGCAATCCTTTTGGAACCGAAGGGATTATCACTAAGCCCACGCCTGTTCCCTTGAAAGTCAAGCTACCCTCCAGTACCATTTTGAAGGGAAAGACCCCATTTACCGATGTCCTCTTTGGCTATCTCCATGAGGATGCTATCAAGTGGGCCTATGATCATGGCATCGTCACTGGGTACGGCGGAAGGTTTGGACCCGAGGACAACTTGTCCGAGGCGCAGATTGCCATCATGCTGGCACGCTATGGCAATGTTCCCTATCATGAAGACACTGCAGGGTCCCATTATGCCGAAGCCTTCTATCAAGCTTTGGCACCCTATCATTTGCCCTTCCAGGGCTATACCGATCCTTCGGCCTACGACAAGCGTCTTAACCGGGGCCAGATAGCCCAGATTATAGCTGCGGTTTATGGACTGGACTATAGCCTGGAAGAAGCAATTATCTTTATGTATATCAATAATTTCTCCAATGGTACTTCGGCCACCAAAAAGACCATTGAGACCTATGGCAAGGATCTTCCTCTCACGCGCGCCGCAGCGGCTGCCTTCTTCCAGAGGATGAGCGATGTGACAGAGGTGGTGGATATTGAGGGGAACATTATTCCGGTGGAAAGCCGCCAAATCATTGGTCTGAAAGAGTAACCGGATATTAATCAAAAGCGGGCAGTCACTGAAAAACCAGGGGCTGCCTTTTTATTGGCTAAAGCCCCTAACCTCCGTATTCATTACAATAAAAACTGCAGTTAGATTTATTGAGACAGTCTGGAACTGAATGAGACTGTCTTATTTTTTATGATTGACAATGTTAGAAATATGTAATATATTACTTAAAAGTGTAATATGTTACCTAAGTGATTGTTGGAGGGATAAGCGCATTGCAGAAGATTCCGGATATCTTTAATGATAAGCAGATGATATTTGGCTTGCTTTTTAACATGTCCAATAAACTTCAAAGACTGATGGACAGAGATTTATCGCCCTATGACATGACGTCAAAGCAATGGTATTTATCGGTCGTCCTGCAGCATTTCTTTGACAAGCCGCCAACCCTTAACCAGCTTGCTGATACCATGGAATATTCCCACCAGAATGTGAAGCAGCTTGCCGACAAGCTTGCGCAGAAAGGTTTTCTGCGCTACGAGCGGGACAAGAAGGATAGGCGGGCCATAAGACTCCAGCTCACAGAGAAAAGCCATGCCTTCTGGCAGAGCAGGGATGAACAGGCCAACCAGTTTATCAATGATATATATAAGGGTTTAACTGATGATGAGCTATCTCTTATCAGCAAAGGCCTTCAGAAAATTAGTGAGAATTTAAGTCTTCTTGACAATTCTATACATGAGGAGGATGAAGCATGAAAAATCTTATACTTTACGGGACAACCTATGGATGCACAGAATTCTGCGCCAATGAATTAAAGAAAAAGCTTAATGCCCCCACCGATTGCGTGAATGTCAGCCAGGCCGCGGGCGTTGAGCTCAATGCCTACGATACCATAATTCTGGGAAGTCCGGTATATATGGGACAGATGGATAAGCACTTAAAGGCATGGGTCAATGAGCATGAACAGGCACTTCAAAGCAAGCGTGTGGCCTTTTTCGTCTGCTGCGGATTTCCGGAAATGGCTCAAAAGCATCTTGAGGCTAATATGCCTAAGTCCCTTTTAAATAAGGCCATAGCCGCTGAATGCTTTGGAGGCAAAATGGATATCAGTAAGATGAAGTTTTTACATAGGCTGATTACTAAAATGGTTGCTAAGGCCGCTGAAGAAGAGGGAAAACAACAACCTCAGATGATATTGGAGAATATCGACAAGCTAGCCCGGGCCATTAATGGTTAACAGGACCTCTAAAGCGTGAAATATTACAAAGAAAAGCCTATTGACAACCCTAACAACCTATTGTATAGTATATGAGGTAATCAAGCAGAAGCCATGCTTCTCACCTTGTTCAGCAAGCGCTGGCGGGTCAATAGCGAGGTCTTTAAAGATTCGTTTGTTGGCGTATGAAACAGGTGGAGTGCAAGCTTTGCCTGTTTATTTAATTTCGGAGGTGTTTTTTATTAGTAAGGACCAGACACAAATCAATTCGGCAATTCGAGACAAGGAAGTGCGTTTGATTGACGTAGACGGTACCATGATTGGCATCGTCTCAGCCAGAGAGGCTCAGCTTAAAGCAAATGAAAGGGAATTGGATCTGGTTAAGATATCTCCAAATGCAAACCCGCCTGTTTGCAAGATAATGGACTACGGTAAGTTCCTGTATGAGCAAAACAAGAGGGAAAAGGAAGCAAAGAAGAAGCAGACAGTTATTGAAGTGAAGGAACTGCGACTCTCAGCTAAGATTGAGGAGCACGACTTTGGCTTCAAGGCTAAGAACGCCATTAAATTCCTTGAAGATGGCGATAAGGTGAAGGTTTCCATCCGCTTCAGAGGCCGTGAAATCTCCTATGCTACTATGGGTAAAGAAGTTTTGGAAAAGTTTGCGGAAGCCGTCAAGGAATATGGAAAGGTAGAAAAGCCGCCAATCATGGAGGGCAGAACCATGTCCATGGTATTGGCGCCCCATAAAAAATAGGACTAAGGGAGGTTGGACATATGTCAAAGCTAAAGAGCCACAGCGGTTCCAAGAAAAGATTCAAGCTTACTGCTACAGGTAAGGTCAAGAGAACCCAGGGATATAAAAATCATATCCTTACAAAGAAATCGACAAAGAGAAAAAGAAATCTTCGTAAAGGCGCATTAGCATCTGATGCCAATGCAGCTACCATCAAGCAGATGCTGCCCTACGCATAAGTAAAGAAAAGAGAGAGGTGTTAGATCATGTCCCGAGTTAAAGGTGGTGTGCGCACACGCGCAAGACATAAAAAGATCCTCAAGCTTGCGAAGGGCTATTTTGGTGCTAAGAGCAAGCTTTACAGAGTCGCTAATCAAGCGGTAATGAAGTCTCTTAACTATGCATTCAGAGACAGAAAACAAAAGAAGCGTGAATTCAGAAAGCTCTGGATTGCTCGTATCAACGCTGCCGCTCGTATGAACGGTTTGTCCTACAGCAAGTTTATGAATGCTTTGAAGAAGTCAGGGATCACCTTGAACAGAAAGGTTCTTGCCGACATGGCTGTGAATGATCCTGCAGGCTTCAAAATGCTGGTTGAGAAGGTAAAATAATTATCGTTCAATCATAGAAAAGTCCCATACTTAACGGTGTGGGACTTTATTACTATCTTTGCATGAGGAAGGTGCTTTTGTTGGCTGAAACCATAAGAATAACTTCCGCATCCAACCCATTTATTAAGGAGATTAAAAGCCTCCATGACAAGAAGGGCAGAAGGAATCTGGGAGCCTTCCTGCTGGAGGGGACAAGACTCATTGAAGATGCCCTTGGCTCCGGTGCTTCTATTCGATGCTTTGTAGTCGCCGATACCTTTGCTGAAAAGTCCCCCAAGCTATTGGAAAAAGCCGCCGGAAAAGCCAGCCGGGTATATGCGCTGCCCGACGAGCTCTTTGCCCGTGTCAGTGAAACCCAGACCCCTCAAGGCATTATGGCTGTGGTGGACATACCCCATTATGGCATGGAAGCCGTCCTTTCAGGGCATTCCCGCATTATGGTGCTTGAGAATCTGCAGGATCCCGGTAACCTGGGAACCATCATCCGGTCTGCCGATGCCTGCGGTTTTGATGGCATCATTCTATCCAGGGACAGCGTGGATCCCTATAATCCTAAAGTGGTCCGATCTACCATGGGCTCTTTATTCCGGGTGCCCGTTGTGATTCCCGACAATCTTTATGAGGCCTTAAGGAGCCTTCAGTCAAAGGGAATCAGGGTCATGGCCGCCCATCCCCGGGACGCCGTTCCCTGCTGGGAGGCAGATCTTCGCGAGAACCTTGCCCTGGCTATAGGCAACGAAGGCAATGGCCTGACCGAGACGCTTTTGTCAATGGCTGACTGTCGAATTATGATTCCCATGGAGGGAAGGGCCGAATCCCTTAATGCCTCCTCTGCAGCATCAATTCTGCTGTATGAAAGCATGCGCCAAAGGGCTATAAGATAGCTTATTTCAGCAGTAGAAAAATCTGGTACACGAAATTGACGAAAACATTCCTTTCGCAATAAATCTTTTCCGTATAATGGACAAAAATTTATAAAGTCCCTTGAAAATACGAATCAAATAGGTTAAAATACTCTGTGAATTTTGTGAACTTGTTAACAAATTTCAAATATTATTTCCAGGAGGTTTAAACCATGGCAGTAAAAATTGGTATTAACGGGTTTGGTAGAATTGGCCGCCTTGCTTTCAGGGCTGCTGTTAACAACCCCAATGTTCAAGTAGTAGGTATCAACGATCCTTTCATCGACCTCGATTACATGAAGTATATGCTTCAGTATGATAGCGTTCATGGCAAGTTCGATGGCACCATCGAAATCAAGGATGGTAAGTTCGTTGTTAATGGTAACGCAATCAACGTTTACGCTTGCATGAAGCCCGAGGAAATTCCGTGGAAGGAATGCGGCGCTGAATATGTAATCGAGTCCACCGGTCTGTTCACAGATTCCGAGAAGGCAAAGGTACACCTCCAGGCTGGCGCTAAGAAGGTTGTAATTTCTGCTCCTTCCAAGGATGCTCCTATGTTCGTTATGGGTGTTAACCACACCACCTACACCAAGGACATGGATATCGTATCCAATGCTTCTTGTACCACCAACTGTCTTGCTCCTCTTGCTAAGGTTATCCATGAGAAGTTCGGTATCGTTGAAGGTCTTATGACCACCGTTCATGCTACCACTGCTACCCAGAAGACCGTTGACGGTCCCTCCAAGAAGGACTGGAGAGGCGGACGTGCTGCTGCTGGTAATATCATTCCTTCTTCCACCGGTGCTGCTAAGGCCGTTGGTAAGGTTATTCCTGAATTGAATGGTAAACTCACCGGTATGGCATTCAGAGTTCCTACTCTGGACGTTTCTGTTGTTGACCTGACCTGCCGTCTTGAGAAGGCTGCTACCTACGAGGAAATCTGCAAGGCTATTAAGGATGCTTCCGAGAACGAGCTGAAGGGTATCCTCGGATACACTGAGGATGATGTTGTTTCTTCCGACTTCATCCACGATGCTCGTACCTCCATCTTCGATGCCAAGGCTGGTATCTCTCTTAACAGCAACTTCGTTAAGCTTGTTTCCTGGTATGACAACGAATGGGGTTATTCCAATAAGCTGATCGACCTCATCTCCTATATGGCAACCGTTGATAACAAGTAATTTCATTTGAATAACTTTGATGTAAAGGAGCGGTTTCATTTGAAGCTGCTCCTTTTAGTTGATAAGCCTGCTTTAAGCCCTGGTAAATCAAAGCCCATCCATATAAATAAAATTCATACAATAGAGGGCTATAGGTTGAAAGTTATTCAAGAAATAAGGTAAAATATAAAAGTTAATAGAAATTTATGTATACAGTATATTAAATCACTCAAAAAGGAGTTGTGTATTCCATGAGCATGAAGAACAAAATGACAGTAGCTGACCTTGACCTTAAAGGCAAGCGCGTTATTGCACGTGTTGACTTTAACGTGCCGCTGGATGCAGAAGGCAATGTAACTGATGATAACAGAATTAGAGGAGCACTCCCCACCATCCGTCATATCATTGATAACGGCGGAAAGCTGATTCTCGTTTCCCACCTTGGAAGACCCAAGAACGGACCTGAAGCCAAGTACAGCATGAAGCCTGCTGCTAAGCGTTTAAGTGAGCTCTTAGGCAAAGAGGTTATTTTAGCTTCCGATGTCATTGGTGAGGATGCCAAGGCCAAGGCTGCAGCCCTTAAGGAAGGCGAAATCCTCATGCTCGAAAATGTTCGCTTCCATAAGGAAGAGGAAAAGAACGATCCTGCTTTTGCAAAAGAGCTGGCAAGTCTTGCTGATATCTATGTTAATGACGCTTTCGGAACCGCTCACAGAGCCCATGCTTCTACTGCAGGACTGGCTGATTACCTGCCCTCTGCTTGCGGCTTTTTGATCAAGAAGGAGCTTGACTTTATGGGCAAGGCCCTGGATAACCCTGAAAGACCCTTCGTGGCTATTCTCGGCGGTGCCAAGGTATCCGATAAGATTAGCGTTATTGAAAACCTGATTGATAAAGTGGACACCCTCATTATTGGCGGTGGTATGGCTTACACCTTCATTAAGGCTCAGGGCCACGATGTTGGTAACTCTCTCTGCGAGCTGGATAAGCTGGATCTGGCCAACAGCCTCCTTGCCAAGGCCAAGGACAAGGGCGTTAAGCTGCTTCTGCCCATTGATAATGTTGTAGGTAAGGAATTCAAGGCTGATACCGAGTCCCAGGTGGTTAAATCCGATGCCATTCCCGAGGGCTGGATGGGTCTTGATATCGGACCTGAGACCATTAAGCTGTTTTCCGATGCCATTGCAGGCGCCAAGACCGTTGTTTGGAACGGACCTATGGGCGTATTCGAAATGGAGAGGTTTGCAGTAGGTACCAAGAAGATCGCTGAAGCTCTGGCTAATTCCGGTGCCATCTCCATCGTGGGCGGCGGTGACTCCGCGGCTGCTGTTGAACAGCTTGGTTTCGCCGATAAGATTACACATATTTCAACCGGTGGCGGCGCTTCCCTCGAATTCCTTGAAGGCAAGGAGCTTCCCGGTATTGCCGTACTCAATGAAAAGAAGTAATGAACTGTAGTCATAAAATAGAGAGTTGAAAGGACGGAAAAAAGGATGTCAAAACGTGTAATCATGGCGGCAGGAAACTGGAAGATGAATAAAACTCCCAAAGAAGCCGTTGAATTTGTCAATGGTTTGAAGGGTCTTGTCGCAGGCGCTAATTCCGAAGTGGTTGTCGGTGTACCTTTCGTGAGCATTCCCGGTGTTGTTGAGGCTGCAAAGGGCTCCAACATCAAGGTTGCCGCACAGAATGTGCATTGGGAAGCTAACGGCGCATATACCGGTGAGGTATCCTGCGCAATGCTCAAGGAGCTGGGCGTGGACTATGTCATCATCGGTCACTCCGAGAGACGTGAATATTTTGGCGAGACCAATGAAATGATTAATAAGAAGGCACGGGCTATACTGGATGCAGGAATGATTCCCATCATCTGCTGCGGTGAGTCCCTGATCCAAAGAGAGCAGGGCGTTACTGCTGAGCATGTACGCTATCAAATCAAGGTTGCTCTCCTTGGCTTAAGTGCTGAAGAGGTTTCCAAGCTGGTTATCGCTTATGAGCCCATCTGGGCTATCGGTACGGGCAAGACCGCGACCGACGAACAGGCCGAGGAGGTCTGCGCCATCATTCGTCAGCTTCTCGTAGAGCTCTATGGCAATGATGTGGCTGAAAAGACCAGAATCCTTTACGGCGGAAGCGTTAATGCCGGAAATGCCAAAGCGCTCTTTGCCATGCCCAATATCGACGGTGGCCTGGTTGGTGGTGCCAGCCTTAAGTTGGATGCTTTCGAGCAAATCGTCAAGCATGATGCATAAAGCAATGAAATAAGCACTGCCCTCCGGTACTGACTTTATCGGAGGGCTTTGCGCCATTTTACCAACATAGAAAGGTAAGGAAAACTATGCTCAAAAAAAACGGCTATAAACCCTGTGAGGGTCCCGTTCTCCTTGTTGTTATGGACGGGATAGGCATAACGGATGTCACCGAAGGCAATGCCGTTTACAATGCCTATAAACCAAATCTCGATAAACTTTTGAAAGAATGCCCCAACACCCTCTTAAAAGCCCATGGAACCGCTGTAGGTCTGCCCAGCGACGATGATATGGGTAACTCGGAGGTAGGACACAACGCCATTGGTGCCGGTCAGATCTTTGCTCAGGGCGCTAAGCTGGTTACCCATGCCATTGAAACCGGTGCTATGTTCCAGGGCAAGGGCTGGACTGAAATCCGTCAGAATTGTCTGTCCAAGGATTCCACATTGCATTTTATCGGTCTCTTCAGTGACGGTAATGTGCATTCCCACATCGATCACCTGAAGGCCATGATTGTTCAGGCCAAGAAAGAAGGCATCAAGCAGGTTCGTGTTCACATCCTTCTGGACGGCCGCGATGTAGGCGAAACCTCGGCCCTCGAATATGTGATCCCCTTTGAGGCCTTCCTGGCTGAATTGAACGATTCAACCTTCGATGCAAAGATCGCCAGCGGCGGCGGGCGTATGTTCATCACCATGGACCGTTATGAGGCGAACTGGAGTATGGTCGAGCGCGGCTGGTACACCCACGTTCTGGGCGAAGGCCGTCTGTTTGACTCTGCTCAGCAGGCCATTGAGACCTTGAGAAATGAAACCAAAGCCATTGACCAGGATCTTCCTGCCTTTGTCATTGGTGAAAACGGTAAGCCCGTGGGAACCATTGAGGACGGAGACAGTGTTATCTTCTTCAACTTCCGCGGCGACCGTGCCATTGAGATTTCCAAGGCTTTTGAGGACCCTGGCTTCAAGTGCTTTGACAGAAAGAGATGGCCCCAGGTTACTTACGCAGGTATGCTGGAATATGACGGAGACCTGCATATTCCTTCCAGATATCTTGTAGATCCTCCGTCCATCAAGAATACCATGGGCGAGTATCTGGCCAAGACAGGTGTTACTCAGTTGGCCATTTCTGAGACTCAGAAGTTCGGACATGTGACCTATTTCTGGAACGGCAACAACTCGGGTAAGTTTGATGAAATCCTCGAGACCTATGTGGAGGTTCCTTCCGATATTATTCCCTTTGAGCAGAGGCCCTGGATGAAGGCGGCTGAGATCACCGATAAGATGATTGAGATGCTGAGCACGGGCAACTTTAAGTTTGCGCGTATGAACCTTGCCAACGGGGATATGGTAGGCCATACCGGAAGCTATCAGGCTGCAAAGATCGCGGTGGAAACCGTTGACCTCTGCCTCGGAAGACTGATTCCCGTCATCGAAAAGCTGGGCGGCATGTTGATTGTGACCGCCGACCACGGCAATGCCGATGAAATGTATGAGGTTGACAAGAAGACCGGCAAGGCTAAGCAGGATGGAAACGGCAAGTATAAGGCCAAGACCAGCCATACCCTCAATAAGGTTCCTTTCATCATTTATGACCCTGTCAACGCAGGGAAATACAAGCTGAAGCAGGGGGATTTCGGCCTTGCCAATATCGCAGCAACGGTAGTCAACCTGTTGGGCTATGAGGCGCCTGAAATGTGGGAAAAATCCATGGTAGAATTTCTGTAGCCTTGCAATTTCTGAGTAATTAGGTTATGATTAAGGGCAGGGATGCAACATCCCTGCTTTTTTACGTTAACGCAAGGAATAAGCATGATGCAAACTGCGTTTTAAAAGTAAAAAAGCTATAAATGGAGCATTTTATGCGCATATTATGTATCGACTATGGTGATGCCAGAATAGGTGTTGCAGTTTCGGATCCATTGGGTTTGACAGCGCAGATGTTGGAGACAATAAGATGGAGGAACGACATCTCAAAGCCAATACAAAGGATCAAAGAGCTCGTGGATACCTTGGGGTGTGAAGCCATTGTGGTTGGAATTCCAAGGAATATGGACGGTTCGGTGGGGGAGCGGGAGCTGAAAACAAGAGAGTTTATCAAGCTCTTGGAAAACGAACTGCCAAACACCGACATTAAGACTTGGGATGAACGGCTGACCACTGTAATGGCACAAAGAACCATGCATGATATGGGTATTTGTGCAAAAAATCAAAAGGGCAGAATTGACCAAATGGCGGCTGCCTTTATTCTTCAAGGTTATCTGGATTCAAAGAGCTAGATCCTTGAGGTACAGAAAGGAGTAGAGCGATGGATTACGAAAATGAAATCATCGAATTGACCGGGGAAGATGGAGATAGCATCAAGTGTGAGTATCTTGATACTGTTTTAGTGGATGACAGCGAGTATGTGGTACTGCTTCCCGTTGATGAGGAAGGCCATAGCTGTGATTCTTGCGATTGCGATGATGATGAATGCGGATCCGAGGTTATCATCATGAAGATCGAGAAGGACGGCGACGAAGAGTACCTGGTTCCTGTTGAAGATGACGAAGAGCTTGAAAAGGCCTTTGAAGCATTCCAGGAGCAAATCGATGCAGAATATGATGAAGACGAGGATGAACTGGAATAATTCCATGTGTCTTGAAAACAGGGGGGAGCACGGCTCCCCTTGTTTGATTGTAAAGTAACGGGGGATACCACTTAATTTTACGAAAGAAAATGAGGTGAATATCGGGTTATGCTCAAGAAAACCCTACTTACGCTGCTGATTGTGTCAGTGCTGCTCTTTATTCCCGGCTGCAACAATGAGGGAAAGCAAGTTTCCACGGCTACAGAAACACCGGTGGCCACACCAGAAGCAACTCCCGAACCCGAACCTGAACCCACACCTACTGAACCACCCATTTTTAATCCCGATTTTGTCGTTCCCAATCCCAAAACCAGACCCGTGTCGGTGATGATCGACAATCAGGGAGACAGGGTACTGCCCCAGGGCGGAATCAGCCAGGCCCAGATTGTCTACGAGATGCTGGTTGAATATAACATTACCCGCTTCATGGCCTTCTTCTGGGACACCATGCCTGAGATGATCGGCCCCGTCAGAAGTTCCCGGCATTACTTTCTGGATTACGCTTTAGAATATGATGCGGTGTATACCCATTTTGGCTGGAGCGAGTATGCCAGAAAGGATATTGCCAAGCTCAAGATACAGAATATCAACGGTCTGGTCAACGGCGCCGCCTTTTGGGATCTCACCAATGACCGCAGCAACTGGCAGGATTCCTATACCTCTGGCGAACGCGTCAATAAGCAGATTGAGACCCTCAAATACCGTACCGAGCCCCAGAAACCTTTTCCGTTTACATATGAGGAGCAGTTCATGATTCCTCAGGACGGCGTATCAGCCGTGGATGTATTTGTGAAGTTTGCATCCAAGGGAGGCAATACCAGCGGCTTCGTTTATAACGCCGACTTAGGCCTCTATGAGCGATTCAGAAATGGTCAGCCCCATATGGAAAGAAACACCGGCAAGCAGGTGCTGACAGCCAATATTATCGTCCAGGTGGTGGCTGCTCCACCCATACCGGGAGACCCTGAGGGCCGCAGAAACCTGGAGAACATCGGCTCGGGCGAGGGCTGGTTCATAACCGCCGGAAAAGCCATTCCCATCAAATGGTCCAAGACGGCGCGTGATGCGCAAACCACCTTTACCACCCAGGACGGCAAGCCCATTACCTTAAACCGGGGTCAGACCTGGATAGAATTGATACCCAGTAAGGACTATATTGAAATGAAATAGACCATATCGGATTATTTTGAAATGTTTCTATACAAAAAAGGATATTGGATTTTTACATCCAATATCCTTTTTATAACCCTGGCATCCCATGCTATCATCGTTTGGTGAGAATATCGAGGATGAGGGCTCCGGCAACCAGTACCACCCAGAAGCGGAAGGAATACAACACCATCCAGCTTACCATATCAAGCTGATTGTCAAACCTTACGACTCCCGTATAGAACAAAACCAATAGTGCAAGGGCAAGTACCAGAACTGCGAAAAATACGATGGGTGCAATCTTCAAAAGCAGCTTGCTGCCTTTGTTCATCTCTGTGTATTTCTTCTGCGCACTATTCATCAGGGCGCGCAAACGGCGCGTGCTATTCCTCTCATCCATCTAATAACCCCCATAAATGTCATATCACTATAATAAGGTAACATAAATTAGACATCAGGGGCAACCGAGAAATATTGGTATGTCCGTAAACTCATCGGAAGATTTCGAAAACTATCGGTGTTTTTCCGTATTGTGAAACCCGAGGATTTGGTTTAAGCTTTTGACTAAAGTCATGCACATTATGCGATAAGGTGGAGTTCCTATGTCATTTAAGTGGATTTGGACGTATATTCGCCCCTATGGCCTTATCATGCTGCTGGGTCTTGTCTTAGTGCTGATAACCTCGGGCCTGGCCATGGTTAATCCCTTCATGTCGGGGATGATAGTGGATAAGGTAATTGAAGCATCCCAGACACATCTTTTGTGGTCCATCATTGCAGTCATGGTCATTACCACACTCGTCAAATCAGTGGGAAGATACGCCTATCAGCTTATCTTTGAGACCGTGTCCCAGGGGGTTTTTAAGAAGATTCGAGAGGATATCTATAATAAGATTCAGACCCTGGATTTTGATTTCTTCAACAAGAACAGAACCGGCGATATCATGGCCAAGATGACCGGCGATATGGAGGCGGTGCGTCACTTTATCGCATGGGTTATCTATATGGTCTTTGAGAATGCTACGATTTTCATCTTTGCCGTGACCATGCTCTTTATCACCAATGCTCCGCTGGCTCTTTTTATGGTTGCTATTACACCAGTCACCGGATTTTTTGCCGTCAGGCTGGCCAAGGAAGTAAAGCCAACCTTCTTTGCCATTCGTGAGCAGTTTTCCAGGCTTAACACTGTAGTGCAGGAGAATATCAGCGGAAATCGTGTGGTCAAGGCTTTTGCCAAGGAAGGCTATGAAATTGAAAAGTTCGAGCGGGAGAATGAGGCTTATCGGGAGAAGAATGTAGCCTCTGCCCAGGTATGGAGCAAGTTCCTGCCCATTATTGACGCTCTGGCCAGCTCCCTTATGGTGGCCATGATTCTGGTAGGGGGTATTCTGGTCATTAATGGATCCATGTCCTTAGGCGAGCTGGTTACCTTTAACGGGTTTTTATGGGCCCTTAATAACCCCATGCGCATGGTAGGGTGGCTAATCAATGATACCCAGAGGTTTGTTGCGTCGGCCGAAAAGGTGATGGGCCTGCTCGAGAGCGAGCCCAAAATCACCCCCAACGAGGATGCTGTCCAAAAGGATCGCATCCGGGGAAGCGTGGAATTTTGTCATGTGGGATTCAGCTATGGGGATGAAAAAGTCCTTGAGGATATCAGCTTCACCGCCGAGCCCGGTCAGACCGTGGCCATTATCGGCCCTACGGGTGCGGGAAAATCCACGCTTTTAAACCTGATCTGTCGTTTTTATGACTGTACCGAAGGCGCCATATACATAGACGGCACCGACATCCGTCAGATGGATTTGAAGCTCTTAAGAGAAAGCATTGCCTCAGCCATGCAGGATGTATTCCTGTTCTCGGATACCATTGAGGGGAATATCGCCTATGGTGTGCCCGGGGCCACAGAGGAGCAGATCCAGTGGGCGGCGCAGATGGCGGGAGCCCATGAGTTTATCAGCACCTTTGAGGAGGGCTATGATACCATCGTGGGTGAGCGGGGCGTAGGCCTCTCGGGTGGTCAAAAACAGCGTATTGCCCTGGCCCGAGCCCTTCTTAAAAATCCGTCCATTCTGATTCTGGACGATACCACCTCCAGTGTGGACTCCGAGACCGAGCACAGGATTCACAGCTCACTGAAAAGCTATTATCGGGATAAGACCACCTTTATCATTGCTCATCGCATTTCATCGGTAAAGAATGCCGATATGATTCTTGTCCTTGATGAGGGACGCATTATTGAGCAGGGTACCCATGATGAGCTGTTGGCTCAGAAGGGCTATTATTACAGCGTGTTCCAAAATCAATTCGGAGATTTCGACAGTTTTATATCCAAGGAGGTGGGCTAGAATGGCCAGGAATAAATATGATGTGGATGAGGAATTGGACACGCCATTTAACAGGCAGCATATGAAAAGGCTCCTGGGTTATGTTCAGCCCTATAAAAAGAGGATGATGATGGCCGTTGGCCTGATGCTCGTGTCCAGCATAGCGGGTATGGCCACCCCGTACCTTTTAAGTGTTGGTATTGATGTTTTCATCCCCCAGAAGAATATCAGCGGTCTGGTGCTGCTGGCATTTGTGCTGCTGGTGACGTTGATTATTACTGCGCTGTGTTTCAGGCATCGACTGGTGATCATGTCCGATGTGGGACAGAGCATTATACGGGACATCCGCTCCGATATATTTAGAAAACTTCAGAAGCTTCCTTTTGAGTATTATGACTCACGACCCCATGGCAAGATCCTGGTCAGGGTGGTCAACTATGTGAATTCACTGAGCGATCTCTTGTCCAACGGCCTTGTCAACATGATAACCGACCTGTTCACCTTGTTTGTTATTATAGGCTATATGCTCTTTTTGGATCCACGGCTGACCCTGGTGAGCCTGGCAGGTCTTCCCCCGCTGGTTCTCGCCATCTTCCTGGTCAAGGGCATCCAGCGCAAAAGAACCCAGGCGGTTTCCAGAAAGCAGTCCAATCTCAATGCCTATATTCACGAGAGTATCTGTGGCATCAAGGTGACCCAGGCCTTTGCCCGGGAAGAGGAAAATTTCAAAATCTTCAGAGAATTGAGCACTGAATACCGGAAGACCTGGATGGCTTATGTCCGTTCCATCTTTATCATGTGGCCCATTATTGAAAATATCTCGGTATGGGCAGTGTCCCTGGTCTATGTGGCTGGGATCTCCCTTTTGGGGACCGGGGCATCGGTGGGTATTCTTGTCGCCTTTGTGGGTTATATATGGCGATTCTGGACGCCCATCATCAATCTGGGCAACTTCTATAATGCCCTTATCAACTCCATGGCCTACTTGGAGCGCATATTCGAGACCATTGATGAGGTGCCCAAGGTGGATAATCTGCCCAGTGCCACTGAAATGCCCACCATTCAGGGCAAGGTGGTGTTCGATAATGTCACCTTCTCCTATGATGATGGCTATCCCATTCTGAAAAACATGAGCTTTACCATTGAAAAAGGTCAGACTGTAGCCCTTGTTGGCCCCACCGGTGCGGGCAAAACCACAGTGGTTAACCTTTTGTCCCGTTTTTATAATGTGGACAGCGGAAAAGTGCTTATTGACGATGTTGATATCAGCCAGGTTACCCTGGAGTCTTTAAGAAAGCAAATGGGCATCATGCTCCAGGATACCTTTATCTTCTCGGGAACCATCATGGACAATATCCGGTACAGCCGTCTGGATGCCACCGACGAGGAAGTTATTGCCGCCGCCAAGGCTGTTTGTGCCCATGAGTTCATCAGTTCATTAAAGGATGGCTATTATACCGAGGTCAATGAACGGGGAACCCGTCTGTCGGTGGGGCAGAGACAGTTGATCTCCTTTGCCCGCTCACTGCTTGCCGATCCCCGGATTCTGATTCTGGATGAAGCCACCTCAAGCATTGACACCAAGACCGAGCTTGCGCTGCAGCAGGGTCTGGAGACCCTTTTGAAAGGGAGAACCTCCTTTGTCATTGCCCACAGGCTTTCAACCATCAAAAATGCCTCCGTTATTTTCTATATTGACAGGGGTAGAATTATAGAAGCCGGAACTCATGAAGAACTCATGAAGAAGAGAGGAGCCTATTATAACCTTTATACGGCACAATACAGCTTTTTGGAGGCTGTTTGATATGAAGCTTAACCGGCTGGTGGGAGTTTTTACCCTGCTCATGCAGAATGGAAAAATGACAGCACCCGAGCTGGCCGAGCGTTTTGAAGTGTCCAGAAGGACCATACAAAGGGATATTGAGGATCTGTGCATGGCCGGTATACCCATTGTCACCACCCAGGGCGGTGATGGGGGTATCAGTCTGGCCGAGGGATTCCATCTGGATTCTCGGCTCCTTAATGCTGAGGAGCTTCAAAACGTGCTTACGGGGCTGAAAGGGCTGGGAAGCATCTCCGATGCCCAGAAGATAAACCGCTTGATAAGGAAACTCTCACCCGCGGACGAAAACCATACCGGGCGGGATGATCTGGTCATTGATCTCGCCTCCCATTACAAGTCCAGCCTTTCAGAGAAGATCGCCTTGCTGAGGGAAGCCCTGACCCAAAAGCATTTGGTCTCCTTTGACTATTATTCCTCCAGCGGTAAATCAGTTCGTAGGGTCGAGCCCTACCTTATTACCTATAAATGGGCCGGTTGGTATGTCCTCGGCTTCTGCCTTGAGGCTCAGGATTTCAGACTGTTTAAGCTTAACAGGCTATGGAATCTGCAGATTTCAGAGGAGTGCTTCAGCCCAAGGCCTGTGCCTGAGAGCAAAATGGGGCAAACTTTTGAGGACAGGTATCAGGTTACTCTTTTGTTTGAGCCTTCGGCCCAGTATCTGCTCATTGAAGAGTATGGCCCGAGCTCCTATACGGTAGAGGCTGATGGCAGGCTTAAGGCCACCATAAGCTATGACAATGCCGAATATATACTTTCGTGGATCCTGAGTTTTGGAGACAGGGTAAAGGTTTTGTCCCCTTCCGAGATGGTCGAAAAGCATTGCGAGGCCGCACGAAAAATTTTATTGGCTTATGAACATGACAAATAGTTGTCCGGTTCAGTTTGTTACCATAGAAGAAAAACCTTGAGGTGGTTGAGTCATGGTAGAATCAAGATGCGGACTTAAGTGCAGCGAATGCGCCTATCGTGTGCCCTTTAACTGCGGCGGATGCGTACAGACCAACGGACATCCCTTCTATGGGGAGTGCAAGGTGGCACAATGCTGCCAGAACAAGGGACATCAGCATTGCGGAAAATGCTCAGATTTACCCTGTGAAACCCTGTACTACTTCTCCTTCCTGGACAAGGAGCATGGAGATAATCCGCCGGGATTGCGGATAGAACAGGTCAAGGCCTGGGCCAGGGAAGAGGAAGCGGTGTAATGAGGCATATCAGAACGTATGAGGATTTTATCAATACTGTTGAAGCTTTAGGGTTCATGGCCTTTTCGGACATTATCCCCGGTTGGACAAGCCTAAATCAGCAAACCTTAATGGAGCAATGGCATACGGGGGATCCCGAGACCGATCCCTGGCAGTGGAAGGATAGGGTTGCCCAGGAGAAAAGGCTGGCCTTTGGGTGCTTGCTCAACGGCCATAAGGGATTTATCACGAAAAAGTGGTTCCCTGTGTTCTATAAGGCCTATCATCCGGAGGAATCCTTTGAGGAGCGCTGGGAGAATGGTCAGATTAAGCAAACGGTATATAAGGTCTATGGCCTGTTTTCAGAGGGAAGCTCTCTGAGCACCGATGAGATACGAAGGGCCATGGGGGTGACTAAAAAGCAGGGGGCAGGGGCCATTGATACGGCCTTAAAATTGCTCCAGCAGGAATATTACATCACTGTTTCGGGCAACCGAAGAAAGGTCAATGCTCAGGGTGAGCCCTACGGCTGGCCGTCCAATACCTATGAACGGATCGAGGACTGGGCAGGCGCAGATTGGCTCAGTACTGAGTTAACCCGCGAAGCAGCGAGACAGAGAATCCTGGAGACTGTTCTGGGGCAATGCCAGAACCCGGATATACGCAAGGTGACCAGGGTGTTGGGGTTAGCCTGATATCTGATTCATTGAGGAATTACATAACGTATTTTTGATGAATACTTTCAAGAGTGCACTTTATAAAGGGTGCACTCTTTTTTGCGCCCTCTGCTGCAATCAGGTAAAACAAGTACATATTGACAAAATATAACATTGTGGATATGATGATAAATGGAAATATATGTATAATAAAGATAAAGGCTCTGTTAACTTAGTATGAAAGAAATGAGATCTGAAAGGCCTCTGGTAGGTT